>QHTT01000050.1:43313-55526 GCA_003220935.1 Gemmatimonadota bacterium
TCTAGCACCGCCAGCACCGCGCTGCGCTCGGCGCTCTCCTTGATCTCGCACGTTCCGGTCAGCAACTGCGCCTCGCGCCCACCCAGCCCGTGCACCGCAACCAGCACGAACTTGCGATCGAACGCGTCGATGATCTGCGCCCCTTCGAGCGCGACGGAGTTGTCGGGCAGCAGGATGTCGAGGCACAGCGACGCGGCGCGCGCCGCCGCCTCCACCCGGTTCCGCATCGTGTCGGTCCCCTGCTCCTCCGCCGTCGCGTCCCGCCCCTCGAACGCCAGCTTCACCCGCACCATCACCCGCTGCGGACGCTCGGACGGCCGCACCTCGAGCCCCTGGAAGATCACGACGCGCCGCTTGGCGCGCGTCTTCACCGCCTCGTCCTGGAGCTGCTCGATCGGCCGCACGTCGGCGGTCTGAGCGACGCTGATCTTGCGGTGGTCGATCTTGAGGCCGAGCTGCGCCATCAACGCCGACTCGATGTTCCGCACCACCTGCTTCGGCTGCGTGTCGGCCATGGTGAGCACATGGATCTCGCTCACCTCCCCCACCGGCGTCACCACCACCCGCGCGGACAACACGCCGGTCAGGCTCGAGATGAGATTCTCGGCGCGCTTGACCCCCCACGGGTCGGGGATCTGCCCGGCCACGAACTCGCGCTCGGACGGGCTCCCCCCCTCCCCCTCCCCCGGGGTGTCTGCCGGCTTAGGATCCACTCGTTACCTCTCTCCCGTCGCGACCTGATTGCGCCCGGCGGCCTTCGCCCGGTACAGGGCCCGATCGGCCGCCACCAGCACGTCCTCCGCCGCAGGGCCGACCCCCGGTGCGAACTCGGCCACCCCGATACTCACCGTCACCAGCCCGGCCGGATAGCCGACGCGCCGCCCCATCCCCTCTACCCCAGCGCGCACCTTCTCCGCCACGCCCAGCGCTCCCTCCACCCCGGTGTGCACCAGTACCATCACGAACTCGTCCCCGCCGTACCGCGCCGCCAGGTCGGTGGTCCGGATGTGCGTGCCGCACTCGAGCGCCGCCCGCCGCAGCACCTCGTTCCCCGCCTCGTGGCCGAACTGGTCGTTCACCTGCTTGAAGTTGTCCAGGTCCACGAACAGCACCGCGAACGGCTGCCCCGTCCGGTCGCTGCGCGCCACCTCGCTCGCCAGCCGGTCGCGCAGCACCCGGAACGTGGCGAGCCCGGTCAGGGCGTCCTCGGCGGCCTGCAGCTGAGCTTGCGTCGCCTGCTTGTCGAGGTAAGGCGGGCACGACTTGAGCGTCGTTCGCCCCACCGCCGCCGCCTCCGCGAACGCCTGGCACGTGGCATAGCCGCACGCCCCGCAATCCCACGGCCGACCGTTGGGCGCCAGCCCGATCTGCTCCAGGATGGCTTCCGCCTGCTCCGCTTGCGGCTGATTGGTGGGGGGCCGCACAAAGAACGCCTCCCCTACCCGAACCCTCTGCGCCACCCCCTCGTCCACTACCGGCTCGAGCGCGCGCGTAGGCTCGGTGGCCCCCACGATCTCGCGGCGCCGGAACAGCTCGTCCTTAGGCCCGAGCAGCGGGTGGTCGAGGCACCCCTCGCACGGCAGGATGTCGACGAACCCGAGCTCGATGCGGTCCACCGCCACGGCCCGCGCGATCCCCCCCAGCGCGCCCAGCCCCCGGACTTTGCGGAACCGCCGGCTCGCGTGGCTCTCCTCGCGCAGCAGCTCGAGCGGCAGCCCCCCCGCGGTGCTCCAGTGGCGGCGCCGCTCCTCGGGCAGCCGGCTGAAGTACGGGGCCTGCTGGTCGATCCGCACCCCCCGCCGCTCCAGCAGCGTCGTCAACTCGTCCAGCGTGATGGCTGCCTCCACGTCCGGCCCCCCCTCCGTGATGCACACCCCGGCGTATACCACCTGCGTGCCCGCGCCGTACATGCCCTTCAGGTAGCGCGCTTCCGCCGCGATCGGCGTCGCGATCGGCGCCAGGTACGGGATCAGCTCCGGGTACTGCGCCCGCACCGTCTCCACGATCACCGGGCAGGTGCTGCGGATCACCGTCCCCCAGCCGTCATCCGCCCACAGCGCCAGGTATTCCCGGGCGACCAGCTCGTCCCCCAGCACGCCGCGGTGCACCGTGCGGAAGCCCGCCGCGTAGCAGGCGTTCACCACCTGCTCGGGAGTGGCAGGGTAGAAGTAGGCCGCCGACTCCACGCTGAGGATGAGCGCAGCGCGACCGTCGATCGCGAGCTCCAGGGCTCGCGTTACATCGCCCATGGCGACGATGGCATCGTGGGGACACGCAGGCAGGCACAACCCGCAGCGCGTACACGCCTCATCCACGATTCGGACCTGCGAACCCTCGACTGCAACGGCGTCGGCGGGGCACACTCGCACGCAGGCGAGGCATGCCACGCACAGATCCGGATCAATCCTAAAATCCACGGGAAACCGGGCCGGGGCGCTGCGGCCACCTAAAGAAAGCGGAACCAGGGCGACGTAACATGTGATGCACGTCACGGTCTGTCAATGGGCGCGCCACTGCAACCTCTTGTATTACGGCGAGTTAGGCTAGGGCGTATTCCTTGAGCTTGCGGTACAGGGTGCGCTCGCCGATCCCCAGCACTTCGGCCGCCTTGCGCCGGTTGCCTTTGGTCTGGCGCAGCACCGCTTCGATGGCGGCGCGCTCTACGTCTGCCATTGTCATGCCAGCCCGATACACGACCTCGGCCTCCGGTGCCGGCTCTGCCTCGATCGGCTGAACGGGCACGATCCCCGAGCCCGGGCCGACCTCGATGACCTCCACCCGCTGGGGCGCCCGGTCGTCCAGCCGCCGGCGCAGCTCCTCGACCTGTAGCTTAAGCTCCACAAGACTGCGGAAGATGAACTCCAGCTCCTGGCCCGCCACGTCGCGCGTGGCCCCAGCCACCCGGACCGGCAGCCCCCGCGCCCGCTCCCGGATGTCGCGCGGGATGTCGCTCGCCCGAATCTCGCCCTCGGGCGCCAGCACGACCATGGACTCCACCAGGTTGCGAAGCTGGCGCACGTTGCCGGGCCAGTCGGCGTCCACCAGGATCTGGAGCGCCTCCGGCGTGATCCCGCGGAAGGGGCGCTCGTGCAGGGCGGCGAACTCGGCGATGAAGCGCCGCACCAGGAGCGGGATGTCGACCTTGCGCTCGCGCAGCGGCGCGAGCGCGATGTGCAGCACGTTGAGGCGATAGAACAGGTCGTCGCGGAACCGGCCCAGCGCGACCTCCTCCTTGAGCGACTTGTTGGTGGCAGCGATCACGCGCACGTCCACCTTGATCGCCTGCGCACCGCCCACCCGGAAAAAGCTCCGGTCCTCGAGGACGCGCAGCAGCTTCACCTGCGTGGCCGGGGCCATCTCGCCGACTTCGTCCAGGAAGATCGTCCCGCCCTCGGCCAGCTCGAAGCGGCCCAGCCGGCGCTCGGCGGCGCCCGTGAACGCGCCCTTTTCGTGGCCGAACAGTTCACTCTCGAGCAGCGTGTCCGGGATGGCGGCGCAGTTGACGGCGATGAACGGCTTGGCGCGTCGGGGCGAGAGATCGTGGATCGCGTGCGCCACCAGCTCCTTCCCCGTCCCGGACTCCCCCTCGATCAGCACCGTCGCGCTCACCGGCGCCATCTGCTCGATCTTCACGAGCACTTCTTGGATCGCCGGCGATTCGCCCAGGATCCCGGTGCGCGCCTGCAAACGGCGGCGCTCGATCAGCCGCCGCACCGTCGCGCTCACCTCTGTCGGGTCGGCAGGCTTCACGAGGAAGGAGGTGAGCCCCAGCCGGCGGGCCGCCTCCTTGGGGTCAGGCTCCGTCGACTCTACCAGGCCGAGCGTGGAGATCGAGCGGTCGTGCGCGATGCGCAACAGCTGCGCGGCGGACGATTCGTGTAGCCCACCGGTCAGGACGATGCAATCGGGTGCCGGGGCGGCGTCGCTCCCGTCGGCCCCTCCCGCACCCCCCACCGCCCGGCGCACGTCGTCGAACGACGAGACGAGCATCGTGTGGAAGCCCGCGGTCTCGAGATGCGCGTTGATCCGGACCGCGTGCTCCAAGTCGTCGGTGGTGATTAGGACGCGATCAGCCATAGTTCAGCCGTAAGCCACAAGTCGTAAGCCACAGGTGATCATCCGTGCACAGTGCGCGATCCGCTCACCAGTTCGACCGCGTGCTCCAAAAAGCCCTCCAGCACCGCCAGGCCGTCCGTCACGCCGCCGGTCGAGCCGGGAAGGTTCACGATCAGCGTCTTGCCGCGCGTGCCGGCGACGCCGCGGGAGAGCCACGCGCGGGGAAACCGCGGCGCGGCCGTGGCCCGCAGCGCCTCCGCGATGCCCGGCGCGGCGCGCTCCAGCACCGCCTGCGTCGCTTCGGGAGTCACGTCCCGCAGGGTGAGCCCCGTGCCGCCGGTGGTGAGGATCACGTCGACTTCGCCCGAATCGGCCCAGCGCGCGAGCTTCCCCGCGATCCGGTCGGACTCGTCCGGCACCACGCTGCGCACCGCGACGTCGTAGCCCCGCTCCGTCGCCCACGTGAGAATCGCGTCGCCCGACGTGTCCTCGCGCTGACCGACCGCCCCGAGGTCAGACACCGTGAGAATGCCGATGCGCATCACACCGTCCGGCCGTCAGACGGTCCGACGGGTTCTATGCGGCACGAACGGCAGCGGCACCACGTCCGCCGGGGCGCGTTTGCCCCGCACGTCGATGTCGAATCGGCCGCCCGATTTGGCGGACGCGACCGGCAGGTAGGTGATCCCGATCGCCCGGTTCGCTGTCGGAGTCACAGTGCCGCTCCGAACCACGTCAACCTGGGTGCCGTCCACGTATACGCCGTAACCATGCCGGGCGACGGTGCGCGGCTCCGCCATCTTGAAGCCGACCAGGCGGCGCTTCACGCCCTCGAGCTTCTGCTGCTTCAGCGCCGCGAGGCCGGTGAAGTCCGCGCCCTTCTCGAGCTTCACGATCCAGCCCAGGCCCGCTTCGAACGGCGTCACCATGTCGTCGATGTCGTTGCCGTACAGCGGGTACCCGGCCTCGAGCCGCAGCGTGTCCCGGGCGCCCAGCCCGCACGGCTCGGCGCGGCCCGCGCCCACGAGCGCGTGCCACAGCGTCTCGAGATCGCCCGCGCGGCAATACAGCTCGAAGCCGTCCTCGCCGGTGTAGCCGGTGCGCGAGATGAAGCACTGCACCCCGGCGACCTTCCCCTCGGCGAAGTGATAGTAAGGGATCATCGTGATCCCCACCGGCGTGAGGGGCGCGAGCAGCGCCTCCGCCTTCGGCCCCTGCACCGCCAGCAGCCCCGTTTCGTCCGAGACGTTCCGCAGCCGCACGTTGGCGCCGCGCTTCTGGTCGACAACGTGCTCCCAGTCCCGCGGGATGTTGGCGGCGTTGACGACCATCATCACCCGGTCGTCGAACCGATAGATCAGGCAGTCGTCCACGAAGGTGCCGCGCTGGGTGAGAATCGCCGAGTATTGAGCCTGCCCCGGGCGCAGCGCCCCAACATCGTTGCACGTCACACGTTGCACGAAGGCGTTGCGGTCCGGCCCGGTGACCTCGAATTCGCCCATGTGGGACACGTCGAACACGCCCACCGCCTCCCGCACGGCTGTGTGCTCGGCCGCGATCCCGCCCCGGTACGTGACGGGCATCTCGTACCCGCCGAACGGCACCATCTTGGCGCCGAGGCTCACGTGGATGTCGTGGAGCGGGGTCCGCTTCAGGGCTTGGTCGGTCACTCTGGTCTCGGATAAACGCCGGGGCATGGCCCGGGGTTGGTCTACCCTAGCCCATCAACGTCGCAAGGAGCGCCTTTTGGACGTGCAGCCGGTTCTCGGCCTCGTCCCAGACGCGCGACTGCGGGCCCTCGATCACCTCGGTCGCGACTTCCTCGCCCCGATGCGCGGGGAGGCAGTGCAGGAAGATGGCCGTGGGATCGGCGAGCTTCATCAGCTCGGGGTCCACCGTGTAGCCGCGGAACGCGTTGCGGCGCGCCTCCGCTTCGCCCTCCTGCCCCATCGAGGCCCAAACGTCGGTGTTGACGACGTGGGCGCCCGCCACCGCCTCCTCGGGCACTTCCGTCACCTCAACGCAGGCGCCGGCCTGCTTCGCCCGATCGAAGATGCGCCGGCTCGGCTCGTATCCTTCCGGGCAGGCCAGCCGCAGCTCGAAGCCGAGCAGCTGCGCCGCCTCGATCCAGCTGTTCGCCATGTTGTTGCCGTCACCCACCCAGGCGATCCGCTTCCCCTCCCACCCGCCCAGCGCCTCCCGCACGGTGAACAGGTCGGCCAGCACCTGGCACGGGTGGGACAGGTCGGTGAGGCCGTTGATGACGGGGACGGTCGCGTGGCGGGCCAGCTCCTCCACCTCGCCGTGATCGAAGGTGCGGATCATGATGCCTTCCACATAGCGCGACAGCACGCGCGCCGTGTCCGGGATCGGCTCGCCGCGACCGATCTGGATGTCGCGGGAGGAGAGGAACAGCGCATGGCCTCCCAGCTGGTACGTCCCGACCTCGAAGGACACCCGCGTCCGGGTACTCGACTTGGCGAAGATCATGGCCAGGGTCTTCCCGGCGAGCGGCGTCTCCCGGTAGGCCCCGGTCTTCATGCGGTGGGCGAGGTCGAACAAACGCACGACCTCGTCGCGGCTCAAGTCGGTGACGGCGAGAAAGTCGCGCTTCGCCATGGATTTTCCCCATTCTACCTAGAGGATGTAGCGGCGCAAGTCTTCGTCGTCGACGACCTTGGCGAGGCGGTGGCGCACCTTGGCGGCGTCGAACACGACGTGCTTCTCGGGGAGCTCCGGGAGCTCGAACAGCACGTCCTCGAGTAGGTTGGTCATCACGGTGTGCAGGCGGCGCGCCCCGATGTTCTCCATCCGCTCGTTCGCCTTGGCGGCGATGCGCGCGACC
Source organism: Gemmatimonadota bacterium (assembly GCA_003220935.1). Classification (GTDB taxonomy): domain Bacteria; phylum Gemmatimonadota; class Gemmatimonadetes; order Gemmatimonadales; family GWC2-71-9; genus 20CM-4-69-16. The sequence goes on from QHTT01000050.1 coordinate 50,215, forward strand.
TCCTCGATGCCGTCGCGCGTGAACTCGAGCGTCGCCCCCTCGGCCGCACACAGGGCGGCGTACTGCTTGGTGAGGGCATTCTCGGGCTCGGTCATGATGCGGACGAAGTCCGCCTCAGTGAGCGGCTGCAGCTCCACGCGGATCGGGAAACGGCCCTGAAGCTCGGGGATCAGGTCCGACGGCTTGGAGATGTGGAAGGCGCCGGCGGCGATGAACAGGATGTGGTCGGTGCGCACGTAGCCGTAGCGCGTCTGCACCGTGGACCCCTCGACGATGGGGAGCAGGTCGCGCTGCACGCCCTCACGCGACACGTCGGGCCCGACGGTGCCGCGCTCGCCCGCGATCTTGTCGAGCTCGTCGATGAAGATGACGCCGTGGTTCTCGACGCGGTCCAGCGCCTCGTTCACGACGTCGTCCATGTCGACGAGCTTTTTGAGCTCCTCGTCCACCAGGATGCGGCGCGCCTCGTGCAGGTGCACGGTGCGGCGCTTCTTCTTCTTCGGCAGCATCTCCTGCAGCCACTCCGTGAAATTGACGTCCGGGCCCTCCATCCCCTGCGGCGGCTGCATCATTTCGAGCATGGGGAAGCCTTGCTGTTGCACCTCGACCTCGACGTCGCGCTCCTCGAGCTTCCCCTCCTTGAGCTGCTGGCGCAGCTTCTCGCGGCTGCGGCGCCGCCGCTCCTGCGCTTCGGTGTCGGCCTCGAGGGGCTTGGTAGTGACGTCGCCTTTGGACGACACGACGAACAGCGGGGCCTTCTCCCCTCTCCCTTCTCCCTTCTCCCCCGGGGAGGGGGAAGCGGTGAGGGGTGGGGCGGGTGCAGCCGGCAGCAGGATGTCGAGCAGCCGCTCCTCCGCGCGCGCCTCGGCCTCCGGGTAGACCTCGTCCTCCCGCTCCGTGCGCACCATGTTGATCGCCACGTCCACCAGCTCGCGCACCATGGACTCGACGTCACGCCCCACGTAGCCCACCTCGGTGAATTTCGAGGCCTCGACCTTGAGGAACGGCGCGCCGGCGAGACGCGCCAGGCGGCGCGCGATCTCGGTCTTCCCCACGCCGGTGGGGCCAATCATGATGATGTTGTTCGGCAGGATCTCGTCCCGGATATCATCGGGGGCCTGGGCCCGCCGCCAGCGGTTGCGCACGGCGATGGCGACCGCCTTCTTCGCGACCTCCTGGCCCACGATGTAGCGATCCAGCTCCGCCACGATCTTGCGGGGCGGCAGCTCCTCGAGCCAGGGGAGCTGATCTTCCGCCGGCGCCCGCGCGTCGGGCGACGGCGCGTCGCCAGAGGGGGGCGGGGGGGGCGGGGGGGGCGTGCGCGTGGGCTCGGCCATCTAGAGCTCCAGAATGGTGATGTGCGTGTTGGTGTACACGCAGATCTCGGCCGCGATCTCGAGCGAGCGCTGGACGATGTCCCGGGCGGCGAGGCCCGACGCGGTGGCGAGTGCCCGCGCCGCCGCGAGCGCGTAGTTGCCACCGGAGCCGATCGCCAGGATCCCGTCGTCCGGCTCAATCAGCTCGCCCGAGCCCGAGATGACGTAGCCGTGCTCCTTGTCGGCCACGACCAGCAGCGCCTCGAGACGCCGGAGCACGCGGTCGGAGCGCCAGTCCTTGGCCAGCTCCACGGCGGCGCGCGGCAGGTTGCCGGGGTAGCGCTCGAGTTTCTCCTCGAACTTCTCGAACAGCGTGAACGCGTCGGCGGACGCGCCCGCGAAGCCGGCGAGGATCTTGCCGCCCTTCAACGCCCGCACCTTGTTCGCGTTCGCCTTCATCACCGTGTCGCCCAGCGTGACCTGGCCGTCGCCGCCCAGGGCCACGTGCCCGTCGCGCCGGACGCAGAGAATCGTGGTGCTGCGGAATCGTTGTTGCCGCACCGCTTCCGTCCCTCTCCCTCCGTTTTTCGTCCTCACCCCCTGTCCCCCTCTCCCTTCGGGAGAGGGGGTACGCCCGACGTGCCCCCTCTCCGCATCGCGGAGAGGGGGGCAGGGGGTGAGGACCTACGCCCGGGGGTGGGCCTGGTGATAGACCTTCTTCAAGCGCTCCACCGACGTATGAGTATACACCTGCGTGGTGCTGAGCGAGGCGTGGCCCAACAGCTCCTGCACCGCCCGCAGGTCGGCGCCGGCGTCCAGCAGATGCGTCGCGAACGAGTGGCGCAACGAATGCACATGCAAGCCCCGGTCCCCTCTCGCGCCCACCCCCACCCCCTCCACCGTCCCGCTGCGGGCCAGCGCGCTGAGCAAGCGCTTGATCACGAGCTGCACGGCGCGCGGCGTGAGCCGCTTCCCGCGCCGGCTCACGAACAACGCCCGCCGCTCCTGTCGGGTTTCGGCGAGCACCGCGTCTCGCAGCCGGTAGTACCGCCGCAGCGCGCGACCCGCGTGTTTCCCCACCGGCACGATCCGCTCCTTCTTCCCCTTGCCCCGCACCTTCAGCTGGTCCGAGACGACGTCCACGTCCTGCTCGTTCAGGCCGGCGAGCTCGCCCAGCCGGATCCCCGTCGAGTAGAACAGCTCGAGCATCGCCAGGTCGCGCCCCTCCCGGAACCCGCCCGCTGCCGCGCGCCGCTCCGCCTCCTCGAACAACAGGTCGATCTCGGCCCGGTCCAGGTAGTCCGGGAGCTTGCGCTCGAGCTTCGGAGTACGCGCGGCCTTCGCCGGGTTCACCTCCAGTCCCCGCGTCGCGTTGAGGAAGCGGTAGAAGGTGCGCAGCGCCGAGAGCGCGCGAGCCGCGGAGCGCTTGGCGAGGCCCCGCTGCTGCTGCGCGCCCAGCCACGCGCGGATCGCGAGGCGGTCCACCCCGGCCCAGCTCCAGGCGCCACCGTAGTAGCGGCCGCAGAACGCGACGAAGTCGGCGAGGTCGCGGCCGTACGCTTTCACGGTGTGGGGGGAATCGTTGCGCTCTTTCTCGAGGAACTCGACGAAGTCCCTGACCTCGGGGCTGGTCATGGGACGTTGCCCCGGGCCGCCGGCCCGGGGTCAGTCGCGCAAGGTTGCGGGCCCGGAGCGGCTGACCCCGGGGCGACGCCCCGGGGTGCACGAATCCGCGCCGCGAACCGTTCCATATCCGCCAACGCTCGCTCAACCAGCAGCTCTCTCTTCCGCTGCTTGTCCTTCACCACCAGCTCCAGCGGCTCAAGCAGCCCGAAGTTGGCGTTCATCGGCTGAAAGTGCTCCGGGTCGGCCGAGTGCACGTAGCGGTACAGCGCGCCGAGCAGCGTCGTGGGTGGCGGAAGCAGGGGCTCTTCCCCCGCGAGCAGCCGCGCAAGGTTGATCCCGGCCAGTATCCCGGTCGCCGCGGACTCGGTGTACCCCTCCACCCCCGTGAGCTGGCCGGCGAACAGGAGCAGCGGGTCGTCTTTGGCGGAGAGATGCGCTGTGAGCGCGCGTGGCGCATTGATGTAGGAGTTGCGGTGCACCGAGCCATAGCGGAGGAACTCGGCGCGCTCGAGCCCCGGAATCATCCGAAACACCCGCTGCTGGTCGGGGATCTTGAGTCGCGTCTGGAAGCCGACCAGGTTCCACATCTGGCCGGCGCGATCTTCCTGGCGCAGCTGCACCACGGCGAACGGCTCCGCGCTATGGCCCCGGGCGTAAGCCCGGGGCGGGGCGTCAGCTCGGGGCGCGGTGTCAGCCCGCGGCGCGGCGTCAGCCCGGGGCGCGGTGTCAGCCCGGGGATCCCGTAGCCCGACCGGCTTCATCGGCCCGAAGCGCAGCACGTCGCGGCCGCGGGCCGCCATCTCTTCCACCGGCAGGCAGCCCTCGAAGTAGGGAGTCCGGTCGAACTCGTGGTGCGGCTGATACTGCTCGCCGCTGCGCAGTGCCGTGACGAAGGCGTCATACTCGGGCTCAGTGAGCGGCGCGTTCAGGTAATCGTCGCCGCCGCCCTTGCCGTAGCGCGAGGCGCGGAACAGGCGCGCGTGGTCCAGTGACTCGGCGGCGACGATGGGCGCGATCGCGTCGAAGAAGGCGAGCGACGCCACGTCGAGTCGCCGCGCGATGACTGCAGCCAGCCCGTCCGACGTGAGCGGGCCCGTCGCCACGACCCCCGGGGACGGGAGCTCCGTCGCCTCCTCGCGCAGCACTGTGATGTGCGGGTGTCGGGTGACGCGATCGTGCACGCCCCGCGCGAACGCGACGCGATCGACGGCGAGCGCCGCCCCCCCCGGAACGCGTGCGGCGTCGGCCCCCTCCAGCACGATGCTCCCGAGCCGGCGCATCTCGGCCTTGAGCAGGCCGTGCGCGTTGGTTCGCTCAACTGACTTGAAGGAGTTGCTGCAGACGAGTTCGGCGAGCAGGTCGGTCTGGTGCGCCGCCGTCATGCGAACGGGCCGCATCTCGTAGAGGGTGACCGCCACCCCGCGCTCGGCGAGCGCCCAGGCGGCCTCGCTCCCCGCGAGCCCGCCGCCCACTACCGTCGCGGTCAGGTCGCGACCGACTCCGCCGGCGTGACTTCCTCCAGCGTGACTTCGTGTCCGCACTTCAGGCACTTGCGCGTCGCTCCCGCGGCCTTGGTCTGCTTCTCTTCCATCCCGACGAACCCGCAGCTCGGGCATGCGACCGGGACGGGGCGGTTCCACGTCGAGTAGTCACAGTCCGGGTAGCGCAGGCACCCGAAGAAGTTGCGCCCTTTGCGGGTGCGCCGCTCGGCCAGCTCGCCCGTGCCGCACTTCGGGCACTTCACGCCGAGCGGCACGGGGCGAGTGTGCTTGCACTTGGGGTAGCGCGTGCACGCAAGGAACTCGCCGTACCGCCCGGTCTTGATCACCATCGGCGCGCCACACTCCTGGCATTTCTCGTCCGACGGGCGGTCGGGCACCTTGTTCTTCTTGAGCGGCCGGCTGAAGCGGCACTCCGGATACTTGGCGCACGCGATGTACGGCCCGAAGCGGCCGCTCTTCACGATCAGCGGGCCGCCGCAGTTCGGGCATTTCTCCTTGGGCAACTCCGACAGGTCGTGCACGTCGTGAATCAGCCGATCGATGTCGACCGCCGCGAGCGCCTGCGAGAACGGACCCCAGAAGTCCTCGAGCACCCGCTGCCACGCCAGATCGCCCTCCTCCACCTTGTCCAGCTCGGTCTCCATCTGCGCCGTGAAGCCGACCTCGAACACGTCCGGGAAGCACCGCTTCAGCACCTGCCACACGATCTCGCCCTGGGGCGTGGGCTGGAAGCGCCGGTCCTTAGCGGTGGCGTACCAGCGGTTCTTCAAGGTCGAGATGATCGCCGCATACGTGGACGGCCGCCCGATCCCCAGGCGCTCCAGCTCCTTCACGAGGCTCGCCTCGCTGAAGCGCGGCGGCGGCTCGG
>QHTT01000051.1 GCA_003220935.1 Gemmatimonadota bacterium
TCACCCAGCCACGTCGCCAGCTCGCTCTTCAGCCACTCCGTGCCCACGATGTATGCCTGGGCGAGCCGCAGCGCCTTGAGCGTCTGTCGCAGGAAGCGATTGCGGATCCCCTCGCGCCAGCCGTCGGTAGGCGAGCGCAGGACGATCACCGGCATCAGGTCGTGCACCGTCACCACCACCGGGCGGCGGTGCACCCGGGTGATCATGTGCGCGTAGCTGTGGTCGAGGATGTGCACCAGGCGGGCGCGCTTGGCGTCGCGCTTGAGCCACCACGGGTACAGGAAGTGGCGCGCCACGTAGCGCTGCGGCTCGCGCAACGGGCCCGGCAGCACAAGGGCGGTGGGATCCACGTCCTGGGCCCACCAGCGGGGATAGCCGCCCGACTGGCGCCCGTCCTTGGTCTCGCGCGTCAGCGCGCCGATGTGCGCCGCCAACCGCACCTCGAATCCGGGATCGGTGCTCTCCAGCCAGTCGTACAGCCGGTGAGCGTAGCGGTCCATCGAGGGCCAGCGCTCCAAAGGCAGGTCGGGCACCAGGAGGACTCGGGTCATTGAGGGTGAACGCTTCTCCTCACGCGAGTATCTCCTTCCAGAACGCCACCGTCCGCTCCGCCACCGCATCCTCACTGAGCAATTGCATCACCCGCGCCCGCCCCGCCTGGGCCAGCGGCCGGCGCAGCTCGGCGGCGCTGAGGCGGCGCAGCGCGCCGGCGAGCGCGGCGGGATCATCGGGCGGGACGATGGCGCCGGCGTCGCCGATCACCTCGGGCGTCGCTCCCGCGCCGGTCCCCACCACCGCCACCTCGTGCGCCATCGCCTCGGCCACGACATGCGCGGACTGCTCGGCCCAGCTCGCGAGCCCGCGCGACGGCTGCACCAGCACGTCCAGCTCGGCCCAGAGCCGCGCCATCTCCTCGGGCGGCAGCCCGCCGGTCCAGCGGATCCGCGCAGCGAGCCGCAGCTCGCTGGCCATGCGCTCGAGCCGCTCGCGGTCGGGCCCGTCGCCCACCACCCACAGGTGCCAGCGCCCCTCGCGGTTCTCGGCGAGCGCCTGCAGCAAAGTATCGACTCCCTTCTCCGGCACCAAGCGCCCCACGTACCCGATCGCGAGCCCCTCGTGCAGCGCGTGCTCCGGCTCGGGCGGCACCTGGACGCCGAGCTGCGGCACTACCGCGACGGGGAGATCGGGGACGGTGCGGTGCAGCACCGCCGCGGCGCCGGCGCTGCCCGCGATCGCTCCCTTGAGCCGCCGCAGCGTGCGGCGGCGCCGCGCGCGCGGGAAGAGCCGGAGCGACAGCTCCACGTTCTGGAGCGTGAGCAGCACCACCGGGAACTTGAGCTTGCGGGCCACACGCACCACCTGCTGGCAGACGCGCGTGGTCGGCTCCTGCTCGACCTGCACCACGTCGGGGCGCTTGTCGCGCAGCAGCGAGATGAGCGGGCGCTTCCGAAAGCGGGCTTCGTCGGGGTTGGTCCAGTGTCGCACCGGGATGGGGAACACCTCGACGCCGTTCTGCCGCTCCCACCCCGCCTCGACGGTGCGGCCCAGCGCGGCTTCGCGCAAGCGCTCCGGGACGCCGACGGTGACGTCGAGGTCGCGGGCCGCGAGCGCGCGCAGCTTGCCGCGGTTCGCGGGGTTCAGGTAGATCGGGGAGACGATCAGGACGCGGCGCATGGCGATCGAATGCGGAACGTAACCAACGCGGAAGGCGGAACGCGGAACGCGGAACAGGCGGGCCGACCGTCGTGCTGATGTTCCGCGTTCCGCGTTCCCACTTCCGCGTTCTGCATTATATTTGCTCCCCTCGGGCCCTTAGCTCAGGCTGGTTAGAGCAGCGGACTCATAATCCGTAGGTCCCAGGTTCAAATCCTGGAGGGCCCACGGTAACTACTAGGTGCGAAGGTGCCAAGGGGCCAGGGTGCGAAGGGTCGGCACCTCGGCACCCTATCTGTTCGGGTGGCTAGCTCAGCTGGTTAGAGCGCCGGTCTCACATACCGGAGGTCACAGGTTCGAGTCCTGTGCCGCCCATGCGCTGCACCGTCGCTTTCCTTATAATCGCCGTTGCGGCGCCGTGCCGCGGGCAGTCCGACTCGGCCGGGCTGCACGCCACGCTGGCGGCGTGGGCGGAGGACGCCTGGCTCCGCCTGCTCGATCGTGATGCCGCCCGCGACGGGCGGCTCAGCGACCAAGGCATCCTGCAGCGCTTCAATCCCACCATCGATCCCGACTACCAGATCAACCTGATCCGCGCACGCTTCGGGCTGCTCGACGACGCCGACTGGGCCCGCCACGCCCGGGGCGCGCGCTATTGGGGCGGCAGCATCAACACCCGCGACTTCGCCGAGGGCGCGGAATTCAAAGAATTGGTGCCGCTGGGGCGCCGCTGGTCCACCGCCGTCGACTTCACGAAACAGGACCTCCCCGAGCTGACGCGCAGCCTGGTGCGCATTGGGTTCGTGCGCCGCACGGACGCCGGGTTCTTTTCCTCGATCGAAGGAACGCTGGTGCCGCTCAAGCCGAGCTCCGATCTCGAGGCTGGCGCCGGCTGGCGCCGGCCCGGGCGCGAGCTGGCGCTGTACGTGGCGGTGCTCGATGCGTTCAGCGATCTGATCTACCAGGACCTGGAGGTGCTGAACGCCGCCGCCGACACGGCGCTCGACTACGAGCGCCAGCCGGTGACGCTACGCGGCAACCTGGATCTGCGCCTCGCAACCCGCTGGCGCGTGGAGGGGCGGGCCGGCGTGATGCTGCCGGCGACGCTGCGCGCGTACGTGCAACTCTTTCCTGACTCGGGGTTTCGCCAACGGGAGCGTTACGGCTTCTCCGGTCTGCTGGTCGAGTGGCAGGGGAACGCAGGTCTGACGCTGGGCGGCTTCGCGACCTACGTGCGGGCCGTGACCGATCGCACGCCGCTCCCCGACGGCCGGGCGCTCGACGACTTCCGGCTCACCGAGCGGACGATGCAGGCGGGCGGGCTGCTGCTGGCGCGCGTCGCGCCGGAGTGGGTGATCGAGAGCTGGCTGGCGCGCAGCTGGCGCCCGGAGCGAAAGGTCTACAGAAACGCCGCCGCCCCAGCCGCGGATATCGACTACCAGGACGTCGCCTGGAGCGGGCAAGCCGTCCTGGAACGCCGTCCGGAGCACGGGTTTACGGGCGGTATCACCTACGAGCTCGATGTACGCGATGTGACGCGCGGGGCAGGCGAGGTGCCGGCGCGCGAAGGGTCGCTGGCGCGACATAACAATGAGGTACGGCTCGAGTTTGGCTGGCGCGCTGCCAACCACTGGGCCTTCCAGCTGGGGCTAGGGCTCGATTCGGACCCCGGGATGTGGCCACGCGGCTGGTTCGGCGGGGGGCACGGCCGGTTCGTGCTGTACTGGTGACTCGCCCCGCTCCACCACCCCCACGGGACCCGGTGTCCGGGACCCGGGGCCGGGGAGGGGTTGGGGGGCCCGGACCCCGAACCCCGGACCCCGGGCCCCGTTGGGGGCGGGGAGGAGGGGGGTAGGGGGGCTCAAAACTGTAAGCGTTATGTGGCGCCCCTGCGACGAGGTGCGGTGTGGCGCCCACGAAGCGGGCGGTATGAGCCTTGCGACACCTGGCGGGCTGACGCCACTCACGCGAGCTCGTGCCCGGGCCAGAGGAGTCCCGCCGACGTAGCAGTGTGCTCGTCGCCGTTCAGCGGGCGATGGGCGTCGCGGCGTGCACCCTGCTGCTGCTCATCGTCACCACCTGCAACGTCGACAAGCTCACCAATAGCCAGCCGCCGGTGGCGACCCTGGCCGTCGCGCCCGGGAAGCTCAGCCAAACCGCCGCCGTCGGGAGCATGGCGCTGCGCCTGGACAGTGTCGCGCTGGCGAACGCTGGCGATGGAGGGGGGCCGCTCTCCTGGAGCGCCGGCTCCATGCTGGGGTCGGCGTGGCTCTCCCTCACCCCGAAGAACGGCGCCACGCCGGCGTGGCTGCGGGTCCAGCTCGACCCCACTGGCCTCACCCCGGGCGCCTATCACGATACCGTCGTGGTCTCCGCCGGGAATGCGACCCACAGCCCCGCGGCGGTCCCCGTGGATTTCGTGGTCCATCCCTGCGTGGCGGCCGCCATCACCCCCGATGCGCTGCTGACCGACTCGCTCACACGCCAAAGCTGCGGGGCGCCGCACCGCGCCGGCAGCTTCGCACAGCTGTACAGCTTCACGGGCCGGGCCGGTGACTCGGTCTCCGTCCTCATGGCGGCGCCGGCCCTCGACGGCTACGTCGTGCTCGACAGCTCGACCGCCGGCACGGCGCCCGCGCTCGCGGAGAACGACCGGTGCGCCACGTCGGGCGACGCCTGCCTGCGCTATGAGCTGCTGCGCGTCGGTGGCACGTACACGATCGAGGCGACGAGCGCGGCGGCGGGCGCGACGGGAGCCTACACGCTGAGCGTGTCGCGGCCCCGCGCTCCCGCCGCTCCGGGCTCCGTGGCCCAGCTGCGCAGCGACTCGACGACGGCGGTGCCGCTCGGCAGCGTGACCGACGAGCCGACGGTCGTGGTGCGCGGCGTGGTGACTGATCCAGACATCGCCGACACGCTGCGGCTGCAGGTGGAGGTGCAGCCGGTCGGAACGGCGTTCACCGATCTTCCGACGGCGGCGAGCGACCCCGTCGCGAGTGGCCAGCCTGCGGTCGTCGCCCTGACCGGCCTCGCGGACGACGCCGCGTATCACTGGCAGGCGCGCGCGCTGGACCAGACGGGCCGTTCCAGCGCCTGGGTGCCGTTCGGCAGCAACGCCGAGACTGTCGCCGATTTCGTCACCGCCGTACCGCAGCCGCCCGCCGCGCCGGGCGCGCTGGCGCAGTTCCAGAGCGACGGGGTCGCGTCCATCGCGGTGGGCGGCACCGCCAAAGGCCGCTCGGTGGTGTTCAAGGCCACCGCCACGGACCCGAACGCCGCCGACCAGCTGCGCCTGGACGTCGAGGTCGAGCCGCTCGGCACCGCGTTCAGCGGGGTGCCGAGCGGGTCGGGCGCGTCGGTCGCGAACGGCGCCACGGCTACAGCTACCGTCGCCGGCCTGAACGACAACGTGTCGTATCACTGGCAGGCGCGCGCGGTGGACCAGACCGGGCGCGCCGGCCCCTGGGCCGCGTTCGGCGGCAACGCCGAAACGGTTTCGGACTTCCGGGTCGCCGTGACGGTGACGCAGCTCGCCTTCACCGTACCGCCCAGCACGACCGCCGCCGGCGCGGCGATCACCCCGGCGGTGCAGGTGACGGCGCAGGATGCGCTCGGCGCCACGGTGGTGAGCTTCACCGGCGACGTGACGGTGACGCTCGCCACGAACCCCGCCGGCGGCACACTAGGCGGCACCACCACGCTCCCCGCGGTGAACGGTGTGGCCACGTTCGCGAACCTCACGATCGAGCGCGTGGGGCAAGGCTACACGCTGCGGGCGAGCACCGGCGCCCTGAGCCAGACGAGCGCGCCATTCGAGATCACGACCGCCGCGGCCGGGAAGCTCGCCATGGTGACGCAGCCGTCGGCCGCCGCGCAGAGCGGCGTCGCCTTCTCCACACAGCCCGCCGTCCAGGTGCAGGACCCGAGCGGCAACCCGGTCGCCGATCCGAACGTGGTCGTCACCGCGGTCATCGCGTCGGGGCCGAGCGGCGCGACGCTGGCCTCGGCCAGCGCGACGACGAGCTCGAGCGGCCGCGCCACGTTCAGCGGGCTCGCCATCAGCGGGCCGACGGGGAGCTACACGCTGAGCTTCGTCGCCTCGGGGCTGGCCCCGGTCAGCTCGAACGGCATCACGCTGGCGGCGGGGCCGGCGAGCGCACTCGCGATCGTCACGCAGCCATCGGCCAGCGTGCAGAGTGGCAGCGCGTTCCCGCAGCAGCCGGTCCTGCAGCTGCACGACGCCGCCGGGAACGCGGTGCATCGGAGCGGCGTGGCGGTGACGGCCGCGCTCGCGAGCGGAGGCCCCGCGTTGAGCGGCGCGAACCCGATCGCCACCAACAACTCGGGCACGGCGACGTTCACCAACCTCACCATCACGGGCATCGCGGGCGCGCGCACCCTGAGCTTCACAGCACCCCAGCTCGGCACGGTCACGTCGACGACTGTGACCGTGACGGCGGGGCCCGCCACGCAGATCGCGATCAACGGCGGCGACAAGCAGACGGCGCCGGTGGGGGGCACGGTCCCGATCCAGCCGTCCGTGATCGTGAAGGACGGGGGCGGTAATCCGGTCGGCGGCGTGACGGTCACGTTCGCGGTCGCGCCCGGCAGCGGCAGCATCACCGGGGCGAGCCAGACCACCAACGCGAGCGGCATCGCCAGCGTGGGCAGCTGGACGCTCGGCACGACCGCGGGGACCAACACGCTGACGGCGACGGCGAGCGGGCTCACGGGCAGCCCGGTCACGTTCACCGCCACCGGCACGGCCGGCGGCGCCGGCAGCATCGCCCTGAGCGCTGGCGACAATCAGACGGCGACCGTGAACACGGCGGTGGCCACTGCACCCGCAGTGATCGTGCGTGACCAGTTCAACAACCCGGTCGCCGGCGTGGCGGTCGTGTTCGCCGTGGGGTCGGGGTCGGGAACCAGCAGCATCACGGGTGCGGACCAGACCACCAATGCGAGCGGCATCGCCACCGTGGGGAGCTGGACGCTCGGCAGAACGACCGGCGGCTACACTCTGACCGCGAGCTCGGCGGGCCTGACTGGCAGCCCGGTCACGTTCACCGCCACCGCCAGGGCGGCCGCCCCGGCCTCCATCGCCGTCAGCGCCGGGAACAACCAGTCGGCGCCCGCGGGATCCGCGGTGCCGACGCCGCCCGCCGTGGTGCTGCGGGATCAGTTCGACAATCCGGTGGCCGGCGTGGCGGTGACGTTCGCGGTGGCGGCGGGGGGCGGCAGCGTCAACCCGACTACCCCGGTGACGACCGGCGCGGACGGGATCGCGGCGGTGACGTCCTGGACGCTCGGCACCACGGCCGGCACGAACCGGCTCACCGCGACGGCGAGCGGCAGCGGGATCACCGGCAACCCCCTGAGCTTCACGGCGACCGGCACGGCCGGAGCGGCCGCGCGGCTCGCGATGGCGACGCAACCGTCCGGCACCGTCCAGAGCGGCGTGATCTTCCCGCAGCAACCGGTCGTACAGCTCGAGGACGCGTCCGGCAACCCGGTGAGTCAGAGCGGGACGACGGTCACGGCCGCGATCGCCTCGGGCGGCGGAACGCTGGGCGGCACAGCGACGGCGACGACCAACTCCGCCGGCACCGCGGTGTTCACCAACCTGTCCATCATCGGAACCGTGGGCCCGCGCACCCTCGGCTTCAGCGCGACGGGCTTCACCGGTGTCACGTCAGCGACGGTGGACGTGACTGCGGGCGCGGCGACCCAGATCGCGGTCAACGCGGGTGACCAGCAGACAGCGACGACGGGCACGGCGGTCGCGGTGCCCCCGTCGGTGATCGTGAAGGACGCCAGCGGCAACCCCGTCCAGGGCGTGGCCGTCACCTTCGCCGAGGCGGGGGGCGGCGGCAGCATCACCGGCGCGAACCAGATAACCAACGCGAGCGGGATCGCGACGGTGGGCAGCTGGACGCTGGGGATGACCGCCGGAACCAACACCCTCACCGCGACCGCCCCCGGGCTCACCGGCAGCCCGGTCACGTTCACCGCCACCGGCGCGCCCGGCGCACCGGCACATCTCACCAAGTTCTCGGGTGACGGGCTGACCGGTCAGGTCGGCACCACGCTGGGCACGCCGCACACGGTGCTGGTGACGGACGCGAACAGCAACCCGGTTCCCAACGTGACCGTGAGCTGGGCGGCCGCCTCGGGCGGCGGCTCGGTGAACCCGACGACTTCACAGACCGACGTAAACGGGCACGCCAGCACGATTCGCACCCTCGGCGCCACTCCCGGGACCCAGACGACTACGGCCGGCGCCGCCGGCCTCACGCCGGTCACCTTCACGATCACCGCCACCGTGGCGGGCGCCACCCAGATGACGCTGAACGGCGGCGACCGCCAGACTGGCGTCGTCGGGTCCACGCTGCCCACGACGTTGTCGGTGCGCGTGGCGGACCAGTTCAACAACCCGGTCGCGGGTGTGCAGATCTCATGGTCGGTGGTGGACGGGGGCGGGTCGGTGAATCCGGCGATCACCACCTCGAACACGAGCGGCATCGCGTCCACCAGCTGGACACTCGGCACGCGAATGACCCCCACCGACAGCACCCAGGTGGTGCAGGCGACGGGGGTGGGATCACCGGTGAACTTCACTGGCTTCACCGTCCCCGGTCCGGTGAGCGCGTCCCAGACCACCGTGGTGGCGTCTCCCGCGACGATCACCGCGTCGACCGGGAGCAGCGCGAGCACGATCACCGTGACGGCGCGCGACCCGTACGGCAACGTGATTCGCGGCAAGACCGTCGTGCTCGCGGCGACCGGCACCGGCAACGCGCTGGTCCAGCCGTCGCCCGACACGACCATTGCGAGCGGCGTCGCCAGCGGGACGTTGAGCTCCACCGTGGCTCAGGGCAAGACCGTGTCGGCGACGGTCGCAGGCACCGCGATCACCCAGCAGGCCACGGTGACGGTGAGCCCCGCGGCGGCGGCGAGCCTCGACTTCATCGTGCAGCCGAGCAACGTCGCGGCGGGCGTAGCCATCGCGCCCCCGATCCAGGTGGAAGTGCGCGATCAATTCCAGAATCGCGCCACGGCGGCCACGCCGGGCATCATGCTCGCCCTCAACCCGAACCCGGGCAGCGCCACCTTGGGAGGCACGCTGCCGCGCACCGCCGTGAACGGCGTGGCCACGTTCGACGACATCACCGTGGACCGCGCGGCGAACGGCTACCAGCTGGTAGCGAGCTCGGCGCCGCTCACAGCGACGACGAGCGCGTTGTTCAACGTCACGACCGCCCCCGCGACGTCGATCGCGATCAACGCCGGGAACAACCAGACCGCCACGGTCGGGACGGCGGTGGCGACGCCACCGTCGGTGCTCGTACGGGATCAGTTCAACAATCCCGTCGCGGGCGTGCCCGTCACGTTCGCAGCGGGGCCCGGCGGTAGCACAGTGAGCCCCACGACACCGGTCACGACCAACGCGAGCGGCATCGCGGCCGTGACCTCCTGGACGCTGGGCCACACGGCGGGGACGAACACCCTCACGGCCAGCGCCACAGGCCTGACCGGGAGCCCGGTGACGTTCAGCGCGTCGGGGACCGCCGGACCAGCGACGCAGATCGCGCTCAACGCTGGGAATAGCCAGACGGCCCCGGCCGGAACTGCGGTCGCGACCCCGCCGTCGGTGCTGGTGCGCGATCAGTTCAACAATCCCGTCGCGGGCGTCGCGGTGACCTTCGCCCCCGCCTCCGGGAGCGGCACGGTGAACCCGACCACTCCGGTGACCACCGACGCGAGCGGGGTCGCCGCCGTCAGCTCGTGGACGCTCGGCACCACCCCCGGAACCAACACCCTCACGGCGACTGCGAGCGGGCTGTCCGGCAGCCCGGTGACGTTCACGGCCACGGGGACCACGGGCGCGGCGACGCAGATCGCGATCAAGGGGGGCAACGGCCAGACCGCCACGGTCGCGACGGCCGTGGCGACGCCGCCGTCCGTGATCGTGCGGGATCAGTTCAATAATCCTGTGGCAGGAGTCGCGGTCACGTTCGCAGTGGCATCAGGGAACGGCTCGGTCGACCCGACGACCGCCGTGACCACCAACGGCAGCGGTATCGCGGCGGTGACGTCGTGGACGCTCGGCCCGAGCGCCGGGACGAATACGCTCACCGCGACCGCACCGGGTCTCACGGGAAGCCCAGTGACGTTCACGGCCACGGGGACGGCGGGCAGCGCCAGCTCGATCGCGCTGCACGCCGGCGACAACCAGTCGGCGCCGGCGGGCACGGCCGTCGCGACGCCACCGGCGGCGCTGGTACGGGATCAGCACGGCAACCCGGTGCAGGGCGTCAGCGTGACCTTCGCGGTCGCGTCGGGCGGCGGCAGCGTCAACCCGACGAGCCCCGTCGCCACGGGGCTTGACGGCATCGCCGCCGCGACGTCGTGGACCCTCGGCCCCACGGAGGGGACGAACACCCTCACCGCCAGCTCCGCCGGCCTCACGGGGAGCCCGGTGACGTTCACGGCCACCGGCACGCCAGGTGCGGCCGCGCGGCTCGCGCTCACCACCCCGCCTTCGAGCACCGCGCAGAACGGCGTGCCGTTCGCTCAGCAGCCGGTGCTGCAGGTGCAGGACGCCAACGGCAACCCCATTAACCAGAGCGGTACCACCGTCACGGCCTCGATCGCCTCCGGACCGAGCGGCGCGACACTGGGCAACGCCACGGCCACCACCGGCTCGAACGGGGCCGCCAGCTTCAGCGGGCTCAGATTGAGCGGCACGGCGGGCAGCTACACCCTGCGCTTCGAGGCCTCCGGGCTCGCAACGGCCACCTCCGGGACGATCAGCTTGAGCGCCGGCGCCGTCGCGTCACTCGGCGTGAACGGCGGCAACAACCAGACGGCGACCGCGGGCACAGCGGTCGCTACGCCTCCGTCGGTGCTCGCACGCGACGCGAGCGGCAATCCCGTGGCGGGCGTCAGCGTGACCTTCGCCGTCGCCACGGGCGGCGGGTCCGTGGAGCCGACGGCTCCGGTCGTGACCGGCGCGAACGGCGTCGCAGCTGCGACCTCCTGGACCCTGGGCGCCACGGCGGGCAGCAATACGCTCACCGCCACCGCCGCCGGGTCCGGGATCAGCGGCAATCCGGTCACCTTTACGGCGACGGGCACGGCGGGCGCGGCCGCGCGGCTCAGTATCAGCACCGAGCCTTCGAGCACGGCGCAGAGCGGCGTGTCGTTGGCGCAGCAGCCGGTCATCCAGCTCCGGGACGCGAACGGGAATCCCGTGAGCCAGGTCGGCGTCTCCGTCACGGTGGCGATCGCCTCCGGGCCGAGCGGGTCGACGCTGGGCGGGACGACGAGCGCGACCACCAACGCCACCGGCACGGCGAGCTTCAGCGACGTGGCGATCGCGGGACCCGTGGGGAGCTACACGCTCGGCTTCAGCGCGACGGGCTTCACCGGCGTGGCCTCGGGTGCGATCGCCGTGAGCGCCGGCCCAGCGGCGGCGATCGCCGTCGACGCCGGCAACGACCAATCGGCCCCGGCCGGGAGCGCCGTCGCCACGCCGCCGTCGGTGATCGTGCGCGACGCGAGCGGCAATCCGGTGGCGGGCATCAGCGTGACCTTCGCGGTCGCTTCGGGGGGCGGGTCGGTGAACCCGACGTCCCCGGTTCCGACCGGCGCGAACGGAGTCGCGGCTGCGACGTCGTGGACGCTGGGGTCTGCTGCGGGCGCCAACACGCTCACCGCCGCCGCCGCCGGGTCGGGGATCAGCGGCAATCCGGTCACCTTCACGGCGACCGGTACGGCGGGCGCGGCCGCGCGCCTCAGCATCACCACCCAGCCCTCGAGCGCGGGGCAGAGCGGCGCCCCGCTGGCGCAGCAGCCGGTGCTCCAGCTGCAGGATGCGGGCGGCAACCCGGTCGGCGAGGCCGGCGTGGTCGTGACGGCGACGGTGGCGAGTGGTCCGGCCGGCGCCGCGCTCGCCAACGCGTCCGCCACGACCAACGCGAGCGGCGTCGCCAGTTTCGGCGGCCTCACGCTCACCGGAACCGTGGGGAGTTACACGCTGAGCTTCGGAGCGTCCCCCCTCACCCCTGCCACGTCCGGCACGATCACGCTGAGCGCCGGCGCCGCCGCGACGATCGCCGTCGGCGCGGGCAATGACCAGTCGGCCGTCGCGGGGACGGCGGTCGCGATCCCGCCGGCGGCGGTCGTGAAGGACGCGAGCGGCAATCCCGTGAGCGGCGTTTCGGTCAGCTTCGCCGTCGCGACCGGCAACGGGACGGTAGACCCCACGACGCCGGTCATCACGGGCACGGACGGCGTCGCCGCCGTGCGGTCGTGGACGCTCGGCCCCACCGCGGGCGCGAACACGCTCACGGCGACGGCGCCCGGACTCACGGGCAGCCCGGTCACGTTCACGGCGACAGCTACAGTGGGCGCGCCGGCGTCGCTGACCAAGAGCTCGGGTGACAACCTCAGCGGGCAGGTCGGCTCGACGCTCGCCACGCCGCACGAGGTGCTGGTGACCGACGCGCGCGGCAACCCCGTCTCGGGCGTGCGGGTCGATTGGCAGGCGGCTACCGGTGGCGGATCGGTGAACCCGACCTCCTCCACCACGGACGTGAACGGTCACGCGACGACTACACGGACGCTGGGCGTCGTGCCGGGGACCCAGACCACCACGGCCACCGCGACGCTCAGCGGTGGACCGGCCACCGTGACGTTCACCATCACGGCGACGATTGCGGGCGCATCCCGCATGACCAAGACCGGCGGCGACCTGCAGAAGGATACGGTGGGGGCGACGCTCCCCGTGCCGTTGTCGGTGAAGGTGACCGACGACTTCAACAACCCCGTCGCCAACGTCACGGTCAGTTGGACCGTGATCGACGGCGGCGGCTCGGTCGCGCCCACGACCGTGTCGACCGATGCCAACGGCCTCGCCTCCACGCAGTGGACGCTGGGAACGCGGATGACCGCCACCGACAGCACGCAGGCGGTCCAGGCCACGGGCGTGGGGAGTCCGCTGAACTTTCTCGCGACCTCGCGCCCCGGCGCGGTCAGCGCGTCGCGCACGACGGTGACGGCGTCGCAGAGCACGATCAGCGCCTCGAGCGGCGGCAGCGCGGCGACGATCACGGT
Organism: Gemmatimonadota bacterium; assembly: GCA_003220935.1. Lineage (GTDB taxonomy): Bacteria > Gemmatimonadota > Gemmatimonadetes > Gemmatimonadales > GWC2-71-9 > 20CM-4-69-16. Next base: position 12,772 of record QHTT01000051.1, read on the forward strand.
GACCGCGCTGGACGGCTTCGGCAACCCGATCGGCGGGAAGACGGTCACGCTCACAGCGACGGGCAACGGCAACACGCTGACCCAGCCGGCCGGGCCAACGAACACCAGCGGCGTCGCCAGCGGCACGCTCAGCTCCACCGTCGCCGAGGCCAAGACGGTGTCCGCAACTGTGGGTGGCACGGCCATCGCGCAGCAGGCCACAGTGACCGTGAATCCGGCGACCGCGGCGAAGCTCGTCTTCCTCGTACCGCCCGGCAACGCGACCGCGGGCGCCGTCATCACACCGCCGCCCGAGGTCGAGATCCGGGACCAGTTCGACAACCGGGTGTCGAGCGCCACGAACGGCGTAACGATGGCGCTCGGCGCGAACCCGGCGGGCGCGATCCTGTCGGGCGTCGGGCCCGTCGCCGCCGTCTCGGGCGTCGCGACGTTCTCGAACTTGAGCGTCGACCGAGCCGGAACGGGCTACACCCTGGTCGCGTCGGCGAGCGGGCTGAGCCCCGCGACCAGCACCGCCTTCAACGTCGCGGCGGGCGCAGTTTCCGCGGCCCAGTCGAGCGTCACGGCGGCTCCGGTAACGGTGGCCGCGGGCCAGACCACCACCATCACGGTGACGGCCCGCGACGCGGCGGGCGACCCGGTGAGCGGAGCGACGGTGGTCCTGGCGGCGACGGGTGACGGCAATAACCTGAGTCAGCCCGCTGCGGCGACCAACGGGAGCGGCGTCGCGACCGGCACGCTCAGCTCCACCAGGGCCGAAACGAAGACAGTGTCGGCCACGATCAACGGCATCGGGATCACACAGACTGCGAGTGTCACCGTGACCGCCGGCCCCGCGGCGGAGATCGCCGTCAACGCCGGGAACAATCAGTCGGCGACGGTGGGGACCGCAGTCGCCACGCCCCCGGCGGTGATCGTGCACGACGCGAGCGGCAATCCGGTGGCGGGCCTGGCGGTGACCTTCCACGTGGCCTCGGGCAGCGGCACGGCCGATCCGACGACGCCGGTGACGACCAACGGCAGCGGGATCGCGGCGCTGACGTCGTGGACCCTCGGCCCCACGGCAGGGACCAACACGCTCACGGCCACGGCGGCCGGGTCGGGGATCAGCGGCAACCCGGTGACCTTCACCGCCGACGGCACCGCCGGGGCGGCGGGGCGGGTCGCCTTCACCACGGCGCCGTCCGGCACCGCGCAGAACGGGGTGGCGCTGGCTCAGCAGCCGGTGCTGCAGCTCGAGGACGCCAACGGCAACCCCGTCAGCCAGAGCGGCGTGGTCGTGACGGCGACGGTGAGCCCGGCGGGGGCGACGCC
>QHTT01000073.1 GCA_003220935.1 Gemmatimonadota bacterium
GGTCTGTATCCGGTGCGGGCGGTGGAGTGTTGAGGGGCGTCGTCCGTAGTACGAGAGGACCCGGACGAAGCGACCTCTCGTGTCCCGGCTGTGCCGCCAGGCGCAACGCCGGTTAGCGATGTCGCGCGGGGATAACCGCTGAATGCATCTAAGTGGGAAACCCTCCCCAAGATGAACACTCCCGGGTCGCAAGACCCCTGAAGGGCCCTGGGAGACTACCAGGTTGATAGGCGGCAGGTGCACGGCGCGTGAGCGCTTGAGCCGAGCCGTACTAATTGCCCGTGAGGCTTGATCTCTTCTCGGTCTCGAGGTGAGCCTCGGCATCACACACACCCTTATCAGTTCTCAGCTTTGCTGGCGACTAGCGCGACAGGGCCACACCCGTTCCCATCCCGAACACGGTCGTTAAGCCTGTCAGCGCCGATGGTACTGCGATCGCGAGGTCGTGGGAGAGTAGGCCGCCGCCAGCTTTCCAAATGCAGAACGACGTCAAGCAAGAGACGTCGCGCGGAAACGTCCAACAGAGGCGTCACGCAAAACCGTACCACGGTTCTGCGTGACGCCTCTGTCTTGCGCCGCTGCTTGACGTTTCGGCGCCACGCCGTTCCTTTCCGCGCATGACTCGGTGTGGCGTCGTGGTGTTGGCGGGGCGGCCCAACGTCGGCAAGTCGACCCTCTTGAACGCCCTGATCGGCGAGCACCTGGCGATCGTCTCGCCCAAGCCCCAGTCCACCCGCCGCCCGGTCGTGGGCCTGCTCACGCGCGACGACACGCAGTTCATCTTCACCGATTCGCCCGGCCTGCTCGAGCCCGAGTACAAGCTACACGAAGCGATGCGTGCCGCGGCGCTGCGCGGGATCGCCGACGCCGACGCGATCGCGTATCTGCATCCGCTCGCCGAATTCCCCGCGCCGCCGCTCGAGCAGCTCGCGAGGCTCGACCGACTGCCCAAGGCGCCCATCGTCACAGTTTACACCAAGGCTGACGTGGTCCTACCGTCCGACCGTCCGACGGTCCGACGGTCCGACGGGGTGGTCGTGGCGGCGGTGCGGGGCGAAGGCCTCGATGCGCTGCTCGCCGCGCTGCGCGAGCACCTGCCCGAGAGCCCGTTTCACTACGACCCCGCCGAGATGGCCACGCAGCCGACGCGCTTCTTTGCGGCGGAGTTCGTGCGCGAGGCTGCGTTCGAGCTACTGCACGAGGAGCTGCCCTACTCGGTCGCGGTCGAGATCGACGAGTTCCGGGAGGGCTCAGAGCCGGTATATATTCGGGCGGTGGTGTACGTCGAGCGGGACAGTCAAAAGGGCATCGTCATCGGGGAAGGGGGGCGCACGATCAAAGCGCTCGGGGCAGCGGCCCGCGCCAAGATCGCCGCGCTGCTCGGTGGCAGCGTCTACCTCGAGCTGCACGTGAAGGTGCTGCCCAAATGGCGGCGCCATGAACCGTCGCTCAAGCGCCTGGGGTACGCCGGATGAGTCTCGCGCCCGACCTCTTGGAGATCCTCGTCTGCCCCAAATGCAAGGGGCCGCTGCAATACCGCACCGCGCCGCAGGAAGAGCTCATCTGCCACGCCTGCCGCCTGATTTACGCGGTCGAAGACGACATCCCGATCATGCTGATCGATGAGGCGAAACACTTCTGACGGACGGTCGGACCGTCGGACAGTCGGACGCAGGCTCGGGCTCGTCCTGGGCATGCTGTCCGTCAGTCTGACCGTCCGACTGTCCGGTCAAGAGCTCGCCAACAACTCCGGCGCCCTCTTCCTTCTCTTTCCAGTCGGCGCGCAGGCCGTCGCGATGGGTCAGACCGCCGCAACACTGGATGGGCGCGGGGAGGCGGCGTTCTGGAACCCCGCCGGGCTCGCGACGCTCGAGCACAGCGAGTTCGCGCTCAACACCGCGTCGCTGGCAGCCGGCGCGACGCACGCGCTCACCGCCTATTATCCCTCGCACGGCTTCGGCGTGCTGGGCGGCGCGGTGTATCTGGTCGACTACGGCGACCTCGAGCGCACCGATTCGGCCGACAACACCGTCGCGCGCATCGCGCCCCGGAACATCGAGTTCCTCGCCTCCTACGCCACCGAGCTCGGCGGCTCGGTCGCGCTCGGCATCAACTACAAGCTGGTCGAGTTCGTCGTCGACTGTTCGGGCGACTGTAGCGGCTTCCCGAACGGCCATGGCGTGACGCACGCGGTCGATGTGGGCGGCCAGTTCACGGTCGGGCCGGCCGGCGCGCTGCACGTTGCGGTCGCGGTGAAGAACGTCGGGTTCAAGCTCCAGGTGAACAATCGCGACCAGGCCGACCCCCTACCGGCGCGCCTCGTGGTGGGCGCGGCCTATCGGATTCTGCTCCCCGGGGCCGCCGGGTTGGCCCACGCGGAGCGGCTCGATCTCAAGGTCGCCGCGGACGTGGACAGCCCGTGGGGGAGCTATGGGGACTCGGAGATGCGCGTGGGCATCGACGTCGGCTACCAGGGCGTGACGACCGGCTCGATCGGCGTGGACCTGGCGCGTGCTTTCCTCACGGGCTCGGACCTGGTCGCCCAGAATCCGACCTTTTTCTCCTTCCGCGTGGTGTTCTGAAGTGCGCGGCGTCACCCGCGCGCTGCTGCTCGCGCCAGCCCTGGTGTCGTGGTGGTGCGCCGCCGTGGGCCAGGTGCCCGATTCGGGCGCGCCTCCGGCCCCGGCCCCGCCCCCGCCGGCCCCGCCGCGCCGCGCCCCGTCCTGGGTGTGGCCCGCGGCATCGCTTGTACTCCCCGGCACCGGACAGCTGCTCGCGCGCCAGGACCGCGGCGTGGTGTACCTCGCGATCGAGCTGTACTCGCTCGCGCGCATCATTCAGCTGACGCACGAGGCTCAGCGCGAGGCCGCTCAGTCGCGCGATCTGGCCTTCGAGGTCGCGCGGCGGGCCTTTGTCGCCACACGCCGCGATACGGTGTTCGAGTACTACGAGACCATGGAACGGTTCACCGAAAGCGGCCAGTTCGACCGCGAGCCCGGCGCGGCCTTCGCGCCGGAGACCGACACCGCGACCTACAACGGCTCGGTGTGGCTGCTGGCGCGCCGCACCTTCTGGCCCGACCCCAACGTGCCGCCTGACCCGATGTCCCCCGAATACGTGCGCGCCGTCCAGTTCTACCAGGACCATGCGGTGGGGCCCGGTTTCGTCTGGTCGTGGCGTAACAAGCCGCTCGAGCAGGACGTGTTCCGGGAGACGATCCGGCGGAGCGACGACGCGTTCCGCACGGCCCAGAACGTCGTCGGTGTGCTGCTGGCCAACCACGTGGCGAGCGCGGTGGATGCCCTCATCTCGAGCCGATTGTCGGCGGCGGCCGGCCGGCGCACGGCGCTCCACACCATGGTCGGCCCGGTCACCGCGGTGCGTGTGTCGGTGGAATTCTGAATGGCGGGGGTGCGCTGGCTGCTCGTCGCCATCCCCGTCTCGTGGGTGCTCGCCTGGCTCGGCGCCCCCGCGCTCGCCGTGTTCGCGGCGGCGGGGCTCGCGGTCGTCCCCCTCGCCGCCGAGATGGGCGTGGCGACGGAAGTGCTCGCCGCCCGCACCGGCGCCGCGACCGGAGGCCTGCTCAACGCCACCTTTGGCAATGCCGCGGAGCTGATCGTCGCTGTCGTGGCGCTGCGGGCGGGCCTGGTCGATCTCGTGAAGGCGTCGCTCATCGGGTCGATCCTCGGCAACCTGCTGCTCATCCTCGGGCTCGCCCTCGTGGCAGGGGGCGTGACCCGGCCCACCATCACCTTCAATCGCGCCACCGCCGGCACGGGCGGCGCGATGCTGCTGCTCGCGGTAGTGGGGCTCGTGGTCCCGGCGCTGTTTGCGCAGGCGCACCCCGCAGCCGCGCCCGAGATCGCACTCCACCTCTCCGAGGGCGTCGCGCTGGTGCTGGGGCTGACGTACGCGCTGAGCCTCGTGTTCTCGCTCGTCACCCACCGGCAGCTGTTCGGCGGCGAGCCCGAGGGCCACCCGGCGCCGCCGTCCTACGGCAGCGGCGTCGCCGTCGGGGTCCTCTGTGCCGCCACGGCGCTCGTCGCACTCGAGAGCGAGATTCTCGTGCACGCGACCGAGGCCGTCGTCACGCGCGTCGGGTTGTCGGAGCTGTTCCTCGGGCTCATCGTGATCCCCCTGATCGGCAACGCCGCCGAGCACGCCACCGCGGTGGTGGTGGCGCGCCGCGGCCACACCGACCTCGCGCTCCACATCGCGCTCGGCTCGAGCACGCAAGTGGCGCTGCTGGTCGCTCCGCTGCTGGTGGGCGTGGGGGCGCTCATGGGCCGGCCCATGAACCTGATCTTCACCACGTTCGAGGTCGTGGCCCTCGGGCTCGCCGCGCTGATTGTCACGATCATCGGGCTCGACGGGGAGTCACACTGGTTCGAGGGGGCCCAGCTGCTCGCCGTGTACGCCCTGCTCGCGCTCGCGGTGCTGTTTATTTGACACGCGAGGGTAAGCGGCCTAAGTTTAGGCCCGCTCGACCTTTACGCGAGGAACCCGGTGCGCGATCCGCGCCCCACGATTCTCTTCTTTTCGCCGACCGGTCGTTCGGTACCTGACTTTCTGGCGCGCTGGGTCGACGGGCGAGACCTCACGGTCGTGCCGCTCCCCGACCCGGGCGAGGTCGAGCAGATGGTGCTCCGCTCGCTGCCCCGGCTGGTCGTGATCGACGCCGATGGGGGGCCTCAGGGGCTGGAGTTGTGCACCCGGCTCAAGGCCGACTCCTACTCGGCGATCGTGCCGCTGGCTGTGCTCGCCAGCCGCCACGCCACCGAGCGGGTGCAACAGTGGTTTGCCGCCGGCGCGGACGAGGTGATCACGCCGCTGTTCGAGCCGGCGGAGCAGGCCATTCGGTTGGACGGACTCATGGCTCGCACCGCGCGGGACGTCGCCGTGAACCCGTCGACCCGCTTGCCCGGCACGACCGAGATTGAGCGCGAGATCCGGCGGCGGATGGAGAACGGCGAGCTGTTCGCCGTGTGCTACGCGGACTTGGACCACTTCAAGGAGTACAACGATCGCTACAGCTACAACGACGGGGATCGGGTCATTTACATCCTGTCCCGCATCCTGCACGACGTGGTGAAGGGGATGCTGGGCAACCGCGGCTTCGTAGGGCACATCGGGGGGGACGATTTCATCTTCGTCATCCCCTTCGACCCGATCACCGACGTGTGCGGCGAGGTGCTGGAGGTGTTCGACACGCTGATCCCGTACCAGTACAACGAGCAGGACCGGCGCGCGGGGTACTATTTTGGCAAAGATCGCCGCGGCCAGCTCCATCGTGTGCCGCTAATGACGCTGTCGATCGGCATCGTCACCAACCAGCACCGCCGGTTCGCCCATCCGGCGCAGGTGAGCGAGCTCGCAACGGAAATGAAGAGTTACGCCAAGACGCAGCCGGGGTCGGTGTTCGTGGTCGACCGCCGCCACGACCCCGAGCTGGACGAAGGCGGCCCGCGGTGAACGTCACCTGCCCGGCGTGCGGAACGGTGTATCGGGTGGATCCCGCCAAGGTCCCGGCCGGCGGCGTGCGCGCGCGCTGTGCGGTGTGCAGCAGCGTGTTCCCGGTGTCCGCGTCCGGGGCGGAGACGGCTGCCCCCGCCCCCGCTGCGTCAGCCCTGCGGGCGTCAGCTGGGTCGGCGGCCGCCGTTTCTGCCCCGGCGGCTCCTGCTCCGGCGCCGCCTGCCATGAAGCCTCAAGCCATGCCGCGTTTCTCGGGGCCCGCGGTCACGCCGGCGCCGCCTGCGCCGCCACCCCCGCCCCCCGCGCCCTCCCCGCCGCCCCCTTCGCGCGCGCCCGCCGCGCCCCGGGCTCCGCTCCCTCCGTCGGCGTCGCCGCCGCCGGCGCGCGCGCGCCCTGCGGCGCCCCCGCCCCCCCCTGCGCCCGCGCGTCCCGCGCCGCCGCCGGCGCCGGTGAGGCCGCCACCCGCCGCGCCCGTGATGCGTCCGGCTCCGCCGGCGTCGCCCCCGTCGCCCCCGTCGCGCGCGCCGGCAGCGCCGGCCGCTGGGCCCGCGTTCCGGCCGCCCGTGGCCCCGCCCGCTGCCCCGGCGGGCGCCCCCCCCTCCCCTCCGCCCGTGCCCCGCGCGCCCGCGGCGCCCGCTGCCGTCGCGGGGGCCGCTCCTGGACAGCGGATGACGGGACCATTGCGCCCCGTGAATCCGTTCATGGTGCAGGATCCGAAACAAAAGGCGCGCCGTCTCGCACGCGCGCTCGTGTCGGACCTCGTCGTGTATCATCCGGAGAAGCGCCAGCAGGGGCTGCGCGACGGCACCCTGCCGCAGCTCTTCAAGGACGAGATCGAGAAGAGCTGGCAGGAGTACGTCGAGCAGATCGGCGCCGAGATGGCCAAGGGCACGCCGTTCTGGAGCGAGGCTCTGAACGAGATTCTGGCTGGGGGCAACAAGATCTTTTGAGGGAATGACCGTGGCGCTATCGGAACGCTTGGAGGACCTGGACCGCCGTCTCGTCGAGCTGCGGAGCTTCCTTTGACGTAGCGGGGAAGAGCAAGCGGCTGGGCGAGGTGGAGCACGCCATGGCGGAAGGGACCATCTGGGCGGACCAAGAGCGGGCTCGCCAGGTGGTCGAGGAGGCCAAGACGCTCAAGCGCTGGCTCGAGCCATACCACGCGCTCCGCAAGCGCGTCGACGAGGCGCGCGAGCTCAACGAGCTGCTCGAGTCGGAGCCCAACGTAGACCTCGCGATGCAGCGGCAGCTGGAGCAGGAGGCCGACGCCATCGCCGCCCAGCTCGAGGCGCTCGAGCTCCAGAACATGCTCCAGGGCCCCGACGACCTGCGCGATGCGCTGCTCACGATCCATCCCGGGGCGGGAGGCACGGAGTCGCAGGACTGGGCGGAGATGCTGATGCGGATGTACTCGCGCTGGGCGGAGCGGCACGGGTTCGTCGTTGCGGTGCTCGACCTGGAAACGGGCGAGGAGGCGGGGATCAAGCGGGCCGAGATCGAGATTCGCGGCCAGTACGCCTACGGCCTGCTCAAGGCGGAGATCGGAGTACACCGGTTGGTCCGGATCTCGCCGTACGACGCGCAGTCCCGCCGTCACACCTCGTTCGCATCGGTGATGGTATATCCAGAGGTGGACGACGACATCGAGATCGAGATCAAGGACGACGATTTGCGCGTCGACGTGTTCCGCGCCTCGGGCAAGGGCGGCCAGCACGTCAACAAGACGTCTTCGGCGGTGCGCATCACGCATCTCCCGACCGGCATCGTCGTCCAATGCCAGAACGAGCGCAGTCAGTTCAAGAACAAGGCGACGGCGCTCAAGATGCTGAAGGCACGCCTCTACGAGCGCGCCGTCAAGGAGCGCGAGGCGAAGAAGGCTGAGCACGACAAGCAGAAGACCGACATCGCCTTCGGCAACCAGATCCGCTCCTACGTGTTCCAGCCCTACACGCTGGTGAACGACCACCGCACGGAGCTGAAGGTGTCGGACGTGCAGAAGGTGATGGACGGCGATCTCGATCCGTTCATCGAAGCGTACTTGAAGCGCTTTGGGAGCAAGGCGGCGTGACGAGCTTCGTCGAGGCGGCGCGGCGCGAGAAGCTGGCCGAGCTGATCAAGCGAGGCGTGGCGGCGTTTGCGTACCGATTCGACCGCACGGGCACCGCACGCGGGGCGCTCGACGGATACCGCGACGGCGACGCCACGGTGCACCGGCTCGCGGGGCGACTCGTGCTGCTCCGCCCGATGGGGAAGACCACGTTCGGGCACCTGGAGGATGCCAGCGGCAAGATCCAACTGTATTTCAAGATCGACGCCCTTGGGGCCGACCAATACGAAGTGGTGAAGCTGCTCGACTTGGGTGACGTGATCGGCGTCGAGGGGCCGCTGTTCCGCACCAAGACCGGCGAGGTCACCGTGCGGGTCGAGCGGCTCACCCTGCTCGCCAAGTCGTTGCGGCCGCTGCCGCTCGGCAAGGAGGACGCGAGCGGGGTGCGGCACGGCGAGCTCTCCGACCCGGAGCTGCGCGCCCGCCAGCGCTACGCCGACCTCGCCGTGCACCCCGACGTGCGCGAGATCTTCCGGCTGCGCGCCCGCGTGGTGAGCTACGTGCGCCGCTTCCTCGACGCGCGCGGCTACCTCGAGGTCGAGACGCCCGTGCTCCAGCCGCTGTACGGCGGGGCGACGGCGCGGCCGTTCAAGACGCACTACGAGGCGCTCGACGCGACCTTCTACCTGCGGATCGCCGACGAGCTCTACCTCAAGCGCTGCATCGTCGGCGGTCTCGAAAAGGTGTACGAGATCGGTCACGACTTCCGGAACGAGGGGCTGTCCCGGTTTCACAATCCCGAGTTCACGATGGCCGAGTGGTACCAGGCCTACGCCGACTATGGCGTGATGCGCGACCTCACAGAGGAGATGCTCGCGGGCCTCGTGGCCGATCTGTTCGGCACCACCACGCTCGAGCGACACGGCGCGACGCTCTCGTTCGCCCGGCCGTTCGCGAGCAAGGACTATCACACCCTGGTGCGCGAGACGGCGGGCCTCGATCTCGCGCACGCGACCGAGGCCGAGCTGCAGGCGGCGCTCGAGCGCAAGGACGTCGCCGACGCTGACGCGCTCTCGGGGGCGAAGCTCGTCGACGAGGTCTTCAAGAACTTCGTCGAGCCGACCCTGGTGCAGCCGACCTTCGTGCTCGATTATCCGGTCGCGCTGTCGCCGCTCGCGAAGCTCAAGCGCGGCGATGCGACGCGCGTCGAGCGCTGGGAGCTGTTCATCCAGAAGCGAGAGATCGCGAACGCGTTCAGCGAGCTCAACGATCCCGAGGAGCAGCGCCGCCGCTTCGAGCAGCAGACGCGGCTGCGCGCCGCCGGCGACCAGGAGGCGCAGCAGCTCGACGAGGACTTTCTGCGCGCGCTCGAGTATGGCATGCCCCCCACCGGCGGCGTGGGGCTGGGGATCGACCGGCTGCTTATGATCCTCGCGGACCAGACGAACATCCGCGACGTCATCCTGTTCCCGATGTTGCGCCCCGAATGACGCTCCCCCTCTCCCTCCCGCCGCAGCACGTGCTGCTCGCGGCCGCCGCGGTCGCGATCGCGCTGTATCTGTGGCATTACCGGCCGTCGTCCCTCGAGGCGCAGATCGCGCTGCGCTACCTCCAGAGCCGGCGCTCGTCGCGCCTGCTCTCGCTCATCACGGTGATCGCGGTCGGCGGCGTCACCGTCGGCGTGATGGCGCTGGTGGTCGTGCTCGGCGTGATGAACGGCCTCCAGGCCGACCTGCGGGACAAGATTCTCGTGGCGAACCCGCACTTGCGCGTCCTCACCTATGGCGAGGGGCTGCGGCTGGACGACTGGCGCCGCGTGCTGGAGCGGGTGCGTCGCACGCCGGGGGTCGAGGCGGCGGCGCCGTTCGTCCTCACGCAGGCGGGGATCAGCGCGGGTCATGACTACGCAGAGGGCGTCGTCGTGCTGGGCGTCGAGGTCGATACCGGCCGCCGCGCCGTGACGAGCTTCGCGCAGCACTTCACGAAGGGTGACCTCCGCTTTCGGACCACGCGGCCCGACGTGGAGGGCGGCATCGCCCTCGGCGCCCGGCTCGCGTCCAAACTCTCGGCCTACTCTGGTGATGTCGTCAATCTCGTGGCCTTCTCGGGAACCAAATTCAACCCCAGCCTCGGCGCCTACGTCCCGCAATTCCATCGCTACGAGGTCACGGGGCTGTTCGACACCGGGATGTACGAGTATGACAACAGCTACGTCGCGCTCGATCGCCGTGTGGCGCAGCGCTTCGCCGGCCTCGACACCGCGGTGACCGGAATCGAAGTGCGCCTGGCGGACCCCTGGCAGGCCCGCGCCTTCGCGCTCCAGCTCGAGAGTCAGCTCGTCTACCCGTATCGCGCGCTCGACTGGCAGACGCAGAACCAGTCGCTGTTCTCGGCGTTGAAGCTCGAGAAACTCGCCATGGCCTTCGTGGTGTTTCTCATCTGCGTGGTGGCGGCGTTCAACGTGGTCGGAACCCTGACGATGGTGGTGCGCGACAAGACCCGTGAGATCGGCATCCTCCTGGCCATGGGGCTCAAGCAACCTTCGATCCGGCGGATTTTTCTCGCTCAGGGGATCCTGGTCGGGCTGACCGGAACCTCGCTGGGCGTGCTGCTCGGATTCGTGGTGGGCGGCATGGTGAACCGGGGCCACTGGATCCCGATCGACCCCTCGATCTACTTCATCGACCACCTCCCCGTACGTATGCAGCTGCTCGATGCCCTCTCCGTCATCGCCGCCAGCCTGCTCGTCGCCATGCTCGCGCCCCTCTATCCCTCGGTGCAGGCGTCGCGCCTCGATCCCGTGACCGCGATTCGCTACGAATGACCGCCCTCCTCGAGGCCCGGGGCATCCGCAAGGTGTTCGTCAGCGGCGACGGTCAGCCGCTGGAGGTGCTGCGCGGCGTGGAGCTGGAGGCCCGCCGCGGGGAGTTCGTGGCGATTGTGGGCGCCTCGGGGGCGGGCAAGAGCACGCTGCTGCACCTGCTCGGCGCGCTGGACTCCCCGACGAGTGGGGACATCTGGCTCGACGGCTCGCGCCACGCCGACTTGGATGCCGGCGGACTCGCCGAGCTCCGCAACCGCAAGTTGGGGTTTGTCTTCCAGTTCCACCATCTCTTGCGGGAATTCTCCGCTTTGGAGAACGTGATGATGCCGCTCCTGATCGGGGGAACGGCGGCGCGGCGGGCCAGGTCCCGAGCCGAGGAGCTGCTCTCGCTGGTCGGGCTCGCCGGCCGGATGACGCACCGCCCGGCCGAGCTGTCCGGGGGGGAGCAGCAGCGCTGCGCCGTCGCGCGCGCCCTCGTGCACGACCCCAGCCTCGTGCTCGCCGACGAGCCGTCGGGGAACCTGGATCACGCCAACTCGGACCGCCTGCACGAGGTCTTCTTCCGGCTGGCACGCGAGTATGAGACGGCGGTCGTGGTGGTCACCCACAACCGGCAGCTGGCCGGCCGAGCGGACCGAATCTTGCTACTGGAAGACGGCAAGCTCGCTGCCGTGACTTCCGTGGACGCGATACCGTGATGCTGTGCGACAACTGCAAGGAGCGCGAGGTGGAAATCCACCTCACCAAGGTGGAGAACGACACCAAGGTGACGCTACACTTGTGCAAGCAATGCGCCCAGCAGAAGGGTTTCGAGACCGGCGATTCGATCCTCAAGTCACCGCTCGGCGGCTTCATCCAGGCCATGGGGAAGGGGGGGGCGAGCCTGCTCCCCACCCCCGCAGACGGCCTGCGCTGCGCCGCCTGCGGCAGCACCCTCAAGGACTTCCGCGAATCCGGGCGGCTGGGGTGCGCTCAGTGCTACGAGTCGTTCGAGACCCACCTGCGTGACCTGCTCCGGCGCCTCCACGGGTCGAGCCAGCACGTCGGCGAGCGCTACGCGCCGCCCGGTGCGGGGGACGCCGCCGACCCGCGGATCCGCCTGCTGGATCTGCGCGAGCAGCTGCGCCGTGCCGTCGAGAACGAGAACTTCGAGCTCGCCGCCGAGCTGCGCGACCGGATCCGGGTGCTCGAATGATCGATTTATCCCTGCTCCCCGACGGCGGGATCGGCTGGCTCGACGCCTCCGGGCCGAAGGCGAGCATCGTGCTATCGACCCGCATCCGGCTCGCGCGCAACCTGCAAGGCCACGTTTTCAGCCAGCGTGCCGGCGACGCCGACCGCACGGCCGTGCTCACGCGCGTGGCCGAAGCGGGGGCAGCGAGCGACCGGCTGGGCGGGGCTGTGACGTTCCGGCTCGACCAGCTCGAGCGGGGAGAGCGCCAGCTCCTGCACGAGCGCCATCTGGTGAGCAAGGAGCTCGCGGGGCTCGACCGCGAAGCACGGCCGCGGCCGGGGGCGGCACTGCTGGTGCAGGGAGCGGTGGGGGTGATGGTCAACGAGGAGGACCATCTGCGATTGCATGGAATGCGTTCGGGATTCGCGCTGGAAGAGGCGTATGCCGAAGTGGAGGCGATAGATGCCGATCTAGGGAGCTTGCTGCCTTTCGCGTTTCATCCCGAATTTGGCTATCTTACCTCGTGCCCGACGAATGCCGGGACGGGGCTGCGAGCGAGCGTTCTTATCCACTTGCCGGGCCTCGTTTTGACCAAGGAGATCGGGAAGGTACTGCAAGGACTGGCCCAGGTCGGGCTGACCTTCCGTGGCTTGTACGGCGAGGGCAGCGAAGTCGTCGGGAACTTCTTTCAGTTATCCAACCAGACGACGCTGGGCAAGTCGGAAGACGAGCTACTCGACCACCTCGGCAAGATCGTCCGCCAGGTGATCGAGTACGAGGAGCAGGCGCGCGAGATCCTGCTACAGAAGGCGCCCACCGAGGTCGCGGATAAGACGTGGCGGGCCTACGGGTTACTTAAGTACGCGCGCAGCCTGTCGTTTGAAGAGGCGATGAATCTCCTGAGCGGGGTGCGGTTGGGGGTGGGGTTGAATCTGATCCCGGGGTTGAGTGTATACACACTCAACAAGCTGTTGATATTCACCCAGCCTGCGCACCTCGCGGCGCTCGAAGGTCGTCCCGGCGGCGATCCTGAGCTGCCGACGGTGCGCGCGACTTATGTGCGCCGCGTGCTCGAGACCGAAGCAGTCTGAGGCGGGGGATCGATGAACGGCTACAACTTCACGGATCGCGTGCGCAAGGTCTTGCAAATGGCGCGGGAGGAAGCGGCGCGCCTGCACCACGACTATGTGGGGACCGACCACATCCTGCTGGGACTGATCCGCGAAGGCGAAGGCGTCGCGGCGGCCGTGCTGACCAATCTCAACGTCGATCTCGAAGAGATCCAGCAGAAGATCGAGGAGACGGTGAAGAAAGGGAAAGCGGCTGCGGCGGCCGGGCCCGATCTCCCCTACACCTCACGGGCCAAGAAGGTTCTCGAGCTCGCGATGAGCGAGGCGCGCGAGTTGAACCACTCCTACGTGGGTACCGAGCACCTGTTGCTCGGCCTGCTGCGCGAGGAGAAGGGCATCGCCGCGCAGGTGCTGACCGACGCCGGCGTCAACCTCGAGCAGGCGCGCGCCGAAACGCTGCGGCTGCTGGGCAGCGAGATGCCCTCGGGCCCGGCTCCGTCCGGTGGGGGCGCGCAGCCAGCGAGCCCGAAGAGCGAGAAAAAGTCGAAGACGCCGGCGCTCGACCACTTCTGCCGCGACTTGACGCAGCTCGCGGCCGAGGGCCAGCTCGACCCCACGATCGGGCGGCAAAAAGAGATCGAGCGCGTGATGGAGATCCTGTCGCGCCGCAAAAAGAACAATCCGGTGCTGATCGGCGAGCCAGGCGTGGGGAAGACCGCGATCGTCGAGGGACTGGCGCAGTTGATCGCGAGCGGCCAGTGCCCGGACGCGCTCAAGGATCACCGCGTGCTGTCGCTCGACATGGCGGCGGTGATCGCCGGCACCAAGTACCGGGGCCAGTTCGAGGAGCGCCTCAAAGCGATCATCAACGAGATCGCCCAGAACCGCAACATCATCCTGTTCATCGACGAGCTGCACACGCTGGTCGGCGCGGGCGCGGCGGAAGGCGCGGTCGACGCGTCCAACATGCTCAAGCCGGCGCTCGCCCGGGGTGAGCTGCAATGCGTCGGCGCGTCCACGCTGAACGAGTACCGCAAATACATCGAGAAGGATGGCGCGCTCGAGCGCCGCTTCCAGACGGTGATCGTCGATCCGCCGACGGTCCACGAGACGATCGAGATCCTGAAGGGTCTGCGGAAGCGCTACGAGGAGCACCACCGGGTGATCATCCCGGACGAGTCGCTCGATGCCGCCGCCAAGCTCTCCGAGCGCTACATCACCGACCGGTTCTTACCCGACAAGGCCATCGATGTGATCGACGAGGCGGGAGCGCGGGCGCGGCTTGCGGCGCAGGTGCCGCCGCCCGAAGTCGCCGCCCTCAAGGACAAACTCGAGCACATCAACGGCGAGAAGGAGGGCGCGGTCCGCGACCAGAATTTCGAGCGGGCGGCGGCGCTGCGGGACCAGGAGCGCGAGCTCCAGTCCGACATCCGCCGCAAGCAGGAGGCGTGGGAGAAGGAGCGCGCCACCCACCGGCCCACGATCAACGAAGAGGGCGTCGCCTTCATCGTGTCTCGTTGGACCGGGATCCCGGTGACGCGGCTGCAGGAGGCCGAGACGGCGCGGCTGCTCCGCATGGAGGAGGAGCTGCACCAGACGGTGGTAGGCCAGGACGAGGCGATCGCGGTAATCTCGCGCGCCATTCGGCGTAGCCGCGCGGGCTTGAAGGACCCCAAGCGGCC
This sequence comes from Gemmatimonadota bacterium, assembly GCA_003220935.1. Classification (GTDB taxonomy): domain Bacteria; phylum Gemmatimonadota; class Gemmatimonadetes; order Gemmatimonadales; family GWC2-71-9; genus 20CM-4-69-16. The sequence continues at coordinate 14,270 of QHTT01000073.1, forward strand.
GATCGGCTCATTCATCTTCTCCGGTCCTACAGGCGTCGGGAAGACCGAGCTGGCCCGTGCGCTCGCGCGCTTCCTGTTTGCGGACGCCAACGCCCTGATCCGCGTGGACATGTCGGAGTACATGGAGAAGTTTTCCGTGAGCCGGCTGATCGGCGCGCCGCCGGGCTACGTCGGCTACGAGGACTCGGGGACGCTGACCAAGGCGGTGCGGCGCAAGCCCTACTCCGTCGTGTTGCTCGACGAGATCGAGAAGGCGCATCCCGACGTCTTCAACATCCTGCTGCAGGTGCTGGACGAGGGACACCTGACGGACAACTACGGGCGCGTCATCGACTTCAAGAACACGGTCGTCATCATGACCTCGAACGTCGGTGCCCGCGACATGGTCAAGGGCAAGGCGCTGGGCTTCGCGCAGCCCGATGCGCGGGCCACGTTCGAGAAGCTGGCGGAGAAGGTCAAGGAAGAGATCAACAAGACCTTCAACCCCGAGTTCCTGAACCGCCTGGACGACGTCATCGTGTTCCACCCGCTCACCCGGGAACACATCACCCAGATCGTGGCCATTCTGCTGCGGGAAGTGCAGAAGCGCCTGGGCGAGGAGGAGCTCACGCTCCGGTCAACGCCGGCGGGCACGGACTTCTTGGTGGACCGCGGCTACGATGAGCACTTCGGCGCGCGCCCGCTGAAGCGCGCGATCCAGAAGTACGTCGAGGATCCGCTCTCGGAGAAGATCCTGGTCGGCGAGTTCGCGCGGGGCGACGAGATCGAAGTAGACGTGGCCCCGGACAAGGAACGGCTGGCGTTCCGCGCGCTCTCCGGCTCGAAGGCGTGATCCGCCAGCTCTCTTTCATTATTCTCGTGGGTTCGGTTGTACTCGCCCCGCGCGCTGCGCGCGCGCAGGGTGAGGCGCCCGCGCCGCAGACGGTCGCCCCCGACTCCATCGTGGTGCTCGGACTGCGTCGCCTGGAGCGCAGCCAGGTGCTCGAGCAGAGCGGGCTCGCTCCGGGTCGGCCGGTGGGCTATCGGGACATCCAGCGCGCCATCCAGGCGCTGTACACCACCGGCCAGTACGACGACGTGCGGGTCGAGCAAACCGCCGTGGGTGGACGCGACCTCCTGATCGTGCGGGTGCGCGAACGCCCTATCCTGATCAAGTGGGCGCTGCGCGGGGTCAGCCGACTGGGCGAGCACGCCGTGCGCGACAAGGCGCAACTGCTCGAGGGGCGCCCGATCGACCCCGCCGCGGTGGCCCGCGGCCGCGGTCGCATCGACTCGCTGTACCGCGCCGAAGGCTACTACCTCGCCAGCGTCAAGGTGGTGCGCGTTTACGAGGCCGACTCGTCCCGGGTCCGCGTGATCTTCGACGTGGACGAAGGCCGGCGCGTGGCGATCGCCCGGCTCAAGTTCGAGGGCACCACCCACTTTTCCGACGCCGAGCTCGTCGGCCAGATGAAGACCGGGCCCGAGGGCTTCTGGTGGTTCCGCTCGGGCGACTACGACGACGACAAGCTGCGCGCGGACCTGCAGGAGCGGCTCCCCAGGTTCTACGGGGACCGGGGCTACGTCGACTTCCAGGTGCTGGGCGACACCCTGCTCGTCGACGACACGACGGGGAAAGCGACGCTCGTGGTGCGCGTGAGCGAGGGCGATCCCTATCGGGTCGGCACGTTCGAGATCGTGGGCAACCGCCGCTTCTCCACCGAGGACCTGCAGCAGCTGTTCCCCTTCAAGGGCGAGACGCGCACCGGGCTGTTGGGGTTGGGCGGGGTGCAGCGCGGCCCGGCGTACTTCAACCAGCAAAAGTGGGACGACGCCACCCAGCAGATGCGCACGCTGTACTACAACAACGGCTACATCTACATGCAGCCGCGCGCCGACGTGATCCGGCGCACCGGCGCGGACGGAAAACCGGTGGTGGATCTGCGCTGGGTGATCACCGAGGGCCAACCCGCCATCGTCAACAAAGTGGAGATCGCCGGCAACGATGTCACGCACGAGCGCGTGATCCGGGAGGCGATCGTCCTGCTCCCGGGCGACGTGTTCCGCCAGGACGCCCTGATCCGCTCCTACCAGAACATCTCCAATTTGGGCTTCTTCCAGCAGCCGGTGCCGTTTCCGGACACGCGGCCGGCGAACGATCAGGGGGACGTGGACGTCATCTTCCGGGTGACCGAGAAGCGCACGGGGAACATCAACTTCGGCGCCTCCGTGGGGCAAGGGACCGGCCTGGGCGGCTTCCTCGGGCTCGACGAGCCGAACCTCTTCGGGCAGGGGAAGCGCGGTCGGTTCCAGTGGCAGTTCGGGAAGAACATCAACGACTTCGACCTGTCCTACACCGATCCCGCGTTCCGCGACTCGCGCGTCTCGATGACGGTGGGCGTGCACAACACGCGGTTGCGCTACACCATCTCCGATCTGGGTCAGCTGCGCCGGCGCGGCGGCAATCTCCAGTTCGGCTTCCCGTTGTTCAACGATCGCTACACGCGGCTGTTCGTTTCGTACGCCATCGACGACCAGACGTTCACTGGCGCGACCACCGGTCTCGCATCGCTCAGCTGCAACAACTGTATCCGCTCCACCATCGGCCTGTCGGTCATGCGCGACACCCGGATCGACCTGCCGTTTCCCACGGCGGGGACGATGCATTCTGTCGGCCTCTCGCAAAGCGGCGGCCCGCTCGGGGGCACCGGGAACTTCCAGCGCTTGGACCTCGAGGGCCGCTGGTACGCCCCGCTCTCGAGCGGCGGCCGCACCGGCGGCGGGGTCAAGTTCGTCATGGGGCTCTCAACCAGGTCCGGATTCGTGTTCGGCAACTCGCCGTTTATCGACCAGCTGTTCACAATGGGCGGCACGCAGTACGGCATCCCCCTGCGCGGCTATGACGAGTTCTCGATCACGCCGCACGGCTTCGACCCGAGCGCCAGCAGCGGCCAGGCGAGCGCCAGCGCGTTCGGGAAGACCTATCTCGCGATGACCGGGGAGCTGGGAGCCCGGCTGTCGCAGATGTTCTATGTGGCCGCGTTCTACGACGCCGGCAATGTGTGGGCACGGGCCGGGCAGTTCAATCCGACCCGGCTGCTCCGCGGCGCCGGCATCGGGCTGAGCATCATCTCGCCGCTCGGCCCCATCGGCATCGACTGGGCGTACGGCTTCGACCGCACCGACGCGTTGGGCCGGCCGGCCCCCGGCTGGAAGCTGCACTTCAAGCTCGGCAATTTCTTCTGATCTGGAGCCCCGCGGCTCCGCGGGATCACTTCGACCGGCATACTCTTGAGGAGACGTGTTATGAGGCGTGCAGTGACGGTGTGGGCGTGGCTCGGCCTTCTCGCCGCGGCGGCGGCGCCGGGTGGGGCGCAGGCGCGTCCGTCGCAACCCTCGCTCAAGATCGGGTTCATCAGCTCGCGGCAGATCCTGCAGCAGACGCCGGGGTACGCGACCGCGGAGTCGACGTTCAACAAGGAGGTCCAGGGCTTCCGGGACGAGGTCCAGAAGCTGCAGCAGCAACTCGACTCGGCGGTCAGGGCCTTCGACCAGCAGGTGATCGCGTTGTCGCCCGCCGCCAAGCAACAGCGGCAGAAGGACCTGCAAGCGCTGCAGCAGAAGTTCGAGCAGCGCTCGAACGATCTCCAAAGCCGCGCGCAACAGCGCGAGCAGGAGCTGCTACAGCCGATCCAGGCGCGCGTGAACGCCGTGATTCAGGGGCTCCGTGCCGAGGGCAACTACGCGTTGATCTTCGACGCCGATGCTCCCGGATCCAACATCGTGGCCGCCGATCCCACCCTCGACATCACCAGCAAGGTGCTCGAGCGGCTGAAGCAGTCGCAGTAGCGGCCTAGCCCCGTGAACGCACGGCTCTCGGCCGCCGAGATCGCAGCGCTCACGCAGGGGGAACTCGTCGGTCCGGCGGACATCACGGTCACGGGCGTCGCTCCGATCGACCGAGCAGGACCGGATGATTTGTCTTTTCTTGCCAGCAGGCGCTATCTCCAGTATTTTCAACAGTCTAGGGCCGCGGTCGTGCTCTGCAAGCCGGATTTGGCACAGGAGTCCGCAGGGCCCCGCTGCCGGGTGCTCGTGCGGGATCCGCACGTCGCCCTGCTCTCGGTCATTCCGGTGCTCTACCCGGAGCCGACCTGGACCGCGGGAGTGCACCGCACGGCGGTGATCGGGCGGGGGACGGTGTGGGACGAGCCGGTCGCGATCGGGCCGTATGCGGTGCTGGGGGAGGGGGTGCGGCTCGGAAACAACGTCCGAGTCGGCGCGGCGTGCGTCCTGGGGAACGAGGTGCAGGTGGGGGACGACGTGCGGATCTACCCCCACGTGGTGTGCTACAGCGGGACGGTCATCGGTAACCGGGTGATTCTGCACGCCGGCGCCCGGCTCGGATCGGACGGTTTCGGCTACGTTCCCGGCCGCGGCGGCGAGCTGCCCCGCAAGGTGCCCCAGATCGGCCGCTGCATCATCGGGGACGACGTAGAGATCGGCGCCAACACCACGATCGACCGCGGCAGCGTCGACGACACAGTCATCGGTGCCGGGACGAAGATCGACAACCTCGTGCAGATCGGGCACAACTGCCGGATCGGGGCGCGCTGCTTGATCGCGGGGCAGGCCGGCATCGCGGGCAGCACGCACGTCGAGGACGATGTGTTCCTGGCGGGGCAGGCGGGACTGGCCGACCACGTCACCATCGGCCGGGGGGCGCGGGTGACGGTGCAGGGAGGCGTGATCGGCGACATCCCCCCAGGGGCGACCGTGTCGGGGTACCCGGCCCGCAGCCACCGCGAGTTCCTGCGCGCCCAGGGGGCACTGTACCGGCTGGCGCAGATCGTCGACGACCTCGAGGCGCTGGTACGGCGCAAGGAGGAGCCCCATCAGTAGACGCTCCATCCGCCAGCGGGCGTCGGTGTCGGGGCTGGGGCTGCACACCGGCGCCGAGACCGAGGCGACGTTCCTGCCGGCGCCGCCGGGCCAGGGGATCGTGTTCCGGCGCACCGACCTGACGGGCACACCCGTCGTCCCCGCACGCCTCACCGAAGTCGAGGCGGTCGAGCGCCGCACCGCCATCGGCAAGGGCCGGACGACGATACACACGGTGGAGCATCTCCTGGCGGCGGTGGCGGCGCACGAGATCGACGACCTCACCGTCGAGCTGACGGGCCCCGAGCCGCCGATCCTGGATGGCAGTGTCCAGCCGTACTTTGAAGCGCTCACACAGGCGGAGCCGGTCGAGGTGGACGGGGAGCCTGTGGTGCTCAGCGTGCAGGCGCCGTTCACCGTGACCGAGGGGGACTCGAGCTACGTGGTGGCGCCAGCGAAGGAGTTCCGGCTCACCGTGACGATCGAGTGGTCGCATCCGCTGATCGGGCGGCAGTCGGGCAGCTACAGCGTCACCCCGCAGAGCTTCGCCCACGAGCTGGCCCCGGCCCGGACATTCGGCTTTGCGAGCGAGGTCGCGGGGCTGAAGGCGAAGGGCCTCATCAAGGGCGCGTCCGCGACGAGCGCAATCGTGCTGGACGATCGCGCTCTAGTGAATGGCGGCAAGCTCCGCTGGCCAGACGAGTTCGTGCGTCACAAGGCGGCGGACATCGTCGGCGATCTGGCGCTGACGGGCGCGCGCATCCGCGCCCACGTCGTGGCCACGCGGCCGAGCCACGGCGGGAACGTCGCGCTCGCCCGCGCGCTGTCCCGGGCCGCCAAGCGTACGGGGGCTCCGACGATGGACATCGGGCGCATCATGGACGTGCTGCCGCATCGCTACCCCTTCCTGCTGGTCGATCGCATCATCGAAGTCGAAGGGCAACAGCGGATCGTCGGCATCAAGAACGTCACGATCAACGAGCCGTTCTTCCAGGGACACTTCCCGGGCCACCCCATTATGCCCGGCGTACTGATCATCGAAGCGATGGCCCAGGTTGGCGGGATGCTGCTGATGAGCCACTTCGAGGGACAGGACGTCTCGGACAAAGTCGTGTACTTCATGTCCCTCGACAACGTGAAGTTCCGCCGGCCGGTGGTGCCGGGGGATCAGATCCGCTTCGAGCTTGAAATGATCCAGTTCCGCGGCAAGACGTGCAAAATGAAGGGCGTCGGCTATGTGGACGGGCAGGTGGTGGCGGAGGCGGAGATGATGGCGATGGTGACCGAGAAGTGATCCACCGGACCGCGCTGGTCGATCCCACGGCGCAGCTGGCGCACGACGTGACCGTCGGTCCGTACGCGATCATCGGCCCGCACGTGACGATCGGTGAGCGCTGCCACGTCGCGGGTCACGCGGTGCTCGAGCGTAACGCGCGACTCGGCTCGGGGGTGAAGGTCGGCTACGGCAGCGTCATCGGGAACGACCCCCAGGACTTGAAATACAAGGGTGAAGAGACGTGGGTCGAGATCGGCGACGCGACCGTGATCCGCGAGTACTGCACCATCAACCGCGGCACGCCGGCCACCGGTCGGACGTCGGTGGGGCAGCGCTGCTTCCTGATGTCCTACGTGCACATCGCGCACGACTGTGCCGTGGGGAACGACGTGATCATCGCCAACGCGGTGCAGATGGCCGGCCACGTCACCGTCGAGGATCGGGCGGTCATCAGTGGGCTCGTGCCGATCCACCAGTTCGTGCGCATCGGTACCTTCGCCTTTGTGGGCGGTGGCTCACGTGTGAACCAGGACGTGCCGCCCTACACGAAGGCCGTCGGCAACCCGGTGCATCTCTACGGGCTCAACTCGGTGGGCCTGCAGCGCGCCGGCTTCTCGCCCGACGTGAAGCTCGCACTCAAGCGCGCCTACCGCCTCCTCTTCAACTCCGAAATGACCGTCAGCCAGGGGATCGCGAAGGCGCGCGCCGAGCTGCCCCAGTCGCCGGAGGTGGAGAGCTTCCTCAAGTTCATCGAAGGCTCGCAGCGGGGAGTCCTGGTGTGAGCGCGGCCGGGAGGCCGATCCGGGTCGGCGTCATCGGCACCGGGGCCCTCGGCTTCCACCACGCGCGGCTGCTCCGCCGCATGCCGGGCATCGAGTTCGCCGGCATCTACGACAAGAATCCGGCGCGGGCGGCCGAGGTGTCACAGCAGCTGCAGACCGTCGCCCATCCGTCGCTCGAGGCTTTGCTCGAGCGCGTGGACGCGGTGACCGTGGCCGTGCCGACGCCGGCCCATGCGGAGGTGGGGCTCGCGGTGCTGGGGCGCGGCATCGCGCTGCTGATGGAGAAGCCGCTCGCCGATGCGGTGCCGGGAGCCGAGCAGCTGGTGCGACGGGCGGGGGAGCGGGGCGTCGTGCTCCAGGTGGGCCACGTCGAGCGGTTCAATCGCGCGGTGCGCGCCGCTGCTCCCTATCTCGACGAGCCCCGCTTCCTGCAGATCGATCGGCTCGCGCCGTTCCAGCCGCGCGGGACGGATGTCGCCGTGATCCTCGACCTCATGATCCACGACCTCGACCTGGTGCTGGAGCTGGTGCGCTCCGAGGTGGCGGACGTCCGAGCCACGGGGGTACCGCTCCTCACCACGCACGTGGACATCGCCAACGCCCGCATCGAGTTCGCGAACGGCGCCATCGCGAACGTGACCGCGAGCCGCGTCTCCCGGGAGCGCACCCGCAAGCTGCGGATCTTTCAGCCGACCGGGTACTTCTCCCTCGACCTGGCGCAGGGGACTGGCGATTTCTATCGCTTGAAGCCGGGGTGGCAGACCCTCGCGGCCACGCGCCTCGAGCAGATCGTCGAGCACGTGCGGCTCGAGGCGCCGGAGGCCGAGCCGCTCAGGCTTGAGCTCGAGAGCTTCGTCCGCGCCGTGCGGGGCGACGAGGAGGTGGTCGTGTCGGGCGCCGCCGGCGCACAGGCGCTGGCGCTCGCCTTCCGGGTCGCGGACGCCGTCCAGGCCTCGCCCCTCGCCACCGCGCGGCCGTGATCCCCGGGAGGGGGCCGGGGGGGCGGGGGGGGCCGCGCATCTACGTCTCGGCGGGCGAGCCGTCGGGCGACGCGCACGCCGCGGCGGTGGTCACGGCACTGAGGCGGCGGCTCCCTGATGCCACCTTCGAAGCGTTCGGCGGCCCGGGGCTCGAGGCCGCGGGCGCCATTGTGCTCGACCGCATGGAGCGGATGTCGGTGGTGGGCTTCGTCGAGGCCCTGACCAAGCTGCCGGCGCATTTCCGTCTGCTGGGACGCGTGGGCGACGCGTTCCGGGCCGGGCGCTACGACCTCGTCATCCTGGTGGACTACCCCGGCTACCATCTGCGCGCCGCGGCGGCGGCGCGTGCAGCAGGCATCCCGGTGCTCTACTACATCGCACCGCAAATGTGGGCGTGGGGTGTGGGACGGGTCCGCAAACTCACGACCGTGCAGCGCCTGGCTGTGATCCTCCCGTTCGAAGAGCCCTTCTTCCGGCAGCGCGGCGTCCCGGCAACGTTCGTCGGCCACCCGCTGCGCGACCGGGTGCCCCCGCCGCCCCGCGCAGAGGCGCGCCGGATGCTGGGCCTCGATCCGAGTCGCCCGATGCTCGGGCTGTTTCCCGGCAGCCGCTCGCAGGAAATCGCCCGGCTATGGCCCGTGTTCCGGGATGCGGCCGCCGCCGTGCTGGCCGAGCACCCGAACGCGCAGGTCGTGGTCGCCGGCACGCCGCGGGGGCGCTATGACCGGCCCGGCGCGATCCACATCCATCGGGGCGACCCGCTGCCGGTGTTTGCCGCCGCGGACGCTGGGCTCTGCAAGTCGGGGACGACGACGCTCGAGGCTGCCCTCGCCGACCTCCCTATGGTCATCGCCTATCGACTCAACCCGGTGTCGTTTGCGATCGCCATACGCCTGCTCCGCGTGCCGCATGTCGGGCTCGTCAACCTGATCGCCGGTCGCGAGGTGGCTCCCGAATTCCTGCAGGCGGCGGCGACGCCCCAGGCGCTGGCGGCCGCGGTTCTCCCGCTGCTCGACGGGCGGAGCGACGCGGCTCGGCACCAGCGCGACGAGCTGGCGCTGGTGCGCGAGCGGCTCGGCCCCCCCGGTGCCGCCGACCGGGTCGCCAGGCTCGCCGAGGAGCTGCTCGGGTGAGGCTGCGCTGGGCCGACCGCCTGGCTGCGAGAGTGGGCACGGCGTTGCTCGGCCTCCTCGCCGCCACCTGGCGCTATCGGGTCCGCGGCTGGGAGCACGTGGAAGACGCCCACCGGCTGCAGCGACCGATCGTGTACGTCCTGTGGCACAGCTGTATCCTGCCGCTGCTCTACTCGCGGCGCGGGGAGGGCGTGGCGCTGCTCATCAGCCGTCACCGCGACGGCGGCCATCTCGCCGAGTTGTCGGAGCGCTGGGGCTACCGCGTCGTCCGGGGGTCCTCCAGGCGCGGCGGTGAGGCGGGGCTGCTGGGCCTGGTGCGCTACCTGCGCGAGGGCGCCGAGGTCGCCCTCACCCCTGACGGCCCACGCGGGCCGGCGGAGCGCGTGAAGCCTGGCGCGCTCGCCGCAGCCCAGCACGCCGACGCCCTGGTGATCGCGGCAGGTGCGCGGGCCTCGTCCGCATGGTGGCTCCGCTCCTGGGACCGCTTCTGCCTGCCGAAGCCGTTCGCCACGATCGACGTCGCCTACAGCGCGCCGTTCACCGTCGGGGCAGGGAAAGACGGGGTGCGGCGGGGCATCGCCGCCGCGGAGCGGGCGCTTCAAGCGGTCACCTACGGCGCATCAGCGGGAACGGGGAAGGGGGAAGGATGAGCGGTGCTCGGGTCGCGCTTTGGGTGTGGGGAAGCGCGCCAGCCGCTCGCGTGGTGCGGCTCGCCCTGATGCCGTTGGCGGTCGCTTACGACGCGATCGTCCGGGTCCGCGCGCAAGCCTATCGCTGCGGCGTGCTGCGGGCGAAGCGCCTGTTCCTGCCGACGGTCGCGGTGGGGAATCTCTCGGTCGGCGGGACCGGCAAGACGCCGCTCGCGGCATGGATCGCGCGCCGCTACGTGGGGTGGGGGCGCACGCCCGGTATCCTGCTGCGCGGCTACGGAACCGACGAGCCGCTGGTGCATCGCCGGCTGGTCCCCGAGGGCGTGGTCGTGGCGGATCCGGACCGCGTCGCAGGAGCGGCGCAGGCCCGAGCGGCCGGGGCGGACATCCTGGTGCTCGACGACGCGTTCCAGTTGCTCTCGGTGGTGCGCGATCTCAACATCGCCGTCGTGAGCGCCGAAAGCGTAGAGGGCTCCCGCTGGCCGCTGCCGGCTGGACCGTGGCGGGAGGGATGGAATGCACTGGCCCGCGCCGACGTTATCGTGGTGACCCGGAAACGCGCGTCGCCCGCGGCGGCGGACGCGCTCGCGCGCCAGCTGGAGCAACGAGGGGCCGGCACCCTCGTCTGTGTCGCTCACCTCGCCCTGGGCCAGCTCGAGGGGATGCAGTCTGGAACACGGCACGGGCTGGCAGTGCTCGCCGGGCGCCGCGTTCTAGCGGCCGCCGGGATCGCCGATCCGGACACCTTCGCAATGCAGCTGCGCAGTCTTGGCGCCATCGTGCAACTCCAAGCGTATCAAGATCATCACCCCTACGCGGAGACCGACCTCACGGGCCTCGTGCGAGGCTCCGCCGGGGCGGATTATGTTGTAGTCACGGAGAAGGACGCCGTGAAGCTCCGCGGCCGGTGGCCGGGCGATGTCCCTGAGCCGCTGGTCGCGGGGCTTGCCGTCCAATGGGAGCGGAACGGCCACATGCTGGAACAAGCTCTGGACGCCGTGCTCCGGGATTCCCCCCGCTGAAGGCGCGGGCGTGGCAACACATTGTCGAGAACCATGAGCGAACCTGCGATCCATACCGCGCGGCAGATGATCCGGCCGGAAAAGGACACCTTCCTGGCCGAAGAGAACCCGTTCGAAGCGATGATGGAGCGCTTCGACCACGCCGCACAGCTGCTCAAGCTCGACCCCGGCCTCTACAAGGTCCTCCGCAACCCCGAGAAGCAGATCATCACGTCGGTCCCCGTCGTGCGCGACAACGGCGAGGTCGAGGTGTACACCGGCTACCGGGTGTTGTACAACACGTCGCGCGGGCCCGCCAAGGGGGGGATCCGCTTCGACTTGAACGTGACGCTCGAGGAGGTAAAGGCGCTCGCCGCCTGGATGACCTGGAAATGCGCGCTCGTCAACATCCCGTTCGGGGGGGCCAAGGGGGGCGTGGTGTGCGATCCCGCAACCATGTCCATGGCCGAGCTCGAGCGGGTGACCCGGCGCTACACGTCGAGCATCATCGAGACGTTGGGGCCGGACTCGGACGTTCCGGCTCCGGACGTGAACACCAACGAGCGCGTGATGGCGTGGATCATGGACACCTACTCCATGCACAAGCGCCACACGGTGACCGCGGTGGTGACCGGCAAGCCGGTCGAGATGGGCGGCTCGCTGGGCCGGCGCGAAGCGACGGGACGGGGCGTCATGTTCGTAACGCGCGAGGCGCTGGCGCGGCTCGGCATGTCCCTGAAGGGCGCGCGCGTGGCGATCCAGGGGTTCGGGAACGTAGGGTCGGTCAGCGCCGATCTCCTGTCCAAGGAGGGCGCCGTGATCGTTGCGGTGTCCGACAAGTCGGGGGGCCTGCACCAGCCGCAAGGCCTCGATGTCGGCGATGTGCTCGCCTGGGTGCGGGAGCGCCGCCAGCTTGCGGGCTATCCCAAGGCGCAGGCGATTCCGAGCGACCAGGTGCTCACCCTGGACTGCGACGTGGTGGTCCCCGCGGCGACCGAGAACGTCATCACCCGCAAGAACGCTCCCCACATCAAGGCCAAGATCATCTGCGAAGGCGCCAACGGGCCCACCACCGCTGCCGCCGATGAGATCCTCGAGAAGAAGGGGATCTTCGTCATCCCCGACATCCTCGCGAACGCCGGCGGCGTGACCGTCAGCTACTTCGAGTGGGTGCAGGACCGGGGCGGCTACTTCTGGGACGAGGAGACGGTCAACCGCCGCCTGGAGAGCATCATGGTGCGCTCGTTCTCCGAGGTGGTGACCTGGGCGGAGCGCCACAAGGTGAACACGCGGATCGCCTCATACATGATCGCGATCGACCGCGTGGCGGCGATGCACCGGCTGCGTGGGATGTATGCCTGATGCGCTATCACGTCGTCGCGGTGGGCCGCGTGCGGGACGCGGCGCTCCGGGCGGCGTGTGACGGGTATCTCGAGCGACTGCGGCGCTATACGAAGGTGGCGGAGCGGGAAGTGAGGGACGAGGCGCGAATCCTCGAGGCGATCCCCGAGGGCTCGCGCCTCGTCGCGCTGGCGGAGCAAGGGGAGCAGTGCACGTCGCGTCAGCTGGCGGACTGGACCGCCCGCTGGGAGCTGGAGGGACGCGACGTGGCGTTCGCCCTGGGCGGCGCCGCAGCGCTGCCGGCCCCGGTGCTGCACGAGGCCGAGCGCGTCTGGAGCCTGTCCCGCCTCACGTTCCCGCACGAGCTGGCGCGGGTCGTGCTGTACGAGCAGCTGTATCGTGCCTACACCATCCGCCGGGGGGAGCCGTACCATCGGGGACCCTGACTTGACGGGGGCGGACCGGGCGGCGCTGCTGCGGTTTGCCCGCGCCACGCTCGCGGCGCACCTCGCAGGTCAGCTGCTGCCACCCCTCCCGGAGGTGCCGGGAGCCGCGCTGCGGCGCGGGGCATTCGTGACCATCACCGAGGCCGGGGCGCTGCGCGGGTGCGTCGGCCGCGTCGCGGACGAACGGCCGCTCGGCGACGTGGTGCGCGAGATGACCGTGGCGGCCGCGCGGGATGACCCCCGCTTCGCTCCGGTCACCCCGGAGGAGCTGCCCCGCTTGGCGCTCGAGATCTCGGTATTGACGGCGGCCGCGCCGCTCCCACTCGTACCGGTGGATCCGGCCCGGATCGTGGCCGGCCGGGACGGGTTGATCGTGCGGCGCGGGCGCCACGTCGGGCTGCTGCTGCCCCAGGTGGCGACCGAGTATCATTGGGGGCCCGAGGCCTTCCTCGCGGCGACGTGCCGCAAGGCCGGCCTCCCCCCGGACGCATGGCGAGAACCGGACACCGAGGTACTCACGTTCCAGGCGGACGTCTTCGGCGAATGACCGAGTGGTTCGGGCAAGTGTTCGGCGCGGAGTATCCCGCGCTCTCTCCGTACCGCGACGCGGAGCAGGGGAAGGGGGACACGTGATTCCGCGCATCGTACCGACGCCCATCGCACCGCTCACGCTCCCGACCCAGCCGCTCGAGCCGCGGCGCGTCGCTCCCGAGGTCCTGGCGTCCACGCTCCCCGGCCCGGGGCGCGACAAGCTCGCCGACGGCGCGGTGCTGGCGGTCACGACCGGCCAGCAGCCCGGCCTGTTCACCGGTCCGCTCTACACCATCTACAAGGCGCTGTCGGTGATCGCACTGGCGCAACGGCTCGAGCGGGAGCTGGGCGCGCCGGTCGTGCCGGTCTTCTGGGTCGCCGGGGATGACCACGACTTCGCGGAAGCCAACCACACCACGTTTCTGAACGCGCAGGGCGACCTGGCGGATATCGTTCTGCGGGAGCGCCCGGCCGACGCGCCGCTCGCACCCCTGGCGCGGGAACGCTGCGGCGTGGAGCTCCGCGGGGCGCTGGACCAGCTCAAGTCCGGGACGCCGGACACCGAGTTCAAGGCGGACGTCGTGCGCTGGCTGGAAAGTGCGTACCGGCCCGACGTCACACTCGCCGACGCTTGCGCCGAGGCCTTGCAGGCGCTGCTCGCGCCGCGGGGACTCGCGGTGCTGCGTGCCCACGACCGCGGGGCCAAGCAGGCGGCGGCACCCTGGGTGATAGGCGGGCTCGGCACGACCCTGCCGGACGGCTACACGCCGGTGTTCGTCGAGGCCGGCCAGGGGCGGGACCGGCTGCAGGGGAGCGGCGACGCATTCGTCACGCGTCGCAGCCGGGAACGATTCACACGCGCGGACCTCGAGCGCCTCGCGCGAGAGGCTCCAGAACGCCTCTCGCCCAACGTGCTGCTGCGACCCGTGATCGAGGCGGCGCTGCTGCCCACGCTCGCGTACGCAGCGGGACCCGCCGAGCTCAAGTACCTCCCCGACGCGGCACCGCTGTACGACCTGCTGCGGGTCACGCGCCAGGCGCCGCTGCCGCGCTGGTCGGGCGTGCTCGTGGAGGGCCGGGTGGAAAAGCTGATGCAGCGCTACCGCTTGGGGCTCGAGGCGCTGGACGGCAAGCCGGGCGAGCTCGAGGCGCGTTTGGTCCGCGAGTCGCTCCCGCCGGAGGCCGCGGAGTCGTTTGGCGCGCTGCGCCAGGAGCTCGAGGCGCGCTATGCACGGCTCGCGAGCATCGTGACCGCCGTGGATCCGACGCTCGAGCGCACGGTGCAGTCGGCGCGCAATGCGGCATTGGCCGGCACTCAGGAGATCGAGCGCAAACTGGTGGCGAGCGTGAAGCGTGAGAGCGAGACGCTGGTGCGCCAGATCGCCCGCGCCCGGGCGGCGGTGTATCCTCGCGGCGAGCCGCAGGAGCGCGTGCTCACGCTCGCATCGTTCCTGATCCGCTACGGCCCCAGTTTGCTCGACGCGCTGGGCGATGAGGTGGCGCGGTGGGCGGACGCTCCGTAGAATCCTGGCCATGTGGATCGTCGTCATCGTGGTGCTCGGCATCGCCTTGATGATTCCCATCACGGCGATCCTGCTCGACTCGCCGCTGGGACGCTCGCTGGCACACCGGCTCGAAGGGCAGAATGACGGGGGCGGCGGGCGGGGCAAGGAGGTACGCGAGCTGGAGCGCCGCATCGACGTGCTCGAGAGCGACCTCCAGGACCTGACCCGGTCGCTGACCGGGATGCGGGAAGAGCTGCAATTCGTCCAGCGCCTGCTGGAAGACCCCAAGAAGAAAAGCCCCTGACGGTGCCGGGGGAGGGCCGCGGCGGGGGCGGGCGCCAGGCGGCCCAGGTCGCCGCCGGCATCTTGTTGAGCCGCGTGCTGGGCTACGTGCGCCAGCGCGCCATCGCGTACTACATCGGCAACGGCTGGGCGGCGGACGCCCTGACCGTCGCCCAGCGGGTCCCCAACACCATCCGCAACCTCCTGGCGGAAGGGACGCTGTCGGCGTCATTCATCCCCGTGTACGCGGCGCTCAACGAGCGAGCGGACAAGCGCGCGGCACGCGCTCTGGCCGGTGCGATCCTCGGGCTTCTGCTGCTCGCGACGGGTGTCCTGGCGCTCGTGGGGATCGGCTTCGCGCCCGCACTCACGACCCTGTTCGGTGCGGGGCTGCGGGGCGACGCGCGCGCCCTCGCCGTGAGTTTGATGCGCCTGTTGTTTCCGATGTCGGGCCTGATGGTGATCTCGGCCTGGTGCCTCGGTGTCCTCAACACACACCGGCGGTTCTTCCTGTCGTACGCGGCGCCGGCCGTCTGGAACATCGCGGGGATCGCGGCGCTGGTCGGGGCGGGCACGTGGCTGGTATCGCCGGCCCTGCCCATCGCCCAGCAGCTCACGCGACTCTCGCTGGCGCTGGCGTGGGGAACGGTCGCAGGCAGCGTGCTGCAGGTGGGCGTGCAGCTGCCGGCGTGCGCCCGCGCGCTGCGGGGCCTGCCCGTGCGGTGGAGTGTTTCAGCCGAGGGCGTGCACGACGTGCTCGTCGCCTGGCTTCCGGTCGTGCTCGGCGCCGGCGTCGCGCAGATCTCGGGACTCATCGACACGCTGCTCGGCACGCTCGCGGGGGAGGGCGGGGCGTCGAGCCTGCAGTACGCGCAGCTGCTGCAGATCCTGCCGATCAGTCTGTTCGGCACGTCGGTCGCGGCCGTGTCACTGCCGGATCTCTCCCGCGACGCCCAGCGAGCCACGCCCAACGAGCAGCTGCGAGCGCGGATCGCCGTCGGTTTCCGGCGCATCGTCTTCTTTATCCTGCCGTCTTCCCTGGCCTTCGTGGCGCTCGCGCCGGTGATCGTGCGGCCGCTGTTCCAGACAGGACGCTTCGCGGCCGCTGATACGGCACTGGTGGGGGGCGTGCTCGCGGCCTACGGAGTCGGGCTGCTGGGGCAGGCCTGCGTGAAGCTGTTCCAATCCGGGTTCTACGCGCTGCGCGACACCAGGACGCCCGTGAAGATCGCTTCCGCGTCGCTGATCCTGTCGAGCGCTCTCGCCTACGTGCTGATGCGCCGCTTTGGACCAGCCGGCATCGCGCTCGGCTCGTCGCTCGGGGCGACCGTGAATGTCGTCTTCCACCTGCGGGACCTCGATCGGCGGGTGGGCGCCATCCTCGGCCGCACCGAGTGGCGCGCCTTCGGCGTCAGTCTGCTCGTCAGTGGCGTGGCGGCGGCGGCGGCTCTGGGCGTCGTTCGGATCGCCGCGCAGGCCGGACCCCTCACCGCCGCCCTTCTCGCCCTCGCTATCTTTGGGGGAGTGTATTTCGGCGGCACCATCGCCCTGCGACACCCCGACGCCCGTCGCCTGTGGACGTTCCTGCGCTGATCGCCCGACAACTGAAGGCGCTTCCCGACAAACCCGGCGTGTATCTGTGGAAGAACGCGGCCGGGGAGATTCTCTATGTCGGCAAAGCAAAGACCCTGCGCTCGCGGGTGCCGAGCTACTTCGGCCCGGACGCGGAGTCCACACCGGAGCGGTCGGCACTGGTGCGCCAGATCGCCGATCTCGAAACGATCATCGTGCCGAACGAGGCGCAGGCGCTGCTGCTCGAGAACAACCTCATCAAGGAGCACAAGCCTCGCTTCAACATCCGGCTGACCGACGACAAGAGCTACCCGCGCGTCGCGGTGACCGTCACGGAGCCGTTCCCCCGCGTGCTGGTGGTGCGGCGCGTGAACATCCCCGGCGCGCGCTACTTCGGGCCCTACACCGACGTCGCTACGCTGCGCCAGACGTTGAAGATCATTCGTCGCATCTTCACGGTGCGGTCGTGCCACTGGGACCTGCCGCACGACGCGCCCAACCGGCCGTGTCTGGACTACCACATCGAGCGGTGCCGGGCCCCGTGCGTCGGCTACCAGAGCGAAGCGGACTACCGTCGGATGATCGACGACGTCCTGCTGTTTCTCGAGGGCAAGACGGTCGACGTGCGCACGCGGTTGCGCGAGCGCATGCACGAGGCGTCGCAGCGGCTCGACTTCGAGCGCGCGGCCCAGCTGCGGGATGCGCTCAAGTGGCTGGACCAGCTCGAGCAGCCGCAGGCCGTGGAGCTGGTAGGGGGCGGGGACGCCGACGCGATCGGGCTGGCGCGCGACGGGGACGACGCCTGCGGCGTGGTGCTGCGGGTGCGGGACGGCCGGTTGATCGCCCGCGACCACCGCTTCTTAGAGAACGTGGAGCACGAGGCCGAGGGAGCGGTGTTGGCGGCGTTTCTGGTGCGCTGCTACCTGCCGCTCGAAGCGCGCGCGCGGCACGCGCTGCTGCCGTTCGCCCCGGACGACCTGGACGCACTGCAGCAGGTGGCGCCGGACAGCGACTGGCACGTGCCCCAACGGGGAACGTTCGCCAAGCTCGCCCAGCTCGCCGACCAGAACGCCCGCCATCTGCTCGACAGCCTGAAGATCGAGAGCTTCGACATCGACGAGCGGGCGGCCGATCCAGTGTTCGCGCTGGGGCGCGACCTGGGCCTTGCGGCGGTGCCGCGCTCGTTCGTATGCATCGACATCTCGACCAACCAGGGCCGCGATACGGTCGGATCGCTGGTGTGGTTCGAGGCGGGACGCCCCAAGAAGGCGGAGTACCGTCGCTTCCGGATCCGGGGAGCACCTCAGGACGACTTCGCGGCGGTGCACGAAGTCGTCACGCGCTACCTGGGTCGCAGGATCAGCGAAGCGAAGCCGCTCCCCGATCTGGTGGTGATCGACGGGGGGAAAGGCCAGCTCGGTGCCGCCGCCGACGCGGCGCGGGCACTCGGTCAGGAGAAGCTGCCGATCGTGAGCCTGGCAAAGCAGGAGGAAGAGGTGTTTCTCCCTGGGCGCCCCGATCCGCTGCGGCTGTCGCGGCGCAGTCCGTCGTTGAAGCTGCTGCAGCGCGCCCGCGACGAGGCGCACCGCTTCGCCGTGAGCTACAGCCGGAAACGGCGCGCCCAGCGCACGATCACCTCTGAGCTGCTCGCCATCCCGGGCGTGGGCCCGAATCGCCGGCGCGTGCTGCTCGAGCGCTTCGGCTCGCTCGCCGGGGTGAAGACCGCGACGCCGGCGGAGATCGCGGCGCTCCCCGGGTTCTCGACGACGCTCGCCGAACGGATTCTCGAGCGGTTGCAACCCCGGCCGTGACGCTGCCGTGGTCCCTCGAATGCTCCGCCTGCGGCAGGATCCGCGGTGCCGAAGGACTGCCCGGCGTGTGCGACTGCGGCCAGCCCTTGCTGGTACGCTACCCCTCCGCGCCGCCGCCCGGCGCCCAAGCGCACCTCCGCGAACGGCCCTGGACGATGTGGCGCTACCGCGAGTGGCTGCCCCTCGCCGACGGGGAGTCGCCGGTGACGTTGGGCGAGGGCGGGACGCCGCTGCTCGCGGTCGAGCGCGTTGCCGCGCGGCACGGGTTCGGGGATCTCTGGGTCAAGGACGAGAGCGGCAATCCGACGGGCTCCTTCAAGGCGCGAGGGCTGGCGGCCGCGGTGACGCGCGCGGTGCAGGCGGGAGTGCGACGGCTCGTCGTGCCGACCGCCGGCAACGCTGGCGTCGCGCTCGCGGCGTACGCCACCCGCGCGGGAGTCGCGGCCCGCGTGTACGCACCCGCGAGCACGCCGCCCACCATCCTCACCCAGATCCGGAGCTTTGGCGCCGAGCTGGTGCTCGTGGAGGGGCACATCGGCGACTGCGGGAAGGCGGCGCGTGCCTACGCCGCGGACACCGGCGCGCTGGACGTGTCGACGCTGCGCGAGCCGTACCGCATCGAGGGCAAGAAAAGCCTCGGCCTCGAGCTGGCGGAGCAGTTCGGCTGGACCCTGCCGGATGTGATCGTGTACCCCACCGGTGGAGGCACCGGACTGATCGGCATGTGGAAGGCGTTCGGAGAGCTCGCGGCCGCAGGCTGGGTGCGGGGGCCCCTGCCGCGCATGTACAGCGTGCAGTCCGCCGGCTGTGCGCCGGTGGTGCAGGCGTTCCGAGCGGGCGCCGCGGCCTGCACGCCGTGGCCCGAGCCGCGCACGATCGCGGCCGGGCTGCAGGTGCCGAGCCCGCTGGGGGACCGCCTCATGCTCGCCGCGTTGCGGCAGAGCGGGGGCGACGCGGTCACCGTGACGGACGCGCAGCTCGTCGCCGCAGCGCAGCAGCTCCAGACGCTCGAGGGGATCGATGCCTCTCCGGAGGGTGGGGCGACACTCGCCGGAGCGCTCGAGCTCAAAGCACGCGGCGTGGTCACAGCGGAGCAGCGCATCGTGCTGTTCAACACCGGCGCCGGGTGGCTCTACCGCGGCTAAGCCGTTAATATTCCGCCACTTCGGTCCCATGCGCATCGCTATTCTCGACCCAGCCGCCGGCATCTCAGGTGACATGACCCTGGGGGCGCTCCTGTCCGTGGGCGTCCCCGCGTCGTGGCTCGAGGCGCTGCCGCGTCGCCTGGGCTTGGCGGGCGTGGCGGTCACGATCCGCGACGTGAGGCGGTGCGGCGTAAGCTGCAGCCAGGTCGTGTTCGGGATCCCCGAGCAGCCGCATGGGCGGCATGTCGGAGAGCTCGTGCGCCTGGTCGAGGGGGCCCCCGTATCGGATTGGGTGAAGGAGCGGGCGGTGCGCGCCTTCCGCCTGATCGGCGCCGCCGAGGGCCGCGTGCATGGCGTCGCGCCGGACCAAGTCCACCTGCACGAAGTCGGTGCGGTGGACGCCCTCCTCGACATCGTCGGCGCGATCGAAGGGTTCGAGCAGCTCGGTGTGGAGTCCATCTATCACTTGCCGATCGCCGTGGGAAACGGCTGGGTCGAGGCGGCGCACGGCAAGCTACCCGTCCCCGCTCCGGCCACGGCGATCCTGCTCGAGGGACTGGAATTGGCCGGGGGTAGTGGGGTGCCCATCGAAGGTGAAGCCACGACGCCGACCGGCGCGGCACTGGTGCGCGTGCTGTCCACCGGGGCACCGCCGGCGCGCTGGCGCCTGCAGCAGAGTGGCTGGGGCGCGGGGCAGCGCAACCCGCCGCACTATCCCAACGCGCTGCGCTTGCTCCTCGCCGAGCAGGCGGCGGAAGCGGGACGAGTGGTGCTGCTGGCCACGGACGTCGACGACATGAGCCCCGAGTACGTGGAGCCGTTGCGGCAGGCGCTCGTGAGCGCCGGCGCGCTCGACGTGCAGACGTGGCCCGTGCAGATGAAGAAGGGCCGCTCGGGGTTCCGGGTGGAAGTGATGGCACCCGAGGAGCTGGCCGAAGCAGTGACCGCCGCGCTGTTCCGGCACAGCACGACGGCCGGTGTCCGCCGCTGGGTGGCGGAGCGTGCTACGTTGCCGCGCCGCCAGGTGACCATCCAGCTCTCTCCCGACGTGGCGGTTCGCGTGAAGGTGCTGGAGCAGCCCGACGCCGGCGGCGTCCGGGTCAAGTCTGAATACGACGATGTGCTCGCCGCTGCCCGGGCGCTCGGCCGGCCGGCGCTCGAGATCGCGCGCGCCGCCGAACGCGATGCGGAAGCGCTCGTCGCCAAATCCAAGGAGTGAGCATGACCGTCAACCGAACCGTGGCCGTGATCGTCGCCGTGGGGCTCGGAGCCGTGGGCCGGCCCCTGACCGCGCAGCAATGGGAGGGCGCCCGGTGCGACCTCAACACCAAGCATTACCTCGTGAACAGCGGGGTGCTTTACCTGAAGAGCGCCACGGAGACCAAGTTCGTGGACAAGCGGGCGAAGGACCTGAAGGACGCGGACAAGGTGCTGCACGAGGCGCTCGCCACCGGCGGCCAGGAGAAGAATCCGGCCGCGTGGTACTACCTGGCCCGTTATTACGCTCTGCAGAACGACCTCGCGGGCGCCGACTCGGCCTTCACTAAGGCGCTGGCGTTGGCACCCACCTGCAAGGACGACATCGACCGCTGGCGCCGCATTTTCTGGGTCCCGGTGTTCAACGAAGGCGTCAAGGCGTGGCAGGCGGGGAACACCGATTCGGCTATCGCGAGCTTCCGGCGCGCCAACGCGATCTACAGCGGCGAGCCGACGGGCTTCATTTACCTGGGGACGCTGTTCGCCGGTCGCGAAGCCCCTGACGCCTCCCTCCGACAGAGAGACAGCACCAAGTTCCGCACGGATTCGATTGTCTTTGTCACTCGCGCGGACTCGTCCGCGAAGTACTTCAAGCTCGCGGTGCCGGCGGCCAGTGATCCGAAGTTCGCCAAGGAGAAGCGCGACGCCCTGTTCAACGTGGCCCGGGTGTACCACGCGGACCAGCGCTGGGACGGCGCCGTAGCCGGCTACAAGGACTATCTCGCCGCCTACCCGAACGACGTGCAGGCCATAGCCGGACTCGCCGCCATCTACTCGCACCAGGGGAAGCGCGAAGACGCGGGGGCACTGTACAACCAGATCCTGGACCACGCCGATTCGGCTGAAGCGACGGACCTGTTCGCCGCGGCTCAGGCCGTCCTGAACGCGATCCCGAACGAGCCCGATACGGCGCCGGTCGGCAGCAAGTGCCGCGCCGACACACGGGCGCGCAACAAGACACTGACCGTCAGGCAGATCGCGACGCGGTGCGCTGCCGTGACGGACGACACGATCAAGGCGTTCCGGGCGTCGATCGCCGCCCCGCGCTACCGTCTGGCGGCACGCGCGTACGAGACGGGCCTCGCGAAAGACCCCTACTACCGTGAAGCGCTGTACAACCTGGGTGGCATCTACTACCTGCTCGGGGACAGCGCGAAGGTGCTGCCCGTGGCGCAACGGTTGGCCGCGGTGGACCCGTTGAACCGCACGAGCCTCGCGAAGGTCGCCGGCGCCTGGCAGCTGCGGGGAAACAAGGATTCGACGCTGTACTACCTCACCGTCGCCGATTCCCTGACGGTCGAGGTGACGGTGGGCACCTTTACGTCGGACGAGCAGGGGGCGAAGCTCGGCGGGCTGTTCACCAATCTCAAGGCCAAGCCCAGTGCTCCGGCAGCGGTGACGTTCGAGTTCTTGAACGGGAAGGGCGACGTGATAGCGTCCCAGAAGCAGGATGTGCCGGTCATCGAGGCGAGCGGCAACCATGCATTCGATCTGAAAGTGACGGGCGCGGGGATCGTGGCCTGGCGGTATCGGAAGTCGTAGACGTGACCCGCGTCCTGCTCGGGGTCGCGGTCGCCGCGTGTTCCACGCTCGCCGCTCCCGCGGCTGGGCCCCCCGTGTGGCAGCTCGTGTGGCACGATGAGTTCGACGGCCCAGCGCTCAACGCCACGAAATGGGTGCGCGAGACCGGGGGCGACGGCTGGGGGAACGGCGAGCTCGAGTTCTACACCGACCGCGTCGCGAACGCGCACATCGATGCGGGCTACCTCGTCATCGAGGCCCGCCGCGAGTCGCTCGCCACCCGCGAGTACACCTCGGCCCGGCTCAAGACCCAGGGGTTGGGCGCGTGGAAGTACGGTCGCATCGAGGCCAGTATTCAGATACCGCGTGGGCAGGGGCTGTGGCCCGCTTTCTGGATGCTGGGCGATAATATCCCCTCCGCCGGCTGGCCCGGGTGCGGCGAGATCGACATCATGGAGAACATCGGCAAGGAGCCCGGCCGGGTACACGGCACGGTGCACGGCCCCGGGTACTCCGGTGCGCAAGGCGTTGGCCGCGCATATGACCTGCCCGCGGGCGCCTTCGCTGACACCTTTCACGTGTACGCCGTCGAGTGGGAGCCGGATGCGATTCGCTGGTACGTCGACAGCACCCTCTACCTGACCGTCACCCCCAAGAGTCTTCCTGGCCGCTGGGTGTACGACCATCCGTTCTTCATCATCCTCAACGTTGCCGTGGGCGGTTACTGGCCGGGCAGCCCGGATGCAACCACCATCTTCCCGCAGACGATGCGGGTGGACTACGTGCGGGTGTACGAGAAGCGGGGCGGGTGAGCACGCCGGCCGCCTTGCTGCTCGCGGTCGTGCAGGCGGTGCCGGCGCAGGACAGGGTGGACGTCTGGACCGCGCCCCCGCTCGAGAACGTGTTTCGCAACACGACGAAATCCCAGCGCGCCACTACTATCATTCGGCTCACCGCGGCGCGCGGCGAAACCGAGTCCGCGCAGATCGTGCTGCGGGCGAGAGAGACCTGCCTCGACTCGGTTCGCATTGAGCCATCGCTCCTGATTGGGACCAGTGGCCGCCGGCTCGCCCCCGGCGCCGTCCGCGTCAATTGGATCGGATATGTGTGGCTAAGCCGCAATTCCGACCATACGCCAGAGAACGAGCTGGTGCGCCGTGCACCGGACGACTTTCCCGACCCGTTGCTCGACGATGAGAGCGTCGCCCTGTGCGCGGGGTCGAGCCAACCCGCCCTGGTGCGGGTGGCGATTGCGCGCGAAACCGTGCCCGGTGTCTACAACGGCACCGTGTCGCTTCGAGCCGGGGCCAAGCTGTTGCGGACCGTCCCGCTAACCGTCGACGTGCTGCCGGTCACCTTGCCCGAGCTCCCGTCGCTCAGGGTAACGCACTGGTTCAGCTCGCGGGCTATCGCCCTGCAGCATCACGTCGAGGAATGGAGCGAGGAGCACTGGAAGTTGCTCCGGGCCTATGCGGACGACATGCGCGCGCACGGCCAGACCATGTTCGAGACCGATCTTGAGCTGATTCGGGTCAGCCGGGAATCCGACGGCTCATACGCGTTCGACTACAGCAGGCTCGATCGCTGGGTCCAGCTCTTCTTGTCCTCCGGCTTGAGCGATATCGAGCTGATGCATGTCGGACGTCGCACAGAGCCGTGGGCATGGACCAACCCGTTCGAGCCGTCGCCGCGTCCCGCTATCGTCGCAGCGAGCGGCGATACCACCCAGGTACCGCTCGAGGATTTCCTGCAAGACCTCCAGCGCCACCTGATCGAGCGCGGCTGGATCGACCGGGCGGTCATCCATGTCGCCGACGAGCCGATAGTGGAGAACGTCGATTCCTGGCGCGCGCTGTCACGCCGCGTGCACGCTGCGGCCCCCCGGTTGAAGCGGATCGAAGCCGTCCAGGCCCCGGATTTCGGGCGTGACCTGGAGATCTGGGTGGTCGAGCTGAGCTTCTTGGAGCGGTGGTACGACAGCTATCGAGCGCGCCAGCAAGCGGGCAACATGGAACTGTGGTGCTACGCGTCCTGGCTGCCGCAGGGCGCGTACCCCAATCGCTTGATCGACTACCCACTGTTGAAGACCCGCTTGCTGCCGTGGATGGCGCTGCGGTACGAGCTGAGTGGATGGTTGCATTGGGGCTTGAATCAATGGCCGCGCGACGTCGACCCGAACAAGGGCCTGTTCGCGCCGGGCGACGACTTCATCGTGTATCCCGGGCGAGACGGTCCCCGCTCGAGTCTCCGGTGGGAAGCGTTTCACGACGGCGTGGAGGATCACGCCTTGTTCACCCTGTGGCGGCGACGCGACCCCCGGGCGGCGCTGGCGGCCCTGCGTGCGGTCATTCCGTCCTTCACCACGTACCCGCGCGATCCGGCCGTACTGCTCGCGGCGCGCAGACGGGCGTTGCTCGCGCTCGCTCGGTCGCCGCAGGCACGCTGATTTTCTCACCTCCTATACGTTGGCCCCGTTCTTGCGCCCCATGGAAGCTCGCGATATATCAACCAGCCCATGGCCTTCGAGCTGCGTCGTCGTTCCGCTGTGGCGTCGAGCGCGTTACCGCAGGACTGGGTGGCGCGCATCCGGGCAGGAGACGAGGCTGCGTTCGAGGCCATGTTCCGGGCCTATTACGACCAGCTGTGCCGCTACGTCGCCGCGTACCTTGGGAGCCGGGACGCCGCCGAGGACGCCGTGCAGGGGGTGTTCGCGCGCCTCTGGGAGGATCGCGCCCACTGGGCGGTGGGTGAGGTGCGACACTATCTCTATGCGGCCGTGCGCCGCCGCGCCATCAGCCAGATCCGGCGGATGGCCGTGCAGCGGCGCGCCGCGCCCTTACTGCTGGAAGAGAGCGGTGGCGCCGGTCGGGCGTCGGCGGATGCCGAGTTTGAGGCCGAGGAGCTGTGGCGCCGGCTGGAGCGCGCCCTCGCCGCGCTGCCCCCGCGGACCCGTGCGGCGTTCGTGCTGAGCCGCCAGGAAGGCTTGAGCTACCAGGAGGTAGCGCTGCGGATGACCATCTCACCCAAGACCGTCGGCGTGCACATCGGACGAGCACTAGCGGTCCTCAGGAAGGTCATGGCGTCGGCCGGTAAGTAATCCCCCCTGCTGCGGCGTCATAACAACATGATGACGGTCGACTTCGTCGCGCTCGGCCGCTACCTGAACGGGCAGGCCTCCCCGGAGGAGCGCGCCGCCGTCGAGGCGTGGCTGGGCGCTGACGCGGAGCGCCGCGCCGCGGTCGTCGCGCTGCAAGCGGCCTGGGCCGCCGACACGCGACACCACCAGGCGCCATACGACACCGACGCTGCCTGGCGCCGGTTTCGGCACCGCGTGGGGCGGACGACGCGACTGGCCGCGCCGGTGCCGGCGCGCTGGCGCCTTCCCGCGATCGCGGCCGGGCTCGTGGCCCTGCTCGGGGTCGGGGGAGTGTGGTGGCTCGGCGCGCACGCGGTCGCGCGGGCGCCCGCGTTGCGGGACTACGCCACCCCCCGGGGCCGGCGTGCAGTCTTCCGGCTGCTGGATGGGACGGAGATCACGCTCAACGCCGACAGCCGGCTCCGCGTGCCGGTTCGATTCGGGGCCCGCCAGCGCGATGTGTACTTGGACGGCGAGGCGTACTTCAGCGTGGTGCACGATGCCGCCCGCAGCTTCGTCGTGCACACCGCCCGCAGTGCCATTCGCGACGTCGGCACCAGGTTCGGGGTTCACGCGTACGCCGATGGAGCGGGTGACCGCGTCGCGGTGGCGGAGGGCACTGTGGCCGTGGCCGTGCCGGCGGCGCCGGCCGCGGGCGAGACGCCGCTGCGCGCCGGCCAGGTGGCAACGCTGTCCAGCGCGGGCGCCGTACACGTACTGCGCGGCGCCAACGTGACGGCCGAGCTGGCGTGGACCCGCGGACGCCTCGTCTTCGGGAGCCTGCCGCTCGGCGAGGCCGCACAGCGGCTGGGCCGGTGGTACGACCTCGACGTTCGCGTCGCGGATTCGGAGCTCGCGCACCGGCCGGTCACGGGCTCTTATGGCGACGAGCCCGTCACGCAAGTCCTCACGCTCATCACGGCCGCCGTGGGCGCTCGCTACGAGTGGCGCGGCCGGTCGGTGACCATCTCAACGGCCAACGGACCACGGTAACGCGCCCCCCCCGGGCGCACGCCACCGGAACGGGAGGTCGGATATGTACAGGGACGTCAACGTCAACACACGGGCCACGTGGCGCGTCACCGTCGCGATCGTTGCCGAGCTCACGGTCGCCGCGGGAGGGGGGGCGCTGCGGCTGGCGGCGCAGGACCCCGCGGCCGGCCTGGCGCTCGCCGCGGCCGGGCCGCGGTTCCTCGCCGCCGAAACGGGTCGCGCGAGCGACTCCGCGCGCTGGAGGGACGCGAGCAACGCCGCGGTGTTCCGCCAACGCATCTCGCTCGACCTGAGAGACGTGCCCCTCGGGGAGGCGCTGTCCGTCATCGCGCGGCGAGCCGGGCTACGGCTCACGTACAGCGCGGCGGTTGTGCCGCTCGATACGCCGGTGACGCTCAGCGCGTCGAATCTCACTGTCGGCGCGGTGTTGAGCGCGGTCCTGTACGACACCGGGGTGGACGTGCTGCTCACGGCCCACGGGCAGGCAGCGCTGGTGAAGCGCGGGATCCTGGATGAGCCGCAAGTCGGCGCCGTCGTTGGCAGAGTCTCGGACTCGATCAGCGGTCATGGGGTCGGCCTCGCTACGGTCTCGGTCGAGGGTGTGGGACTCCGCGCCACGTCCGCGGACGACGGCAGCTACCGGATCGCGAACGTGCCGGTCGGGCCGCATACGGTGAAGGCAGCGCGGATCGGGTACGCCGCGGTGTCGAAGCCGGTCACCGTGCTCGCCGACCAAGACGTCGCGCTCGACTTCGCGTTGACGCCGCAGGCCACCGAGCTCGAGCAGGTGGTCGCCATCGGGTACGGCACGACGGAGCGCCGCGAGCTGACGGGGGCCGTCTCCTCCGTCACGAGGGATCAGGTGGCGGCGGCGCCCGTGACGTCCCTCGACCAGGCGCTCCTGGGCCGCGCACCGGGCGTGGAGGTCGTCACATCGAGCGGGCAGCCGGGAGCCGGCGCCATGGTGCGCATTCGGGGAGGCAATTCCATCAAGGCAGGTAACGATCCCCTCTATGTGATCGACGGTGTGCCGGTGACCACCAACTTGAACGATGCTACGACAGGCACGCTGCTCGGAGAAGGTATGCGGGGCCTGAACCCGATCGCCGCGGTGGACCCGAAGGACATCGAGTCGATCGAGATCCTCAAGGACGCCTCGGCGGGCGCCATCTACGGTGCCCGCGCCGCAAACGGCGTGGTGCTGATCACCACCAAGCAGGGGCGCGCCGGCCAGAACTCGGTGTCGTTCGGATCCTACTACGGCATCCAGGAGGTGCGGCGCACGCTGCCCCTGCTCAACGCGAGCCAGTTCGCCCAGATGGTGAATGCTGCGTACACCAACGCCGGTCAGCCGGCGCCGTATTCGCCCGCCGACATCGCCGCACTGGGGAGTGGAACCGACTGGCAGCATGCGATCTTTCGCAGCGCCCCGATGCGCAGCGTCGACCTCTCCTTCTCGGGCGGGGACGCGGGCACGACATACTACGTTTCCGGGAGTTTGCTGCAGAACGACGGCGTGGTCATCGGCTCCGACCTGAGCCGCGGGTCCTTCAGGCTCAACCTCGATCGCACCGTCAGCCGCAAGCTGCGCATCGGGAACCGGCTCAGCTTCAGCCGCTCGCAGGCGCACGTGCTGCCGAATGGCGGCGCGGCGTCGGTGATGGTGAACGCCCTGACCGCTCCGCCCACACTGCCCGTGACCACTGCCGGGGGCGAGTACTTCACCGGCATCAACCCGCTCACCGGCCGGCCGTTTCCCAATCCGGTTGCGACGGCGCTGGAGATCACGAACGAAGAGCGGGACAACCGCGCGATCGGCAACGTCTTCGCCGAGTACGACCTGCGGGATGGGCTGACGTTCCGCAGCACGCTCGGACTGGACTTCCTGAACTCGGTGCAAGACTACTATGCGCCGTCCACCGTGCTCCCCGGACTGAACACCGGCGGCGAGGGGAGCCGCGGGCAAGCCGAAACGGTCAGCTGGTCGTTCGAGAACACGGTCCATTACACGCGGCAATTCGGCCCGGCGCATAGCCTCGACTTGCTCGCCGGCACCACACTCCAGCGCACCAATACCGAGGGGGTCTCCGGCCTGTCGCAGGATTTCCTCACCGACGCCCTGCGCGTGAGCGGCTTGAACACGGCAAAAACGTTCGTCGGCGTCTGGACTCCGGCGCCGCACTCATCGCTCGCCTCGTCCTTCGCGCGCGCGAATTGGGGGATCGCCGACAAGTACTTGTTCACGCTCACCGGGCGGGTGGACGGCTCCTCCAAGTTCGGCGCGGGCCACCGCTACGGGTTTTTCCCGTCGGGCGCCTTCGCTTGGCGCGCGTCGGATGAAGCCTTCGTGAAGCGCCTCGGCCTGTTCGACGATCTGAAGCTGCGGGTGAGCTATGGCCGCACCGGGAACCAGGACATCGGGAACTACGCCTCGCTGGCGACGCTGGGCAGCACCGTGTACGTGCTGGGCGGCGCGCGCGCGATCGGTTTCGTGCCCAGCAGCCTGGCGAACCCCGACCTCAAGTGGGAAACGACCAACGGGATCGACCTGGGCGCGGACGTCACCGTGCTGGGGAGCCGGGTCACGTTCACGGCCGACTACTACAGCAAGAAGACCCACGACCTGCTGCTCGATGCGCGCGTGCCATCGAGCTCCGGGTTCGGCAGCTCGGTGCAGAACATCGGCAGCGTGCGCAACCGCGGGTTCGAGCTGAGCCTCAACAGCGTCAACCTGACCGGCGGCGTCGTGGGCTGGGAGACATCGCTCAACCTGGCGTGGAACAGGAACCAGGTGCTCAACCTCGGCGCGGATTCCATCATCATCGATCCGTACGGCGTCGGCGGGGGCGCGCACCAGAGCCCGACCGTCCTCAAGGTCGGGGAGCCGATCAATTCGTTCTACGGCTGGGTGTACGCGGGGCTGCAGAGCGGGCAGCCGGTGTACCAGGACCTCGACGGGGACGGCCTGATCACCTCTTCAGACCGTACCATCCTCGGCAACGCCCAGCCCAAGTACACCGGCGGCCTCACCAATCGGCTCACGTTCCGCAACTTCGAGCTCTCGGTTTTGCTGCAGTGGTCCGTGGGCAACAAGATCTACAACATCAATCGGTCGCTCCTCACGGCCGCCGGAGGCACCGCGAACCAGCTGGCGGACGTAGCGGTCGGCGGTCCCGGCATCCCGGCGCCCAAGATCGGCAACACGTTCGAGAGCCGCGAGTCCGACCTCTTCGTGGAGGACGGCTCATATCTCCGCGGGAAGAATATCCGGCTCAGCTACACCCTTCCCGCGACGTGGCTGGAGACCATGCGTCTCCAGGCGGTGCGCCGGCTGCAGCTGTACGTCAGCGCGCAGAACTTCTTCACCGTCACCAATTATACCGGCTACGACCCGGAGATCAGCGAGTACGCCACCACGAACCTCGCTCAGGGATTCGACTTCGGCACGTACCCGCAAGTGCGGCAGATCACCTTTGGATTCAGCGCCGGCTTCTAAGCGGAACGGAGCCCATCTTATGCGACGGACCAAGCTGCTCTCGGTGCTCGGCGGGCTGGCAGGGCTCGCCTTCGCAACGTCGTGCGACAGCTTTCTGGACCCGAGCCCGTCCGACGTGCTCGCCCCGGAGAACTTCTACAAGACATCGTCCGACGCCGTCGCGGCGGTGAACGGCGTCTACGAGCAGGTCAAGTGGTCGTACTGGCTCGGCTTCTGGTACATGTCGGACATCGCGACCGACGACATCCTCGTCGGGCCCCGGTTCGGCTCGGACGGTCACCGGATGGGCGACTACATCTTCGACGCCACCGAGTGGCCCATGGGCGACATGTGGGGCAACGCGTACCGGACCATCAACCGGGCGAACGCCGTGCTCGATCGCGTGCCCGCGATCACCATGGACACGACCCTGCGTGCGCGGCTCCTG
Source organism: Gemmatimonadota bacterium (assembly GCA_003220935.1). Taxonomy (GTDB): domain Bacteria; phylum Gemmatimonadota; class Gemmatimonadetes; order Gemmatimonadales; family GWC2-71-9; genus 20CM-4-69-16. Next base: position 44,415 of record QHTT01000073.1, read on the forward strand.
AATGAAGCCAGGTTCCTGCGCGCCCTCGCCTACTTCAACCTGGTGCGCTACTTCGGCGACGTGCCGCTGCTGGAGCACGAGGTCACGTCGCTGAGCGGGCTGGCCGTATCGCGCACCCCAGCGGCCCAGGTATACCCGCTCATCGTGAGCGACCTGCAAGCGGCTGCCGCCGCGCTGCCCGCGTCGTATTCCGGGGCCGACGTCGGTCGCGCGACCAGCGGCGCGGCGCGGGCGCTGCTCGCCAAGGTGTACCTCACCCAGCAAGACTGGGCGAATGCCGCCCAGACGGCCGGGCAGCTGATCACGAGCGGCCGCTACGCCCTGCTCGCCAACTGGAAGGACATCTTCAAAATCGCCACCGAGATCATCAACTCTGAGAGCATCTTCGAGATGAACTACGACGGCACGCTCGATCCCGGCGCGGGCAGCGTCCACACGCTGTTCAGCATTCCGTCCGGCTATCCCGGCGGCGATGCCTACGGGCTGATGTACATTCCGCCGTCGCTGCAGAACCTGTTCGCCGTAGCCGACAAGCGCGGGAACAACGGAACGTTCATGACATCGCCGCACACCGACCAGCTCGGCCGCGTGGTCACGTGGACCGATCCCCCTGGGCCAGCCTTCAACAAGTACCTGGACGAGACCGACGCGGAGAACATGAACACCCGGGCGTGGGTCAAGCAATCCAACAACTGGATCGTCCTACGCTATGCCGATGTGCTACTGATGTACGCCGAGGCGGTGAACGAAGGCGGCGCGGCGACCGCGGGCAGCGCCGAGGCGGCGCTGAACGCCGTCCGGGTGCGCGCCGGTATCGCGCCGGTGTCCGGCCTGTCCCAAACCGCGTTCCGGGATTCGCTGCGCCTGGAGCGGCGGCGCGAGTTCGTCTTCGAAGGGCAGCGCTGGTTCGACCTGTCGCGCTGGGGGGTCCTCGACGCGGCGATCCGGGCCAAGACCATCGAGCTGCAGACCATCGCTCCGGGGGAGACGACCGTGCACGGCGTCCCGAGCAACCTGCTGCCCGTGCCGCAGTCGGAGCGCGACATCAACCCCAATCTGACGCAGAATCCGGGCTGGTGATCCTTCGGGGCCTGCTGTGGGCACTCGCGGCCAGCGTCGCCTGCGCTCCCAACGGGCGAGCGCCCGGCGAGGTCGGTCCTGAGTCGCCCGGACAACCGAGCGGGCCCGCTGTCGAGGTGTGGCTGACGACAGCCGACGCATCCAAGCTGCTGTCCCGCGAGTCCGACGCCCACTTCGATTCGGGCCCAGCACCGTCCATCACGACGATCGCCGTCGACGAGGGGACGACCTATCAAGCCATCGTCGGCTTCGGGGCGGCGATCACCGACGCGTCGGCGTGGCTGCTCCAGAACCGGATGACGCCGTCCCAGCGCGAGGCGCTGCTGCAAGAGCTCTTTGGGCGCAACCCCGGCATCGGGCTGAGCTTCACACGGCTCACGATGGGCGCGTCCGACTTCTCGCTCCGTCAGTACAGCTACGACGACATGCCGGCTGGCCAGACCGACCCGACGCTCGCACACTTCTCGATCGACCCCAATCGCGCCGACGTGCTGCCGGTGGTGCGGCGCGCCCTGGCGATCAACCCGGAACTGAAGATCATGGCGTCGCCCTGGAGCCCGCCCGGGTGGATGAAGACCAGCGGCAGTCTGATTCAAGGGACGCTGCTCCCGGAGGCCTACGGGCCGCTCGCCGATTACTTGCGGCGCTACATCGAAGCGTACGCCGGGGAAGGGGTGCCGATCTACGCGATCACCGTCCAGAACGAGCCACACTACGAGCCGTCCGACTACCCCGGCATGCGGCTCGAGCCGCCGGCTCGCGCCCGCTTCGTCGGCGGATACCTCGGCCCGCTATTAGCCAGTGCGGGGATCCGGACGTTGATCCTGGACTGGGACCACAACTGGGACGAATACACGTCACCGCTCCAAGTGCTCGCCGACAGCGTGGCGCCCCGCTACATCGCCGGGATCGCATGGCACTGCTATGGCGGCGACGTGTCGGCGCAGACGCTGGTGCACGACGCCCACCCGGAGAAAGACGCGTACTTCACTGAGTGCTCAGGTGGTGAGTGGGCCGCTAACTTCGCGGACAATCTGAAGTGGTTCGTGCGCACGCTGATCATCGGCAGCACGCGCGGCTGGGCGAAGGGGGTGCTGCTGTGGAACCTCGCGCTCGACGAGCAGCACGGGCCACACACCGGCGGCTGCGGGAATTGCCGGGGCGTGGTCACGATCAACTCGGTCTCCGGCGGCGTGACCCGGAACGTCGAGTATTACGTGCTGGCGCACGCCAGCCGCTTCGCGCGCCCGGGTGCGCACCGCATCGCGTCGACCTCCGGCATCGAGGGATTGGAGAGCGTCGCCTTCCGCAACGCAGACGACGGCTCCAAAGCGCTCATCGTGGTCAACACAGCCGCACAGCAGCGCAGCTTCGCCGTGCGCTGGGCGGGGCAGTCGTTCTCTAGTGCCATCCCGGCAGGGGCGGTAGTCACGTTCTACTGGAAGTCGTAATGTGTTGCGCCGCAATGCGCTGCGCGCTCAACCAACTAAGTGCCAGTTGCACTTTAACTTACGCGACTGCGTGATATGGCGCACAGCTTGCCCGGCTTGATGTAGCGAACTTGGTTGTGCCCGCTGAGGCCGCAGCGCCCCTCCTCAGCCTTACCAAGTTCGAGGAGAGAGCGATGCGAGCGTTCATAGTACTGCTCGCCCTGGTCGCCACGCCATTCGTCGCGAGCGTGGCCCAAGACCCAGCTGGGTCCAACCCGGGCGTGCGGCACGCGTACGGACTAGTCAACGATCCGCCGGGGCTAGGTCACGACGCCCTCCATTGCGCGATGCGCGCTGACCTACATCCCGGCACGGAAATAATCAACAAGTGCGATCCGCCGACGCCGCCACCGCCGCCACCGCCGCCCCCGGAGCCGCCGCCACCGCCGCCGCCACCGCCGCCCCCACCGGTAGGGGCATCGGCGACTGGGATGGTGTGCAATGAAATTGCCACGACTCCAGGCACATCTGGCTGCCCGATGTGGGGGCGGCTCGCCCTCCCGACGCACTGGGAGGTCGCCCTCAGCGTCTTGGACCCGGTCACTGCAACGTACAACGACCTTGCCACGACGACGACCGACGACGTGGGGAACTACACGTTCACCGGTCTCCCGGAGGGGAGCTTCAAGGTCTGCCAGGTGCTCCAGCCTGGTTGGCACCAGACTTATGGGCCCGCATGCTATACATTCCCGCTGTTTGCGGGCCAGAGTGCCGGC
>QHTT01000052.1 GCA_003220935.1 Gemmatimonadota bacterium
TAGGCTCTCGCGGTCCACCGGGTCGCGCGGCCCAAGTCCCCGTTGCGCGGCGTTGCCGGGAGTAGCGCGATGGCGGAGTTCAAGTCCGCGATGACGAGCTTCACGATCGAATCGAGCGGCAGGTCGTTCGCCTTGCGGAACCCCCCCAGCGTGACCGGCGTCGTATCGGTTTCGAAGTAGTACGGAATATGCCCCCACATGCGGTACGCTTCGAAGTGATAATGCGCCCGCAGGAACAGCGCCTCGCCCTTGATGCTGTTCGCGTCGGCGGTGGGGATCTCGAGCGGCTTCAGGGTCTGCACCCTCTTCAGCAAGTTGAGGGTCGCATTGGCTCGGAACACGCCCTCGTAAGCCTGGCTCCATTTTTGGTTCAAGTACCCTTCGGCTTCCCCCACCGCCCAGGAGAACGTCTCGATGTCGTTGATCGGTTGCTGGTCCCCCGCGTTGGACCCCTTGTGGGCGTCGCCGCTCGGCACGCTTCCCCACACCCAGTTGCTGGCCGCGCATCCCCACGAACCGGCGGAGCTCGAGCTGCAGTCCAGTGAGCGGTAGGCGGCGATCAGGGAGCCCTCGACGCCGGCCTTGGTCTCGAGCGACTGCTCGATCACCGTCCCCTGGGCGGGGATGTTCAGGAAATCCTTACAGGCGTACGCGACCCCGGCGGCGAGCATCACTACCGCCATTCCGTAAAGCAATCGGTTCCGATCTTGCTGTTTCATCGTCTTCCGTCCTTGAGTAAAGACGAGTCGCTAGAACGTGGTCGAAATGCCGATAGTAAACGTTCGGTTCGAGGGATACGAGCCTTCATCGACACCACGGAACTGGTCCCGGATGTCGCCGGCCGCCCCGAACGTGCTCCAGGCCGGCAGGGCGGGATCGAGCCCCGAGTATCCGGTGATGGTGAACAGGTTTTCCGCCTGCACATAGACCCGCGCGGCCGGGACCCACCGGATCCAGGCCGGCGGCAGGTTATACGCGACCTGCAGGTTGCGCAGCCGGACGTACGAGCCGTCCTCGACGAAATAGCTCGAGAACTGCCGGCTGAACGCGGCATCGCTGTTGTCCAGTCTGGGATACTTGGCGTCCGGGTTCGTCACCTTGCCGGTGCAGGTATAGTCCGTCCGCGGTGCCGGCGCAGGGCGACACGGACCATCCAGCACCACGGAATTGGCCAGCAGGTCGCTCCGCACGTTGGTATCGAAATAGCGGAATACGTACCAATACTTCTGCGCGTTGAAGATCTGGTTCCCGAACGTCCCGAACACCGTGGCGCTGACTTCCCAGGCGCCCCGGCGCAGGCTGAGATCCAAGCCGCCGGTGAAGTCCGGATGGGGGCTCCCGATGATCGCTCGGTCAGCGCCGGTGATCGTGCCGTCCCCGTTCAAGTCCTTGAACTTGATCCGGCCGGGGCGCGCGCCGTCGTCCCAGAACGGGGCCGCATCCAGCGAGTCTCGATAGTAGCCGTCCGCCACCAGGCCGTAGAACGCACCGATCGGCTCGCCGATCATGTTGATCACGGGATTTTGCTCCCGCAGCGAAATCGGCCCGGTGAACGACTCCGTCCCGAGGTTGTCGATCTGGAGGATCTTGTTCCGATAGTGGCTGCCGTTGAAGGTCACGCTCCACAAGGTTCCGCCGGTGCTGCTGCGGTACCCGATGGAAAAATCGATGCCCTGGTTTCTCATCTTCCCGATATTGACGATCGGGGGAGCGGCTGAGCCTGCCGCGGCCGGGGTGCGCGGGTCGAACAACAGATTGTTCGTGTTCCGCCGGTACACGTCCGCGCTGAACGTGCCGCGACCTTCGAGGAACTCGAGGTCCAGTCCCACATTGGTGGAGCGTTGCTCTTCCCACTTCAGGTCCACATTCCCGATGGCGGTCTGCTTGAATCCCGGCCGGATCGTCGTGGGGCTCGTTCCCCCGATGTCATAGAAGGTGTCGCCCCGGTCGCCCCCGAACTGGCTGACGATTCGCCCGGCAGGGATCTGCTGGTTGCCGGTGACCCCCCAGCCGAACCGGAGCATCATGTTCGAAAACAGCGAATTGTGCGACAGGAACGATTCCCGCGACAGCCGCCAACCCGCCCCGACCGCCGGGAAGGTTCCCCATTGATTATTCGGCCCCAAGCGGGAAGAGCCATCGCGGCGCAGCGTGAAGCTGAGATAGTACTTGTCCGCAAAGTTGTAATCGGCCTTGCCGAAGTAAGACAACAGCGAAGCCTGCCCCCCGCTACTGCTGACGTTCTTGGTGGTCGGATCGCACAGGGCATCCTGGATGTAACGCGAGTCCACGTCGGGGTTGAGCAGGTTCGCGCAGCTTCCGGCCTCGAACCGGTTCGTGTTCTTGGTCGCTTCCTGGCCTAACAACACTGCCAGATTGTGCTGGTTGATCGTGTGCGTATAGTTGAGCGTGTTGCTCCAGGTCCACTCAGTGAACAGGTTGTAGTTCTCGTTGATGCCGTTGACGTCGGTCACTTCCGAGTTCTCGGGCGTGGTGGGCGAGAACCCATGGAATGAATTCTGACCGAGGTTGAACCCGAGCCGCGTCTTCAGGGACAGGTCGTGGGCGGCGTCGAACCCGGCGAACACGTTCCCGAAGATGCGGTCGTTGGTGCTGATGTCGTGCTGATGGGCGTCAGCGATCTTGAGCGGATTGGTCAGGTTGGAAAGGCCAACGGCCTTGCCGGAGGCGAAGTACCCGTTGATATCGTAGACCGGGACCACCGGCTGCTGCATGATATTCTTGCCGATGATGTTGTCTTCGCCGAGTGCGTCGTCGTCGAGCCCGCCGTAGTGCCGCTCGCGCGATAGCGCGACGTTCTCCCCAACGCTCGTCCGCCCCATGTTGAAGGCGGTGTTGATGCGCACCCCCCCTCGCTGCAACCGGGTAAATGCCGCGGTCCCTTCCTGATCGAGGAAATTGAACGACACGTGGTACGCGTTATCCTCCCCGCCACCTGACACGGCAAGGTTCGCGTCGCGGTACTGACCGGACCCGAACACCGCCTTCCACCAGTTCGTCCCTGGGCTGCCGGGCATGATGAGCGTGCTGGGGTACTTGTACGACGCCGGATCCACGACGGTCGTGCAGGTGGGGCCGGCGGCGCTGCAGCTCTGGCCCTTGCCATCGTTCGGCCAGATATAGGCGGGCACCGTCGGATTGTTGGGATCCCCGTAGATGTTCCTCGGGACGGCGGTTCCGGCATTCTCGTATGAGGTCTTGACGACTTTGAAGTAGTCGAGTGCGTTCAGCGTGAGGATGTCGTCCATCCCGTGCGTCGGCGTCGCCACACCGGTTCTGACGTCCAGGGAGACCCGCCGCGGTCCCGGTCTACCGCGCCGCGTTTCGATGATGACGACGCCGTTGCTCGCGCGCGAGCCGTAGATCGACGCTGCCGAGGCATCCTTGAGGACCTGGATCGATCCGATCTCGCTCGGGCTCAGCCAGTTGAGGTACGTGTCCTGAACGGGCGTCCCGTCCACGATGTACAGCGGATCGTTGTTCTGGAATGAGCTGACGCCCCGGATCCGGACCGTGGTGCGGGAGCCCGGAGACCCGCCGGCTTCGACGGTCACGCCCGGCACCTGGCCATCGAGGCGTTGTAGCACGCTGGTCGAGGTCTGCTGCTGAATGCCCGCGACATCCACCGTGGCCACGGCTCCCGTGATGTCGGCACGCTTTTGCGTGGTGTAACCGGTAACGACGACCTCGGGCAGCACGGTGACGGCTCGTTCCATGACGACGTTGACGGTGGTACGCCCGCCGACGCTCACCCCGACGCCGCGATACCCGATGCGATTGAAAACCAACACGGCGTCGCTCGGCGCCGTCAACGAGTACTTCCCTTCGTCATCGGTGATGGCACTGGTAGTGGTCCCGCGGATGCGGACCGAGGCTCCCCGAATCCGCTCACCATCGGGCGCGGTGACTCTACCGGAGACGTCGATCTGCTGGCCGGGTGCCGGCTGCTGGCCAAGTGCGGTCCCACACAGGACCAGTGCCAGCAGCACACTCATCCCCACTGCACCAAGGAAACGCTTACCCTGCAGCATGTCGTTCATAAGGGCGCCCTCATCCTGCGGGTCTTCGCATGGCCTTCAGGCCTTGCTTGGTGATTAGTTCACGATACGTGATGAGTTGTACGCTCCGGGCCTTCAGGGCCCCGGCGAACCTGTCTGACGTCAGCGCATCCAGCTCTCCCTGACGATTCTTGCTCATCTCGGGGAGGGGCTGATCGGTGTTCATGTCCAGCAACGCGCCCAGCTCCGGATCGTCGATCCCCACGTGCGTGATCACGACGTTCACGCCCGGCCGCAGACGATCGATCAGCGCCACCAGGCTGTCCACCTTCTTTTGCGGCGCCGCCCAGTACTGGGGAGCATCGATGGTCTCCCCGAAATACTCCGACATGCCCAGCGCAACTTCGCGCGCCAGCCGCTCAGTGACCTCGCGGAACTCGGGGTAGTGAACCGCCGTCCCCATGTGATAATCGACGTAGTCGATCTTGAGCCCCGACCTGAGCGCTCGTTCGATCTGCGCCCGAAGCTCTTTTTCAATTTCCCGGACGTCGGGGTTGTTCTTATGGAGCGCCTCGGCGGACTGGAAAAAGTATCCGTTCGAGTCGACCAGCGTCGGAACGGCCGCAGCGCCCGACACGGGTCCCCACCGATAGTTCTTCCACTCCGAATTGAGCGTCAGGTGAATCCCGACGGCGACCTCGGGATGTCGTTTCAGGATCTCGACGGTTTCCTGGTACCAGGGACAGGCAAACATGACCGACACCGAGAGGGGAAGGCCGGTGTCAATGAGCCGTTGCAGCGCCCGGTTGACGCTGTGACTGAACCCCGCGTCGTCAGTGCGGATGATCAAGTAAACGGGATCGGGAGTAGCCGCACGGGTCGTCGCGGCGGCCTGCCCAAACACAGCGGTCACCGAGCTGGCAAGCAGCACGCAGCTGTAGAGACCAAGTGGTCGTAATGCATGCATACACGAGCCTCCGACGGCGCGAGGCTGTTTCCCGAAGCGACCAGCGGGCATTGTGCAATGCGAGGGGCTGCGTCCGCCCACGACGCCGCACGCGGCAAAAGAGACGCGTCGCCAGTGGGCCTGTCAAGGAGAGGGACGAGGATTGTGAAAAAAGGCACAAAGATCGACAGCCTTCGCGACGGGGCCCACGATCGCGAGCGCGAGGATGGGCGGCGCGGGATACAGTGCGCTCAGCGCAGCCACGTGATGATCCGCCGCCAGCCGGATCGCGGCCTCGACCACCGCGACGAGCGCGGCCACGACGATCCGCCCCCGCGGCGAGCTGACCGTCGTCCTGGGATCGGTGATCATAAAGAAGATGAAGAGCTGGTACATCGGGCCCGTGATCGGGGCGAGCTCGGCCATGAGAGGCGAGGCGACGATGGCGCTGCGTCCCGCGGCAAGGAGCAGGTAGCACACGACGTACGTGAGGGTCACGTGCAGCACCCGTACCCGTGAGGCGATCAGGAGCCCGAAGGTCCAGATCACCGCGTTGGTGGTGAGGTGGTTCCCCCACTGGTGGCTGAGGATCGCCACACTGCCCGGTGCGATCACGAGCAGCAAGCTGATCGCAAAGTTGCTCGGGTTCCACAGGTGGTGGCCGCGATACGCCAGGACGTACTTGGAGGCGATCGCCAGGAATGCACCCAGGGCAAACGGCCAGAGGAGACCGGCCCGCGGCTTGAGGAGGAGCGCAAGGCTGATGCCCGTGACGTACGCGCTCTGCAGCGCGGCGCCGCGGCCCCCCACCAAGCGCGCCAGGGCGAGCTCGGTCGCGACGCACACGCCGAGGCTGATGGCGAGGCGGTCGTAACCGCCCAGGATCCCGTAGCGCGCTTCCCCCAGCACCAGAATGAGGGTGATGAGGAAGGACACGAGGTAGCGCGGATCGACCTCGCCCAACCGAGCCCAGAGCGAGCGGCTCCGCCCGCGGAGTGCCGCGAGCGCCGCCGCGGTCACGGCACCGCGCCTGCGGAGGGCGGCTCGGTGATGAGGTTGAGTCTATCCATGGCGGGATGCTCGACGACCTGGCGCGCGCCCGAGGGCCAGCGGATCACCAGCCGGTCTACGCGCGTCGCCCCGTCCAGGCCGAAGTGCAGGCGCCGGTCGTTCTGACTCGCAAAGCCCATCCCGCCGTCCACGACGCGCAGCTGCCGGATACCATCGGCCTCGACCGTCACCTCCGCCCCGATGGCGCTGCGGTTGCTCCGCGTCCCCACGAGCTTGAAGGCGATCCAATGGTTGCCCGGCACGACGGTATTCTTATAGACCAGCGCCGGCTGGTTCTGGTTCGCGACCACCACGTCGAGCACGCCGCGGTTGAATAAGTCGACCAGCGCGACCGCGCGCCCGTCGTACTCGTCGGTCACGCCGACGGCCGCGGCCACATCCGTCCAGCCCGCCAGGCCGCGGTTGACGAGCACGCGCGAGCGCTCGTAGCCGGACAGGCTGGCGGTGCCGATGGCGGGCCAGTTGCGGGCGTCTTCGAACACATTGCCGTTCGCCCCGGCGACCTTGGACATGGCGTACCAATAGCTCCGGCTCCGGTCGTTTGACACGTACCCGTTCGCGATGAACAGCTCGTTGCGCCCGTCGTTGTCCAAGTCGCCCAGCTGCGCTCCCCAGGCCCACCCGGCGTCGGCGATGACCCCTTCGGCCCCTTGCTGGAAGCGCCCCAGCTCCGGCAAGAAGTTGAGGCGCAGGTTGTTGCCCTGAAACAGGTAGCCGCGCTCGGAGATGTTGGTCACGAACGCGTCCAGCCGCCCGCGGTTCAGCACGTCGCCGAGCGTGGCGGACATGCCGCTCTTCGAGTCGCTCTCGAGGCCCGCCCGGGTCAGCACGAACCGCTTGCCGGAATCGTTGACGAGCAGCTCTTCCGGCCCGTAGTCGTTGGCGAGGAACAGGTCGGGCCAGCCGTCACCGTTGAAGTCCGCCGCGGCGACCGCCAGGGTCCAGCGCGTGCTGCCGACACCCATTTGGTCGGTCACGTCCTCGAAGCGCCCGTTCCCGAGATTGTGGAACAGCCGGTTCTTGCCCCCATTCGTGGCGAACTCGAAGCTGTTGTGCATGATGCGGGTCGTCTGCAAGTGCCAGAAATCGATGTCAGAGCGGAAATAGCCGGTGACGTAGAGATCGAGTAGTCCGTCCCGGTCGTAGTCGAGCCACACGGCGCCATTGCTGTTCATCCAGTGGCGCAGCCCCGCGGCGGCGGTCACGTCCTCGAAGTGCAGACCCCCGAGGTTCCTGAAGAGCTGGAGATAGCCCCACTTGTAGACGAGCAGGTCCTCGAGGCCGTCGTTGTCGTAGTCGCCCCACACGGCCCCCATCGATACGCCCTCGCCGGGCCGGTTCAGGTCCGCGACTCCCGCGCGCGCCGCGACGTCGCTGAACGTCCCGTCGCCGTGGTTGAGATAGAGCGCGTTGGGGAACCCGAACTTGCTATTCGTGAAGTACAGGTCGGGCCAGCCGTCGTTGTTGACGTCGCTGACGGACACCGCTGCCCCGAGTGACGCCACGAGTGGGGCGATGTTGTCGATCCGGGGATCGAGCGTCGGCGCGTGATGCACGAAATCGATCCCCACCTCGCGCGCTACGTTCCGGAGCGAGAAGCCGGGCGCGGCGGCGCCGCCGCTCTCCCTCCCGAGCGCTTGCGGTCGCCCGCGGTCCAGCGCGATGACCACGAAGACCGCTCCGACGAACACCGTGGTGAGCGCGAGCCGGCGCACGCGTAGGGACGTCACGCCGTGAACCATATCGCGTGGTCTTGTCCGCCGGCAAGGATCGCACGATGTTGCTAGCCTCCATGATCGGGAACGCCCTGACGCGTCTTGGCGTCGTCGCCATGCTGCTCCTCATCGCCTGCCGCGGCCGGGAGCCGGCGCGGGGGGAGGGAGTGGGAGGGGGACTCGAGCGCGACGCCGCCATCCTCGCGGCGCGGACGCTCGGCCTCGCGTACCTGCGGAGCGAGCAGCTCGCTCAGGCGGAAACGGCGTTTCGCAAGATCGTCGCGCTGGCGCCCGATCAGGCGCTGGGCTACGCGAACCTCGGACTGGTGCAGCTGCGGCAGGGCCGCTACGACGAGGCCGAGCGGGAGATCCGGCGGGCGGCGGCACTGGACACGGCGAGCGACGACATCGCTCTGACGCTCGCCAAAGTCTACGAGCTGACCGGCCGCACGGCGCAGGCGCGCAGCGAGGTGGACCGCGTGCTGCGGCGCAGCCCGGGCGAGCTGCGCGCGCTGTACCAGCTGGTCGAGCTCGACCCCGCGTCCCGAGAGACGTACCTCGGCCGGATCGTGGAGCGCGCACCCGGCAACGTGGCGGCGCGGCTCGACCTCGTGGAGGTGCTGCTCGCCCGCGGGGGGGGCGGGGGGGGCGGGGGGGACGCGGCGGCGGCCCAGCTCGAGGCGCTCGAGCGGCAGCTCCCCGAGCTGCCGCGTGAGGCCCACCGGTTCTTCGAGCAGGCCCTGACCCTGGCGCGCGCCGGTCGCGCCGCCGCCGCAGCCACGCCCGCTGCGACGTTCCATCGCTTCATGGAAACGACCGCAGCCTACCAGGCGAGCCTCCAGAAGCTGCGGGGCGCGAGCGGCGCTCTCCCGGGCTACCCGATCCTCACGTTCAACCCCGTCATCACGCCGCCGGCGCAGGACGCGCGCGCGATCGCGGCGGCGATCCGCTTCAGCGACGTGACCACCACCGCCGGGCTCGCAGACGTGCCGCCGCTCCCCGACACCGCCAGCGACGCCGCGCTGGCGACTGGCGATTACGACGGCGACGGCAGCGAGGACGTGTTCGTTGCGGGACGCCTGTTCCACAACGAGCTGGCACGCGCCACCGAGACGACCGCCCGCGCCGGCATTCGGCTGCGCGATCGGGCCGTCGCCGCCGCCTTCGGTGACTACGACAACGACGGACGGCTCGACCTGTTCGTTGCGACCGCGAACGGCGGCAGGCTGTTCCGCAACGCCGGCGATTCATCGTTCACGGATGTCACGGCCGCTGCCGGGCTCGGCACCGCGCCGCCCGCCACGACCGCGCTGTTCGTGGACCTCGATCACGACGGCGACCTCGACCTGTTCCTGGCAACGCCCGCCGGGAACCGGGTGTACCGCAACGTCCGCAACGGGCAGTTCCAGGAAATGGCCGGTCCGATGGGCCTGGGGGGGGGCGGAGTCGGCGGGACCCGCGACGCCGCCTTCGGTGACTTCGACGGCGACGGGCACGTGGACCTGGTCGTCGTGGGAGAAGACGGAAGTCTGACGCTGTTCCGGAACAGAGGACAGGGCCGGTTCGAGGACGCGACGGCGGCTAGCGGCCTGGCGCAAGCGGGAACGCCGGGCCGAGCCGCCGCGGTCGCAGTCGGCGACTACGACAACGACGGGTTCCTCGACCTGTTCGTCGCCGCACCGGGGGGGGCGGCGCCCGTGCTGTACCGCAACCGCGGCGACGGCACCTTCGAGCCGGATCGCCGCAGCGGAGCACTCGAGGCGCTGCGCTCGCTCGCGGCGCGCGCTGCCGTCTTCTTCGACTTCGACAATGACGGCTTTCTGGACCTCGCGGTCGTCGGCGCCCCGACGCGGACGGGGGGGGGAGGGGGAGCACGCGGCGTCTACCTGTTCCGCAATGACCAAACCGGGCGTTTCCTGGATCGGTCCGGGATTCTGCCCAAGGATTTGCACACCGGCCGCCGCGTCGTGGCGGTGGACTACGATCGCGACGGCGATCTCGATCTGCTCGTTATCGGAGCGGACGGGCGGCCGCGGCTGCTGCTCAACGACGGCGGCAACGCGAACCAATATGTGCAGGTCCAGCTCGCCGCCCTGGGCACGGGGAGCGGCAAGAACAACCGCTTCGGCATCGGTTCGACGCTCGAGCTCAGGGCGGGCCAGCTGTACGAAGCGCGTGTGGTGACGGGGCGCGTGACGCATTTCGGGTTGGGCCAGCGCCTCAAGGCCGACGTGCTGCGCGCGCGGTGGCCTAACGGCGTCGCGCAGACGGTCTACTACCCGGGGACCGACGAGGACATCCTGGAGCAGCAGATTCTCAAGGGGTCGTGCCCCTTCCTGTACGCCTGGGACGGCGCGGCGTTCCGGTTTGTGACGGACGTCATGTGGCGCAGTGCGCTCGGCATGCCGCTCGGGATCATGGCCGGGGGCACCGATATCGCATCCGCGCCGCCGCACGCCTCGCGCGAATACATGCGGATACCAGGAAGCGCGCTCGCGTTGAAAAACGGCCGCTACGTCCTGCAGCTCACCGAGGAGCTGTGGGAGACCGCCTATCTCGACCAGGCGCAGCTGCTCGCGGTGGACCACCCGGACTCGGTGGACGTGTACGTGGACGAGGGGTTCCTGCCGCCTGCTCCGGGGCCCGCGGCGCTGCGGCTCTACCCCGTCTCGCATCCGCGGCCGCCGATCGCCGCGACCGACGAGCACGGCACCGACTGGCTCGCCGCGCTGCGCGCGCGAGATGATCGCTACGTGGCCCCGCTCACGCTCACGCACTACCAGGGCCTGGCCACCCTCCACGATCTCATCCTCGACTTCGGCGAGTTGAGCGGCCTGGACAGCGTCTACCTGTTGCTCGCAGGCTGGATTTATCCGACGGACGCCAGTATCAACATCGCCTTGGCGCAGTCGGGGAAGCCCGGCGTCATCTTCCCCTACCTCGAGGTGAAGGACCCGCAGGGGCGCTGGCGCCGCGTGGCCGATGTGCCGTTCCCGTCGGGCAAGAACAAGACGGTGATCGTGGATCTCAGCGGGAAGTTTCTGAGCGCCGATCACCGCGTGCGGATCCGCACCAACATGGAGATCTACTGGGACCAGGCGTTCGTCGCGGCGGCGGGCTCCCCCAGCGCGTCGTCGATCACCACGCTCGATCCCCTGACGGCCGACCTGCACTACCGGGGGTTCTCACGACTGTACCGCAATGGCGGGCGCTACGCACCCGAGTGGGCAGCCTATGAGGACCTGTCCCGGCAATCGCCGTGGGAGCCGATCGTGGGCCGGTTCACCCGCTACGGCGACGTGCTGCCGCTGGTGCGTGCGCCGGACGACATGTACGTGATCATGGCGCCCGGAGACGAGACCACGCTGACGTTCGACGCGAGCGCCGCGCCGCCGCTGCCCCCCGGCTGGACGCGCGACTTCCTGCTGTATACCGACGCGTGGCTCAAGGACTCCGATCGGAACACCGCGATGGGCGGCACGGTGGCCCCCCTGCCGTTCCACGGTATGTCGCGCTACCCCTACGGCTCGGACGAAGCTTACCCCACCGACGCGGCGCATACGCGCTACCTGGAGACATACGACACGCGTCGCGTGGGACGCTACCGGCCGCTCGCGGAGCGCTCGCAGTGAAGCCCCGCTTGAGTTTCTGGCAGATGTACAACATGAGCTTCGGATTTCTCGGCATCCAGTTCGGCTGGGGACTCCAGCTCGCCAACATGTCGGCGGTGTACGAGCGACTCGGGGCCCGGCCGGACCAGGTGCCGCTGCTCTGGCTGGCCGCGCCGCTCACGGGGCTCCTCGTGCAGCCGATCGTCGGCGCCCTGAGCGACCGCACGTGGGGGCGGCTGGGGCGCCGCCGTCCCTACTTCCTCACCGGCGCCATTCTGGCCTCGATCGCGCTCTTCCTGATGCCGACCTCGAGCGCGCTGTGGATGGCAGCGGGCCTCCTCTGGATACTCGATGCCTCGATCAACATCTCGATGGAGCCGTTCCGCGCGTTCGTCGCCGACAAGCTCGACGTGTCGCAGCGGACTGCCGGGTTCGTGCTGCAGTCGTTCTTCATCGGAGTCGGCGCCAGTCTCGCCAATGCCCTGCCACTGCTGTTCAGCTGGTTCGGCGTTCAGGGCAGCACGTCGAGCGGAGTACCACTCTCGGTGAAGTACTCCTTCCAGGTCGGCGCGGTGGTCTTCTTCCTTGCCGTGCTGTGGACGGTAGTGACAACCAGTGAGTTCCCGCCGGAGGACGCGGCCGCGTGGGATCGCGCACGCCGTGGGCGGCGCGGGCTCGGGCCGCTCCTGAGCGAGATCGGCGCTTCCATTCGGGAGATGCCTGCCACCATGCGCCAGCTCGCCGTGGTCCAGCTCTTCACCTGGCTCGGCCTGTTCTGCATGTGGCTCTTCTTCGTGCCGGCCACGGCCCGCCACGTCTTCGGGGCCACGGACCCGCAGTCGGCGCTCTACACGCAAGGCATCGAGTGGGGTGGTTTCACCTTCGCGTTCTACTCGATCACCTGCTTCGTGGTGGCGCTCGCGTTGCCCAAGCTGGCTGCTTTGACCAGCCGCAAGGCAGTGCATGCCGCGGCGCTCGCCTGTGGGGCGGCGGGGCTGCTGTCGCTTTACCTGATCCGCGACAAGCACCTACTGCTGCTCAGCATGGTCGGCGTCGGGATCGCGTGGGCGTCCATTCTTTCCATGCCGTACGCCATCCTCTCCACTGCGTTACCGCCCAACCGGATGGGCGTCTACATGGGGGTGTTCAACTTCTTCATCGTGATCCCCGAGATCCTCGCCGCGGTTGGGTTCGGCTCGCTGATCCGTCTGGTCTTCGGGGCGGGCAATCCGAACGCGCCGCTGTATGTGGTGATGCTCGGCGGCGGCTGCCTGCTGATGGCGGCCGCATGCGTGGGACTGGTGCGCGACGTCGGTGGAGCCGGAGACCTCGCCGTCGAATCGTCGACGGGTTGAGTCGCCGGCGACCGCTACAGCAGGTAGCCGCGCCTCATGAGGGAGCGCCCCGAGGCCGCATAGCCGTCAGGGCCGGGTAGATAGAAGCTGAGCGAATCCGCGAGGCGGTCATAGATGTTGAAGAGCACGCAGACCTGGATCGCGTCCTCGGCAGCCGCATCGCTCACGCCGGCGGCACGGAGCGGCTGCAGATCGGCCGGCCGCACGTCCGCTGGGGCGAGCGTGAGCCTCTCGAGAAAACCGAGGGTGGCCCGGACCTTCGGATCGACCGGCGCCGTGCGCCAATCGGCCAGCACCGCCTCCACCAGCTTCTCGTCTTTGAGGGCCAGCGACGCGACCGCGCCGTGGGCACCCGTTCAGAACAAACATTGGTTCAGGCGCGATGTGAACGCGGCGAACAGCTCCCGCTCTCCGACGCTCCACTCCGACGGCCCGCGCATCACCGCCTGGGTCCAGGCGCACATCGGGCGGCCGAAGAATTCCGGCCGATAGAGCAACGTCTTGACGACGTCCGGCACGCGACGCCCACTCACCAGGCGGATGAGCATGAGCTTGAGCCGCTGCGGCAGGCGATGACGGTGCTCCACTGCGCGGAGCCGCATCAGTCCGGCTCCTCGCCCCGCAACGCGGCGAGTCCGCGTTCGAGCCTGCCCAGGGCGGCACCGAGCGCGGCGGCGACCGTGACTTCGAACAGGGCGTCGTCCGAATTGCCGGCGCGTTGTAGGGCGACGACATCAGCGTCGGTGACGGTGTGCGCGTGGAGGGCGACCTTGTCGACGTAGGCGGTGAGCGCCGGAGGGACGTCCTCACCACCTGGGGTGAGGACCAACCGCGCCGCCCGCGCTAGCGTCGCGCGGCGCAACTCGCTCGCGGTGTGGCCCGTCCGGGTCAGCACGCTCTCGACCAGTCGCTCGGTCAAGGCGGCGTACCGCCCGCTCAGATCCCCCATGTGCCAATTCTCGCTTCGTAAATGCGGGATCGCCAGTCCTTACCGGTGTTCCGGAATACGGATATCATAGGCGCCCATGCTTCGCCTCATCTGTCTCGTCGCGGCGTTCACTCTGGCGGCAGGATGCCGGACCGGTACCTCCACCAGACCCGCCACCGCCCTCCAGCCGCCTGCCCGAGTTGCGCGCTACGACCCCGCGCACGACCTCGGCCCGCTATTTCAGGATGTCCAGCTCTCGGGGATCTTCGCGGACTCCAAGACCTTCGTCGACGCACGGCCGCTGCTCGCTCCGCCCGAGATCGCGGCGCTCTACGCGTCCGCCCGAAGCTCCGCGTCCTTCAGCCTGCAGGCCTTCGTGGAGCGCCATTTCGAGCTGCCCAGACCAGCCGGGGAAGGTTTCAGCACCGACACATCCCAGAGCATGGAGGAGCACATCCGAGCGCTCTGGCCCGTCCTCACCCGCTCGCCCGACACGGCGGACGCGCGCTCGTCGCTGATCCCGCTGCCGCAGGCGTACGTCATCCCGGGCGGCCGCTTCCGCGAGATCTACTATTGGGACTCGTACTTCACGATGCTGGGACTGATCGCGAGCGGTCGGACCGACCTCGTGCGCAGCATGCTCGACAACTTTGCCTACCTGGTCGGGGCGATCGGGCACGTCCCGAACGGGAACCGGACGTACTACCTGAGCCGTAGCCAGCCCCCGTTCTTCGCCGCCATGGTCGGGCTGTACGCGGCGGCGACGGACACCACGCGAGCCCTCGACTACCTCGACGCACTCGAGGCGGAGCACGCGTTCTGGATGGACGGCGCGGAGCGTCTCGCGCCCGGAGGAGGCGCGGCGTACCGCCGTGTCGTGCGACTACGCGACGGCTCGGTGCTCAACCGCTACTGGGACGACCGGCCCGAGCCCAGGCCTGAGGCGTACCGCCAGGATTACGAGCTGGCTCAGACGCTCCCCGCAGCACGACGCGAGGCGTTCTATCGCAACGTCAAGGCCACGGCCGAAAGCGGCTGGGACTTCTCGAGCCGCTGGATGCGTGACCCGAGGGATTTGCGGACATTGGAAACGACCGACCTGGTGCCGGTGGACCTCAACAGCCTGCTCTATCACGCCGAGCGGATGATCGCGGCGCTGCGGACGTTCCGCGGGCGGGGAGGTGACGCGGAGGTCGCCAAACAATTCTTGCACGCGGCCGAGGACCGTCGCCGGGCCCTGCTCGCGGCGGCATATGATTCCGACGCCGGGTTCTTCTACGACGTCCGTTGGAGGAGTGGCGAGCGCGTCACGGACCGGGCTACGATCGCCGCCGCCGCCCCGCTCTACTTTGGGCTCGCCACCGCCGAGCAGGGTCGGGCGGTAGCTGCCCGGCTGGAGCGAGACTTCTTGCGGCCCGGCGGGTTCATACCGACGCTCATCACCTCGGGTCAGCAGTGGGACGCCCCCAACGGATGGCCGCCCTTGGAATGGCTGGCGATCGATGGGGTTCGCCGCTACGGCCGCACCGACCTGGCCGCTGCCGCCCGCAGCCGTTGGCTGGCCCTGAACCGGCAGACCTATCGCTCGACGGGTAAGATGACGGAAAAGTACGACGTGTCCGACCTGACGCGGCGCGCGGGCGGCGGAGAGTACCCGACGCAGGACGGGTTCGGGTGGACGAACGGCGTAGCGCTGGCGCTCGCTGCGCAGCAGTAGAGTCATTCCCTGACCCCTTCCCCGGTTCGCTAAGATTCTCACCCGTTGGCCCCCTTCGGGAGGTCCTCACCCCCTGACCCCCTCTCCCTTCGGGAGGTCCTCACCCCCTGTCCCCCTCTCCCTCCGGGAGGTCCTCACCCCCTGACCCCCTCTCCCTCCGGGAGGTCCTCACCCCCTGTCCCCCTCTCCCTCCGGGAGAGGGGGAACTAGTGGACTGTCTCTCGTTTGCCGATAGCACGGATGCGGTGCTTCGGGTTGGTGTAGGCCCAGCGAAATGGGCGACAGGTCTTGTTGTGGGCCCGGATGTATTGCATCAGCTTGCGCCGCAGATCCGCGGTCGACGTGAAGATGCCGCGCGCGAG
>QHTT01000107.1 GCA_003220935.1 Gemmatimonadota bacterium
CGTGCCGAGCACATCTATCCAACGCTCACGCCGGCGCAGCTCGGCCGCATCGCCGCGCACGGGCGCCGGCGTCGGGTCGAGGCCGGGGAGGTGCTGGTGCAAGCGGGCGAGCAGACGGCGCGTCTCTTCGTCATCGTGGCGGGCCGGATCGACGTCGTTCGTCCGTCAGCTGCGGGCGAGGAGGTCGTGGTGGCGTTCGGCCCAGGGATGTTCACGGGCGAAGTCACCATGCTGTCGGGTCGCCCCGGGCTCGCCCAGATCCGGGCGGGAGTGGCTGGCGAGGTCATCGAAGTCGGTCGCGACGAGCTGCTGGCGCTGATCCAGAGCGACGGCGAGCTGAGCGAAATCCTCATGCGCGCCTTCATCCTCCGCCGGGTGGAGTTGATCGCCCGCGGGATCAGCGACGTCGTGGTCCTCGGGTCGGCGCATTGCCAGGGGACGCTCCGCATCCGGGCGTTCCTCACGAGAAACGGGCACCCCCATACCATGCTCGACCTCGACCGCCATGCCGGCGTCCAGGAGCTGCTCGATCGCTTCCACGTCAGTGCCGCCGACGTGCCCGTGGTCATCACGTGCGGCGAGGTCGTGCTTCGCAACCCGAGCAATCAGCAGATCGCCGACGCCTTGGGGTTCAACGACGCGATCGATCAGACCCAGGTCCGCGACCTGGTCATCGTCGGCGCGGGGCCATCGGGGCTGGCGGCGGCGGTGTACGGCGCGTCGGAAGGACTGGATGTGCTGGTCGTGGAGTCGACCGCGCCTGGCGGCCAGGCCGGCTCGAGCTCCCGGATCGAGAACTACCTCGGCTTTCCGATGGGGATCTCCGGGCAGGAGCTGGCGGGGCGCGCGTACACCCAGGCGGAGAAGTTCGGTGCCCAGGTGATCATCGGCAAAGGCGCCACCCGGCTCGCCTGCGACCGCAAGCCGTACGCGCTCGAGCTCGGCGACGGCCAGCGGCTGCCGGCCCGCTCGGTGATCATCGCCTCGGGCGCCGAGTATCGGCGGCTCCCGATCGACAACCTGCCGCAGTTCGAAGGCGCGGGGGTGTACTACGCCGCCACCTTCATGGAGGCGCAGCTGTGCGCCGGTGAAGAAGTGATCGTCGTAGGGGCCGGCAACTCGGCGGGCCAGGCCGCCGTGTTCCTGGCACAGGCCGCCCGGCGCGTGCATATGTTGATCCGTTCGGGCGGCCTGGCCGACACGATGTCGCGCTACCTGATCCGTCGCATCGAGGAGCATCCTGCCATCGTCCGCCACGTGCAGACGGAGATCGTGACCCTCGAGGGGAACGGTCACCTCGAGCGGGTGGGCTGGCGTGACAACCACAGCGAGCGTACCGAGACCCACGCCATCCGGCATGTCTTCGCCATGACCGGCGCGGTGCCCAGCACTCGCTGGCTGGCTGGTTGTCTCGCACTCGATGCGAAGGGGTTCATCAAGACCGGACCGGATCTGTCGCCCGAGGACCTGGCCACCGCCCGCTGGCCGCTCGGGCGTGCTCCCCATCTGCTCGAGACGAGTCTCCCCGGGGTATTCGCGATCGGCGATGTCCGCGCCAGGAGCCTGAAGCGTGTGGCCTCGGCCGTTGGCGAAGGATCGATCGCGATCGCCGCGGTGCATCAGGTGCTGCATGAGTAGGAGGGGTGCGACCTCCCCGGCGCTGCTCACCCCTCCCGTCGGCCCGCGCGACCACTCCCTCGGAGCAGTGGATGCCCCGGTGACGCTCGTGGAGTACGGCGATTTCGAGTGCCCATTTTGCGGCCGCGCTTACCCGGAGCTGAAGCAGGTGCTACGGCAACTCGGCGACAAGGTTCGCTTCGTGTTCCGGCACTTTCCCTTGCATGAGGAGCACCCGCACGCCCAGCACGCCGCGGAGGTCGCGGAGGCGGCTGCCGCGCAAGGGAAGTTTTGGGAGATGCACGATCTGTTGTACCAGCGGCAGGCGGCGCTCGCGGACGAGGATCTGGTGCGGTACGCGCGCGAGTTGGGGCTCGACGGGGAGCGGGTGCGGCGCGAGCTCGTCGCCCACGTCCACGCGGCCCGGGTGAATGAGGACTTTGTGAGCGGCACTCACAGCGGCGTGACCGGTACCCCTCGGTTCTTCATCAACGGCCGTCGCCACGAAGAGCCGGGCGACGCCAAGACGCTCGCGGCCGCGCTGCGGCGCGCCCTCTAGCGCCGTACAGCATGAAGGGCCGAACCCGGGAGGAGGATGATCGGGTATGACCGGTACGCCGGCCGCCGTGACGGTGAGTTTGCTGACGAGGATGCTGCGTGAAGCGTTCGAAGGGCCTCCCGGCCCCTGGACCTACTTCACCGACACGGCGCCGGGAACCGGAGTCTTCGAGACGATCGGCGGGTTGAGCGCCGCCCAGGCCTCCCAGGAGGGAGGACCGGGCCGGACGACCATCGCCGGCCACGTCCACCACCTGACCTCGAGTCTCGGGCTTTCGACTCTTGGCCTGCGCGGACAATCGACGTCGCGCGATCGCAGTCGCAGCTGGACGGTGTCCAGGGTCGACGACACGGGTTGGGCCGACCTACAGGCTCGACTCCGGCGCGAATACGAGAGCCTGCTTGTGGCGGTGGAGACTCACGCCGTGTGGGACGAGGACGCACTGGGCGTGGCGATCGGCGCCGTCGCGCATACGGCATACCATCTCGGCGCGATCCGGCAGCGGCTCCGCCCCCAGCGACGGGGTGGGGCGCCGGCCAGAGGCTGATCAGCGCTGTGCTGTCTGGAACAGCGGCAGGTAGCGCTCGTAGCCCTCCGCCTGCAGGCGCTCGACTGGAATGAAGCGCAGCGCGGCCGAGTTGATGCAGTAGCGCAACCCCGTCGGTGGCGGGCCGTCGTCGAACAGGTGGCCCAGGTGCGAATCGGCGTGGGCCGACCGGACCTCGGTCCGCACCATGAAGAGCGACCGGTCGGTCTTCTGGTGGATGTTGGCATCCTCGAGCGGCCGGGTGAAGCTCGGCCACCCGGTGCCCGACTCGAACTTGTCGAGCGAGCTGAACAGCGGCTCCCCCGACACCACGTCCACATAGATGCCGGCCCGGTGGTTGTCCCAGTACTCGTTGTGGAACGCCTGCTCCGTCGCCTCGTGCTGGGTCACCTGATACTGCAACGGGGTCAGCGACTGCCGCAGCTCGGCGTCGCTCGGCTTCGTGTCGCGCATGGTCGAACGTCCCTCCGCGTGCGGCGCCGCAGCGCCCCACACCTCCGCCAGGCGCCGGTCGCGGCCGCACGCCACGCGATACATCCCGTACCTGATCGGGTTCTTGCGGTAGTAGTGTTGGTGATACTCTTCCGCAGGGTAGAATTCCGTCGCCCGCACGATCTTGGTAGCGATCGTTTGCCCGAAGCGCCCCTCCAGCGCGCGCCGTGAGGCCGCGGCCGCGCGGTGCTGTGCGGAGTCGCGATAGAAAATCGCCGTGCGGTACTCATCGCCGTGGTCGCAGAACTGGCCGTCGGCCTGGGTCGGATCGATGTCGTGCCAGAACGCGTCCACCAGCCGCTCGTACGTGGTCTTGCGGGGATCGAACACTACCTGCACCGACTCGAGGTGCCCCGTGAGCCCGGTGGATACCTGCTCGTAAGACGGGTGCGTCGTGTGGCCGCCGGTGTAGCCCACGGTGACGGACACGACGCCATCGACCTGGTCGAAGGCGCGCTCCATCGACCAGAAGCAGCCGCCCGCGAAGGTCGCGGTGTCGAGCGGCGCGGCGGTGGCGAAGGCGAGAGCGAGCAGCAGGTTCATGGGGTGAAGCTAGAGGAGCGAGTCGCACGTGGGAAGCGTCCCCTCGCATTCTTAGAGCTTTCTCACAGAGCCCACACTCCCGAGAGTTCTTGCTCCGCCGTCTCGCCTGGGGTAGCATCGAGCCGATGGCCGCCACCCCTGAACCTCCTTTCGGTATCGTCCAGGTCGCTCCTTTCGCCGGCTTCGTTCGACGGTTTGACGATCTCATAGGGTCTGCGACCACGATGGCCCTCTACTTCATCCATTCACGCCGCTGGCGCGAGAATCACGACGCCGCGATCAAGGCGTTTCTTGGCCGAGCAGGCACCACGCTCGAGCTGTTTCTCCCCGATCTCGAGGACCACGAGCTGATGTTCTCCCTGAGCAAGCATTTCGAGGACGGGCCCCTGATCCCGGCGCTGGTCGCGGACGCCTACCGCTATTTCGCGCGTCTCGCGAGAGACTTCCGCAGACCCACTCACGTCTGGCTGTTTGGTCGTTACCCGACGTACTCCTTCTACCGGTTCGACCAACGCGCGGTGATTGCCTTGTATTCCAACACCTCGGCGAAGAAGGAGCTGCCGGCGTTCGAGGTCACCGCGGATTCCTTTCTGGGAAGGTTCCTCGCCGCGGACGTGGCGGACTTGAAGCGGGAGAGTCGCAAGCGAGCCCCCGACGATCTGGAATCCGTGATCCGGAACGCCGCTCCGTGACTCGGCCGCCGTAGGCTTGGCTCTCGTGCAGATTCTCCTCGTCGAAGACGACCGCGAGCTGCGGCGCTTCCTGAGCAAGGCCTTCCGAGGAAGGCTATGGGGTCACCGAGGCCGACACCGGCGACCGCGCCCTCGAGCGTGCCCTCGGGGGAACGTACGGCTGCATCGTGCTCGACGTGATGCTGCCGGGGCGAGACGGCTTCAGCGTCGTCGCGGAGCTGCGGGCGCGGGGCGTGTTCACGCCGGTGCTGCTGCTCACCGCCCGCGATGAGCTCGAGGCGCGGGTGCGCGGCCTGGAAGGGGGCGCGGACGACTATCTCACCAAGCCGTTCGACCTGCCGGAGCTGCTCGCGCGGGTGCACGCGCTGATTCGTCGCGCCGAGCTGCGACACCAGGACGCCACGCTCAAGGTGGGCGATCTGACCCTCGACCCCCTCACGCGTCGG
>QHTT01000053.1 GCA_003220935.1 Gemmatimonadota bacterium
AGCACCGCCAGCCCCAACGTGAAGGAGAGGACCCGGCCATCGAGTGTGATTTCGGTTGTCCGGGGGAGCGCATGCGGCCAAACCGCGAGCAGGGCGTGGAGTCCCCACGTAGACAAGACGACCCCGACGAGGCTTGCGGCGAGGGCGAGCAGCGTGCTCTCGGTGAGCAGCTGCCGGACCAGCCGCCCACGTCCCGCGCCGAGAGCGCGCCGGACCGCCATCTCACGGCGTCGCGCCGTGGCGCGCGCGAGCAGGAGATTCGCCGCGTTGGCGCAGGCGATCAGCAGCACCAGGGCGACGGCACCCGCCAATATTAGGAGGCGCCCGCTGACATCGCCGATCGCGGCATCCCGGAGCAGGGTGACGTCGAAGCCGGTGTCGAGGATCGACCGCCCGGACGAAGGGGCTGGGGGGCCGGCGCCGGGGCTCGCCTGGCCCGCGACGATGCGCTGCCGCCCGCCGCTACTCCCAGAGTCGCTGGCGCTGAGACGCGCCCCGAGCACCTTCACGTCGCCGACCGCACGCTCCAGCGTGACGCCCGGCGCCAGTCGCGCCACCGCGTTAAGGAAGTGCCAGTGGCGGTTCGTCTCGGCCCCCTGCGGGCTCTGCGACAAGGACTCGCCGATCGGCGTCCACACCTGCACGTCTTGATTGGGGAACTCGAACCCGGCCGGCATGACACCGACCACGGTGAAGCTGCGACCGTCGAGCGAGATCGACCTGCCCAGGATGCCAGGATCGCGCCCGAAATTCGTGACCCAGAGCCCGTGGGCGAGGAGCGCGAGCGGCGTGCGGTCGTCCGCGGTCGTGAAGCCGTGTCCGATCTCGGGGCGTACCTGGAGCACCTCGAACACGTCGCCCGTGACGGCGGCAGCCTGGACTTCGCGCGGGTCCCCCGCGCCCGTGAGGTTGTAGCGTTGGGTGGTGGTGGCCGCGACGCCCGTGAAGTCCTGCGACAACCCGCGCAGGTCGTGGAGATCCGGAAATGACACGCCGAACTGCACGCCCCGGAACCCGGTGGACATGATCTGCACGAGCCGGTCCGACCCGGGGTACGGCAGCGGCTTGAGAAGCACGGCGTTGACCGCGCTGAAGATGGCGGTGTTGGCGCCGATGCCGAGCGCGAGGGTGAGCACGGCCACCAGCGTGAAGCCGGGGCTCTTGGCGAGCGTGCGGAGCGCGAACTTGAGGTCTTGGAGCAGCGTCTCCATTTCAGGCTCCCCCTGTTCGGTATCCGGTGTCCGGGGCCCGGGGTCCGCGGGCTGCGTTGGAAGGCTTCGTTGGGCATGGAAATGGTGACGGTGTGACGCGAACCCGGCCGACATTCGGATGGTGGCCGCGCACCCGAACGCAGCACCGATCCGGAGATACCAAGATCTGCGCGTCTGGCAGCTCTCGATGGACCTGGTCGTCGAGATCTATCATGCCAGTGAGTCCTTTCCCAAGCGCGAGACCTACGGATTGATCGCCCAATGCCGGCGGGCCGCGGTATCGCTTCCCTCGAACATTGCAGAAGGACACGGTCGCAGACACCTCGGCGACTATCTGCATCAACTCTCCGTAGCGAATGGCTCCCTGATGGAGCTCGAGACCCAAATCCTGATCGCCGGGAGGCTGGGTTACGTGCTGCCCGACGAGCGGGACATCCTCCTGCGGCGAACGTCCGACGTCGGCCGCATGCTGGCCGGTCTCATTGCCGCCTTGAAGCGACGACGAGTCAAGTAATCCGGGGCCCGGGGTCCGCGGTCCGGCGGTGCACCCCGGATACCGGATACCGGGCCCCGGCCCCCGTCATTCATACCGCAACGCCACCATCGGATCGACCCGCGCCGCCCGGCGCGAGGGGACGACGCTTGCCAGCACCGTCACGCCGAGCAGCACCGCCGTCACAAACCCGAAGACGAGCGGATCGTGCGGGGATTCCTGGAACAACAGCGGTCCCAACCAGTTGCCGCCGGCGAGCGCGATCACGACGCCGATCACGATACCGGCGGCGCCGAGCGTCAAGCCTTCGTTGACGACGAGCCTCACCAGATCGCGCTGCTGTGCCCCGAGGGCAGCACGGACGCCCAGCTCCTGGGTGCGCTGCGACACGTTGTAGGCCAGCACGCTGTAGAGGCCGATCGCCGCGAGCGCGAGCGCTAGCGCGCCGAAGGCGAGGAACATCGTCGCGCCCAGCTGCCACGAGCGCGTCCGCTCGCCCAGGATCTCACGCAGCGGTGTGACCGTGACGTACGATGCGCCGGGCATGACTTGCTGGAGGCGGCGCCGGACCATCTCTGTCGATCGTGCCGCTGGCTCCGCCATTCGCAGGAACAGCCCTCCGTTCTCCGGGGCCCACTGGACCGACGACAGGTAGTAGTAGAAGGTCGGATCGTCGCCCAATTGCTCGGCCTGGATGTCTTGGGCGACGCCGACCACGTACGTGCAAGGGGCGGTTTCGAAGCGGACCCTGACGCACTGCCCGATCGCCTCCCGACCGGGCCAGAGCGCCTTCGCCATGGCCTCGCTCACGACCATCACGCGAGGCGCACCCTGCACGTCATGATCGGAGATACCGCGCCCCCGCAGGACGCGCGTCCCCATCGTAGCGAAGTAGTCCCCGCCCACGGCGTTGAAGTCGAATCGCCCCAGCCGCCTGACAGAATCGATGCCCGCGACGTACAAGCTCACGCTATAAGAGCCCCAGAAGGGCACCGCGACTCGAGGGGATGCATGCACGACGCCCGGAGTCCCGTGCGCTGCGTCCAGAAGGGTACGACGCAGCGCCACCTGCTTCGCGCTGTCCAGCCGCATGCCGCGCATGTTCAGGTCCACTACGAGCACCGGGTCCGCGTCGTACCCGAGAGGAAGCTGCTGCACGTGCCGCAGGCTGCGCACGAATAGCCCTGCCCCGACGAGCAGCACGACGCAGAGGGCTGCCTGCACCAGGAGCAGGACGACTCGGACGCGCGACCGCTGGAACGTCCCCTCTCGCGCGCCGGCCTTGAGATCGCCGGCGACGTCAGCGCGCTGGCTCAGGATCGCGGGCGCGAGACCGGTGAGCAGCGCGGCGACGAGCGCCGCTGCTCCACCGAACCACAAGGTGCGTGGGTCGCCCAGCACGCTCACTTGAGCCGGCCTCGTAAGAAATTGCCCGCGCAGCACGGCGCCGCCCCACTCGGCGACGAGGAGGCCCGCGGCGCCGCCCACGAGAGCGAGGAGAACGCACTCGGTAAAGAGCTGGGACACGAGTCGTACGCGACTGATGCCGAGCGCCAGGCGCACGGCCATCTCCCGCTTGCGCCGGAGCACGCGTGCGAGCAGGAGATTCGCGACGTTCGCGCACGCGATGAGCAGCACGATCACCGCGACGCCGGCGATCCAGGTCGCGACCCTCGCAAAGCTCGACTGGTTCGGCCCCCGCTCGCTCAGTACCGAGGCGACGACTGCCCGCGGCCGGGTGAGCGCGGCTGGAGTCGTTCCCGGGCTGGTCGCTTCCTGAGCGGCGTAGCTCTTGAGGTAGGCGCTGGTGAGGTCGGCCGTCGCAGCCGCAACGCTGGCCGTCGGCTTGCGCTGCACGAGCATCGACGCCCACGTCCAGCCGTAGTTCCTCCACCAGGTCCGGTCCATGCCCGCGGCAGTCGCGCTCCCATAGGCGGTGATCGGGACGAACGCCACCGGTCGCTGTACCTGCCACAACCCGACGAATCCTTTGGGTGCGACGCCGATGATCGTGTAGACGGTGGGACCAATCTGCAGCGTGGACCCGAGCGCCTCGCGGCGGCCGCCGTAGCGGGTTTGCCAGAAGGCGTATGAGAGCACCGCGACCGCCGTCCCATTAGGAGGACTGTCCTCGGCCGCGGTGAAGTAGCGTCCCAACGCCGGTGGTGCTTCGAAGAATCCGAAGAAGCTCGCGCTCACCATGGCGACGCGCATCTCGCGCGCCTCGGTGCCAACCCCGATAGCGAGGTCTTCCTCCGTGAACAATGCGGTGCGTGAGAATGAGGTCGCCCAGCTCGTGAGGTCGACGTAGCGCGCGTACTGCACGCCACCGTCAACCAGCTGCTCCCCACGATGCATCCACGCGAGGTAGACGCGGTGGGTCGCGGAGGGATCCCGCAGCAAGGGCGGGGCCCGAAACAACATCCGGTCCACCACCGAGAACATCGCGACGTTCGCTCCGATGCCGAGCGCCAGGGTCAGCACAACGCCGAGCGTGAAGCCCGGGCTCTTCGCGAGTGTGCGCAGCGCGTAGCGGAGGTCTTGAAGCAGGGTGTCGATCATTCACTCCTCAGGGCGACCATCGGGTCCACGCGCGCGGCCCGGCGCGCCGGAGCGGCCATCGCGAGCAGCGCGACGGCGACCAGTACGAGGGGCACGATGACGAATGTCACCGGGTCCAGCGGGTGCACGCCGTACAGGAGCTTGCCCAGAGCGCCTGCGGCGAGCCCCGCGGCGACACCCCCCAGCGCGACGCCGCTGAGCGTGAGTCGCAGGCCGCCGCCGAGCACCGTGCGGAGCACGTCGGCGGGCCGGGCACCCAGCGCTACGCGTACGCCGATCTCGCGCGTGCGCTGGCCGACGGTGTACGACAGCACGCCGTAGATCCCCACCGCGGCGAGCGCAAGCGCCAGCGCCGCGAACAGGCCCAACACGAACGCCGGGTAGCGGCGGTCCGCCATCATCTCCGCAATGTGGTGGTACATCGTCACCGCGTCGGCGACCGGGACGTCCTTGTCCATCTCGGAGACGGCCGCACGGACCATGCGCGTCAGTGTCGCAGGCGGGAGCGTGCTGCGCAGCACGAGGCTCATGCGGATCTGCCGCGACTCCTGCGCGAACGGGTAGAACAGCGTCGGCGCGAACTCGGCATCGAGCCCGTCGTGGCGGGAATCGGCCACGACGCCGACGATCTCGACCGAAGCGGTGGGGTGCCACCACTCGACCTTGACGTGCTGGCCGATCGGGTCTTCGCCCGGCCACAGCTTGCGCGCCATGGCTTCGCTGATGACCGCCACCGGCGCGCTGCCGATCCGGTCGCTCGGCGCGAGCGAGCGGCCCCGCTTGAGCGGGATGCGCATCGCGGCGAAGTAGCCCGGGTCCACGAGGCGGATCGCGGCCGCCGACGCCTGGCCGGGGGCGGGCTCGGGGCGACCGACCACGGTCAGCGTCGTCGACGCGTTGCCCGGAGTCATCGGCAGCCAGCTTATGATCCCCGCTGACTGCACGCCCGGCATGGTGCGAACGCGCTCGAGCAGCCGCTCGTAGAAGGCGACGCGACGCAGGCTGTCGGGGTAGGCCGGGGGCGGCAGCGTGATGGTCACCGCCGATAGGTTGACGGGATCGAAGCCGGGATCGACGGCGATCAGTCGGCGCAGGGAGCGCACCAGCAGCCCGGCGCCGACCAGCAGCACGATGGCCAGCGACATCTGCGCGATGACGAGCGCGCCGCGCAGCCGTACGGCAGGAACGCCTGCAGTCGTTCGGGTCGTGGCGGCGTGCAGGTCCTGAATCGCGGCATCCGAGCGGCTCAAAGCCGCGGGGAGGCCAAACAGCACGCCGGCGGCCATGGACACCAGGGCCGTCACGGCGAGCACCGTGAGGTCGAGGCGGATGTCGGCAATGCGCGGCACCTCGGGAGGCGCGGCTCTGACGAGCAGGTGCACACCCCAGCTGGCCAGCAGGACGCCGGCGGCCCCGCCGGCAAGCGCCAGCATCACGCTCTCGACCAGCGCCTGGCGGACGAGCCGCCAGCGCGGCGCGCCGAGCGCGGCCCGCACCGCTAACTCCCGCTCGCGCGAGGCCGCCCGCGCGAGCATCAGGTTGGCGACGTTGGCGCAGGCGATGAGCAGCACGAGCGATACCGCGCCGAGGACGATGAGGATCGTGCGCCGTGAGCCACCGACCACCTGCTCCATCAGCGGCACCACCGTCGCGCCCCACCCGGTGTCAAAGTCGGGATTGTCCGACTCGAGTTGGCGCGCGATGCGGGACATTTCGGTCTGCGCCCGCTCCACCGTGACGCCGTCTTTGAGCCGGCCGAGCGCCATCGCGTAGCGGCCCGTGAACGCGCGGTTCGACCAGTCGAGCCGCATCGGCTCCCAGTACTGCTCGTGACCCAGCGGCATCGGGCGGAATGACGCCGGCATCACGCCGACGACGCGAGCCGTCCCGCCGGCGACCGGCACCGCGCGCTCGACAATGGCTCGGTCGGCCCCGAAGCGACGCCGCCACAGCGCTTCACTGAGGACGATGACCCGCGGGCTGTTGGGCCGCGATTCCTCCGCATTGAACGTGCGGCCGAGCAGCGGCGTGGCGCCGACGACCCCGAAGAAGTCCGGCGTCACCGAGCGGCCTTGCACCTCCTCGACCTGGTCACCGGTGAACGTGATGCCCGTCCACGACAGCAGCGCAAGACCGCTGAAGCTGGTCGCGCGATCGTGCCAGTCCATGTAGTTGGCCGGGTTCACGACGTTGTGGCTCGCCGTGCCTTTGCTCTCCCACACGACCACGAGACGGGACGGGTCCTTGTACGGCAGCGACGTCAGCAGCACGCCGTTCACGACCGAGAAGATCGCCGTGTTGGCGCCGATGCCGAGCGCCAGCGTCAGCACGACGACGGCGGTGAAGCCGGGGCTTTTCGCGAGCGTGCGCAGCGCGTAGCGGAAGTCTTGGAGCAGGGTGTCCATCACTTCACCACCCATCCATCCCTCAATTGAATCACCCGTTTGCCGTATCCCGCATTCGTCTCCGAGTGCGTCACCTGCACGATCGTCGTCCCGCCGCGGTTCAGCTCCGTGAACAGCTCCATGATCTCCTTCCCCTGACTCGAGTGGAGATTCCCGGTCGGCTCGTCGGCGAGGATGAGCGAAGGCTTGTGGATCACCGCGCGTGCCACGGCGACGAGCTGCTGCTGCCCGCCCGAGAGCTGCCGCGGGAAGAGGTCTTTCTTCGCGACGATCCCGAAGCGGTCGAGCGTGTCGGCCACGAGCGCCTGGCGCTCGCTCTTCTTGATGTCGCGATAGGACAGCGGGACATCCAAGTTCTCGGCGACGGTGAGATCGTCCAGCAAGTGGTACTGCTGAAACACGAAGCCGATGTGCTGCTTGTTGAGCGCGATCCGCTGCTTCGGCTTCATCTCGTGCACGGCGTGGTCGAGGAAGCGGTACTCGCCGGTCCAGTCGCCGTCGAGCATGCCGAGCACGGCGAGCAGCGTGGACTTCCCCGCCCCGGATGGGCCCATGATGGAGACGAACTCGCCGGCCGCGATGTCGAGGGTGATCTGCCGCAGGATGAAGAGGCGGCCGTTCCCCTGGGAGACGGACTTGTCGAGGTTCTTGAGCTGGATCATTCGTACCTCAGAGCCACCATTGGATCGACCTGCGCCGCTCGGCGCGCAGGGAGATAACTCGCGACCAGCGAAACGACCGCGAGCAGGGCCACGACGCCCACGAACGTCGCGGGATCGGTCGCGCCAACGCCGTACAGGAGCGCCGTGAGCAACCGCGTGACGGCCAGCGCGACCACGACGCCGAGCCCGATCCCCGCCGCCGCGAGCCGAATCCCATCACCCACCACCTGCGATACGACGTCTCCGCGGCTGGCCCCGAGCGCCAGCCGGATCCCAAGCTCGCGCCGCCGCTGACCCACCGCGTACGCGAGGAGCCCGTAGATCCCGATGGCGGCGAGGAGCAACGCGGCAGCGGCAAAGCTGCCCAGCACCCAGGTGTCCAGCTGCCGGGACTCGAGATCAGCGGTGATGTCGATCGTGTCTGCGGCCGATCTGCCGTCACTCAATGTCATCGGAATGTCGGGATCGACCTGACGGACCGCCCGGCTCAGCGTCGCGAGGAACCCCGCTGGAGCGACGGCCGTCCGGACGACGAGAGTCATGTGCCCCCACACGGTCCGCGTGAAGGGAACATAGACCTGCGCCTCGGCCGGCCTGTCGAGGCCGAAATGATGGACGTCCCCCACCACACCGACCACCGTGCCGGGGAACGGCTCACCGAAGTCGGGGCGTCCCTGGACCGCCTTGTGCAGCGTCACCTGGCGACCGATTGGATCCAGGCCAGGCCAGAACGCGCGTGCGAAGGCTTCATTCACTATCACGGCCGGGCCGCCGCTCAAGTCAGGCTCGGTGAATTCGCGCCCCGCACGGAGCGGGATGCGCATCGTACGGAAATAGCCCGGGGAAACGGTCATGAACCACACGCGCGGATCCCGCACGGGGTCCGGAGCGCGTCCCGGGATCTCGACGGGAGACGGCAGGCCACCGCCCGAGAGGGGCGTGAAATTCGTGAGGGCCGCACTCGTGACGCCCGGGAGCGCCCGCGCCGCATCCTCGACCTGCGTGTACAGGGCCGCGAGCCTTGCCGGGTCCTGGGCACGGAGCGGCGGTGGCGAGATCCAGAAGGCGACGAGTCCCTGGGGGTCGAATCCCGGATTCACCGCCCGCAGTTGCCACAGGCTCCTGATCAACAGCCCGGCGCCGACGACGAGGACCACCGCGAGGGCGATCTCACTCGTGACGAGCCCAGCGCGCAGGCGCTGTCGGCCGTGTCCGGTGCCAGCACCCGCGGTGCCTTCCTTTAGTGAGTCGGTAAGGTCGGGGCGTGCCGCTCGCAGGGCCGGTAAGAGCCCAACGGCCACCGCCGTGACGACTGTGAGGCCGAGTGCGAACGCGAGCACCCAACCGTCGAGCTGCACCGTCTCAAGCCGGGGCAGCACAGCGGGCGCGGCGCGCTTGAGCAGTGCGACTGCCCCGTACGCAGTGAGCACGCCCAGCGCAGCTCCCACGGACGCGAGCACCAGGCTTTCGGTGAGGAGCTGTCGTACCACCCGCCCCCGTCCAGCTCCCAACGCCAATCGGATGGCGAGTTCGCGGCTGCGTGCGCCGGCGCGCGCGAGCGTCAGGTTCGCCACGTTGACACAGCCGATCATGAGGACGAGGGCGACCGCGGCCAGGAGCACGAGCAACTGCCGCGGTGTCGTCTCGCCGAGGATCTCGTCGCGCAGCGGAAACAGCGCGACCGAGATCCAGTCGGCGTTGAACTCGGGGTACGTGGCGGCCTCGCGGCGAGCCACGCCGTCGAGATCCGTCTTCGCCTGCTCCGCCGTGACTCCCGGCTTGAGACGCCCAATGATACGGCAGTCGGCGTGGAAACCACGTTGGGTGAGCGCACGATCGGTCGCGGCCACCGTCGCGATCGGGATATACAGCTGCTCGCTGGCCCAGGGTGGATAGGCTACGTCGCGGGGCAGGACACCGACCACGCTGAACACACCCGCGGTGAGAGACAGGGTCTTCCCGAGAATGTGCGGGTCGCCGCCGAAGCGCCTCTGCCACTGCGCGTACGAGAGGACCGCCACGTGGGCTCCCGAGCGCTCTTCATCGGGCGTGAACAGCCGTCCAACCAGCGGGCGCTCGCCGAGGGTCGCGAAGAAGCCGGTGGAGACGGCGGACACCACGAGGCTCTGGACGCCCTCGGGGCCGGCGAGCCGCTGGCCGCCGCCGCGCACGTAAGCGAGCCCGGCGAATGCCGAGCTCTGAGCCCGCCAATCGAGGAAGGTTGGGTACGACGGCGGCCGGAATGCTCCCTGGCGGCTCTGCTCGGCCAGCATGAACAGCCGATCCTGCTCGGCGAAGGGCAACGGGCGAAGCAGCACGCCGTTCACCACGCTGAACACGGCGGTGTTGGAGCCGATGGCGAGTGCCAAGGTCAGGATCGCCGCGGCCGCGAAGCCGGGACTCTTGCGGAGGGTCCGGATCGCATACCGGAGGTCAGCGAGCAGAGTGTCCATCATTCGGCCCGCAGGGCGACGGTGGGGTCGGTCGCCACTGCACGGCGCACCGGCACGACAGTCGCCGCCAGCGACGCGACCGTGAGCCCGATGGCTGCGCCGGCGTACGCGGCAGGGTCGAGGGGGCCTACCCCAAACAGAAACGCACGCACGCCCCGGGCGAGCAACACCGCTGCCAGCGCGCCGCACGCGACGCCGACGATGGTGACCCGCACGGTCTCGCCGAACACGAGGCGCGACACGTCGGTTGCGGTCGCGCCGACGGCGATCCGGATCGCCAGCTCCCGGCCGCGCTGCGCGATGAGATACGCGAGCACGCTGTACACGCCAAACAGCGCGAGCGTGACGGCGATCGCACCAAAGACGGTGAACAGACTCGCGCCGAGGCGCCAGGCGCGGAGTGCCCGGTCGAACAGGGAAACGGCGGGGCGCACCCGGATCGAGGGGGCATCCGGCAAGATCTCCTGAAGCACGCGTTGCGCATCCCACGCCACCTTTGTGGGATTGCCATCGACGCGCAGCGCCACCGACGTCAGCGGATACAGCTTCGCTAACCCCGCCGGCTCGCCGGGCGACCCGAGCGGCACGAACGCTTCGAACAGCGTCGTGGTGTCGCCCGGTGCCGTGTGGCGATCGTGGGATACGCCGATCACCTGAAGACAGGGCGACTTGCGATCGCCGAGCTTCACACACTTCCCGATTGGAGCGTCGCCCGGCCAGTATCGGCGGGCGAAGGCGGCGCTGACGATGATGACGCGCGCGTTGCGATCCGCGGGCGCAAAACCGCGCCCCAGGACGATGGGCGTGCCCAACGTTTCAAAGAATCCCGGTGTCACCGCGCTGAAGTTCGCGACGTGTGGCAGTGAATCGCGGCCTGGCACCGAGTATCCGTAGGTGATGAAGCCCGGCCGCATGCCGGCATCGCTAAGCCCGACGGCACGCACGCCAGGCACGGCCATCAGCCGGTCGGTGATCGGATCGATCAGGGCGTGCGCGCGCTCGGGTGTGTATCCCGCGCCGGCCAAGTCCAGATCGGAGACGAGCACGGAGTCGAGCGACATGCCGATGTCCAGGGCGCGCGCGTTACGCAAGCTCGTCGTGAACAACGCGGCACCCACCACCAGCACCATGGCGAGTGCGAGCTGCGCCACGAGCAGCAGGCGCCGCGCCCGGGCGTGAGGGATGGAAACGGAACGCGCAGCGCTCGCGATCTCTCGGGTGAGATCACCCCGTACCGCTCTGAGGGCGGGCCACACGCCGGAGACCAGCGCGGTCACCGTCGCCACCCCAATGGCCAAACCGACCAGCCGCGCGTCGAGCGGCGACGCCACCGCGGCCAAGTCGGTGAGGATGAAACGGCGAATCAGGCCGTCGGCCCAGCGCGAGGCTAGGAACCCCAGCACACCGCCGGCGAGCGCGAGTATCCCAGTCTCGAGGAATAGCTCACCGAACAGCTGGACTCGCGAAGCGCCCAGGGCCGCGCGTACCGCGATCTCGCGGCGGTTGCGGACGCCTCGCGCAAGCAGCAGCCCTCCCCCGTTGGCGCAGGCGATGAGGAGCACCGCGGTCGCTACACCCGCGAGCCACAGCGTGATGGGGATGCTCCCCGTCGCCAGCTCGCGACGCAGCTCCATGACGGGGTGCACGTCGGCGGGTTGGCCGCCGAGCATCGCGATCTGCCAGCTCGGAACCGGGCTGGCCGCGGCAGATGGATTGCCGCGTCGGTAGACGACCTCCGCCTCCGCTTGTGCCTGGGGAATCGTCACCCCGGGTGCGAGTCTCGCCACGACGCGCACCCACGAATAGTCTCGGCTCGTGAGCGCAGCGGGTCCGGCGTCGAATTTCGTCGTGGTGATCGGCAGGAAGAGATCGACGTCCGTGAGCGCCACGCCGGTGAACCCCTCCGGTGCGACGCCGATGATCGTGTATAGGTTACCGGCCACGTGCAGCGTCCGTCCCAGGA
Source organism: Gemmatimonadota bacterium (assembly GCA_003220935.1). GTDB lineage: Bacteria > Gemmatimonadota > Gemmatimonadetes > Gemmatimonadales > GWC2-71-9 > 20CM-4-69-16. Next base: position 11,750 of record QHTT01000053.1, read on the forward strand.
CGTCTCGCGCACCGGCGAATTGACGGCGCCACAGTCCGTAACCGAGCACCGCGAGGTGCGGCCCGCCCGGGCGATCCTCGGCAGCGGTGTAGAAGCGACCGAGCGCCGGTTGCACCCCGAGCACCGGAAAGAGCGATGCTGACGCGAGCATTTGTTGCACGGGCAGGACGCGGTCACCGTCGGTGATCGCGTACGGGCGCGGGGGAGCCCACCACCCGGCGACGCCGCTGAACGAGCGCGTCTGGTCGCGCAGATCGACGTAGTCGGGATAGGTCCGCAGGCGGATGTCGACCAGGCGGTCGACGTCGCGGACGTGCACGGGCGGCCGGAACAAGAGCGAGTCGACGAGGCCGAGCATCGTGACGTCGGTGCCGATCCCCAGGGCAAGGGAGAGGACGACGGCGAGTGCGAGGCGCGGGCTGCGGGCGAGCGTACGGAGCGCGTGGCGGAGGTCATTCATATCGCAGAGCCACCATCGGATCGACCTTCGTCGCCCGGCGCGCGGGCACCACCGCCGCTCCCAGAGCGACGGCGGCGAGGAGCAACGGGACGACCAGGAACGTCACCGCGTCGGTGGCGGTCACGCCGAACAGCAGACTCCTGAGCACCCGGGTGAGAGCGCCCGCGGCGATCACGCCTATGACCGTGCCGAGGACCACGAGCCGCGCTCCCTCACCCACCACCAGCCGGAGCACATCACCGCGCCCCGCGCCGAGGGCCACGCGCACACCGATCTCGTGGGTGCGGTGCGCGACCAGGTAGGCGATGACACCGGCCAAGCCCACGGCCGCCAGCACCAGCGCCACGCCGGCGAACGCGCCGAGCAGGATCGCGTTGTCGCGGCGTGGCGCGGCGGATCGGGCCAGCTCGCTCTCGAGGGTGAAGACCCGCGCGGCGGGCTGCTCCGGGTCGACCTGCTGGATCGTTCGGCGGATCGTCTCGACCAGGCCCGTGGGATCCACCTTGGTCCGGATCGCTATCGATGCAGGCGTGTAGCCGGCCTGAGGTGCGGGGACGAAAACCTGCGGACCAGCGGGCACATCCCAGCCGATCTGCTGGATGTCCTTCACTTCCCCTACGATGGTCCACCGCGCTTCAGTCGCCCCGCCCAGCTGAATCTGGTGTCCGACAGGGTCGGCGCCGCGCAGAAACTCACGGGCGAAGGACACGTTCACGATCGCGGCGCGTGGAGCGTCGAGACGGTCCGCCGCCGTGAAGTCGCGTCCTGCGATCACGGCGACCCCAAGCGTCTTGAAATAGTCCGCGGAGACCGCGCTCAGCGCCGCGTCCCTGCCCCCGTCGGTCACCCACGGGTCATCGTCGACTCGGACGGCGCCGCTGCTCCCAAAGCCTCTGAGTGGCAATCCATCCGCGATCGCAACCGACCCGACACCTGGCAACGCCCCCAGGCGTTTGAGCAACACTTCATAGAACCCGCTCCTGCCGTGGCCTTGGAGAAACGCGCTGTTGGCGAGCCGGCCCATGCTCACTCCCACGATGTGGTCAGGTCGGAAGCCGGGATCGATGGCCAGCAGCTGGAGGAGACTGCGCGCCAAGAGGCCCGCGCCCATCATCAGAATGAGCGCCGCCGCCAGCTCGGCGACCACAAGGCTCTCGCGGATCCGGGCGCGGTGCACGGGAGCACCCGTCTGTCCGCCACCGCTCTTCAGCCCTTCGACCAGCTGCGGCTGCGAAGCGGCCACGGCAGGGGCGACACCGAACGCAATTCCCGTCAGCAGTGCGACCCCGGTCGTGAACGCGAGCACGGCTGCGTCCAGGTGAACCTCCACGGCCTGGAGTACTCCGAATGGCGCCGCGTGCATGAACAAGCGGAGCCCCAACACCGGCACGAGGAGCCCAGCTGCCGCTCCGAGGGCGGCCAGCACGACGCTCTCGGCCAGGAGCTGCCGCACCAACCGCAGCCGGCCGGCACCCAACGCGGCGCGAATCGCGAACTCGCGCTGGCGAGCAGCGGCGCGCGCCACCAACAGGCTCGCGACGTTAGCGCAGGCGATCAGCAGTACGAAGCCTACCGCGCCAAGCAGGATGAGCAGCAGCGGTCGCGTGCTCCCGTACAGCCGCTCGTGCAGCGACACGACATCCACGGCCGCGTCGCGCAATTGCGGAGGCTGCATCCTAACCCGGGGCAACAACCCGGTCAGTTCGGTCCGGGCCTGCGTGATCGAGACTCCCGCGGCCAACCGGCCGACGACATGAACGCCCGACGAGATAAACCAGGTCTTGCCGTGGCTCATCGGAAGCCGGAGCGGCCTCCAGAACTTCGCGCCGCTCGGAAAATCGAAGCTCGCGGGGAGGACGCCGACGATCGTCACCGGCGTGCCTTCCGTGACCAGCGAGCGCCCGACGATCCCGGGGTCGCCGCCAAAGCGCTTCTGCCACAGTCCGTAGCTCAGCAGCATGACCAGCGGGCCGGTCGGTTCTTGCTCCTCTGCCGTGAAGGTGCGGCCGAGCACGGGCTGGACGCCGAAGAGCGAGAAGAACGCCGCCGTGACTTCCGCACCCCGCACGTACTCCGGCGCCAGGGCCCCTCCGACCATCCCCCGGGCTTCCCGATAGGCTGTCAGCTTGGCAAGCGACCGGCTCTCATCCCGCCACTGGAAGTAGGTCCAATGTGTCACCTGGGCGTCCAACCGGCTGATCGTCTTGCCTCGCGGCACGAGAGCGATGGACACGATCCGGTCGGGGTCGGGATAGCGGAGGGGCCGGAGCAGAACGGCGTGGATCACGCTGAAGAGCAGGCTGTTGGCGCCCGCGCCGAGCGCGAGCGTGAGCACCGCAATCAGCGTGAAGCCGGGGCTCCTGGCGAGCTGGCGGAGCGCGTACGGGAGAGGGGGAACTCAGGACGTGCCCCCTCTCCGGAACGGAGAGGGGGACAGGGGGTGAGGACCTACTCATATCGCAACGCCACCATCGGATCGACCTCCGCCGCCCGGCGCGCCGGCACCGCCGCCGCTCCCAGCGCGATGACGACGAGCACTAACGGAACGATCAGGAAGGTCACGGGGTCGGTGGGCGTCACACCGAACAGAAAGCTTGCCAGCACCCGCGTAACCGCCACCGCGCCGACCAGCCCGATCACGACGCCGATGACGACGAGCCGCACTCCCTCGCCCACCACCAGCCGGAGCACGTCGCTTCGCCCCGCGCCGAGGGCCACGCGCACGCCGATCTCGTGGGTGCGGTGCGCGACCAGGTAGGCGATGACACCGGCCAGGCCTACGGCGGCCAGCACCAGCGCCACAGCCGCGAACGCGCCGAGCAGGATCGCGCTGTCGCGCTGGGGCGCCGCCGACTTGGCCAGCTCACTCTCGAGCGTGAAGACGCGCGGTGCACGCTGCTCGGGATCCAGCTCCTGGAGCTTCCGCCGGATCGTTTCGACCAGCCCCGCAGGATCGACCTTGGTCCGAACCGCGATCGCCGCCGGCGTATAACCGGCTTGCAGCGCGGGGATGAAGACTTCGGGAGCGGCGGGCACGTCGCGGGCGAGCTGTCGGATGTCCTTTATCTGTCCAACGATCGTCCGAGTCGCCCCCGCGATCGCCACGCGGTGTCCGACCGGGTCGGCGCCGCGCAGAAATTCACGGGCGAACGCCCCGTTCACGATCGCAACGGGTGCCCCGTCAGCGTGATCCAAGGAGACGAAGTCGCGCCCGGCAGTCACGCTGGCTCCGACAGTTTTGAAGTAGCCGGCTGAAACCGCATTCACGTTCACTTCCCTGCCGCTGTCCATCGCCGGCAGGGCCGCGATCGGTTCGAGGAGGCGATCGTAGAATTCTCTTTTGAGGTGGCCCCGCACAAACCAGCTCTCCGGAAGTAGGCCCACGTGCGCGGCGATAAGACGGTCGGGGTGGAAGCCGAGATCTACCGCCCAAAGCTGGAACAGGCTGCGCGTCAGCAGCCCCGCGCCCGTCAGGAGTACCAGAGCCGCCGCCAGCTCGGCGACGACCAGACCCCGGCGAAGCGGGGTGCGATATGGAAGGTGCCCGGCGTGCACGGTTCCGCTCTTCAGTCCTTCCGTGAGGTTACTGCGAGCGGCCGCCAGGGCTGGAGCCAAGCCGAACGCAACTCCCGTGAGCAGGGCAAGCCCGGTCGTGAACGCGAGCACGCTCGCATCGATGTGCACCTCCACGGCCTCGACGGATTGCAGCGGCGCGGCGTGCATGAGCAGCCGCAACCCGAACGCCGGTACGAGAAGCCCGGCGGCCGCTCCGAGGATCGACAGCACCAGGCTCTCGGCCAGGAGCTGGCGCACCAAGCGGGCCCGGCCGGCACCAAGCGCCGCGCGGATCGCGAACTCCCGTTCGCGCTGGGCGGCCTGCGCGACGAGCAGGCTCGCCACGTTGGCACAG
>QHTT01000008.1 GCA_003220935.1 Gemmatimonadota bacterium
TGCAAGGGGTGGCCGCGAAGAACGATGCGTCCTACGATCTCAGCAGAGCGCGCGCATCCGTGACCGGTCAGACCACCATCGCTGCCTCTACTGCGACGACGTCCCTGCCGAACGGCCGCATCGTGACGCGCGGCTGCCCGGCACCGACACAGTGGCGTTCCGTGAAGTCCTGCCCTACCTCTCCCTCGAACCCTTCCGCCGCTGTTGGTACACCCAGTTTCTGGTTGCCCTCAAGGAGTCGGCATTGCCCGCCCCGGCAGGTCCGACAGATGTGGTCGATCGGTTTCTCAATCTGCCCACCTTCCGGCCGGCCATCAGTGTGCGGATCGAGCGCCGAGACAGTATCCGCATGACCGTCAGCCAGACCGAGGGTTGGGGGGGGGCTACGATCCGAAAGGCCTCGCATAGACGCGAACCGTTCGGTTGCCATTGCCGGCCTGGGACTCATTGGAACTGGCGCTCGCTGCGGCCCACTTCTGGTCGGATACCGTGCCGGAAGGACCAGGAGGGCTCGACGGATCGCGGTGGATTCCGGAGGGCGTCCGGACAGACCGGCGTGTTCTAGTGGATCACTGGAGCCCGCAAGAAGTCGGTCCCGACGCGGCCTTCCGCCGGGCGGGCAACTATATCCTGGATCTCGCGCACATCCCGCCAGACGCGCGCGACTGAGGGCGCCATCTAACAACTGCATGCAGCTGCCAGGGCGCGGCCATCGGTTTGTGGAGGGGCTGGCACCACCTGCCGTCTTGAGGCATGTTCTGGCGATCTAGCCGCGGCCCTGCAGCTGATGCGGGGCGTTAGGCAGCGGCGCCCTACTCAATGACCCTTGTCAAGTCGTCAGGTTTGAGGCTCCGCTACAGAGTGAGCCAAGCGCTCCAAATCGCCGGCGGCGTGGCGATGATGGTCGGATTCGTCATGCTAAACCGCGATCACGAAGTTGCCTTCGCTGTTCCGATACCGACCGGTGTGCTTCTCGTCGCCACAGGATTCGTCTATGGAATCCTCGCACTTCGCTGCCCCCATTGCGGCCTCAAGCTCGCGTGGTATGCGTATACTAAGCTGCCGGCGGGCCAGAGCACTCGCTGGCTCGACCAAGCTAACAAGTGTCCGCGATGTGGCTCAGGTGCGATAGGCCCTTCACAATCGGCGCCGCGATATGATCCGGATGACAGTTTTGAGCCCTAGCTTGAATTCGTTTGTGCGCCGCTGCCTAACCAGCGCTTGAAGCTGACGGGCGCCGCGCTACAATTTCATTTGTGCTCCGGCTGACATTCACTCAACACGTAAGGTTGCGGCGCCCCCGCGAAGTGAGCGCCCGCAGCTTAAGCGCATCTCGTTAGGCAGCGGCGGTAACGACAAGGTCGAGTTCATGGCACACCATAACGATCGGATCGACTACATCGAGTTCTCTGCCACCGACATTCCGGCCACGAAGGCCTTCTACTCTAGTGTGTTCGGCTGGAAGTTCACTGACTATGGTCCTGACTACGTCAGTTTTGAGGACGGTCAGATGGGTGGCGGTTTCGCTAAGGTCCCGTCGAATTCAACGGGTGGCCCACTCGTCATTCTGTACTCGTCAGCTCTTGAGAAGACGCAAGCTGCCGTGGTAGGGAAGGGCGGCAGGATATCGAAGCCTATATTCTCCTTTCCTGGCGGACGACGGTTTCACTTTCTTGATCCAAACGGCAATGAACTCGCGGTTTCGTCCGACAAATAATCCGGGCTTCGTCGGATGCCGCTGCCTAACAAGCGCTTGAAGCTGCCGGGCGGTGATCGCTCTAGGGGAAGCGGAGTGTTTGTGCCCTGGCGGGCACGGACTAACGTCCACTACTCTTGCGCCGGCGGGCGAGTCGCCCGCAGCTTAAGCGCGATCCGTTAGGCAGCGCCGCACACCTGCACGAGCTCCCAATGAGGTATTTCCTAGGAAATCTCTTGAAAGGACTGAGTCTCGGCCTCTTCCTCGCGACTGGCCTATCTGCGTGGGTCTTGCTACTCCGCGCTCAAGCGGGGACAGCACCCTTTGATCGGCTGAACACCTCCTTCACCGCGGTCGTCGTCGGCTACTACCTCGGGGGCGCAGTCGGCGGACTCTTAATTGGGCTTGCGTGGCGCATTGGGCGATCCCTCGTTGGTTACGCATTGTTGGGTGTTCTCGGAGTGTTCCCCTTCTATCTCTTTGCGCCGGGCGGCCGCCACAACGGTCCGTTGTTTGGCCCAGAGAACCTAGCGTCCGTCCTCCTTGGAGCGTTCTTTGTAGGAGCGGCTGTGGGAGTATGGGTATGGAGCGACGATCATCCTCACGGTCCACATTGGTTTGACATGCTGAGGTTCCCGACGTTCAAGACTACGGTTGGCGTGTGGAGCGCGGCAATGTTCGTCGCGCTACTCGCAATTACCTTAGTCCCAAGGTGGAGCTTTTATTGGCCATTTCAGTTAGTCGTATTTGCCGCCGGTGCGCTTTTCATCGTCCCGTTAGCGACGGCTGTGCTCGTAACCATGCAATTCTACCGCCGTCGTCTAGAGCGGTGATTGTGTCAGGGCGCTGCTCTAACAAGCGCTTGAAGCTGTCGGGCGGTGATCGCTCTAAAGGAAGCGGAGTGTTGTACCCCTGGCGGGGCACGGACTTCGTCCCTCACCCTTGCGCCGGCGGGCGGGTCGCCCGCAGCTTAAGCGCGATCCGTTAGGTGGCGCGGCGGAACGCCTCCCACAGACCCCGGGGCGACACGATCTCGACCGGTGGGTCTGCCAGCTTCAGGAGGTGCTGGTCGCCGCTGACCAGTACGTCCGCGCGTCCGGCCACAGCTTCCGCTACGACGGCAGCATCTGCCGCATCGAGCCCTGTGATGCGCCGCTTCGCGACGGCCTTCACCACCGTAGCGTGGCCGCGCAGGTGCGCTTCGAGCTCGTGGATCGTGTCTCGTGGGACCCGCATCTTGCGACTGAGCACCGTTCGTAGCTCGCCCAAAACAGTCGCGCCGAGCACCAACTCATGCTCGGCGAGGATTGCCTGGAAGAGATCACCGCAGAGGCCACGAGTGGCCACGGCGCTGACGACGACATTGGTATCGAGGCAGACCTTCACGACACGTCGCGGAAGACGTCCTCGTCAGTCAAATAGCCGCGCGCCTCGGCCAGGGGCATGAGCCGGCGCCGCAGGTCCTCGAACTGTGCCACGGCCAGCTGCCGCCGGAGCGCTTCTCGCGCGACGTCGCTCCGGCTCCGCCCCGTGCGCTTGGCCTGGCGGGCGAGCTGGCGGCTCAAGTCTGGGTCCAACCGAATCGTGAGCGCTGAGGTCTTCATGTCAGACAATGTAATACAGGCCGCGCCACCTAACAAGCGCTTGAAGCTGTCGGGCGGTGATCGCTCTAAAGGAAGCGGAGTGTTGTACCCCTGGCGGGGCACGGACTTCGTCCCTCACCCTTGCGCCGGCGGGCGGGTCGCCCGCAGCTTAAGCGCGATCCGTTAGGCGGCGCCGAAGTGACCTCGCCCATGCCAAGCGGGGTATACGGTTTGGATGGCCACTGCACCCCGATGATCCTACATCACATCGCTCGCTCCTGCCGCTCGCTCGTCGTCGGCGCCGTCCTAGCGGTCTCTGCCTGCTGCTCGAGCGGTGACACGACGGGTGCTGGCACCCCTCCGAGTGAACCCACGCACCACACCCTGGTAGAGGGCTTCGTCACCGACGCCACGGGCCGCGGTTTAGCGGGCGTCGGCGTAGGTGCTCGATTCGCGGAGACACCTTGCTCAGACCGCCAGCTCAGCGTCACCGGGGGCACCTACACCCAGGCAGATGGCAGCTACCGGTTCACGGTAGAGGCCACCACGCCCAGCCGCGCTGATGGCGTGGCGGCTTTCCGCGTGCACGCAACAGTCTACGCGCCGCCTGGTGGACGCGCACGCGAGGCCTCAGCCTTTGTCACCGCTCGGTTCGTTCCACTGAATGAAACGCCGAACCTCGTCCACGCCCCGACCTTGCGTTTGCCCAACCCTTGAGGCTCCCACGGGTCGGCGCCGCCTAACAAGCGCTTGCAGCTGGCGGGCGGTGATCGTCTTAAAGCAAACGGAGTGTTGTGCCCCTGATCGGGCTAGGGACTGTCGTCCAACACTCTTGCGCCAGCGGGCGAGTCGCCCGCACCTTAAGCGCGATCCGTTAGGCGGCGCCGCGTAGGTCTGTGACCAAACGAACAGTATTGCCTCTCACCGTACTGGTGGTCATGCTGAGTGCCATTGGGTGGGCGGCGTGGACCCGGTGGCCTCCCCTCCTTGAGTACCGCATCCGGGATATTGAACAGCGAACGCTGGGCGTGGTTGAGGATTATCTCGACGGTAGACGGGCGCTCGAGCCATCGGCCAGCGCTCTCGCGGTCCTCTGGCAGAGGAAGCTAGCCCTCAGCCTTCACCTGCCCCCGGCAGGTCGAATTGCGCGAATCGCCGATCCGCTCTCAACACGCCTAGGCGCCCGGGCGGATGACCCACGCCTGAGGGAGCTGGTCGACCGTGCCTTGGAGCTCACGATGGGTCCGGAGGCCCGAGCGCGACTGCAATATCTCCAGCGCGAGCGGCGGGACAGCACCTGACGTCGCCGCCTAACACGACCTTATGAAAGCGCAGAGCCTCCGAGGGAGGCGCACATTTGAAATGCGTGCGTCCTCTTGCGAGGAGCACATTCAATTGATGCGTGCTACCTCAACCTCGGAGGCCCTATGTACTACGTCGGCTTGGATCTGCACAAAAAGTATATCAC
>QHTT01000054.1:0-7379 GCA_003220935.1 Gemmatimonadota bacterium
ATCGCTTGCGCCGCGCGAGGACGTCCTGGAGGACGACCCGGTCGATCTTCCCGTCCATCCGCACCCGCACGTCGTAGTTCTCCCAGTACATGAAGTTGGCGAGCGCTTCAAGAAACCTCCGGTTCGCGACGCCCTGGGACGCGTCGAGCCACTTGTCCTTCTGGTTGAGTGGCTCGCGCAACAGGATCGGCTCGAGCTGCTTCACGATGTCCGGGGTGATCGGGATCAAGTCCTCGGCGCGGCTCGTGAAGAAGTACAGTTTGTGCAGCCCGTACAGCCGCTCGAGCTCGCGAATCGGATTGGTGTCGTCGTACACGCGGATATCGATGTAGCGGTCGTTCCCGCCCAGGTAGCCGGCGTTCTTGCGCACCACCAGCAGCGCCGCGGATTCCATCCCCCGCTTGTCCCCACCACCCGCCTGCCCTGCCTCGAGCGCCCCCATCAACCGATCCGCAAGCGCACCCGTGGAGCGCTCAAACGCCGCCGCCATGTTCTTGACCGTCTGGTCGGACACCATGATGTTCGCTTGCGCGGCGAACGTTCGCCCGCTGATCAGCTGCCCCTTCCCGCCCACCGCCTGCCCGCCCGCTCTCCCGCCCGCCCAGTCGAAGCACGAATCCCCGGTCCAGCTGGCGGCGTTACCGCGCCCATCGACCATGCCGACCTGGCGCTGGGCCGGCCGCGGATCGCCGCGCATCACAACACGCAGCGCCTCGGGCGCCGTCGCGCCCAGCGCCATTAGCTCGAGGCCCTTCTCCCCGTAGTCGGTGTTACTGAGCGACTGAGTGGCCACCGCACCGATCCCCGCCTGCGCCCACGGCACCAGGCCGCCGACGTTCGGGAACTTCGACTGGACGGCGACCCCGAGATCGCCGGTCGCCGAGTCGTATGCGACGATGCTGTAGGTGTGGGCGCGCTTCGAGAGGTCCGGGGGACGAGCGGGCAGGTGCTGCAGCGCGAGACTCGCGAGCAGGAGGAGCACGCGTTAGTCCTTCTTCATTTTCTTCTTGAGCTCCCGGAGCTGCTGGTCGGCGGCGGCCTCCCGCGCCGTGCGGTCCAGGTCCGATTTGAGCAGCTCGTCCTGCAGGTCCGTCCCTCCTCCCGGCCGCACGCCGCCCGCCTCCTGCAGATCACGCCAAGCGCGCTCGGCCGAGCGCTCGGCTTCGGTGAGCGGCCGGTCACGCTCGACGCGCGCGAGCTGCGCTTGCATGTCGGCGAGCTCGCGCTCGTACAGCGCCAGCTCGTCGTTCAGGGCCGCGAGCTTGCGCTCGAGCACTCCCACGCGCTCGCGATGCTTCGCCGCGAACCGCCCGGCCACCGCGACCGTCTCCTGGTCCTGGATCTCGGCGGCAAGGCGGCCGCGCCGCTCGGCGTCGGCCAGCCGCTGGCGCTCCACGGCCAGCTCCCCGCCGGCGCGCGACACCGCCTCGCGGGTCTCCTGCACGGACACCTTCGCCTCGACCACCGCCTCGCGCATCTGACGCGCCAGGTCACGCAAATTCCCCGGCGGCGTCGCCGCGTCGAGGGCGGCCCGCAGGGCGTCCCGGAGGCGCTCGAACACGGGGCGCGCTAGCTTTTCCGAACCGTCTTCGCGAAGAACGCCGTGTACACCCGCTCCACCGCGCGCGACTTGCACTTGGGGCAAGCGGGCCGCTTGCGGCCGTGCTCCTCGATCGCCTCTTGCTGGCTGAAGTGCTTGCGGCACTTCGTGCAGCGGTATTCGTAGATCGGCATGGCGGCATGAACGTATTCCGCGCTCAAACGGCGGTCAAGTTGACGGAATGTGCCGCGCTGTCAGTATTGATGGCGCTATGACCACGCGCACCCGCGCCGCCACCTTCGCCCTTGCGGCCGCCGTGGCCTGCAACCAAGGCCTGGAGCCCGCCCTGGCACCGACCAGCTGCCCGCAGGGGTTCGTCGGCGTGTGTGGGACCGTGAGCTTCGTCGGTCAGGTCCCGGAGAGCACGGCCAAGCTGTTCGTCGTGGCATTCGACACCTTCCCGAAGAGCCAGAACGACCTGTTCAAGTTCAAGCCGCAGCCTAGCCCGCCGAACCTCCCGCTCGGCGGCCCGGCGTTTTTCTATACCCTGCCGCTTCCGCCCGGCCGCTACGAGTGGGTCCTCGCGGTCTGGCAGAAGCAGGGGACGCTCAGCCCGGCGAATGCGGACAGCCTGCTACGTGAGACGGGGTTCTACAGCGACAAGGGCGACACCACGGAGCACGGCTCGGGGATTGTGATCGTCAACCCCGGGACAGGTACCGACTCGATCGACTTCGTGGTGGACTTCAACACCATGCACCGCGTGTGCTTCTACTTCCCGCCCTGTCCGTGAAGCGGCTAGCCCTCCCTGCAGCTGCGCTCGGCCTCTGGGGCCAGGTCCTGGGCGCGCAGGACGCGGTCGTATACGGCACCGTGCACGGCGAGTCCGTCGGACCACTCCGCTCCGCGGAAGTTGTCGTCATCGGGCCAAACCTCGGCACCCTGACGGACAGGGGCGGCAAGTATCGTCTGTCGCGGGTCGCGCCGGGCGTCGTCATCGTCCGGGCGAGGTTCATCGGCTACGTCCCGGCCTTCGACACAGTCAGCGTCGCGGCAGGCGACTCGGTGGAGGCAAGCTTCGTACTCCGCCCGTCCGTGACCGATGGCCTTCCATTCGTCGTGCTCGGGCCCGTGGTCGTCACCGCTGCCAAGCGCTCCCAGCTCCTCGACCAGGCCATCACGAGCGTCGCCGTCGTGAGCGACACCGAGCTCGCCCGCCGAGCGGTGAACACGGTGGACGAAGCCGTGGACAAAGCGCCGGGCGTGCAGTTCCTGTACGGGCAAGTCAACATCCGGGGGTCGACGGGCTACGTACAGGGCCTGGGAAGCCGGGTGCTGATGCTCGTGGACGGCGTCCCGGCGAACCACGGCGGCACTGGGCGGTGTCGTGAACGTGCTCACGCGCGACATCGCGCCCGGCTTCCACGCACGCGTGCGCGCCACCGGCGGCAGCTACGCGAACCCACCGTATGACGTCTGGAGATTCCGCGACTACGCGGGCGCCGAGGAAGGGCTCGATGCGACGGGCTCCTACGGGACCGAGCTGGTGCGCGCGAGCGTCACCGGCGGTGGCTGGCATTCGGACGGCTACCGCGAGCAGGACCGGCGCGACCACTGGCAGACGGCTGCGAAGCTCGACTGGCGGCCGTTGGCCGCGATGCGCGTCACTGCTTCGGGGTCCTGGGCGAGCGACCAATACGAGACGCCGCTCATCTGGTGCACGCGAGGCGGCTGCGACGACCGGGGGCAGGCCTATCAGCCCTTCATGATCGACACCGCGGGGCGCGGCGCGTTCACGCGCTCCGATAAGGGCTACGTCAGCCTCACGCTCGAGCGCACGGCGTCGGCCCGCCTCGCCTGGCAGGCCCGCGGCTCGTGGCTGCGTACGCGCTTCAACGACTACCAGCCCGGCAACGACGACGCGGGCATCGCCAACCGGTTCGGCGCCGAGCTGCGCGCGCTTGCGCACCCAGCGGAGGGCCGCGTAGTGACGGTCGGCGCTGAGGGCGCCCGCGCCGACGTCACGAGCGACATCTTCGGTGACCACGCGCAAAACGAGGTCGCCGCCTACGGCGAGAGCGAGCAGCGCGTTGGGCGCGCCCGGCTGACGGCCGGCGCCCGGATCGACTACATCGCGGTGGACGGCGGCGGACTCTCGGCGGTGGTGAGCCCGCGCGTGGGCGCGGTGCTGGAGACGAGCGCCGGCGCGTGGCGGGCGTCGGCAGGGCGCGGGTTCCGCGGGCCGTCGCTCGCGGAGCGGTTCGTGTCGACCGTCGTGAGCGGACTCGTCGTGATCCCAAACCCCGACCTGCATCCCGAAACGGCCTGGTCCTTCGAGCTCGGCAACGCCGCGCGCATCGCACCGGCGGTCCACGCCGACGCCGCGCTCTTCTGGACCGAGGCGCACGACCTGATCGAGCCGAACGTGAACTTGAGCACCGGCCAGATCCAGTTCCGCAACGTCGCGCGCGCCCGCCTCGCGGGGCTCGATGTCTCGCTCGCCGCCAGCCCGCTCACGCCGCGGCTGACGACTGCGCTGGCGTACACCTTCCTGTACGCCCGGGGGCTTGCCCATGACACCGTACCCGAGCGCCCGCTCGCGTTCCGCCCGACGCACCTGGTGACCCTGAGCGCCGACTACCAATGGCACACCGTGTCCGCCGGCGGCGACTTCCGCTACACCAGCCGCTTCGAGCGCGTCGAACTCTACCCGGGCGACGAGCGCGTGGCCGGGAAGGTGCTCGACCTGCGAGTGGGCGTCGAGCGGGGACCGCTGTCGCTCCGCGGCCGGCTCGCGAACGCGCTCAACTACATCTACAACCAGGTGCCCCGTACGCTGGCGCCGGTGCGGACGTTGTCGGTCACGCTGACCTGGACGTATTAGATTGTGGCGATGCTTCAGCTCTCCGCGCTCCTGACGGCGCTGCTGTGCGGCGCGCTGCAAGGCGCCCCCCCGCCCCCGCCGCCCCCCCCGCCCATCGACGGCACGTGGGAGCTGACACGCATCTTCCGCTCCGGCGCCGCGCGCACGTGGCGCGCCGTCCCGATCGATTCCAGCGTCTACCTGCGGCTGACTCTCAAGACCATGCCCGGCGAGTGGATCGATGGCCGGTTGTACCGGCGCTACCATGGTCGCGAAGAGCGCGGGAAGATCGAGGCGGGACCCCTGCGCGGTACCGGCCGCTACATCATCGGCGCCGACCTCGAGTACCCCGTCTCGCAGAAGGCGCGCACGGCCGCCTGGCTCGTCGGCGACACGCTGCGGCTCGGCACGCCCTTCGTCCCCGACGCCGACAGCCTCGAGCTCCGGCGCGTGACGACGGACGCCCCGTATCCCACCACTGTCCTCGAAGTCGTGACAGGCCGATGACACGGTGCTCCGCGACGGTCTCTCGCGTGACGCCATTGCTCTTGACGTCTCTCGCGGTGGGGTGCGGGGGGGACCGCTCGCGCTCGCCGACCTGCGGCCTGGCGCTGCTCGTGGGACCCCGGCTCATCCAGCAGCAGCTCAGCGTCCTGCCGTACGTGCTCACCGACGCACCGCGCGGGCTGGCCGCGTCGCTCCCGGCCCTCGTCGCCGGCACCGCGCAGCAGGGTGAGGTTGCGGTAGCGTACGGCGGGCAGCGGCTCATCCTGATCTATCAGGGCCCGAACTTCCCGGCGTTCCCGACCGACTCGGCCGTGTACGCTGTGCTCGTGGTAGACGATTCGACGCAACGCGCCCAGGGCGTGCTCGTCTACGAGTCCGTGCGGCCGCCACCCACCTTCCCGCAGCTCGGCACCGTGAAGGGTGGGGGCGGCGACAAGACGATCCCGCTTTACGGCGTCCGCGTGGACTGGCCCAGCGTGAGCAACCCCCGCTGCCCGCTGCTCGGCGCGCCGGCCCAGGCGCCCCGATGAGCGGTGTCGTCCTCGTCACCGCCCCGCTGCGCACCGATGCGGGCCGCGAGCGGGTCGCCCTCAACACCGCGTACGTGCGCGCCCTCGCGCGCACCGGGCTCGTGCCCCTGGTGGTGCCGCCGATCCTCGACCCCGAGCGGGCCTGCGCCGCGCTCGATCGGGTCCACGGTGTCGTGCTCACCGGCGGCGAGGACGTGGACCCGGCACGCTACGGCGCCCCCCCGCACGCGAAGCTGGGTGAGATCGACGTCGCCCGGGACGCGGTGGAGCTCGCCCTGATCGCAGGCGCCCGCGCCCGCCGGCTCCCGATCCTGGCGATCTGCCGGGGCATCCAAATCCTCAACGTCGCGCTCGGCGGGACGCTGTACCAGGACCTGGCGAGCGAGCGGCCGGGCGAGATCGATCACGCCGACACGCAGTCACGCCACCCCCTGCGGGTGGCGGCTGGTTCCCTCCTGCATCGCACGATCGCCACCCTCGAGACCACCGTGAACAGCCGCCACCATCAGGCGATCCGCGACCTCGCGCCGTCGCTGCGCGCCACGGCCTGGGCGCCCGACGGTGTGATCGAGGGCGCCGAGCCACCGGACGGCGAGCCGTGGATGCTCGCCGTGCAGTGGCATCCGGAGGACGACGTCGAGGGTGCGCTGTTCCGGGGGTTCGCGGAGGCGGTGCGGCAGCCGCAGGGAGTGGCCTGAGGTGACCATTCCCTTCCCTTCGCGTGAGTGGGTGAAGGCGTACGGGGCGGCCATCAACGCGAGCGAGAGCTACCGCGTCGCGTCCACCGAGTGGACCCACGGCGCCGTCGCCCTCGTGGTGAACCGCCAGCCGGAGATCGGGATCGCCGAGCCGGTGGGCATCTGGCTCGATCTGGACCGCGGTGCCTGCCGCGAAGCGAAGGTCGTCTCCCAGAGCGAAGCCGAGCAAGCGCCGTTCGTCATCACGGGGGACTACGGTCAATGGAAGCGGGTGATTCGCCAGGAGCTTGGGCCGATCGCCGGAATCATGCAGCGCAAGCTTGCCCTCAAAGGATCCCTGCCGATCGTGGTGCGGTTCGTGAAGTCCGCCGAGGAGCTCGTTCAGGCCGCGACGCGTGTGCCGACGCGATTTCTGGATGAGTGATGCACGGCGTGGACAAACGGGGTAGGGGCGCATGCTGCGCGCCCTACCTGTTACAGATGGCGCAGCAGCTTCGCGGGCGTCGAGACGTGCGGGAACAACACCCGATCGCTCAGCCGGTTGAAGGCGACCCGGAGGGTGGGGAACCGCTGCGCCGCCGTGCGGTAGATTCCAGCGACGCCGAAGCGCTCCGCCAGGCGGTGCTCGGCGGCGAGCCGGTAGCCCTGGCGGCCGAGCTCGTCGTAGTACGGCAAGTCCGGTCCTCCCTGGCGATTGCGCCGGGCCTCGACGTAGTCGGGGAAAAGGCCGGCGAGCCAGAGGCTGTAGTTTCCGAGATGCACCCGCAGCAGGAAGCCGCGCTCCCCGGTGTCGTCCACCCCGGTCAGCTCGCCGATCATGTCGACCAGGTAGCCGTAGGTCTGGTCGTCGGCGCGGCGGATGCGGGTGTGCCGGTCGTGGTCGCCAAACTCGAGGATCAGGGCAGCGAGGTAGTCGGCGAGCTCGCGGTCGTCCACGCCCGCGGCGAGCAGCGTGTGCCGCACGGCCACGTACGTGAACAAGGCCGGCGACGGGACCGCGAGGGTACGCAGCGCGAGCAGCGCCTCGAGCAGACCCCGCTCGTCGAGCAGCCGGTCTGGGCCCTGCTGCAACAGCAGGCGTTCGTAGCGGGCGCGACGCGTCTCGTCTCCCCGAGCCAGGGCGAGTGCGACGAGCCGGAGGTCCGCCGCCCGCAGGCGACCGCGGACGTTCGCCAGGATCATGCCCAAACCTCCCTCTAGTTCTGCTACCCCGCGCCCGGTCGAGTTGCTGGCGCGGCTGA
>QHTT01000054.1:7386-29935 GCA_003220935.1 Gemmatimonadota bacterium
TCCTGGACGCTCAGACGAACCAGCTCGCGGTGACCCACGACACCAGTGCGGTCCCCGTGCGCACGGACGACCCGCTGCTGCAGCTCGCGCTGCGGCGCGGCCCCCTCGCCTTCGGACGGAACGTGAAGGAGGAGGCCCGGCACCGCGGCGCCGCCCTGACCGACGAGCCGCCGGGCTCCTGGATCGGCGTGCCGCTGGTGGCCGCCGGCCGCGCCGTGGGAGCGGTCTCGCTCGCGAGCGACCGCGCGGGCGTCCTCGGCAAGCCGGAGCTGACGCTCGTCACGGCAGTGCTCGCCCAAGCCGCCATCGCCCTCGAGAACGCCCGGCTGGTCGAGCTCCTCTCCTCGGCGAAGCGCGAGTGGGAGAAGACGGTGGACGCGATCACCCAGGCCATCTGCATTATCGACGCCCACGGGACGGTGCGGCGCGCCAACCGCGTCTTCGCCGAGCTCGTCCAAGTGCCCGTCACGGCGATCCCTGGGCGCCCCTGGCTCGGCCTGCTGCCACCCGCCTGGTCCGACCCGGTGGCCCGCGCACTCGCCGAGCCGGCCGCGACCCAGGCCGAGATCCGCGCCGGCGAGCGGACCCTGTCCTTCACCGCGATTGCCATGGCCGAGCCGGGCTCCGCCGTCCTCGTGATCGAGGACCAGACGGAGCGACGCCGGCTGCAGGAGCAGCTGATACAGTCTGAGAAGATGTCGGCGATCGGTCAATTGATCGCAGGGGTCGCGCACGACTTGAACAATCCCCTGGCCTCCGTGGTGGGGTTCTCGGACTTCCTCGCCGAAGTCGGAGACATCCCGCCCCAGTTTGCCGAGCCGCTGCAGGTAATCCGCCAGGAGGCCGAGCGGGCGGCGACGATCGTCAAGAACCTGCTGTCGTTCGCCCGCAGTCAGGAGGGCGAACGCAAGCTGCAGCCGATCGGGCCGATCATCGAGTCGACGCTGGCGCTGTTGCGCAACCAGCTGATGGCGAACAAGGTCGAGGCCACGCTCGAAGTGGACCATGGGCTCCCCGACGTCGAGGTGAACGGCAACCAGATCAAGCAGGTGTTCGTGAACCTCATCAACAACGCGAACCAGGCGATCGCGAGCGACGCCCCGAGCGGCCGGATCTGGGTCACGGCGAAACGGCTGCGCGAGGGAGTCGCCGTGAGCATCACGGACTCGGGACCGGGGATGACGGAGGAGCTCGCCGGGCACGTGTTCGAGCCGTTCTTCACGACCAAGGGCGAGGGGGAGGGCACCGGCCTGGGACTGTCGATCTGCCAGGGGATAGTCAAGGAGCACGGCGGGCGGATCACCCTCGACACCAAGCCAGGCGGGGGCGCCACGTTCACGGTCGAGCTCCCCGGCGGCGCGCGGGCCCCGCTCGCCGAGCCCGCCCCCGCGCCGGTCGCCGCGGGGAAGCGGCTACGCATCTTGGTGGTGGACGACGAGCCGCACATCCTCTACTACATGCGCGCCACGCTCGAAAGCTGGGGGCATGCGGTGGAAGTGGCGAGCGACGGAGCATACGCGCTGGAGCGCGCCATCGCGGGCGACTTCGACGTCATCATCTGCGATCTTCGCATGCCGCACCTCTCGGGACGCGAGATGTACCAGAAACTCGCGCGCCACGACCCGCGCGCGGCCGAGCGCATCATCTTCGCCACGGGCGACACCGTGCGGGGCGACACCCTGCAGTTCCTCGAGACCCTCGGGCGTCCCTACCTCCACAAGCCGTTCACGCTCGCCGAGCTGCGTGCCGCCCTCGGCCACGCCGCCAACCAGCCCGTCTGAGTATGCTGCGCGTCCTGCACGTCGATTCGGGACGCGTGTACCGGGGAGGGCAGAATCAGGTCCGGCTGCTGACGCGCGAGCTGGCGGCGGAGCCCGACGTGGAGCAACGCCTGGTGACGCGGCGGGGCAGCGAGCTGGCGCGGCGCGTCGCGGCCGCCGGGGTTCCGGTGCACGAGGTCCCGTGGACCATGGGGCTCGACCCCCGGGCATGGTGGCGGCTGTTGCTCCACGCCAAGGCGTTCCAGCCAGCCATCATCCACGCGCACGACGGCCACGCGCTCGGGATCGCAGCATGGGCCGGGACTTGGCTCAAGCACCACGCTGCCGCGCCCCGCCTCATCGCGACGCGCCGCGTGGTATTCGCCGTGCGCCGGGCGAGTCCCCTGTTCCGAGCAGATTACATCGTGGCGATCTCGGAGGCCGTGAAGGCCGCTCTCGTCGCCGCCGGGGTGCCGCCGGCCGAGATCGGCGTCGTTCGTTCGGGGATCGACCCCGACGAGGTGCGCGCGGCGGCCGCGGTCCCGTTCGACCTCCGCACGCGTCTCGGCCTTCCCCGGGGCACCCCGATCGCGGTCAACGTCGCGGCGCTCGAGCCGGCAAAGGACCAGGCGACCTTGGTCCGCGCGGCACAGACGGGGCGCCCCCTCCGGCCGGATCTGCACTGGGTGATCGCCGGCACGGGTGACGAGCGGCGGCGGCTCACCGCACAGATCGGCGCGCTCGGCCTGGTCGACCGCGTGCACCTGCTGGACCAGGTCGCGCAGGCGGACGCCTTGATACAGGAGAGCGATGTGCTGGTCATGCCCTCCCGCGCAGAGGGGCTCGGGAGCGTCGTGCTCCACGCCCTCGCGCTCGGTAAGCCCGTCGTGGCAACGCAGGCGGGCGGGCTGCCCGAGATCGTGCCCGCCGAATGGCTCGTGCCGGTCGGTGACGCGGACGCGCTCGCCAGGAAGGTCATGCAGGCCCTGGCTCACCCTTCCCCCTTCCCCCTTCCCCCGCAGTTCACGGCCCGTGCCATGGCCCGCGGCGTCGTGGCCGTGTATCGCTCGCTCGTCTAGATTGCAGGGCCATGATCTACGTCTGCGTCCCGGCCCACAACGAGGCCCGTACGGTCGGGCTCGTGCTGTGGAAGGTGCGGCAGGTGTTCACCGCCTTCCCGCGCGAGTATCAGCTGCTCGTGGCCGACGACGGGTCGAGTGACGACACCGGCGTGGTGCTGGCGTCCTACGCGAAGGTGCTGCCCCTCACCGTCGTGACGCACCGGGAGCGGCAGGGCTATGCGAAGAGCCTGGAAGAGCTGCTGCGTCTCGCCCTGCAGCGCACCGACCGCCCCAAGCGCGACTGCGCCATCACGCTGCACGCCGATTTCGTGCACTCGCCGGAGAGCATGGAGGAGATGGTGAAGCGGATCGAGTCGGGAGCGGACTTGATCGTGGCGGAGCAGCGGGACGAGCGCGGTCGGTCTTCGCCGGCCGTGCGGCTCGCGCGCCGCTGGACGCCGCGGCTGCTCCCCGTGCCGGGCGTCAGGGACACGGTGTCGGGCTTCTGCGCGCTACGGCTCATCGTGCTGCGTCAGGCGCTGGGGGTGGGCGGCGGGCGCGACGCGACCCCGCTGCTCTCGACCGACGGCTGGTGCGCCAGCGCCGAGCTGCTCGCCCGGCTCGCCCCGCACGCCCGCCGTGTGGACGCGATTCCAGCGGCGGCGCGCTACGATCTCGTGCAGCGCCCCTCGCGAGTGAAGCCGTGGCGGCAACTGCTCGAGGCGTGGCGGGCGCGGGACGTCATCCGCGCCGCCCGCACGAGTCTCGCCGCGCTGCTCGTTTGTGCCGGCGCGCTGGACGCCCAGTCGGACAGCGCGCGGGCGGACTCGGGCCGACGCGACGCCGCGTTCCCGATCGGCGCCGTCGTCCCCGCGGTGCCGTTCCCCGTCGGGGAGCGCCTGGTCTATCAGGCGAAGTTCGGGTTGTTCAACGTCGGCACCGCCACCATGGAGGTGGCCGGGATCGACAGTGTCCGGGGCGCCGAAGCAGTGCACCTGGTGTTCCGCATTAGCGGCGGCGCGCTCTGGTATCACATCGAGCAGAAGCTCGAGTCCTGGGTGGGCCGAAGCGACTTTCGTTCCCGCCGGTTCTGGAATCAGACGGAGGAGAAAGGCAAGGCGTGGGAGCGGAAGTTCGACATCTACCCGGACTCCGGGTTCTACCGCGAAGCCGGCCGCGACACCACGCTCCCCACCGTGCCCGAGCCACTCGACGACGCGGCATTCCTCTACTGGATCCGCACCGTTCCGCTCGAGATCGGCAAGCGCTACGAGTACGACCGGTACTTCCGCCCGGAACGCAACCCCGTAATCGTCGAGGTGCTGGGACGCGAGCGGGTGAGCGTCGCGGGCAAGAAATGGCGCGCGATCGTCATCCGCCCGCGGATCCCCAACGGCGGCGGCATCTTCGCGGAGCGGGCCGACGCGCGCATGTGGCTGTCCGACGACGACCGCCACATGATGCTCGCGCTGCAGTCGAATTTCTCCTTCGGCCAAGTCACGATGAAGCTCAAGGAGTACTCCGACCCCCCCCTCCCGCGGGGCACCTATGACCGAGTACCGTGAGGCGGATTTTTCGCGCCTCAAGACCGTCTCCATCGCCCGGCGCCCCAACAAAGTCGACCCCTCCCTCCTCGGCCACCCGCCCGGCCGCGACAAGAGCTTCGCCGCCTTTTGGCGCTCGCTCCCCGACATCCTCGCCGCGCAAGACCTGCGCTACGTCGCCGACCAAATTGCGCGCGCGGCGGGACGCAGAGCCGTCGTCGTGCTGCTCGGGGGTCACGTCATCAAGGTCGGCCTCGGCCCGCTGCTGCGGGAGCTGGTGCGGCGCGGCGTGATCACGCATCTCGCGATGAACGGCAGTGCCGCGATCCACGACTTCGAGCTCGCCGCGTTCGGCGGCACGAGCGAGGACGTCGCCCGTGGCCTGGCGGACGGCTCGTTCGGCATGGTGGAGGAAACCGGGCGCGAGATGAATGCCGCCGTCGCCGAGGGAGCGCGGGCCGGGCGCGGCATGGGGGAGGCGCTGACGGAGTACCTGAAAGGCCGGGCGAGCCTCGCCGCCCCCGAAGTCTCCGTGCTGCTCGCCGCGGCCGCGGCGGGCGTCCCCGTGACCGTTCACGCCACCGTGGGAGCGGACATCACGCACCAGCACCCCACGGCCGACGGGGCTGCGCTGGGCGCGACGAGTCACCGCGATCTCAAGCGCCTCGCGGCCGCCCTCCCGGCGCTCCACGACGGTGGAGTCGTGCTCAACCTGGGAAGCGCGGTCGTGATGCCCGAGGTGTTTCTCAAGGCTCTGACGGTCGCGCGCAATCTGAATGGGGGAAAGCCGACTGGGTTCACCGCCTGCGACTGCGACATGCAGCGGCACTATCGGCCACGGGTGAACGTGGTCGAGCGTCCGACGCTCGCGGGGGGCCGGGGCATCCAGCTCACCGGCCACCACGAGATCCTCATCCCGCTGTTGTGCTGGGCGGTGCTGGAACAGCTCGATGCGCGCGAGCGACCGCCGGCGGACTAGGCGTCCGCCGGGCGGCCCTTGATCATGTCGCGGATCTTGTCCGCCGTGCTGGGGCTCACGAGCCGCAGCACGAAATAGAGAATGAAGCCGATGGCGGCGAGCTTCAGGATCCACAAGGCGAGGCCGAAGAGGCCGCCGAGCAGACCGAAGAAGATGTTGAGCGCCACGAACGCCAATGCGGCGAAGATGGCGAAGCCGAGTATACTCCTGAACATGGCCAGTTGCCTCCGTGATGCCCGACGCTCGGGCCGTACGTCAGAATGTAGCAGCGGGTTTCAGGGGGGCGCCAGCGCGTGAAAACCGTCGACGTCGCGGTGGTCGGCGGCGGGGCGGTGGGGGCGGCGTGTGCCCGGGCCGCGGCGGCCCGCGGCCTGCAAGTCGCCATCTTCGAGCCCGGGCCCGACCCGGCCGCAGCCTCCCCGGCGTCTGCTGGGATGCTGGCCGCACAGATCGAGCCGACCGAGGACGCGCTCGTCGGCCTCTCGGTCCGGGCGCGCGACCTGTACGAGCCCCTCGCGCCGGCGCTGGGGGAAACGACGGGCATCGACATCGGCTTCTGGCGGGCGGGCATCGCGGCGGTCGCTTTCGACGACGCCGCGGCCGATCGACTCAAGGAGGATGTGGCCCGCCAGCGCCAGGCGGGGTTGCGCTGCGACTGGCTCGAGGGCGACGAGGTGCGCGAACGCTGGCCGGGAGCGGCTCCGGACTGCCGCGGCGCCCTGTTCGCGCCCGAGGACGCTGCGGTCGACCCGCAGGCGCTGACCCGCGCTTGCCTCGCCGACGCCCGCCGGATGGGCGCGGCGCTGCACGCGGAACAGGTCACCATGGTCGACACCGCGACAGGCCGGACGCGGGGCGTGACGACGCGAGCCGGAACGACGGCCGCGGGCCACGTCGTCCTCGCGGCCGGCGTCTGGGCACCGCAGATCGCTGGACTGCCGCGGCCGCTCCCGGTGGAGCCGGTGCGCGGGCAGATGGCCGCTACCGGCTGGCCCGCTGGTACCCCGGCGGCGATCCTCTATCACGATCGCGGCTACGTGCTCGCCCGCGGCGGTGACGCCTTGCTGGGCACCACGATGGAGCACGCAGGCTTCGACTGCCGCGTCACCAACGAGGGCCTCGCCCAGATCTTTCGGGGAGCCGTCCGCCTCCTGCCGACGTTGCTCAATCACGCCGTGCAGCGCATGTGGGCAGGCCTCCGGCCCATGACTGGCGATGGCCGTCCCATCGTCGGCCCCGACCCGGACGTCGAGCGACTATGGTACGCCGCAGGGCACGGGCGGAACGGCATTCTGCTAGCCGCCCTCACCGGCGAGATTATCGCGGATCTGGTGACGAAAGGTGAAACGGACGTGGATATCAGCGCATTGAGCGTTAACAGGCTCAAGCCGCAAGCCGGAAGTTGACTCTTACGGCTTACGGCCTATGACTGGTGACTGATGTATCGCACCTGCGCGTTCTGCAACGGCAAGCTCGACGGCGACGGCGGACCCTCGGGGCTCGGCGTCGGGAGGCGTCTCGCGTTCGACGAGTGGAAGGGCCGGCTCTGGGTCATCTGTCCCAAATGCACCCGCTGGAACCTCGCACCGCTGGACGAGCGTCTCGAGCATGTCGAGGCGCTAGCCCGCGCCGCAGGGGAGGGGCGCGTCGCAGCTGCGACCGAGCAGGTGGCGCTGATCCGATGGCGGGGGTACGACCTGGTCCGGGTCGGCCGGCCGCCGCGGCTCGAGTTTGCAACGTGGCGCTACGGCGAACGGCTCAAGGCGCGCCAGCGCGAGCAGCTCAAGTTCGTGGTGCCGCTCACGGTGGCGACGGTGGGGCTCGCGGTGGCGGTGAACGTCGCGGCCGGTGGATCCGTCGGCGTGTTCGTGTGGAACATGCCGAACATCGCGCGCGCGATGTACACGGGAATCATCGGTCGCCGGACGGTGGGCCTAATCGAGCCACCGATCTGCGAGCGCTGCGGCAGCCTGATGCGTCTCCGCGCGAAGCACATGGCGCACGCCCGCATCGTCCCCGACAGCACGGCCGGTCTGGGGCTGGTCTTGAGCTGCCCCACCTGTCGCTCCGAGGGCGCGCTGCTGGTCGGGGCTGACGCGCAGGCCGCGTTGCGCCAGGGACTGACGTATCTGGCGCTGGCCCGCCGTGGCCGGGAGCGGGCCGAGGATGCGGCACGGCTGGTCGAGGGCGCCGGCGGGCCCGAGCGCCTCATCCGCGACGTGGCCCGGCGGGAGCTGACGCTTCGCAGCATCGCCCCGGAGCGGCGGCTCGCCCTCGAGATCGCGGTGGACGAGCAGGCGGAGATCGAAGCGCTGGAGCGGCAGTGGAAGGACGCCGAGGAGATCGCCGAGATCGCGGACGGCCTGCTCTCCACCACCGCGGAGCTGGAGGAAGAGCTGCGTCGGTTGAAGAACCGCAAGCCAGCGGGCGATCAACCACCTAGTTGAAATTTGGCCTTTTGTCCCTTTCCGCGCGTCACTATCTTCCCCAAGCCTCATGGCCACCGCGTTTACCCAGATCACGGCTCGGAAACCCGCCTGGCTGAAGGTCCCCGCCCCGGGGGGCCCGAACTATCTCGCGGTGAAGCACCTCATGCGCGAGCTCGCGCTCCACACCGTGTGCGAGGAGGCGCATTGCCCCAACGTCGGGGAATGTTGGGAGCACAAGGCCGCCACCTTCATGATCCTGGGGGATGTGTGCACTCGGAACTGCGCGTACTGCGCGGTCCCGCACGGCACTCCCACTCCCCTCGACACGGGCGAGCCGGCCCGTCTCGCCGAGGCGGTGCGGCAGATGGAGCTGAAGCATGTGGTCATCACGAGCGTGGACCGGGACGACCTGCCGCACGGCGGCGCCGAGATGTTTGCGGCGTGCATCGCCGAGATCCGCCAGCGGACGCCGGAGACGTCGGTCGAGGTGCTCATCCCCGACTTCAAGGGCAACGAGCGGGCGCTCCGGATCGTGGTCGACGCGAAGCCCGACATTCTGAATCACAACCTCGAGACCATCGAGCGACTGTATCGGCTGGCGCGGCCGGGCGGCCGGTATCCGCGCGCCCTCGAGCTGCTGCGTCGGGTGAAGTACCTGGATCCCGCCATGCTCACCAAGTCGGGCATCATCTGCGGGCTGGGCGAGGACTGGGACGAACTGCTCGGCGCGATGCACGACCTGCGCGCCCAGGGCGTCGACATCCTCACCCTCGGCCAGTATCTGCGCCCCTCGAGCCAGCACCTCCCGATCGCCCGCTATTACACGCCCCCCGAGTTCGCCGAGCTGCGGCGCCTCGGCATGCAGATGGGATATCGCCACGTGGAAGCCGGGCCGCTGGTGCGCTCGAGCTATCATGCGTGGGAGCAGGTCGAGCGCGCGAGCGCCGCCTCGTAACCCCAACGCGCCATGACCACCGCGACCGCCCACGCCCAGAAGGACCAAGCCCAAGCCGAGCTCGAGCGCCGGATGCTGCGACAGATGCTGCTGATCCGTCACTTCGAGGAGAAGGCGGCGGAGGCCTACGCGCTGGGCAAGATCGGCGGGTTCTGCCATCTCTATATCGGCCAGGAAGCGGTGGCGGTCGGCTCGCTTGCGGCGTTGCGCGACGACGATTACGTGATCAGCTCCTACCGTGAGCACGGCCAGGCGTTGGTCCGCGGCATCTCGGCGGGCGCCGTGATGGCCGAGCTGTTCGGGAAGGCGACCGGCTGCTCGAAGGGCAAGGGCGGCTCGATGCACCTGTTCGACGCCGAGAAGCGGTTCATGGGGGGGCACGGGATCGTCGGCGGGCATGTCCCGCTCGGAGCGGGCATCGGCTTTGCGATCAAGTACAAGGGCGGCGACCAGGTCTGCATCTGTTACTTCGGGGAGGCGGCCGTCAACATCGGCGCCTTCCACGAGACCCTCAACATGGCCTCCGTCTACCACCTGCCCGTGATCTTTTGCTGCGAGAACAACCGGTACGGCATGGGGACCGCGTTCGAGCGCGTCGCCGCGGTGACGGACGTCGCAGAGCACGCCTGCAGCTACGACATGGCGGCGGAGCTCGTGAACGGCATGGACGCGCTCGCCGTGTACGCCGCCACCCAACGGGCCGTCGAGCGCGCGCGCAAGGGTGGCCACCCGACGCTGTTGGAGGTGCGCACGTACCGCTACATGGGACACTCGATGTCCGACCCGCTGCACGGAGTGTATCGCACCAAGGACGAGGTCGAGGAACAGAAGAAGCGGGATCCCATCTCCCAGCTGGCGCTCAAGCTCAAGGAAGAGGGTGCGCTGGATCAGGCGGGGCTCGACGCGCTCGATGCGGAGGTGCGCGCGGAGGTGGAGGAGGCGGTGAAGTTTGCCGACGCCAGCCCCGATCCGGATTCCGCCGAGCTCACCACCCATGTCGTCGCCGACTGAGCGATGCCGACCCTGACGTATCGCGACGCGCTGAACCAGGCGCTGCGGGAGGAGATGCAGCGCGACGCCAACGTCTTCCTCATGGGGGAGGAAGTCGGAGTGTACCAGGGCGCCTACAAGGTGAGCCGTGGGCTGCTCGAGGAGTTCGGGCCGATGCGGGTGGTGGACACGCCCATCGCCGAGCTTGGGTTCGCCGGCATCGGGGTGGGGGCAGCGATGGCCGGGCTCCGCCCCGTGATCGAGTTCATGACGTGGAACTTCGCGGTGCTCGCCCTCGACCAGATCGTCAACTCGGCGGCGAAGCTGCTGTACGAGTCGGGCGGCCAGTTCCCCATTCCGATCGTGTTCCGGGGGCCGAATGGCGCGGCCCTCCAGCTCGGCGCGCAGCACTCGCAGGCGTGGGAAGGCTGGCTGAGTCACATCCCTGGCCTCAAGGTGGTAGCGCCGGCGACGCCGGCGGACGCCAAGGGTCTGCTCAAGTCCGCGATCCGCGACAACAACCCCGTCATCGTGCTCGAGGGCGAGATGCTCTACAACACCAAGGGGGAGGTGCCCGAGGGCGAATACGTCGTGCCGATCGGCAGGGCCGACGTGAAACGGGCGGGGCGGGACGTCACCCTCATCTGCCACTCGAAGACCGTCGCGGTCGCCCTCAAAGCCGCCGAGCAGCTCGCGGAGCAGGAAAGGGTGTCGGCGGAGGTGGTCGACCTGCGCTCGCTGCGACCGCTCGACGAGGCCGCCATCACCGCGTCAGTCGCGAAGACGAACCGCGCCGTCGTCATCGAGGAAGGGTGGCCGCACTGCGGCATCGGCGCGCAGGTCGTGGACGTGATCCAACGCGAGGCCTTCGACCACCTCGATGCCCCAGTGCTGCGCGTGACGCAGGCCGACGTGCCGATGCCCTACAACAAGCAGCTCGAGCGGCTCGCCAAACCAAGCCCTGACAAGGTCGTCGCCGCTGCGCGGCGCGTCCTCTACCTCGACTGACCGTGGCCACCAAGGTGTTCATGGAAGCGCTCTCCCCCACGATGGAGGAGGGACGTCTGGTGAAGTGGCACAAGCAGGAAGGCGACGCCGTGAAGGCGGGCGAGACGCTGGCCGAGGTCGAGACGGACAAGGCGGTGATGGACCTGATCGCCCGCGCCGACGGCGTGCTCCAGCAGGTGGCGGTGACCGAGGGGCAGACCGTGCCGGTGGGGAACGTCGTGGCCGTCATCGCCGCGCCCGGCGAGACGGTCGGCGCATCCGTTGCCTCGGGCCCCCCGCCGACGCCCGCGCCGTCGGGAGGCGGGATGCGGGATGCGCGTGGCGGGATGCGTGATGCGGGAAGCGGGATGCGAGATGCGGGCGGCGTGGGGCCCGCTCCGGGCGACGTAACTCGCGTGAAGGCGTCGCCGCTGGCCAAGCGAATGGCGCGGGAGGCAGGCGTCGACCTGAAGGTCGTCACGGGCTCCGGACCCGGTGGCCGGGTCGTTAAACGAGACCTGGAAGCGTCCGCGTCTCGGGCGTTGGCGCCCGCGGCCGCTCCAGCGGTCGTCGAGTCGCATCCCGCATCCCCCATCCCGCATCCCGCGCCGAGCGGCGCTCCCTACGAAGACGTGCCCCTCGCCCAGATCCGCAAGACGATTGCCAAGCGCCTGGTGACGTCGCTCGGTCCGATCCCCCACTTCTTCCTGACCAGCGAAGTGGACATGGAGCGGGCCGCCGAAGCGCGCGACGCCCTCAACCGGCAGCTCGGCGACCGCGGCAAGGTTTCCTTCAACGACATCATCGTCAAGGCGACCGCGCTCGCCCTCACGAAGCACCGCGCCTGCAACGCCTGGTTCCAGGAGGACCACATCCGCTACTGGAACGAAGTGCACCTCGGGATGGCAGTGGCGGTGGAGGACGGGCTCATCACGCCCGTGATCCGTAACGCCGACCTGAAGCCGTTACTCGAGATCGGGCACGAAGCGAAGCAGCTCGCCGACAAGGCCCGCAGCCGCCGGCTCCAGCCGAGCGAATACACCGGGTCGACGTTCTCCGTGTCAAACCTCGGGATGTTCGACATCGACCAGTTCACGGCGGTGATCAATCCGCCGGAAGCGGGCATTCTGGCCGTGGGCACGATCACCCCGAAGCCCGTGGTCGTGGACGGCCAGGTCGTGCCCCGCCGCCGCCTGCGCCTCACGATGAGCTGCGACCACCGGGTGATCGATGGGGCAACAGGGGCGGCGTTTCTGAGCACCCTGAAGGGGATGCTGGAGAATCCACTGGCGATGCTCTTGTGAACGCGGAAGGCGGAACGCGGAACAGGCGCACGAGCCTCGGCCCGCCTGTTCCGCGTTCCGCGTTCCGACTTGCGCGTTAGGGGAGGGGTCCGTTGGCCAACCAATTTGACGTCATCATTCTCGGGGGCGGCCCGGCCGGCTACGTCGCCGCGATCCGCTCGGCGCAGCTCGGCATGAGCACGGCGGTGATCGAGAAGGACAAGCTTGGCGGCGTGTGCGTCAACATTGGCTGCATCCCCACCAAGGCTCTGCTCCACTCGGCCTACATCGCCAGCTTGCTGCGAGACGCCAAGGAATTCGGTGTCGAGGCCGGCGCCGTGAAGACCGACTACGGCGTCGCCATGCAGCGCTCGCGCCGCGTGAGCGACCAGAACTCGAAGGGCGTCGAGTTCCTGATGAAAAAGAACAAGATCACGGTGGTGAAGGGCAGCGGAGTACTCCAGCCCGGACGTAAGGTGAAGGTCGGGAGCGACAGCTACGAAGCGAAAAGGGCGGTAATCATCGCGACCGGATCGCGCGTGAAGGGCCTGCCGCAGATCGGGTTGGAGATCAACAAGACGACCGTCATCTCCTCAGACGAGGCGCTGTTTCTCGAGAAGGCGCCCGCCACCCTGGCGATCATCGGCGCCGGCGCCGTGGGCATGGAGTTCGCCAACATTTTCAGCGCCTTCGGCACCACCGTGACGCTGATTGAAGCGCTGCCGCGGATCCTGCCATTCGAGGACGCCGAGGCGTCGGACGCCCTGGCGAAGAGCTACAAGAAGCGCGGCATCGAGGTGATCGCCGGCGCCAAGGTGAAGAAGGGGACGCCCGCCAAGGACAAGGTGACTCTGGAGGTCGAGGCCAACGGCGCGACGCGGAAGATCGAGGTCGCCGCGGTGCTGATGGCGGCGGGTCGCGCGGTGAATACGGAGAACATCGGCCTGGCGGAGTGCGGCGTTCAAGTGAGCGAGCGGGGCTTCATCAAGGTCGACCCGGGCCTGCAGACGACCGCACCGGGCTACTACGCCATCGGCGATGTGGCCGGGCCGCCGATGCTCGCCCACAAAGGCATGCGGGAGGGCGTGAATGTCACCGAGCTCGTCGCGGGCAAGAAGCCCCACGCGATCAGGTACGATAACGTCCCCAGCGTGACGTACTGCCACCCCGAGGTGGCCAGCATCGGACTCACCGAGGAGCAGTGCAAGGAGCAGAAGCTCGAATACGTGGCCGGCCGGTTCCCGTTCTCGGCGAACGGCCGGGCGCGTGGAACGGGCGAGACCGAAGGGTTTGTGAAGATCCTGCGCGACAAGAAGTACGGCGAGATCCTCGGCGCCCACATCGTGGGCGGCCACGCGTCCGAGATCATCCATGAGTTGGCGGTGGCGCGGGAGAATGAATACACCGTCGAAGAGGTCGAGCTTGCCATTCACGCGCACCCGACGATGTCCGAGGCTGTGGCCCAAGCGGCGCTCGATTCGCTGGGCCGGGTGGTGGACATGTGAAAGACCCGCTCGCGATCGGCCTCGGCGCACTGGCGTGCGGCGCCGGGCTCGGAGGGGGAACCATCGTGGTGGCGCTCGTCATCGTGCGAACCCTGGAGCACCACGTGACCGCATCGAATTACCAGGAGAGCGCGGCAGACCCGGTCCTCGCGGGCACGCTCGCAGGCCTCGCGGTCGGCGCGACGTTCGGCTGGCGCCGCAGCCGGCGGCTGGACAACGTGTGGCAGCGCGGAGTGATCGGAGCGCTATCGACCGTCGGGGCGCTACTGCTCGGCTTCATCGCCTGGCCGATCGACCATCTGCTTGGCGTTGCCGGTCTCGCACTGTGGGGAATCGCAAGCTTCGTGCTCGGTGGCGCAGCCAGCGCGTGGGCCGTCCGAGGAAGTCGAGACGATGCGTTGAGGGATCCGGAGTGACGGGACTGGCCGTACACGTGATCGAGGCCGGCCTGGTGCCTTACGCCGAGGCGCTCGCGTGGCAGCGCTCGCTCGCCGAGGCGCGGATCGGGGGGCGGCTGCCGCACGACGTGCTGCTGCTGCTCGAGCACCCTCCGGTCGTGACGCTGGGGCGCGACTCGCGAGCGGGCCACGTACTCGAGCCGCCAGGCGTGCCCGTTGTCGCCGTAGAGCGGGGCGGCGACGTCACCTTCCACGGCCCGGGGCAGCTCGTCGGTTATCCCATCCTCGACCTGTCCGGTTACCGCCAGGACCTGCACTGGTACCTCCGCACCCTCGAGCAGGCCTTGATCGCCGCCCTCGCGGAGCTGGGTGTCCCGGCCGAGCGACGCGCGGGCTACACCGGCGTGTGGACGCGCCAGGGGGAGCGCAAGATCGCGAGCATCGGCGTCCACGTGAAGCAGTGGGTCACCTGGCACGGATTTGCACTGAATGTGACGACCGACCTGTCGCACTTCGGGCGCATCGTGCCGTGCGGGATTCCGGGGGTCGCCATGACGTCGGTGCAACGGGAGCAGGGAGAAGGGAGAGGGGAGAAGGAGCTGTGGGGCGACACGGTCGCGGCGGTGAAGCGCGGCTTCGCAACGGCCTTCGACGTCACGGCGACGACGGACGACGTCGAGCAACTGCGTCTCGCGACAGCGTCGCGCAGAACCGTCTAACGGAGCCGTGCCAGCCCTGAACGGCCGCCTTCCCCCAGGCCAGGTCGTGACGACGAAATGGCCTGTCCTGCACTACGGTGACGTCCCCCGGGTGGACCTGAAGACCTGGACGTTCGACGTGTCAGGACGCGTGGATCGGCCGTTCACCCTGACCTATGACGAACTGCTCGCGCTGCCCCGCAAGACAGTGCGCTGCGACATCCATTGCGTCACCCGCTGGAGCCGGCTCGACAATGGGTTCGAGGGGGTGCCGGTGCAGCGGCTACTCGAGCGCGCGGGGGTGCAGCCGGACGCGCGGTATTGTCTCGTGACGGCCGAGCAGGGGTTCACGACGAACCTGCCGCTCTCGGACCTCGACCGGCCGGATAACCTCATCGCCCTCAAGTGGGGCGGCGAGTGGCTCGCTCCCGAGCACGGCTGGCCGGCGCGGCTGCTGGTGCCGCATCTCTACTTATGGAAGAGCGCGAAGTGGGTGCGCGGCTTCGAGCTGCTCGACCAGGATATGCCAGGCTTCTGGGAGCAGAACGGCTACCATATGCGGGGGGATCCGTGGCGGGAAGAGCGATACGGCGGGCGCGCTCTGACTCAACACGAGATCAATAGACTACGAAATCGTAGCAAAAAAGGCGTCTAGACGCCTTTCGTCCCCAGAAGCTCGTAAAAGCGCCGAAACACGCGGATGCCGTCCCACAACTGCTTCAAGTCGAGCTTTTCGTTCGGCGCGTGCAGTCGGTCATCGGGCAGCCCGATTCCGGTGAGGATGACCGGGGCGCCGCTCTTGCCGAGCACGGGGACGACCGGGATCGACCCGCCCGCCCGGGCAGGCACCGTCCCCCGACCCACCACCTCACGGAACGCCTGATCGAGCAGCCGGAATGCCGGGTGGGTGACCTTCACGGTCGCGGGGTCCGCGCCGTGGAGGAACTTGACGCTCGCCTGCACATACTTCGGCGCCAACCGTTGGACGGCCGCCGCGAGCTGCCGCTCCACCGTCTTGAGCTTCTGCGCGGGGACGAGCCGCAGGCTCACCTTCGCGGTGGCCTCGGCGGGGATCACGGTCTTCGCGCCGTCGGCCGTGAAGCCGCCCATGATGCCGTGGATCTCGAAGGTCGGGAGCGCCCAGAGGCGCTCGAGCACCGAGTACGCCTTGAGCCCAGTGAGGGCCTTCGCCTGCACGCGGTGCTTCAGGAACTCCCGCTCCTTGAAGGGCAGGCTCTTCCACGTCGCAAGCTCCGCCCTGGTGGGACGCCGCACTGCGGCATAGAGGCCCGCCACGTTGATCTTGCCGTCGGGTGACTTGAGCCTGGCCAGCAGGCGGACGAGCTCTTCGTGCGCATTGGGCGCGGCCCCGCCGAACTCGCCGGAGTGCAGGTCCGACTTGGCCGTGCGCACCGTGATCTCAGCGTAGCACAGGCCGCGCAGCGTCGTGTACACCGCCGGCCACTGCGGGGCGACGTAGGACATGTCGGCGATAAGGACGACGTCCGCCCGGGTGCGCTCGGGCTCGCGCTGTAACAGCTCGAACAAGACGCGACTGCCATACTCCTCCTCGCCCTCGATCAAGAACCGGACGTTGACCGGCGGTCGACCCGTCGCCGCGATCGCCTTGAGGAGGCAAAACACCTGCCCCTTGTCGTCCGCCGCGCCGCGAGCGAAGAGCTTGCCGTCACGCACGGTCGGCTCGAAGGGCGGCGTGGTCCACTCGGCGAGCGGATCGGGCGGCTGGACATCATAGTGGCCGTACAGCAGCAGCGTGGGCGCCCCGCGCACCTCGGGACCGACGGCCCACACGACCGGATGCGTGTCGCTCGCGAGAAACTGCACGTCGCGGCAGCCGAGCTGTCGCAGCTCGCCCGCGACCCACTCCGCCGCCGCGCGGCAGTCGGCGTTGTGAGCAGGCAACGTCGATACCGAAGGGATGCGGAGGAAATCCGTCAGCTCGCGGAGCAGCCGGTCCGTTTCCATGCGCGGCAGAATTTAGAAGCGTAACACCGTGGAGGAAAGACGTAGAGGAAGAACGTTGAGGAAATGCGTTGAGCACAGACGTCGCCCCTCCACGTCGTCCCTCCACGTCATTCCTCAACGTCGACCCTCAACGTCGCTACACGACGTCGTCCGTCGAGCCTCCTAGCCGTCGGCCGCGCCGCGGCTATATTCGCGGCCATGCGAACGACCGCGTCGTACGAGTTGTTCCCCGACGCGCCGAGCGAGCGGGCGATGGCGCGCGCCCGCTACCTGGCCCGGGAGGGACGGATCGCAGACGCGGAGAAGGCGTATCGCGAGGTGCTGGCCGCGCACCCTGATCTCAAGCCCTGCTGGGCCGAGTGCTTCGAGCTGCTGCGCAGCCACGGCCGCCGCGAGGACGCGCTCCACCTGGCCGAAGGCGCGCGCGCCCAGTTCGGCGATTCGGCATTCCCGCTGACCCTGAAGGGCGCGGCCCTAATCGAGCTCGAACGCTACCGCGAGGCCATCGGCATATTGGAGCAGGCGGTGGAGTCCGATCCCGACCTTGCGCTCGTGTGGCACGAGCTGGGGTACGCCGCGTTTCGCTTGGGCGACCGCAACCGGGCGTTGCTCGCGCTCGATCGCGCCTTCGCGCTCGAGCCACACACGGAGACGCTGCGGCTGCGCGGCCGTATTCTGCGCGACGCCGGCCGCTACCAGGCGGCGGAGGTGGCCTACGAGGGCGCGGCCCAGGCGGCGGAGCATGCCGAGCAGCGCGAAGCGGCCGAGCGCGAAATCTCGATCACGCAGCGCTACGCCTTCTACGCTCCGCGCCGGCCGGAGCACCTCTCGCCGGCCGAGCGCTGGTTCGCAGAGACGGGCACGGTGGTGCTGGCCGCTGATACCGGCTCAGAGGTCCCCGACGACGCAGCGCTGGTGGCCGCCTTCGTGGACCTCGCGCGCGATTCCCGCTGGCAGTTCGGCCAGGTGGTGACGCTGGGACCGGCGCTCCCCGCTTGGCGGACCCTGGCGGACGGGCTGAGGGCGCCGCTCGTCGCCCGCACGGCCTTCGACGCCGCGGCGCTGCCACTCGTCGTGGCGCAGCGTCCCCTTCCAGGCGATGCGGGCTGGAGCGAGCTCCCCCCTGCCGTCGCCCGGGGCGGCGGGCTCGTGTTCGTGCTCGAGCACGGCGCCGACGCTCCTGCCGTGAGCGGGGCGGACGTCATCGGCGTGCTCTCGGACGCCGGCCGGCGCTGGGCGCGCCGTATCAACGTCGCCCACGCGCTGTCGGAAGCGCAGCACCCAGCGGCTCGCGTCGCCGGCCGCCGCCTCAAGCCCTGACCAGCTCGGAGGTGCCGTGACTGCTCCCGCCACTCCCCGCAGCGCGATGTCGGGGAAGGCCATCGTTGCGAGCCAGTTCGACCGCGCCGCCGATCTCATCAGTCTGGAAGGCTACATGCGCCGCATCCTCATGTCCCCCTTCCGCGAGGTGCAGGTCGAGGTTCCCGTGCGGATGGATGACGGCCGTATCGAGGTGTTCACGGGCTATCGCATCCAGCACAACGGGGCGCGCGGTCCCTGCAAAGGGGGGATCCGCTACCATCCCGATGCGGACCACGACGAAGTGCTGGGCCTCGCGGCGATCATGACGTGGAAGACGGCGCTGATGGACATCCCCTTCGGCGGCGCCAAGGGCGGCGTGACGGTGGACCCGAAGAAACTCTCCAAGCTCGAGCTCGAGCGCCTCACCCGGCGCTTCACCCAGCGCATCTCCATTATGCTCGGCCCCTACCGCGATATCCCGGCGCCCGACGTGAACACCAACGCACAGGTGATGGCGTGGATCCTGGACGAGTACTCGAGCCGCCACGGCTACACCCCGGCGGCCGTGACCGGGAAGCCGGTGTCGCTCGGTGGGTCGCTCGGGCGCGAGGAGGCGACCGGCCGGGGCGTGATGTACGTGATGATGGAGTACTCCCGGGACTTCGGGATCCCGCTCAAGGGCAGCCGCGTCGTGATTCAGGGGTTTGGGAACGTCGGCGGCCACCTCGCGCGGCTGCTCGCTGCCGAGGCGGGGGCGAAGGTCGTGGCGGTGTCGGACGTGAACGGCGGCATCGTCAACGAGCACGGGCTCGACGTCGCGGCGCTGTTGGCCCACACCGCCGTCCGCAAGCCCGTCTCCGAGTTCGCGGACGGCCAGGCTATCAGCAACGACACGCTGTGGACCATCCCGTGCGACTGGCTCGTCCCCGCCGCGCTGGGCGGCGTGATCGCGAAAGAGACCAACGCGCGGACCATCGACTGCAAGGTCGTGGTCGAAGGCGCCAACGAGCCCACCACGCCGACGGCCGATCGGATCCTCGAGCAGCGCGGCATCGCGGTGATCCCGGACTTCCTGGCGAACGCGGGCGGCGTGACCGTCAGCTATTACGAATGGTCGCAGAACCTCCAGCAGTACCGCTGGACCCACGAACAGGTGAACCGCGAGCTCCAGGCCACGATCACCAAAGCGTACGTGGGGGTGCGGGACCTGGCGAAGCAGAAAGGCGTGACGTTTCGCACGGCGGCCTATGCGATCGCGCTGCAACGCGTCGCCGAGGCGGAACGGCTCAGAGGAAACTAGTCGTCAGCAGGTAGCCCGGGCCTTGAATACAGCGCCTTGTACGGGTCCGTCCCCGGTTGCGTGAACACGCGCAGTTGAATCGCGCGGATGGTCTCGGTCAGATTCGCCCCCGAGTGCACGTAGATCTCCTCGAACAGGTTCAGGTTCATCCGGTACAGCCGTTGGGCGATCACCACCGCGTTGTTGAGCGGGGCCCGGGCGAACCAGCGCCAGTCGTACGTCTCGAGCGACTGCCCCACGGGGCCGGTGAGTTGCGCCCGGGCCCACGCGAACAGGGTCGCCCGGGCGCGCTCAAGTTCGGACGCCGACAGCGCCTGCGCGTACGCGGAGTCGAGCCGCCGGGCGAGCTCGGCCCAGAGCACGTCCAGCGTGCGCTCGTCACGCCAGCGCGCCGCGGCGCGCTTCGCGTCGACCGCGTTCCGCCGCGACCGGAAAAACGCTTCCGCCCCACGGTAGCCGACGAAGCTGGCGAAGCTCTCGTTGAACGGGGTCTGGCTCTTCACGTACAGCGTGTTGTGCGCCAGCTCGTGGATCACGCTCGCCACCAATTCCATCGTGTCGCGCTCCACGATCGTGGACAGGAGGGGGTCGCTGAAATAGCCCAGCGTCGAGAATGCCCCCGCCGGTCGCAGATAGGTGTCGTAGCCCTGGCGCTCGAGGTCGGCCGCGCTGCGGCGCGCCTGGTCGAAGTTGAAGAACCCCTTGTACGGCACCGTGCCGACGATCGGGTACTGCCACGTGTACTCGCGCAACCGGTCCCGCCGGCTGGCGGAGAGCACGAGCAGGAGCGTGTCCCGCCCCACGTCGACGTACGTCGTGTAAGTGTCACCTACAAGCAACTTGAGGGAGTCCGCCGCGTAGGCGCGCGCCGCGAGCACGAGCGTGAGACGCTGGCGCAGCTCAGCCGTGGTCTGCGGGTCGGCGACGAGCTGGGCGATGGAGCGACGCTTCAGGAGGATGCGTGCCTCTTCGACTCCCGCCCGCGCGAGATAGCGGGCGTCGTCGCTCAGCAGCAGCGCGAGCACGAGCAGCGCCGGCACGCCGATCAGCACCCAGCGCAGCAGGCGGCGCGCCACGCGGCCCCACCGCGGCCGCGCGCGCTCCGTCAGGGGGTCCATCGCAACCCAAAACGGGCCCTGCCACCCCCCCCACCCCCCCCACCCCCCCCAACCCCCCCGCCCGCCGTGCTCTCGGAGGCGCGGTAGGCGTAGTCGAGGTGCAGCCGGCCGAGCTCCACACCGGCACCGTAGGAGAACGGGGCGGCATCTGTGGAGACGGAGTGGCCAGCATAGCCGATCCGCGCGACGATCCCCGTGCCGTGTACCACCACGCCTACCTCCACCCCCGCGATCAGGAACGCGGCGCCGCTTCCCCCCGAGGGCCACTGGCCCTCCAGCGTGGTGAGCAGCCGATACGCCCCTTGAGGATCGACGTAGTTCATCGTGAGACCGGCGCGACTGCGACGCGTGAGCCGCGCCCCGCCCCCCAGGTCCCCGCCGAGGTTCTGCACGCTCGCGCCGAACGCCATCAGGTCGAAGATAGCGATCGCGACGCCCACGTCACCCGCCCAGGCGTCAGCGGTCGTGGCGCCGAGCGTCTCACGCACGTACTTGACCGAGGTGCCCACGGCGATGAAGCTCGCACGGAACACGAGCGACGAGAGGCCGAGCAGATCCGTCGCGCGCACCAGCGCGCCGGAGGTGTCGAGCGCGGCCGCGCCGAATCCCCACGACAGACGCCCGGCCCGCAGGGCGAGGGCGCCCGACCCGACGGCCGTGCCCCCTGGCAAGCGCTGGTAGGCGGCTTCGACCGCGAGGTGGCGAATGGTGGCGATGCCGGCGGGGTTCGAGAAGACGGCGCCCGCGTCGCCGACCAGCGCTGCGCCCGCCCCTCCGAGACCGGCGGCGCGAGTCGAGCCCGGTAGGACGGCGAGCGCGCTTCCCTCGGTTTGCGCAGCGAGAGGCGTCACGACAACGACGTTGCACAGAACCGTCACGCAGAGACGTATTTCGCGCGACGTCCGTGCGCGACGCTTCTGCGCGACGTCCCTGCTCGACGTCGTCACTGAATGCGCATGACGTTCAACCGCGGCACGATCGCCGTCCGCAGCGCTCGGCCCAACCCGTCACTGAACAGGACCGTAAATCCCGCCGTGCCCGCCGCCTGCTGGACTCGGAAATATGTTCCTGACCCCGCACGCAATATGCCGCTCAGGTTCACACCATTCCCCGCACCGACGCCCGGAACGAGCGGCAGGGTCGCGGGCAGCGCACCGGTGTTGAGCGGCGGGCTGGGGCAGCGTGTCTTGAGCGTGCCGTAGTCCGTCCGGAACCGCCACATCTTGTATTGTAGCTCGGCCGGAGTCGCGAAGCCCGGGAGATCGGAAACCCAGTTCGCCAGCGTCCAGCGTTCCAGCAGCAGCTGGAACGACTGCCCGGTCTGCGTCGCCACGTTCTCCGGACCGGTGAGGCTCGTGATGTCGAGCTTGCGGGTGAAGAGGCTGCGCTGCGCGAAGGACGTATCCCCCGAGTACTGGTCCAGGATGTAGCGCAGGAACAGCCAGTAGGCACCGCGGCTCGCCAGCGCCCCGATGCCGCTGGTGTCCACCAGGAAGTAGCTCTGCGGCGCCTGGAAGTACTGGGCCGAGTTGTACACATCGCCGAACACGTAATTGCAGTACGTCGCGGTGTCCGCCGGGAGGAAGCTGCGACCGCCCAGCTCCTCCGCATAATGCGACAGCGACTCGTTGAGCCACAGGATCTCGGCCTCGCCGCGGCGCTCCAGCACATGATGGTTGTAGCTGATCATGTGCTGGAACTCGTGTATGAAGGTCACCGGCACCAGCCGCTTGACCCCGGCGACCGAGTGTGCGCAGCTCAGTGTCCCGTTGGGATCCGGTACGATCGAGTAGAAGATCTCGCCGTTGTTGTACTGGGTCGCGTAGAACGGATCGATGTCGGCGCCGAAGAAATACCCGGCCACGAAGCCGCCCGTCGGCGAAGTGCATTGCGCCGAAGTCACCAGCTGGTTCACCCGGTTCGTCATCAGCACGATCACCACGCCGTTGGCGTCGATATCCGACTCGCGCCCGAACGCGGTGGTGTCGATTTCGTACAGTCGCGTGTCGAAGACCGCTCGCAGGGTGTCGAGGTCGGTCTGTGACAGGCTTGGCTGGGGCGCCGCACTGTCCTGGTAGAGGGCGATGTGCTGTCCCAGCTTCATGAGCGTCGCTCGCACCGTGCGCAGGGAATCGGACCCGCACGTCAGATTGCCGCACACCTTGAACGTTCGGTTCTTCCCCGAGTCACTGGGCAGGATGGGCCCTTGCAGCGACGCCTGGATCGCCGCCCGGGGTTGCCGCGGCGGCACCGG
>QHTT01000009.1 GCA_003220935.1 Gemmatimonadota bacterium
GGGACACCACGATGCCGAGCGTGGGCGACGTCTGGAGCCAGCCGGTGTAGTAGCCCCGTTTCTCGTCCGGCGCATGCTCGGCGACGTAGGTGATGGCGCCGCCATACTCGCCGCCCAGACACAAGCCCTGGATTAGGCGAAGCAGCAATAGGATAATCCCCGCCGTTGCGCCGATCTGGGCGTAGCTCGGCACGAGGCCGATGAAAGCCGTCGCCAGACCCATGCCGCTCAGCGTAATCAGAAAGGTATACTTGCGGCCCACGATGTCGCCGATGCGGCCGAAGACGAAGGCTCCGAACGGGCGGATCAGGAACCCGGCGGTGAAGGTTCCGACCGTCTTGATGAGCGCGCTTCCGGCGGCGCCTGCCGCGAAAAACTTGACCGACAGGAGTGCGGCCAGGCTTCCGAAAATGTAGAAGTCGTACCACTCGATTACGTTCCCGACTGCTGCGGCGATGACGACCCTGCGAAGGTCCTTCATGGCGAGTTGGGGCGCAGTCATGACTTCCTCGGGTCGGTAGTGGAGGTTCGAGTTTCCCGCTGGAACGGTGCCCTGTCAAGTACGGTCGCCGGTCCCGCCGGCGACGAGTCCCTTGGCGCGCCACTTCTCGAAGATCTTCTTCACCTGCTGGTGCGCCTCGTCCAGTGCTTGCTTGGCGCTCATCCGCCCGGTCGCCGCGTTGGCGAACATGGTGGGGAGGACGAACGTGTCGAACACCTCGCTCTCCGCCGGATTGGCCGGTCCCGGGTGCCCGATGTTCGTCGCCCACTGCAAGGCGGTGCTGATCGGCTTGAGCTTCGCGGGCGGATTCGAGCCGAACGGGTCGTTCGCCGTGACCTGCTCTAACCACTTGTTGCCCGAGGCAGGCTTCTGCCCGACCGCCACGCCCGGGTCCGCGACCGAGCCGGGGAACGAGGGGAAGTTGTAGAGCTTGCTCCCCAGGACCGCGTCGCGGTAGCGGCCGATCAAGTCGAGCAGGAACTGCTTCGCAAGATGTCGTCCGCCACCGGCAGCTTGTTGTCCTGCGCCGTGCGGTAGGCGGAGATCGAGTTGAGGATGTAGCCCGTCTGGCGGGCGTTGAGCGCCTGGTTGTTCGACGCGGCGTTCCAGCTCATCACCGACGGGTTCATCCCCGCCTTGAAGAGGCGCACGCCGAATTCCAAGGCCTCGAGCGCGTGATCCGATTTGAGAACGACGTTCTCGTTCTGGTCTTGCACGGAGCCGTCGAACGACCACAGCATGGCGCGCGCGGCCATGTTCGAGTCGAGCTCCTGCGACATCCCGATGCCGATCGGGATCTGGATCTCCGGGTGCTTGCTCTTGATCAGCGGCGCCGCCTTGACGAGGTCCTCCCACGTGACGGGGCCGTCCGGCATGCCGATCTCGGTCCAGAGACTCTTCAGGTAGTCCCCGGGGTCGGGCACGTAGTTGTCGCTCAAGCCGAACCACTTGCGCGTGACCGGGTTGTACGTGCTGCGCTTGCACAGGTCGAGGATCGGTCCGTTCTGGCGCTCGGCCTCCTGGACGACGTCCACCATGTCGAGCACCTGTGGCTCGAACGCGCCCGGGGGCGAGAGGAACTGGAACAGGTCGTGCCCCTGCTGCGCCGCGACCTCCGCGTTGGCCCGCGTCCCCAGGTCAGCGAGGGCGATGTGGTCGACGGTGACCTCGATCCCCTTGGCCGTCCCCCAGTCCTTGGCGTACTTGTCGAACCACCCGTCGTACGCAGGGACGAAGTGGCTCCACTGCAGGATCTTGAGCGTCTTCTGCCGGCGCTTGATCCGGATCGTGGGACCCAAGGTAACGGCGGCCGCCGCCCCCGCCGTCGTGGTGACGAACTCGCGCCGGTCGATCCGCTTGTGCTTCATCATGGACCTATCCTCCATTGGCTCATAGAGAAGTGTGTCAGGTCTAGGAACCCCGGGCCGCCGGCCCGGGGTCAGCCGAGGGAGCATGGCC
The DNA here is from genome assembly GCA_003220935.1 of Gemmatimonadota bacterium. GTDB lineage: Bacteria > Gemmatimonadota > Gemmatimonadetes > Gemmatimonadales > GWC2-71-9 > 20CM-4-69-16. The sequence goes on from QHTT01000009.1 coordinate 1,961, forward strand.
TCAGGGCGGCTGACCCCGGGGCGGTGCCCCGGGGTTCCCCGAACCTGGCACCTCTCAAAGCGTGTACAGCACACTCAACGCAAACTGTTGAGCGTTGGTCAGCCCTGTGTTATAGCGCGTCATCGCCCGCAGGTATTCGAGCCCGAGCGCGTAGCGGCCAGCCCGGAAACGCAACAGCGCGGCGGCATCCTGATTCTCTTGGCGTGCGAGAGCGCCCGCCGTCGGGTTGTCCTGCGCAAAGCGGACCTCGTCGGGGTTGTCGATCCCGTAGTACAGGAAGTAGCTCCAGCGGGGCGTGAAGTCGTAACCGGCCTGCGCCCATACGCCGTAGCCGCGGATATTCCCGTTCCCCTGCGCAAACTGCGTGATGTGGCCGAACTGCTGTCCGATCGCTTTCCCGTAGTAGAAGTTGCCGCGTAGCGAGAACTTGCCGGGCACGATGTTGCCGCCCACCTCGAACGCCACCCCCGTCAAGTTGTTGCCAGGTCGATTGGTGCCGCTCGTATCCTTCCAATCGACATGGCCGACCACGTACACGTTCCAGCTCAGCTTGGCGGACCGTTTCGTAAAGTTGAGCAGCGCCTCGAGCTGTGGGAGCCCGGAAGCTTCGCCGGTGCCGATTTGCCGAGCTGGGGCGGTGTCACCGGCGGCCGCGTTGGCTGGTCCCGAGCCTTCGAACGCGGCCAGCTGCAGCTGGACGACGACCGGCTTCCCCGAGGTGAGGTCGTGGTAGACGAAGACACCCGGAAACCGCCAGCCCACCTTGCCGCTCGCGCCATAACCGATTGGGAATGCGATGTGCGACAGCGAAACGGGCGTCTCGCCGAACAGCGGCGACCAATACTGGCCGATGCGAATCGTTGTGCGGCCGTTCGTCAGGTCTGCGTAGGCGAAGCGCACCCGGAGCTGCGGTTGCTCATCGCCGAACGGCAGCGCACCCTGCTGGCCGAAGAAGTCGGCCTCCAGTACGCCCCTCGGCGACCACTTGCCGAGCACCGGCCCGGCGTTGAACGTGAAGTTGATGCGCGTGTTGCGCACATCGCCGTCGGTGAAGAATCTGTCGGTCGTGTCTGCGACCTGGGCGGCGTACTCTGCGTTTTGCCCCTGCCCGAACGCGCCGAACTTGTTACGGTTGGTGAAGAGAGTGGCGCTTATGAAACCCGTAATGGTGAGCGTCTCCCCCTCCCCGAGCTTGACCACCTGTCCTGCCGGCTGCTGGGCCGCGGCGGGAGCTGCAGCCCAGAGGATGGACGCTACCGCGACGGTGAGCCCGAAGAACGATGCCATTCGGATTCTCATGACATCCCCCGCGTGTGAAAGGGTGGTGAAACGTCGGCTCCCGGTCGATAAAGAGGTTGTAGACGACGGCGAGCGGGATGCTGGTGAACAGGGCGGCCGCCATGAGCGCCCCCCAGTGGTACACGTCGCCGCGCACCAGCGCGATGGGGACCCCCAGGCTCACCGTCATTTTCTCCACCGAGCTGATGAACGTCAGGGCATAGACGAATTCCTGCATCACCAGCGTGAAAGTGAAGACGACCACGGTGAGGATCCCGGGCACGATCAGCCGCGGCGCCACCTTGAGGATGACGGCGAGCCGACTGTACCCGTCGATCATCGCCTGCTCCTCGATCTCCCACGGGACCGAGCGGAGGAACCCCATCACGAGCCAGGTGCAGAACGGGATCGTCATGGTCGGGTAGATCAGGATCAACGACGCGAGCGAGTTCTGCAAGCCGAGCAGCGAAACGAGCCGCGAGAACGGGACGAACAGCAGCGTGGGGGGGATGAGGTAGGTGAAGAAGATGCCCATCCCCATGCGCTCGCCCCAGCGGCCGGCGAGCCGCGCCAGGCTGTAGCCGGCCGGGACCGCCACCGCCACCGTGATGACGACGACCGCCGCAACCACGAGCAACGTGTTGAGGACCCAACGGGGGAAGTCCGTTTGTCCGAACAGCAGCTTGACGTGCTCGAGCGTCGGGGGGTCGTTGAAGATCCACGGGATGTGGCTCAAATCCGACGCGCCGACGTAGAGGTCGCGGTTCTGCTTGAACGTGGTGACGAGCATCCAGTAGAACGGGAACCCGGCAAAGACCACGAAGCCGAGCGCGGCGGCGTACAGCGCCACCCGCTTCATCACGCGCCGACCTCCGCCCGGCGGGCGAGCCGCAGCATCGCGAAGGCGACGACGATCAGGAAGGGGAGCAAGAACACGGCGATCGCCGCTCCCTGCCCGAGATCGGCGCCGAGGATGCCGCGCTGGAAGGCGAGCGTGGGTAGCACGTGCGTGGTGTTGGCCGGCCCGCCGCCCGTGAGGATGTATACCACGCCCAGGTCGGTCGCGGTGTACACCACGCCGAACAGCACCGCGACCGTCACGACCGGCAGCAGCAGCGGCAGTTCCACCTGGAACAAGCGCCGCCAGAATCCGGCGCCGTCGACGATCGCCGCTTCGACGATCTCTTGCGGGATCGACGACAGCCCCGCGAGCACGATCACGGTCGCGAACGGGAAGATCCGCCACGCCTGCACGATGATGATCGCGAGCAGGGCGAGGGCTGGCTCGCCGAGCCAGTACAACCAGCCGTGCAGCAGGCCGGCGGCCTTGAGCGTCCAGTTGATCACGCTGAACGTCGAATCGAAGATCCACGTCCACGCGATCGCGGCGAGCGACACCGGCACCGCCCACGGCAAGAGCAGGACGAACCGAGCGAAGCGCTTGCCCCGGAACGTGGCGCGGAATACCTGGGCGGCGGCCGTCGCCAGCACGACGACGAGCAGCTGCGAGCCGATCGTCACCACGGCGGTGTTGCGCAGCGCCCTCAGGAAGATGGGATCGGCGAGGATGGCAGCGTAATTTCGGACGCCGGCCCACCCGAACCGGAGACTGCCGGCGGTCGCGTCGCTGAAGCTCAGCACGATCGCGAGGACGAAGGGCACGCCCACGAGCAGGATCACGTAGGCAAGGGCGGGGGTGAGCATCACGCCGCCCAGCACGTCCTCGCGGTCGGCCAGAGTCCGTCGGGGCGTCACGGCCGCCGCCTCAATCCGCTGGCGGCGTCGAAGTAGCGCAGCAGCCGCCGCGGCACGGCGAACTCGTGGGTCTCGCCTTCCGGGATGGCCAGCGCGATGGTGGCGGGCAGCTTCGCGATGACCGTGGCATCGGGCGCGGCGCTCTCCAGCACCGAGCCGTACACGTAGCGATCGGAGCCGAGGTACTCCACGCGCCGCACGGCGAAGCGCACCGTCCGCAGGTCCTCGCCTGGGCCGAAGACGCTGCGGGGGAGCAGGTGCTCGGGTCGGAAGCCGACCAGCGTGCCGGCCGCAAGCGACGGGTCGCGCAGGTCCAGCAGGTTCATGGGTGGCTGGCCGACAAACGTCGCCACGAAGGTGTCGACGGGATCCTCGTAGACCTCTTGTGGCGTCCCCACCTGCCGCACCTTCCCGTGCTCCATCACCACGATCCGGTCGCCCAGCCCCATCGCTTCCACCTGGTCGTGCGTCACGTACACGGTGGTCGTCTGGATCTGCCGCTGGAACCGCTTGAGGTCGTCCCGGGCCGTGTTGCGCAGCTTCGCGTCGAGGTTGGCGAGAGGCTCGTCGAGCAGAAATACCTTGGGGTCCCGTACCAGAGCGCGGCACAGGGCCACGCGCTGGCGCTCCCCGCCGGACAGCTGGCGCGGGTAGCGGTCGAGGTAGCGGGTGATGCTGAACATGTCGGCCGCCCAGCGCACCTTCTCCTCGATCTCCTTGCGGGGCGTCCGGACCGCTTCGAGCGGGAACGCGATGTTCTGGAAGACGGTGCGGTGCGGATACAGCGCGTAGCTCTGGAACACCATCGCGATCCCGCGGGCCCGCGGCGGCACGTCGCCATCCACGCGCTCGCCCCCGATGTGAATCTCCCCCGCCGTGGGTCGCTCGAGCCCCGCGATCATGCGCAGCAGGGTCGTCTTCCCGGAGCCCGAAGAGCCAAGCAGGACCAGGAACTCCCCGTCGCGAATCGAAAGGTCTACGCCATCGACCGCGTGAAGATCGCCAAACTGTTTTCTTAGGTTCCGGATCTCGATGCCAGCCACCGTCGGAGCGCTAGCTCCCGGGCTTGCGGCCGTGCGCCGTGGTATCGGGCGGCTTCGCCAGGTTCACCGGCGGAGAGTAGATGATGCGGTACGGGTTCTCGGGCACCTGGAGTTGCTTCACGACCTCCGGCGGTGCGCCGGCGGGATATGCAGCCCGCCCGCGGGCGCCGCCCCCGCAGGCTAGGAGCGTGACAAAGGTGCCGCTCAGAACCGCCATTCGCATACGCACACCGGCGTGCATGGTGCCCCCTCGTATTAACGACTCGTGTTTGACGGGCGTGTGGCGGTCCGGTCACCGTCCGGTCCTCCCTCACGCAGCGCGTCGTCCGACGGCGCGCCGCGGGACAGCCATTCCCGGAACGAATCGGCTTCCTGCGCCAGGCGCCATTCCTCGAAGATCGAGAGCGCCATCGCCCGTACGCCGCCTTCGGCTCCGCCTGCGGCCAGACATTGCTCGTGCAGCCACGCCTCGAACTGGTCCGGGGCGGGGTCCGCGACGATGACGCGCTCGAGCAGGTCCCGCTTGATCGTCAGACCGATCGCGTCCGGGGTGGTGTCGCGCTTGCGACGCCGGCGTCTCCCCTCGGACGCGTCGAGGGCGGCGAGCAGCTCGCGACACACGTCCTGCGGGCGTTGCCCTGCGGTGCCGCTCACGCTCCGCCACCTCCACCAAGCCGCTCCGCGATCCGTGACTCGAGCTGATACGCCGGCCGCTCGGGTCGGCGATATCCTCGCTCGAGGGCCGCCACGTCCAACGGGACTGTCTTGAGGTCGTCCAGCAGGATCGCTTCTGCGGCGAGTGGGCGCACCGTAGCGAGCCCCTTCAGGTACCCCTTGCACGTGTGGCAGACTTCGATCTTTCGCATCTGCTCCCCATCCTCGGGCGTGAGATAGCCGAGCTTCTCGTGGTCGGTTTCGTCACAGAACACGCAGCGCAGCATAGGGATCGCCCATCCCGTGCCGCAGCGCCCGCAGCGCAGCTGGCGCTTGCGCTCGAGCCCGGTGTACTCCGCCACCACTGGCCAGGCGCCGCACAGCGGGCAGTAGCTCTCCCACCACGTAACCGGCAGCTGACGCGTCAGCGCGCGCCCGCACGCTAGCAGCAGCGGCAGCGCCGTCAGCTGGGCCAGCACGCGGAGGGCCTGGGGTTCGGTGCCGGCCGCCGCCGCGAGCGCATCGATGCGAGCGTAGTCCTGGCACACGGCGGCCTCGAGCAGCGCGACACCGTCCACGCTCCGCGGCTTTGCCCTGGCTGCGCGCTTGAGCAGCCGGTGTACCCACGCCCGGGCCGCCCGCGTGTCGAGCGTGAGCGTCGCTCGAAACAACAGCGGCGCCTTGACTGGGCGGTCCACGGCTGGTTGCGGCACGGCGGCCTCCCACACGGCGCCGGCTTCGCTCTCGCCTAAGGCGGACTCCAACAGCCCGAGCCACGCCTCGGACTCGGGGCGTTCGCGCCGGGCGTCGGCGACCAGCGTTTGCAGCGCTACGTTCCGGGGGCGCCGAAGGCGGGCATGGGGCCAGAGCATCTCACCTTCACGGTGCGGCAGGGCGTCCGATAGTACATCCTCGCGCCCTGGTGCAATTCGGTGACGGCGTTGTGGTTGCCCAGGTCGGCGCCGGGCCCGCCCCCGCGCACGCGCGAGGCCTCGGGACTGGCACAACCCGCCAGGCAGACCATGGTCAGCCCCAGCCACCAGCGATGTCGACGTCCTGTGAGCATGCTACATCCCAGCCGCCAGTCGGTAGCGGTCGATTCCCTCGGAGCCGAGCATGGTGGCGAGCCGCAGCAGGAAGCCGCCGAGCAGCACGAGCTTGGCGGCCTGCGCGGGTTTCGTGTGCAACCGCAGCGGGGCGAGAATCCCCACGCCCACCACCCCGACGAGCAGGACCAGCCCCCAGACGCCTAGCCACACCCGGTTGATCGATCCGAGGGAGACGAGGAAGAGGGCGAGCACCAGCAGCTCGACCACGAGCGCGCAGCGCACCGAGCCAGGGGCTGTCCGCCCAGATGGGGCGATTCGTGACCGAGAGGAGGACCCCGGTATAACCCGCGACGAAGAAGCCAAGTAAGCCGCCTACGCCCGAGACGAACTTGGCGAGCCCGCCGCGCACGACGCCGCCCACGGCGCGGAGCGCTGCATTCCGGAGCCGTCCCTCCTCGGCCCTGGCCCCGAGCGCGGAGAGCACCGAGAACAGCCCGAACAGAAGAATCGCCCATGCCCCGAAGGAGATGGGCGACCACGCTTTGAACATGATGGCCGGGAAGTGCTCCGACTGGAACAGCATGTGCCAAAACCGCAGCGGCTGTCCCAGATCGACCGTCAGGAGCAGGCCGGACAGAATCGCCCCGACTGCGGCGACGTCATATCCGGCGCGCACCACGGGGCGGTCCTCCGGCTTGCCGAACCACTCCAGGATGGCCGCCAGGAAGCACGCCCCACCCGCGAGCCCGCCGACGTAGAAGTAGGGGATGATGAACCATGTCCAGTGCGGCGCACCGCTAAAGAAGGTGTCGGACATTAGTTTTGGCCCCCCCCTCCCCCTCCCCCTCCTCCTCCCGGACCGCCCATGTCGTCCATCCAGTGCTTGCGCAGGCCTACGAGCGCGAGCACTCCCAGAACCGCCGCGCTCGCCACGGAAAAGCCGGCGCTCTTGCTCAGGTTGCGTGTCGGCAGTTGCGGCTTCGCGGGCAGGCCGTACACCTCGGGCTTGTCCACCAGCAAGTAGAACGAGTTGAGCCCGCCGAGCGGCCCCTTCGGGTCGGCGCCGTACAGATCGGCTTTGGTGCCCTGAGCGCGGAGTTGCTCCACCCGTTTCTGGGCCCGCTGCCGCAGCTCCGTAATCGGCCCGAATTGGATCGAGTCGGTCGGACAGGCCTTGGAGCACGCGGGCTCGAGGCCCACCTTGAGACGGTCATAACAGAGGGTGCACTTCTGCGCCGTGCCCGACACCGGGTTGATGTCGATGACGCCGAACGGACAGGCGGCGATACATGCCCGGCAGCCGTTGCACACGTCGGACTGGATCACGACCGTGTCGAACTCGGTGCGGATGATGGCGCCGGTGGGACAGACTTCCAGGCAGCCCGCCTGGACGCAGTGCTTGCACACGTCGCTCATCATCAGCCAGCGGCCGTCGTAAGGGCCCTTGAACTGCTCGATGAAGCGGACGTGGCGCCAGTGGATGCCGTCGAGGCGTCGGGTGTTGTCGTAGCTGTCGCCGCTCAGCGTCCCCACGCCGCCGTTCTCGGCCGGCAGCTGGTTCCATTCCTTGCACGCCACTTCGCACGCCTTGCACCCGATGCAAACTGTGGTGTCGGTGAAGAATCCCATAGCTTCGGGCATATCACGCCTTCTCCACGTTGCAGACGAACGCCTTGCCTTCGTGGATCGACACGTTGGGATCCCCGACCCACGCGGTGAGGTCGTTGACGACGTCGCCGGTGCTCAGGCCCATCCAACCCCAGTGCCACGGCATGCCGACGTGGTGGATCCGCTTGCCACCGACGTTCATTACGCCGATGCGATCGGTGACGAGTGCCTTGGCGCGGATGTGGCCCCGCGGGCTCGAGACGACCACCCAGTCGAGGTTCTTGATCCCCTTCTCTTGTGCGAGCCCCTTGCCCAGCTCGATGAACAGCTCGGGCTGAAGCTCGGCGAGCCACGGCAGCCAGCGGCTCATCGCGCCCGCGAGATAATGCTCCGTGAGCCGGTACGTGCTGATCACGTACGGGAACTTCGGGTCGCCCACGACCGCGAGCTGGTTGTATGGCTTGCCTGGCGCCCAGACCTTGTGGACCGGGCTGGTCTGCTGCTTGTACAGCGGGTTCTGGATGGGCGACTCGTGCGGCTCGTAATGGGTCGGGAGCGGCCCGTCCACGAGGCCCGCCGGTACGAACAGCCAGCCCCGGCCGTCCGCCCTCATAATGAATGGCTGAGTCCCGGACAGGGCGTCGAGGGCGATGCCGTCGGGCTTAGGCTGCGCATCGGGCGCCTTGGTCGCGCCGAAGTCGGGCACGTCGTAACCGACCCACTTGCCGCGGGGCACCGGCTTCGCGGTCTTGGGATCGGGTGGATTCACGAACGTCGGGTCCCACCAGACCCAGCGCTTGCGCTCGCTCCAGGGGTTGCCCTTCAAGTCGGCCGACGCGCGGTTGTACATGACGCGCCGGTTGGCGGGCCACGCCCAGCCCCACTTCAAGTGCGCGCCCGGCACGCCAGGCGGATCGGGCTCACGTCGCGCCGTGAGGTTCTGATCCCACGCCGGATAGCAACCGCAGTAGATCCAAGACGCGCACGTTTGATCTCCCGCAGCACCTTGCGCGCGCTGATCTCACCGGGGTAGAGCGGCTCCTCACCCGAATCGGGATCGAAGTCCCACGTGACGTTGTTCCAACCCTGGTCACGCGACAGCTTCGAGCCGGCGTACGCTTTCTTGAGCCGCTTCGCTAGGTTGTGGTAGAACCAGCTGTCGGTGCGGCAGTCGCCTGGCGCCTTGGCGGCGAAGGAGTGCCACTGCAGCATCCGCTGCGTGTTGGTGAAGCTGCCGTCGTACTCGGCGATCTGGGTGGAGGGGAAGAAGAAGACCTCGGTCTTGATGTCGTCGATCTTGACCTCGCCGCTCTTCACCTCGGGCGCCAGGTACCAGTACGTGGCCGTCTCGGTGAGCCAATTGTCCTTCACCACGACCCAGTCGAGCTGCCGTAGCGCCCGTCGCGTTGCGCCACCGTTGAGCGAGGTGGCGGGGTTCTGCCCGACGCAGCACATCGCCTTAACCTTGCCCTCGGCCATGGCCGCGAAGCTGGCGATGTGGGAGTGGTCGCCCAGGATCTTCGGGTGCCAGTCGTAGCCGAAATCGTTCTCCGCTGTCGCGGCGGTGCCGTACATCGACTTCAAGTACGACACCAGGAACTTCGGCAGGTGGCCGTAATAGCTGGTCGGGCTGGTCTCGGCGGCCATGTAATCCCGCAGGGTCTCGTGCGGCCGCAGCGCCGAGGGGGCGTTCATGTACCCGTGGATGCTGTGGTACAACGTCGGCACATCGGTCGAGCCCTGGATCGCCGCGTGGCCGCGCAGGGCCATCACGCCGGCGCCGGGTCGGCCGATATTGCCGAGCAACAGCTGGAGCAACGCGCAGCAGCTGATCATCTGCACGCCGTAGGTGTGCTGGGTCCACGCGACCGCGTACGCGAACGCGCTAGTCCGGTCGCGACCCGAATTCTCGAGCAACATCTCGGCGACCTTGATGAACTTCTCCTTGGGCGAGCCGCAGACTTTTTCCACCATCTCGGGCGTGTACCGGCTGAAGTGCCGCTTCAGGATCTGGAACACGCAATGCGGGTTCTGGAGCGTGGGGTCCTTTTCGGCCGGCCCAGGCTTGAGCGACCGCACCAGGGCGTCGAATGGGGGGCCGGCGCGCTTCGCGATCAGGTCCTTCGTGGCCGGGCCCGGCGGCTTCGGGCCACGCTTGTACGCCCAGGTGGCGTTGTCGTAGCGACCCTCGAGCCCGTTGTACGGCCAGAACGGCGGCTCCGAGAACTTCACCAACCCTGAGAAGACGCCATCCAGTTCCTCGGTGTCCTTGAAGTCATCGCTGATGATCGTCGCGGCGTTGGTGTAGTTGACCGCGAACTCCTTGAAGAAGGGGTCCGAGTTCCAGCGCTTCGAGTTGATGACGTAATTGATCAGCCCGCCGAGGAACGCGATGTCCGAGCCTGCGCGGATCGGCACGTGCAGGTCCGCGACGGCGCTGGTGCGGGTGAAGCGCGGATCGACGTGAATGAGCTTCGCGCCGTTCAACTTCGCCTTCAAGGGCCAGCGGAACGCGACCGGGTGGCACTCCGCCATGTTCGAGCCCATGATGACGAAGCAGTCGGTGTGCTCGAGGTTGCGCGGATACAGCGTCGCCGCGCCGCGACCGAACCGTGTCCCCAGACCGGGGACGCTAGAGCTGTGTCATATCCTGGCCTGATTCTCGATGGCGACGACCCCCAACCCGCGCCAGAACTTCTGGCACACGTGGTTGAACTCGTTGTCGAGCGTCGCGCCACCGAGCGCGAACAGCGCCGGCGTCATGTTCACGAGCTTCCCGTTGGGGAGCTTCTCGATGAACGTCTCGTCGCGGGTCTTCTTGATCAGCTCCGCCACGCGGTCCATCGCCCACTCGAGCTCCACCACTTCCCAGTCGCTCGCACCCGGTTTGCGGTGCAGCACCTTGGTGGCCCGGTTGGGATTCATGTGCAGCTGGTAGATCGCCGCGCCCTTGGGGCAGAGGGTGCCCTCGTTATGCGGGCTGCGCGGATCGCCTTCGATGTTCACGATCTTGCCGTCGACGGTGTGGATGAGAGTTGCACACCCGACGGAACAGAACGGGCAAATGCTCGGCGTGGTCTTGGCGTCTTTGATTCGCAGCTCTTGGGCTCGCGCTGCGGCCGGCGCCAGCGTCACGCCGAGCCCGACCAGGCCGCCGATCGCCGTTCCCGCGCCGGCGCTGGCGGTGAGCCGCAAGAAATCCCGTCGACCGACCTGCATACAGTCCCC
>QHTT01000055.1 GCA_003220935.1 Gemmatimonadota bacterium
GGGCTCGGTGGCCTGGCCGAGGAGGTGGGGGTGGAGGTGCGGATTCCCTACGGGGAGATTCCCGGGTTCCCGCTTTCCACAGTGGAGAGCCACGCCGGGCAGCTGCTGGTCGGCTCGCTGGCCGGGAAGCGGGTGGTCGCGATGCAGGGACGGTTCCACCGCTACGAAGGCTACACCCTGGCGCAGATCGCCTTCCCGGTCCGCGTGCTGCGTGCGCTGGGTGCGGCCACGCTGGTGGTGTCGAACGCGTGCGGCGGGATGCATCCTCTATGGAGCCCAGGCGACCTGATGCTCATCGCCGACCATATCAACCTGCTCGGTGACAACCCGCTGGTCGGGCCCAACGACGACCGCCTCGGCCCCCGCTTCCCCGACATGTCGGAGCCGTACGACGCCGGGCTGCGCGCCCTGGCGCGCGCGGTCGCGCTCGAGCGGGCGATCGTGCTGCGCGAAGGCGTCTACGTCGCCGTCCCGGGCCCCAACCTCGAGACGCGCGCGGAGTACCGCATGCTGCGGGCGATCGGGGCGGACGTCGTGGGGATGAGCACGGTGCCCGAGGTGATCACCGCGCGGCACATGGGGATGCGGGTGCTCGGCGTGTCGATCATCACGGACCAGTGCCTGCCCGACGCGCTCGCGCCGGCGTCGGTGGAGCAGATCATCGCAGTGGCACGCGCCGCGGAGCCCCGGCTCGGTGCGCTGATCCGCGGTGTGCTGGAGCGCCTCAACTGATGTATCCGATCTTCGATCCAAAGCTCTCGACGGACGCGCTCGAGAAACAGCTGCTTGCCACGTGGAAACACGAGCGGCTGTTCGAGCGGACGCGCGAGGCGATGCGCTACGGGCCGCCGTTCGTCTTCTTCGAAGGGCCGCCCACGGCGAACGGCCGGCCGGGAATTCACCACGTGTTCGCTCGCACCATCAAGGACTTGGTGTGCCGCTACCACACGATGCTCGGCCAGGGAGTGACGCGCATCGCGGGCTGGGATACGCACGGCTTGCCGGTCGAGATCGAGGTCGAGAAGACGCTCGGCATCAGCGGCAAGAAGCAGATCGAGGCCTACGGCATCGAGAAATTCAACAAGCTGTGCCGTGAGAGCGTCTTCACGTATAAGACGGACTGGGAGTCGCTGTCGGAGCGGATCGCCTACTGGCTCGACTACGAGCACCCCTACATCACCTACACCAACACGTACATCGAGACGGTGTGGTGGCTGCTCAAGCGGCTGCACGAGAAGGCGCTCCTCTACCGTGGGCACAAGGTGCTGCCCTACTGCCCGCGGTGCGGCACGGCGCTCTCATCGCACGAGCTGGCCCTCGGCTACGACAAAGTGCAGACCAACTCGGTATACGTGACGTTCCCTCTCGCAAGCGATCCCCGGCGGCAGCTGGTCATCTGGACGACGACGCCCTGGACCCTCCTGGCGAACGTCGCGGTGGCCGTGCATCCCGACCTGGAGTACGGGGAATACGAGCTGAATGGCGTCCTTTACATCGTCGCGGCGGCGCGTGCCGGCGACGTGCACGTCGGCGGCAAGCCACTCGCCACGGGTACACGCGTCGCCGGATACCGCGGGCGCGAGCTCGTGGGGCAGAAGTACGTGCGACCGCTGGAGCTGGTGGAGCTGCCGCAGGAGGGCCAGCGGGCCATCGTCGTGGCGGGCGGCTTCGTATCGGCCGACGAAGGCACGGGGCTCGTCCACATGGCCCCGGCGTTCGGCGCGGACGACTTCACCGCGGCCCAGCAGTACGGCCTGGCCTTCGTGAACCCGGTCGGGACCGACGGCACGTTCCAGGGAACACGCTGGGAGGAGATCAACGGCCGCCTCGTCACGGACAAGGAGACGAACCGCCTCATCATCGAGCGCTTGAAGCACGAGGGCCGATGGCTCGAGACGCGGCCCTACGAGCACCAGTACCCGTTCTGCTGGCGCTGCGACTCGGCGCTCATCTACTACGCTCGCAGCTCGTGGTTCGTGCGCACGACCGCCATTAAAGCCAGGATGCTGGAGGTGAACGCACAGGTGGGGTGGCACCCCCCGGAAGTGGGAAGCGGGCGGTTCGGCGAGTGGCTCGAGAACAACGTCGACTGGGCGCTGTCGCGCGACCGCTACTGGGGCACGCCGTTGAACGTGTGGGAATGTGAGACGGAGCGGGAGCACCGCGAAGTGATCGGCTCGTATGCGGAGCTGGCGGAGCGGGTCGGCGCGCCCCTGCCCACGGAGTTCGATCCCCACAAGCCCCACATCGACCAGTACAGCTGGTCGTGCCGCCACTGCGGCGGCGTGATGCGGCGGGTCCCCGAGGTGATCGACGCCTGGTTCGACTCGGGCGCCATGCCGTACGGGCAGTGGCACTACCCCTTCGAGCACCAGGCGGACTTCAAGGCGCACTTTCCAGCGGACTTCATCTGCGAAGGTGTGGACCAGACCCGCGGCTGGTTCTACTCGCTGCTCGCGATCGGCGTCGCGGCGTTCGACTCCGTCGTCTACAAGCAGGTGATCGTGAACGAACTGGTGCTCGATGCCCAGGGCCAGAAGATGTCGAAGAGCCGGGGCAACGTCATCAACCCGTGGCAGGTGGTCGAGGAGCACGGCGCCGACGCGGTGCGGCTCTACCTGCTGGGCCAGAGCCAGGTGTGGTTCCCCAAGCGGTTCGATCGGCGCCACATCCCAGACGTGGCGGGCGGGTTCTTGAACACGCTGCGCAACACCTACACGTTTTTTGCGCAGTATGCGCAGGACTGGCGCGCGGACGGCGAGGGCCCGTCGATAAGCGGGCGACCGCTCGCCGACCGCTGGGTGCTCGCCAAGCTCGACGAAGTGGTGGCCGCCGTGCGCGATGCCTGGAACGCCTACGACGTGACGGCGGGGACACGGGCGATCATGGACTTCGTCGCGGACGACCTCTCCAATTGGTACGTGCGCACCAACCGGCCGCGGTTCTGGGCGCCGGACCGCGCGGCGGACGAGGCTGCCCTGCGCACCCTGTACGACGTGCTGCTCACCACGGCGCAGCTAATCGCGCCCGCGGCGCCCTTCGTGTCGGACTGGCTGCATCGGGCGCTCACGGGAACCTCGGTGCACCTTGCCTCGTTTCCGTCCGACCAGGGGCGCCGCGAGCCCGAGCTGCTCGCCGCCATGGCGGCGATCCGCAAACTGGCGTCGCTGGCGCGCGCTGCGCGCGAGACCAAGCAGCTGCCCGTCCGCCAGCCGGTGGCGAAGCTGCAGGTCGCGGTGCCGCCCGCCGTGAAGGGCCGGGCGTTCGCGGAGCTGTTGGACGTCCTCAAGGACGAGGTCAACGCGAAGGACGTGGAGGTGGTGACGTCCGACCACGAGCTCGTCAACCTCAAGGGAAAGGCCGACTTCCGCAGTCTGGGGAAGCGCTACGGCAAGGACACGCCGCGCGCGGCGGCCGCCGTGTCCCAGCTCACCGCGCAAGCGCTCCAGGTGCTTGAACGTGGGGACCCCGTGCGGGCCGGGGAATTCGAGTTCCTGCCCGCGGACGTGACGCTGATGCGTGAGGTGATCAGCGACTGGGCAGTGCAGGCCGATGGGCCCTACGTGGCGGCCGTCGATCCCCGGCTCAACGTGGACCTGATCCAGGAGGGCCTCGCCAGGGAGCTCGTGAACCGGGTGCAGCGGCTGCGCAAAGATGCGGGGTACCAGTACACCACCCGTATCGAGTTGAGCATCGCGGGGCCGGAGGACGTGGTCGCCGCGGTCGGGACGTTCAAGAGTTACGTCGAGGGCGAAACGCTGGCGCGCAAGACCGTGCTCGGCGCCGTGCTCGACGAACCCGACGTGACCAGTGAAGTCGACATCGAAGGACGCCGCGTGACCATCGCGCTACGGCGTCATGACGGACGAAAGGGCGGAACCCGATAATGCCGACGAAATCCAAACCGAAGTCTTCCAAGAGCCTCAACAAGAAGCAGCTGGCGCATCTCGAGAAGCGGCTGCTGGAAGAGCGAGCGCGCGTGATGAAGGAGCTAGGCCACTACGGTGAGTCCTTCAACTCGAGCCTTCAGGCGTCCGACGGCGACCTCTCGAGCTACTCGTTCCACATGGCGGACCAGGGCACGGACGCCATGGAGCGGGAGAAGGCGTTCTTGTTCGCGTCGCAAGAGGGTCGCTATCTCTGGCACGTGAACCAGGCGCTGCGGCGCCTCTACCAAACGCCCGAGAAGTTCGGCAAGTGCGAGCAGTGCGGCGAGGACATCGGATTCGATCGGCTCGATGCCCTGCCGCATGCCCGCCTGTGCATCAAGTGCAAGGCGAAGGAGGAAGATGGCAAACGGCGCTGACCGCCGGCTCTTCTGGGGAACGGCGGGTGCGGTTGTCGTGGCCGATGTCGTCACCAAGCTGCTCGCCGAGTCGCTGCTGGCGCGCCATCTCCCCGTGCAGGTGCTCGGCGACTACGTGCAGCTCCGGCTCGTTTACAACCAGTGCGCCGCGTTTGGGCTCTGCCTGGGCGCCTATTCGCGCTGGATCTTCTTCGGGCTCGCCATCGCGGCGCTGTTCGTGCTGCGCTCGATGGTGCGCTCCGCGCGGCCGCGCGACCGGTTCCGCATCGTCTCGCTCGCGCTCGTGTGCGCCGGCGCGGTCGGCAACGTGGTGGACCGCCTCCGCAGCGCGCAGGGCGTGGTGGACTTCGTGGACGTGGGCATCGGCTCCGCGCGCTGGCCTACCTTCAACGTCGCCGACTCCGCCATCACCGTGGGGGCGATCGCGCTGGCGGTCTCCCTCTGGCTCGAGGGCCGGGCGCAGGAACGGGCGAAGGAGGCCAGGGCGGCCGAGCCCTGATGGCCGCCGTCACGTTCTGCGTCGCCGCCCCCGAGACCGAGCGTCTCGACCGCTTCGTCGCCGATCAGCTCGCGCTGTCCCGCACCGTCGCCGCCCGCCTCATCGCCGCCAAACGCGTCACCCGCGACGGCGTGCCGCTCCGCGCCTCGGCCCGGCTGGAACGCGGGGCGGTGGTGACGGTCGAGCTCCCCGCGGAAGACCCGCCCCGCACGTACGCCCCGGCACACCGGCAGCTGAGCTTCGTGTACGAGGATGAGCACCTCGCCGTGCTCGACAAACCGCCGGGCCTGGTGGTGCATCCCGGGCCCGGCCACTGGGACGACACGCTGGTGAACGTCCTCGTGGGGCGGGGCACGGCGCTCTCGCAAGGGTCCGCCGCAGGGCGCCCCGGCATCGTGCACCGGCTCGACCGCGACACCTCGGGACTGCTGCTCGTCGCGAAGACCGACAGCGCGCACCGGCGCCTCGCCCGCCTGATCGAGCAGCGCAAAGTCGAGCGCGTCTACGCTGCCCTCGCCTGGGGCCACTTCGCGAACAGCCCCGTCGACATCGAGGCGCCGATCACGCGGCATCCCAAGGATCGCAAGCGGATGACGGTGCTCGCCGGCGGCCGCCACGCGGTGACGCACGCGGCGGTGGTGGCGCGCTTCGCGCAGACCGACCTGCTGCGGCTCACGCTCGGCACCGGGCGCACCCATCAAGTCCGCGTGCACTTGGCGCATGTCGGTCACCCGGTGGTAGGCGACCCGGAGTACGCGCTGGGCGGCAGCCGGCGGGTCACGCCGTCGGAGCGGCGGCCGGCGGAGCAGCTCGAAGCGCTCGCGCCGCGCCAGTTGCTGCACGCCGCCCGGCTCGCGTTCGACCACCCGATCAGCGGTGTCCGAGTCACCCTGCGCTCGGAATGGCCCGCCGATCTCGCACCCGCGCTAGCCTGCGCGGCAGGAGACGCCACTTTGCTTGCTCAACGCAACCCGTTGCAGTATCTTGGGTTCTTCGCATCGGATGAGTGACGCCGGCGTCGTCCGCCTGCTCGTGTTTCGCGTGGGCAACCTCGTCTGTGCCGCCGAAGCCGAGCGGGTGCGCGAGATCCTGCCGCGACTCGCGACGACGCGGATTCCTGGGACGCCACCGCTGGTGGCCGGTCTCGTCAACGTGCGGGGGACTCTCGTCACCGTGGTGGAGGGTTGGCGGGCGCTCCGCCAGCCGGAGCCGCCCGCGGCCAACGGGACCCAGAGCGGCACGA
This sequence comes from Gemmatimonadota bacterium, assembly GCA_003220935.1. Classification (GTDB taxonomy): domain Bacteria; phylum Gemmatimonadota; class Gemmatimonadetes; order Gemmatimonadales; family GWC2-71-9; genus 20CM-4-69-16. Next base: position 6,049 of record QHTT01000055.1, read on the forward strand.
CCGTGCTCCTCGAGGTCGGCGGGGGGAGGAAGGTCCTGGGCTTCACGGTGGACGAAGTCGTCGACCTCCTCGCCGCCGACGCCGCGGCGCTCGATCGCCGTCCGGCGCTGCCCGGCATCGATCCGACGCTGGTGCGCGCCGTCGGGCGCCGCGCTGGCCAACTCTTCGTCGTTCTCGATACCGACGCGCTACTGACCCCCATCTTGTCTTCCTAGGGAGGGTGTGTGAGTCACACTGTCCTCGTCTGCGACGACGCCATCTTCATGCGGACGATGATCTCGGACATCCTGGCGCAGGCCGGCTTCGAGATCGTGGGTGAGGCCGAGACCGGGTCGCAGGCGGTGGAGAAATACCGGCAGCTCAAGCCCGACCTCGTCACGATGGACATCGTGATGCCCGACATGGGCGGGATCGACGCCGTGCGCGAGATCGTCAAGCAGGATCCGGACGCGAAGATCCTGATGTGCAGCGCCATGGGCCAGCAGGCGTTGGTCGTCGAGGCGATCCAAGCGGGTGCGAAGGACTTCGTCGTGAAGCCGTTCCAGCCATCGCGCGTGCTCGAAGCCGTCCAGCGCGTCCTGGGCTGACCGTGGACCTGTCGCAATACGCCGAGCTGTTTCTAGCGGAGAGCCGGGAGCACTTGAGCGCCTGCAACCAACTGCTGCTCGAGTGGGAGCGGCAGCCCGCCGGGCTCACCCCCGTGAGCGGGCTGTTCCGTGCGGTGCATACCGTGAAGGGGATGGCGGCGACGATGGGCTACGCCCGGGTCACCGACCTCGCCCATCGCATGGAGAGCCTGCTCGACGTGCTGCGCCGCGGCGCACACCCGGCCACCGATGAGTTGCTCCAGCTGCTGTTTCGCGCCCGCGACGCGCTCGAGCGCGCGGTGGAGCTCTCGGTGGTGGGGCGGGAGCGTGAGCTCGAGGTCGCCGAGATCGTCGCGGACTTGGACCACGCCGCGTTACGCCTGGCCCGAGCCAAAGTGGGGGCGGCGGCTGAGGGGCCGAGAGAGGCCGGGGGCGTCACGCCGTCAGTCGTGCCTCCGCCGCCGGAGGTCGAGGCGGCCGCGACGGGCCGCTTAGTACAGGTGACGCTGCGTCCGGAGGCGCCCTTGAAGGCCGGCCGGGCGCTGCTGGTGCTCAAACGGGCTCAGGCTTTGGGCGTCGTGCTCGCCGTCACGCCTCCCCAGACGGCCTTCGAAGCGGAGGACTTCGAGGGGCGGTTCAGCTTCCGGCTCGACTCTCCGGCGGCCCCGGATGAGATCGAGACCGCGCTCCGAGCCGCGGGTGACGTCGCGCACCTGACGGTGGGCGGCGAGGAGGTGCGTGGGTCCGGGCTCGAGGGCCTGCCCGCGGCGCCCGCGGAGGGGGGGCGCAGCCGACACATCCGGGTCGACCTGCGGCGGCTGGACGGCCTGATGGACTTGATCGGGGAGCTCGCCACGGCGCGGGGGCGCTTGAACCAGCTCGCCGCCGAGCGGCGCGACCCGGCGATCGACGACGTCGCAATCCAGGTCTCGCGCCTGTCCTCCGATCTGCAGGCGGAGATCATCCAGGCTCGCATGACGCCGGTGTGGCAAGTGTTCGACCGCTTCCCGCGGCTCGTGCGCGACCTGGCGCGCGAGCTCGGGAAACAGGTGGCGTTTCGGGTCGAGGGGAAGGAGATCGAGCTCGACCGTACGATTCTGGACGAGCTCGGCGACCCACTGCTGCACCTGCTCCGCAACGCCGTGGACCACGGGATCGAGCCGCCGGCCGAGCGCCGCCGCCGCGGCAAGCCGCCCGAGGGCGAGATCGTACTCACCGCAGTGCGCGAGCGTGCCAGCGTGGCGATCACGGTGTCGGACGACGGCCGGGGCATCGACCGCCCCAAGATCCTGGAGCGGGCGAAGCGCGACGGCGCGGTGGATGCGCACGCGGAGGCGCTGACGGACGACCAGCTGTTGCGGGTGCTGGCGCGGCCCGGCTTCTCCACGGCCGAGACGGTGACGAGCGTATCGGGTCGCGGGGTGGGCATCGACGTCGCCATGACCCGTATCCGCGCGCTCGGCGGCACGATCGACATCCGGTCCGAGCCGGGGAAGGGGACGGCCTTCGTCCTACGGCTCCCCGTGACGCTCGCTATCGTGCGCGCGATCATCGCCAGCGTCGGGCCGGAGCGCTACGCGTTGCCGCTCACGTATGTGGCGGAGACGGTCGAGCTTGGGACGGTGACCACGACCGTCGTGGAAGGCCGCGAGGCGATCGTGCTGCGCGACCGCGTGGTACCGCTGGTGCACCTGCGCCGGCTGCTCGCTGTCACCAGCGACCGGGAGCCCGCCCGGGCCCCGATCATAGTGCTCGAAATGGGGGACCGGCGGGCAGGAGTCGTGGTGGACGGGATGTTGGGGCAGCAGGAGATCGTCGTGAAGGGGTTCGATGCGCCGCAGGGCACGCTGCCCGTGTTCAGCGGGGCGACCATCATGGGCGACGGGATCCCGGCGTTGATTCTGGACGCCGGCGGGCTCCTATAGGGAGGTGGGATGGAGGACGTCCGGGACCTCAAAGCGCTGCAGATCGACGCCTTGCGCGAGGTGGCCAACATCGGCGCGGGGCATGCGGCGACTGCCCTGTCGCAGCTCACCAACCGCCGGATCATGATCAGCGTCCCGCAGATCAACATCGCGCGCCTGGAGGAGGTGCCGGACCTGCTGGGGCATCCGCAGGATGTGGTGGCCGCGGTGCTGATGCACATGCTCGGCGACCTCACGGGCCGCACGCTGCTGTTGTTCCCCGAAGCGGTGGGGCGCAGAGTGTGTGACATGCTGCTGCGCCGACCCGCCGGGGCGACCGCGGTGTTCGACGCGCTCGAGCAATCGTGCCTCAAGGAGGCGGGCAACATCCTTTCGGGCGCCTATATGAACGCGCTCTCGGACTTCATGGGCATGCTGCTCCTGCCGTCCGTGCCCAGCCTCGTGGTCGACCTCTCGGCCGCGGTGCTCACCACCACCTACCTGAACTTCGGGCATGAGCGCGATTTCGTATTCTGCGTCGAGACCGAGTTCACCATCGACTCGGCCGAGGGGCTGCGGGGCCACTTCCTGCTGCTCCCCGATCTGGCGTCGCTCAAGGCCATCTTTGACGCCATCCGCCTGACCTGACCCGTGACGGCGCCGGCGCTTTCGGAACGCGACCTCGCCGTTCTCCGATCCTTCGCCCGCCGGATCGATCCCTCCGACGCGGGCGCGCATAACAACCTCGGCGTCCTCTACTATCAGAAGGGACTCGTCGCCGACGCCATCGCGGCGTTCACGCGCGCGTTGGAGCTCGACCCGAAGATGCAGGTGGCCCAGCGCAATCTGGAGATCGCTTACCACGACACGGGCTACTACGACCAGCGCGTGGCGCAGCTGCGGGAGCGGCTGCGCCAGGCTCCTGATGAGCGCGACGCCCGTTGGGAGCTGGGGCGCGCCTACGCGATCCTCGGGCAGTACGACGAGGCGATCGGAGAGTTCGAGCAGCTGGTCGCGCAGAAGCCGGACGACGTCGCCGCCATCATCCAGCTCGGGCTCGCCGAGAAGAACCGGGGACGCCCCGAGGCCGCGACCGAGTGGTTCCTGCGTGCCCGGGAGCTCGACCCGGACTCGAGCGTCGTGCAGTTCTACCTGGGCGAGATCTACTACAACCGGGGCCTCAACGGGGACGCGCTCGCCGCCCTCGAGCGCGCCGTAGAGTTGAACCCCGACAACGCCAACGCGCACTACCTCATGGCGTTCGTGCTCGGCGACCTGGGCCGCCACCAGGACGCCCGCGCGGCGTCCAAGCGCGCCATCCAGCTCAACCCCCCGCTCGCCCGCGCCCAGACGAACCTCTCGCTCGAGCGCTACAACGCCGAGCGCCGCCGCCAGCGGCTGCGCACGCGCGCCGTGCCCGAGCCGCAAGTCGTCGAAGGGAACGAGCTCGCCCACTACAACCTCGGGCTGGCCTTTCGCCAGAAGGGCTATTACAACGAGGCCCTGCGGGAATATCGCCTCGCCCTCGAGCGGGGCGAGGACCGCCGGCTGACCCTGCAGGCGATGGCGGAGCTGCATCTCCTCAAGCGCGACTTCGCCGCCGCCCTGGAGCTGTACGAGACCTTGCTGCGTGAAGTCCCTGACTCGCCCAAGCTGTGGAACGAGCGGGGCGTCGTGCTGCACCAGGCGGGCCGCCCGGACGAGGCGCTCGCCTCCTACCAGCAGGCGGTCGAGATCGACGGGAAGTACGCGCTCTCCTGGAACAACCTCGGCGTGCTCCAGGCGCATCGGGGCGCCGCCGAAGCGGCGACCGAATCGCTCCGCAAGGCCCTCCGGCTGCAGAGCGCGTTCAGCGCGGCGCGACTCAACCTCGGGCTGCTGCTGTATCAGTTGCGGCGCTTCCAGCTCTCGCTCGAGGCGTACCGCCAAGTGCTGCAGACCGAGCCGGCGTCGGCCGCCGCCTGGAACGGCATCGGCCTCGTGCTGGTGGAGCTGAAACGCTTCCCGGACGCGCGCAACGCGTTTGTGCGCGCGGTCGAAGCGGACCCCGACCACGCCGGGGCGCATTACAACCTGAGCTTCACGTTATCGAACCTCGGCGACTACGATGGCGCGCTGCGCGCGACCAAGCGGGCGCTGGAGCTCGACCCCTACTACGTCTCGCAGAAGTTTGCGCTCGCGATCGACCTGCAATATGAGAAGTCGACCATCGGGATCGCACCCGAGATCTCGGCGGACGTGGCGGCGGAGACGCTGGGCGAGGACTTTGCGTTCGACCAGCGGTTGCTCGACAACATCTTCCAGGAGCTCGCACCCGTTCCTGCGACCGAGACGCCGGGCGCGAAGCCCGCCGACGACCCGCTCGCCCTGGCGCGCGACTACGTGAGCAAGGGGCTGATGGACGTCGCGACGGCCGAGGCCGTGCGCGCGGTGCAGCGCGGCGCGGACAAGGGCGACGCGGCGGTGCTGCTGGGGGATATCTTCGCCAAGCGCGGCCTGCACGGCGAGGCGCTGGAGCGCTACCGCGAGGCCCGCGCGCTCCACCCGCAGCGCGCCGACGCCCTGCTCGGCGAAGTGAAGGCGCTGCTGGCGCTGGGCGGGGCCCGCGTCGAGGAGGCGCGTGCGCTCGCGGAGCAGCTGCTCGCGCTCACCCCCGACGACGTGGAGGCGCTGGTGGCGGTGGCGAAGGGGCGGGCTGCGGCGGGCGACGCCGCCGGGGCGCTGACGGCGCTACAACAGGCGCAGACGCGCGCGCCCGCGCGCGCCGACCTCCACAAGCTGCAGGGCGACGTGGCGCTGAAGGTCGGCGACAAGCGCGGCGCACTCGCCGCGTACCGGGCCGCGCTCGAGCTCGATCGCGGCTACGTGCAGGTGTGGCTCGACCTGGGCCGCCTCCATGAAGACAAGGAAGCGTGGGGTGAGGCGCAGGAGGCGTACGAGCACGCGCTCGAGGCCCTGCCCACCTTCAACGAGGCGGCCCTGGCGCTCGCGGACCTGCTGCGCCGCAGCGGGCGCACCCGGGCCGCCGTGGTGCGGCTCGCCGAAATGCTGGAGCAGGACCCGTACGACTTGCCGGCGCTGCTGCTGTTGGGGCGCGCGCTGCTCGATGACAAGCGGGACGAGCAGGCGCTCGAGGCGTTCCGGCGCGCGCTCAAGTTTGACCCCGATCAGGTGGAGGCGCTGTTCCAGCTCGGTGTCGTCCTGGCGCGGCTGCACCGCTACGGCGAGGCCGTCCAGGCCTGGGAGAAGGTCACGCGGCTCGACCCCAGTGGGCCGTTCGCGCAGCGGGCACGCCTGCACGCGCGCACCGCCCTCGACCTGCAGCACATCTTCACCTCGGACGCGGCGTAGCCTATGCCCATCGAAGGACCGCTCCGCGAACTCGGCATCCACGACGTCTTTCAGCTCCTCGACCTGAGCCGCAAGACGGGCGTGCTGCGCGTCACCTCCGAGCTGCGCCACAACGCGGGCACAGTGTACTTCGAAGACGGCGCCATCATCTTCGCCGAAATCCGCTCGAATCCGCATCCGCTCGGCGCCCTGCTGCTGCGTACGGGGAAGATCACGGAGGCCGACCTGGAGCGCGGACGCGATATGCAGCGCCGCCAGGGGGACCAGCGCCGCCTCGGCGAGATCCTCGTGTCGCTCGGCGCGATCACGCCGCGCGAGCTGCAGCGCCAGATCCGCTTCCAAATCGAGGAAGTCGTGTTCGAGCTGATGAGCTGGCAGGAAGGCTACTTCTCGTTCACCGAGGGCACGCTCACGGACCTGCCGACGGACGCGACCGTTCGGATCCCGACCGAGGCGCTGCTCATGGAAGGGGCGCGGCGCATCGACGAGTGGTCCAGGATCGAAAGCCGCATCCCGCACCTCGGCGTCATCCCGACCCTCGCCCCCCCCGCCGGGGGCGCGGAGGGCGAGCTCGACCTGCTCCCGCCGGAGTGGGAGATGCTGGCGATGATCGACGGTGAGCGCGACCTGCGCACCATCGCCTCGGAGCTGGGGCGCTCGGAGTTCGATGTGGCGAAGACCCTGTTCGGGCTCGAGAGCGCGGGCATCGTGGTGCTCGTCGACCCCGGGACGGCGAAGCGCGAGCGGACCACTCTGACGTCGGACCTGGCCGAGCTCGTCGCCCGCGCCGAAGCGGCGCTGGGGCGCCGGGAGCTCGAGGAGGCGCGCACGCTGGCTGAGCAGGCGGCGGGGGTACATCCGCACGACCCGACGGTGCATCTGCTGCTCGGCCGCATCGATCTCGCGGCCGGGCGCCCCGCCGCCGTGGACGAGCTGCGGCGCGCCCTGCGGCTCGATCCGCTGCTCGTCGCCGCGCACCGCTTCCTCGGCTACGCGCTGGTCGCCACCGGGCGCTTCGCGGAGGCGGTGGAGCAGTGGGAACAGTGGGAGCGGCTCGCCGCGCGCTCGGAGACCGAGCTGGCGCAGCTGGACGAGGTGCGCCGCGCGAAGACCGCGGCGCAGACGCTCGGCGGCACCGGAGCGGGGCTCCATGCCTGACGAGATCAAGACGCTCTCCTCGCAGCTGGCACAGGACCCCGACAGCCTGGTGTTCCTGCGGCTGGGGGAGATGCTGCGCCAGAAGGGACAGTTCGACGCTGCGCACCGGGTCGCGCTGACCGGCCTCGAGCGGCATCCGCACTTGGCGGACGCTCACGACCTGTACGCCCGCATCCTCGCCGATAAACGCGACTACGAACGTGCCTTCGACGAGTGGGACATGACGTTGCGCATCGCGCCGAACCACATCGGGGCCCTGAAAGGCCTCGCATTCCTCTACTTCAAGGTCGGCGACGTCGGCCAGGCCGTCGCCCACCTCGAGGCGGCTCGGCAGCACGCGCCCGACGACCCGGGCGTAGCGCAGGCGCTGGCGCTGGCCCAGGGCGGTGGCGGGCCTGGCGGCGCTCCCGACGCGGCGCGCGCGGCAGCCGCCGCAGCGGAGGAGTTGGCCCCCGCCGCCCCCGCCGCGGCGCCGCTCGAGGAGGCGCGCGTGTTCGCCGGGCTCGAGGGCGCGCAGGAAGGCCTGCTCCTGCTCGATGCCAAGGGCCAGGTGCTGGGCGGTGCCCTCAAGGACCCACGGGGCCGGGACGTGACCGACGCCGTCGCCGCGTACCTCGCCGGCGTGTCGCACGAGGCGGCGCGCACCACGAAACTGCTCGGGCTGGGGCGGTGGAGCGGGGTCGCGGCGGAGGGGAAGCTCGGCCACATCCACCTCACCCCCCCCGGGGGCGACGCGGTGCTGCTCGTGGTGCGCGATCGCTCGGTGCCGATGGGCCGGCTCGCGATCATCGCCCAGCGCGCCGCTGCCGCGGCCCGCCGCTGGCTGGAGCTCGACCGATGACCGACGCCTCCCGCCCGGCGGGCTACGGTCCGGCGCTGGACCTCGTGACGCGGGTGCGCGGCGTGCGGGGCGCGATGCTCGTGTCGGGGGACGACGGGCTCGTCGTGGCCGAGCAGCTGATGGAGGGGATCAAGGGCGTGGCCGTCGCGGCGCTGGCGGCAAGCTTGGCGTCGCGGCTGCGGCGTGCGATGGAGGCGGCGGGCCTCGGGGCGAGCCTGTTCTGGCACCTGCAGTGCGACCAGGGGAGCCTGCTCGTGGTGCCCGCGCCGTCCGGGGTCTTGATCGTGGCCGTGGCGGAGCCGGACGTGAACGTGGGGCTGGTGCGCCTGGAGCTGCTCCGAGCGGCGGAGGCCGTCGGATGACGACACGCGCCGTGGAAGCGTGGACGCTCGAGCCGCTGGTCACGTTCGTGAAGGAGGCGGGTGCGCGACTCGTGCTGGTCATGACCTCAGCCGGCCAGGTGATGGCCCAGCACGGCTTCTCCCGCGCGGTGGACGTGATGTCGGCCGCCGCGCTCGGCGCCGCGATCATCGCCTCGACCGACGAGATCGCGCGGCAGCTCGCGCAGCCACCCTTCGCGGTCCTGAACCACCAGGGCGAGGGGCACGGGATCTTTCTCGGCGTCGTGCCCACGGGGCGCGGGAAACTCGTGGTGCTCGTCGTCTACGACCTCCACGTTTCGTCGCTCGGCCTGGTGCAGTTATTCTTTGAGCAACTCACCGCGGATCTCCAGGCTGCGAGCCCCCAGGAAGGCGTGTCGAAGCAGGTGCTGGCGGCGGACTTCGAGCGTGAGTTGAGCGAGAGCCTCAACACGCTCTTCGGGAGATAGGCCGTG
>QHTT01000056.1 GCA_003220935.1 Gemmatimonadota bacterium
GAGAGGGGTCGTGTCCGAGTCGGTACAGGCCCCGCTCGGTCCCCACCCACACGATGTCACCGGAATCGGGCGCGAGGGCGCGCACCCGAGCTGGAGCCGGGACTTCGCTCCAGGTACGACCGCCGTCGCGCGAGCGCGCCAGGCCGTGCAGGTGAGCGGCCCAGAGGGCGCCGTCCCGGCCCGCGGCGAGTGCCAGCACGTACTGGTTGCGAATTCGTCCCCAGACGCGCTGCGCCGTCGTCGCACCGACCGAATCGGTCACCTCGGCCCAGGTCGCACCACGGTCCCAGGATAGCTTGATGCCGTTCGCGGTGCCGATGTACACGGTGTCGCCGCGAGTGACGATGCCGTTGGGTGCGACGTACTGCCATTCAGGGCCGAGCTGTCTGAACTCCCAGTTGGTCCACGTCTTCCCGCCGTCGGTCGACAGCCCCCAGCCGTTGCCGACCGTGCCGTACCAGATCTCCCCCGCAGGCCCGAACCCGAAGGCGTGCACGAAGTCCCAAGAGATGGAGTGCACCGCGGAATCGCTCGCGTGCCGCAGCTGCTCCCAGCTGGAGGCGCCCGGGCGCAGCACAAAGATTCCCTGGCCGTAGCTCCCCACCCAGATCGTCTTGTCCGGAGCGCGGGCGATGGCCAGTACGTGGACACCGAAGCCGGTGGTGTCCGGTAAGGGTGGAAGAGACTGGGCGCTGGAGAGGCTCGATGCGCAGACGAGCAGGAGGGTCGCAAGCAACGCGGAACGCGGAACGCGGAACGCGGAACAGCCAGGCGAGTGTCGATCGGGGCGTCGCTCTTCGAACTCACCCCTGATGTTCCGCGTTCCGCGTTCCGACTTCCGCATTCGCTTCAGCCCCTCGCCGTATAAACCGTCGGCATCAGCCGTATTTCCGTCACATCCACCCGCGGGGCTTGCGTCACCGCGTACAGCACCGCCGCGGCGACGTCCTCCGCCTGCAGCATGGCGCTCCGCTTGGTGAAGCCCGGCTTCGAGTCGGGATCGACGGCATCCCACATCGGCGTATCCACCGGCCCGGGAGAGACGAGCGTGGTGCGCACGCCGGTGCGTGAGAGGTCCTGGCGGAGCACCTCATGCATGCCTCGCAGTCCGTACTTGCTCGCCGCATAGGCCGTCGACCCGGAGTACGCCACGTGGTCGGAGACGGAGCCGATCGTCACAAGGTGTCCGGTGCCCCGCTGCACGAAGTGTGGCACGAGCGCCCGGGCGACGAGAAACGGGCCCATGAGATTCACGGCGATGGTCCGCTCGAACTCGTCGGGGGTCGTCTCCTCGATCCGCTTGATGAAAAACGTCCCGGCGTTGTTGACCACGACGTCCGGGACGCCGAGCTCGGTGAGGACGCGGCCGATCGCCCGCTCCACGGCGCGGGGATCGGTGACGTCGCAGCGCAGATCCGTCCGCCGGTCGGCCGAGCCTTCCTGGAGGCTGCGTGCCAGGCGCACGACATGGGCCCCGGCCGCGTGCAACCCGTCCGCCACCGCGCGCCCGATGCCGCGCGAGGCGCCGGTGACGAGCGCGAGCCTCCCGCTGAGGGGAGCCGCGCTCACTCCAGGCCCCGACCGCCGTGCACCAGTCTGAGGAACTCGTCGCGGGTCTTGGCGTCCTGCAGCAGCGCGCCCCGGAGCGCGCTCGTCACGGTCTTGGAGTTCTGCTTCTCGACGCCCCGCATCATCATGCAGAGGTGGTAGGCCTCGATGACGACGCCCACACCACGCGGCTCCAGCACCTCCATCAGGGCATCGGCCACCTGGTCGGTGAGCCGCTCCTGCACCTGCAGCCGGCGGGCAAACACCTCGATCACGCGGGGAATCTTCGACAGGCCCACGAGCCGGCCGTCACGGACATGTGGTAGCCACGCGTGAGCCACTTGAGCGACGCCTCCACCCGGGACGGAGTCTGGCGCAGGCCCTCGCGGACGGGATCTTCACCGAGCTGCACGAGCATCTCGCGCACCAGCGTCTCGAAGGCCGAGCGTGCTTCCCCGGAGGATACCGGTGCGAGCGGCGCGGTGTGCTCCGCGTGGAAGCTGTGCAGGCTGGCGGACTTCATTTTGTCGCGTCCCATGCTTGTTGGGCCTCCGGGGCCGGACTATCTTCGGCGCACGTGAAACTAAAGCTACTCGCTTTTGTGTCCACGGCGGGAGCCACTGCGGTGTCCGCCCTGTGGACCTTCCCCAGCATCCTCGCGGCGGCATTTCTCGTCGCCTGGGGCGCGGAAGCCGCGCAGTTCCTCATCTCCCAGGGCCTCGCCCTCGCCATCCTCGCCTGGCTGCAGACGCTGCCCGAGTTCGCCGTCGAAGCGGTGATCGCCTGGGACGCCGGGCGCGATCCGGAGCGCGCCCATCTCGCGATCGCCAACCTGACCGGCGCCATCCGCCTACTGCTCGGCCTGGGATGGCCGATGATTTACTTCGTGTTCGCCGCCGCCGGACGGAAGCGGGCCGTGGGGGCGCAGCATACCACTGGAGGGGCGCAGCATGCTGCGCCCCTCCTGCCCGCCATCCAGCTGGACCGCGAGCACGCGGTCGAGGTCGTGGGGCTCGTGCCGCCGCTGCTCTACTTCGTCGTGATCCTGCTGCGGCGCAGCTTAGGCTGGGTGGATGCCGCGGTCCTGCTCGCCCTCTACGTCGCCTACCTGTGGGCGCTGCTCCGTACCGCGCCGCGTGACGTGGACAGCGTCGTCGAGGCGCCGGCGGTGTCCCGCTGGGCGTACCGCCAGCCCGGCTGGCGGCAGAAGGCGGCCATCGGCGGGCTGTTCGCGGCCGGTGGCGGCCTGCTCTACGCCACTGCGCATCCGTTCCTCGAGTCCATGCTCGCCGTCGCGGGATTGTTCGGCGTGAGCCAGTTCGTGCTGGTGCAGTGGGTGGCGCCGTTTCTCTCCGAATTCCCCGAGAAGGTCTCGGCGTTCTACTGGGCGCGGCGGGCCCACCGCGCGCCCATGGCGCTCATGAACATGGTCTCCAGCAACATCAACCAATGGACCGTGCTCGCCGCCATGATCCCGCTCGTCTACGGCTACTCGAGTCTCCGCCACCACGGCGTGTGGCTCGATTTCCGCTTCGACGACGCCCAGCGGCTCGAGCTGCTGCTCACGCTGCTGCAGTCGGGGCTCGCCGTGCTGCTGCTCGCGAACATGGAGTTCGATTGGCTCGATGCCACCATCATCTTCGTCCTGTGGCTGGTGCAGTTCCTGCGGCCGACGCTGCGCGAGGAGATCGCCGTCGCCTACGGAATCTGGATCGCGATCCTGGTGATCGGATTCGTGGTGCGGGGGCATGCGTTGCTGGCGCCGAAGTACTTTTGGGAGACGGTCCGGCGATAACGCGGAACGCGGAACGCGGAAGTCGGAACGCGGAACAGAAAGGTCGGTTTCGAGTAGTGAGATCGCGCTTCGTGACCCGGGTGTGCTGTTCCGCGTTCCGCGTTCCGAAAAACGATCGGCCGGCACCGCCTAACGCGGCCCGGCCGACCGGTACGTCAGGAACAGAGAGGATTATTGAAGCCCGAAGGTAATGACTGGTCCCTCACCATGGCGTCTGTCTTCCCCTCGGAGGGGGCCTGACATCGGTCACAGTATCTGGGTCCACGATCGAGCCTGTTGGCTCAATAATTCTTCTCCCCGTCCCTAAACTACAATACAACGTGGACGTGAGACGTCAAGGAAGGGCGTTACACACAACCGTCACGCAAAAACGTGGGGAGTGCCATGAACCTGACGCTGGTGGGGGCTATCGTACTGCTCGCGGTGTGGATGATTATCGTCTTCGTGGCCCACGTGGGCAGCGGGCCGGTGCACCTGCTGTATGCCGTCGCCGTCGTGCTGTTCGCTCGCCGCATCATTGCGGGCGCGCCGAAGTTCTTGTCTTAATTGCGCATTACAGCGTCGACTTGAACAGCAGCCGATTGGGGGTCCCCGACGGATTCCCCGTGATGACACTCGTCGTGGCATTGTTGATGATCCAATTCGACACCGTCGCCGACGCTGCGTCGCCGAAGGTCGCCTTGTACAGGGCGGCCACGCCCGTGACGTGCGGTGTGGCCATCGACGTGCCGCTCAGGGTCATGGTCGTGCCGAGGAGGTAGGTGGACTTGATCGACGACCCCGGCCCGTACGCTTCGACGCAGGTGCCCCAATTGGAATACGACGCCTTGGCGTCGGTCTTCTCCGACGCCGCCACAGTGAACACGCCCGTCGCGCCGGCTGGCGACGAGCCGCAGGCGTCGGCGTTGTCGTTCCCGGCGGCCACGGCCAGGAAGACGCCCGAGTTCCAGAGATTCGTGACCGCCTGGTCGAGCGCCGAGGACTTGCCGCCGCCGAGCGACATGTTGGCCACGGCGGGGCTGGCGTGGTTCGCCGTGACCCAGTCGACCCCTGCGATCACGTCGGAGTTGAGGCCGATGCCGGCGCAGCTGAGCACCCGCACGCCGTGCAGGGACACTCCCTTGGCCACGCCGTAGGTCGCCGCGCCCACCGTCCCCGCGACGTGGGTGCCATGGCCGTTGCAGTCCTGGCCCGTGATGCCCAGGGCGTCATAGACGTCGTCCGCGCGGCCGCCGAACTCAGGATGCAGTGTCCAGATCCCGGTGTCGATGATGTAGGCGTGCACGCCCGCGCCGGTCGAGGTGTAGCTGTACGTGCGTGACAGCGGCAGCGCGCCCTGGTCGATGCGGTCGAGGCCCCAGGGATCGCCGTTGGCATCCATCGCTTGGGTGACGTCGGCCCGCATCACCTGATCGGGCTCGACCGACGCGACGAGCGGGTTCCGCTGGATCGCACCCACGGCCGACGCGGGGAGCCGCGCGGCGAAGCCCTTGATGGCGCTCGTGTAGATGTGCAGCATCGAGCCACCAAGCCCGCTCACGAGAGCGGTCGCCACCGTGCCCGGGTCGGTGACCGCGTCATGGAACACGACGATGTACTGGCCGGGAACGACCTCCGGCGCGGCGCGTTGCGCCACGGTATCGCCGGGTCCGCCCGGCCCCACCGGCCGGGTGTCCACGGAGCGCGACGCGTCTTGGCAGGCGACGAACGGGAATCCCAACGCGACAATGGTTGCGTATGTGCGGACGTGCATGGCTCCCTCGCGACAGAACGTGCCCGTAATGTAGGTCGGGCAAAAACCGTTCCGACCGCAGAGCGACACCGGTTGGATCGCGATGGGTGATGCAGAGCACGCACTGGGAGGGGGGCGCGCGCAACGCTGTGGCGCGCGGGCAACGGGCTCGGCCCGCCGGACGGCCGGACGGTCGCACGAAGTGCGACGCGTCCGTGGCTAGCCGTCTTTCTGGGTTATCTCACTCAGGTCCGCCAGGAAGGACTTGTCCAGGCTCCAGGGCCTGTCTTCATGCAGGGCACAGAAGCGGGAGGGCGCATCTTGCCGATGCGCCCCTCGTCTGCGCGCTGCCCTTACGGTCTCTCAGTACTCGACATACGCTGGCGCGTTTGCGCGCAGGGATAGCCCGACCGCGCGGCTAATGGCGTCGCGAATCTGTTCCGGTGTTGCGTCCGCTCCGACATCAATGGTCGGCGCTGTTGGCGAGACGGACGCGCGGCCCCCCTCGGCGCACGTCACTTTGATGCTCATCGGCGTGAAGATGTCGAGAGTCAAGAACGCCACCAACTGGTTGACGAAGCTGAGTTGCGTCTCGATCTTCGCGGCGCCGTGCGAGCATTGCGAGGCCGTCGCGACTGTGCTCGGTGGCACGAGCCCGAAAATCCAACCTGCGGCAAATGACTTTTCGACTACTTGGGCAGAGGGTTTCAGGCCAGTATCCACGGTGGCGTGGTAGCACGCGAGCGCGAAAGGGAAGACGCCGACAAGGCTGAGTCTCAGAAAGCGGGACATTGAGCAACCTCCTTGGTGGGAAAAATGGGGATTAGGCGCCTAGTGGGAAGCCAGCCAGGTTTCGGTGAACCGATGCGTCGTCCCTGAGATCGCGACCGTGCAGGTTTGCTGGCCGCTGGCTCTGTTCGAGGGACTGACCGAGACCGTGCCACTGTAAGACGCCTCGGTCCGTTTTCGGCGGCTCCATGATAAGGCGTGACTGCCCGACAGGCAACCTTTCCGGGCTCAGCGCAGCCGGCCAACGCGGTCGGCGGGCCAGTCCTGGACGACGATCCGCTGCTCCAGCGGTCGTTTGCCGAGGGTCAGGCGCACCACGTATTCGCCAGGCAGCACCCGCCGCAGGTCGTCGCGGGACGTGGGGCCGCCGAGCTCGCGCGGCCGCGGCTTGTCGCGCGTCAGGTCCCAGGTGACGTGCTGGAGGCCGGGATACCCAGGGCCGGTGATGTGGCGGATCGTGTCCCCCGCCGCGGTGGCGATTACCAGCTTGACGCCGTCGGGCTGCACTTCCCTGAGGTAGTACGTAATGACCGCGCCGCGCGGCGGGTTCGGCGCGACGAACGGCCGGCTGCCCCAGTCGGGGTAGGTGTCGCGCGGGCGATACTGATAGGCAGCGGGAACTTGAAACAGGTGGACCGCCTCGGCGAGCAGGGTGTCCGTCATCTCCTCGAGCGCCGCGATGTTAGTGATCCAGAGACCGCGACCGTGCGTCGACACGACGAGGTCGCGCTGCGCAAACGACATCGCCATGGACTCGACAGGGACAGGAGGGAGGTTCTTGCCGAACCGCCGCCAGCTCTTGCCCCCGTCGAGCGACACGTACGCCCCCGTCGCCGTGCCGACCCAGAGGAGCCGCTGGTTGACCGGATCCTCGAACAGCGTGAGGCTCCCCTGATCCGCCGGGAGTGGCTGCCCGATCTCGGCCCAGGTCTTGCCGAAGTCCTCCGTACGGTAGACGTGCGGCGCATAGTCGTCGCGGCTGTGACAGTCGTACACGAGGTAGGCGCGGCTCGCGACGTGGTAGGACGTCACGATGGTTGCGACCCAGCACGACGTAGGCGCGCCCTTCGGGAAGCTCGTGCTCAGCTCCATCCATGTCTTGCCGCCGTCGCGCGTCAGCCACACGAGTCCGTCGTCCGATCCCGCCCACAGCACGTCTTTGGAGCGCGGGCTCTCGGCGATGGCGAAGACCGCGTGATAGCTCGTGTGCCCCACCTCGGCGCTGGGGTGCTCGCGGCTCGCCCGGGTCATGTCCGGCCCGAGCACCTCCCAGTCGTCGCCGCGATGCGTCATACGAATCAGGTGGTTCGCACCGACGTACAGGACCGTGGGGTCGTGCTGGGACACGAGGATCGGCGTGGTCCAGCCCCAATTATAGGGATAGCCCGAGTCCAGGCCGGCGTCGAGCGCGAGCGGAGTGATGTCATCGCGTTGCCAGGTCTTCAAGTCGAGTCGCGACACGTGTCCGAACTGCCACCCGGAGTACACGGTGTAGGGGTCGTTGGCGGGGATCTGTACCCACATCCCGTCCCCGCCGTTCACCGGGTACCAGTCGCCATCGGTGATGCCCAACGTATCACGCGTCCGACTCGGCCCACACCACACGCCGTTGTCCTGGAGGCCACCGCACACCTGATACGGCGTGAGCGAGCTGTCGACGACCACCGTGTAGAACTGCCCGATGGGAATCGCCATGTGCTCCCACGCCTTCCCGCCGTCCCGTGAGACATACACTCCGCCGTCGTTCCCAATGACGAGATGCTGTGGGTCGCCGCGATCGATCCACAGCGCGTGGTAGTCGCCGTGGACGAGATGCAGGGAGTCGGGCGCGAAGCTCTTGCCGCCGTCCTTGCTCTCGAGCAGCGCCGGCGAGACGGTCCAGACGTGGTCCGGGTCGGTCGGGTCGATCCAGATATCGTCGTAGTAGTAGTGCGGAATCGCCTGGAGGTCGTTCACCTGGGTCCAGGTCGCGCCGGCATCGCTCGAGCGAAACACGCCGCCGTAGCGCCCCTGGAGCGGGTCGGTGACCCCACGGTCCACCTGGATCGTGGCGTAGACCACTTTCGGGTCCTTTGCAGACACCGCGAGGCCGATGCGGCCGAGCCGGTCGGTCGGCAGACCATTCTTCAGGGCGGGGTCGGTCAGCTTCGTCCACGACTTCCCGCCGTCGGCCGTCTTGTAGATCCCGCTTCCCTTCCCGACGCCCTGCATGTGGCTGCCGCCCCAGCGCAACCGGTGCCACGCAGCGGCGTAGAGCACGTCGGGATTCGCCGGGTCCATCTCGAGATCCACGAAGCCGGTGGTGTCGTTCACGAACAGGATCCGGCTCCATGTCTTGCCGCCGTCGGTCGTCTTGTAGATCCCGCGCTCGGGATTGGCGCCCCAGAGGTGGCCGAGCGCGGCGACGTAGACGATGTCGGGGTTCGTGGGGTGGAGCACGATGCGCCCGATCGAGCGCGTGTCCTTCAAGCCCATGTTCGTCCACTTCTTGCCGCCGTCGGTGGACTTGTAGACGCCGTCGCCCCACCACTGCGAGCGCAGGCTGTTCTTCTCGCCCGTTCCGACCCACACGATGTTCGTGTCGGAGGGCGCGACGGCGAGGTCGCCGATCGTCTGGACGCCCAGTCCTTCCGAGACCGACTGCCAGGTGATCCCGCCGTTGGTAGTCTTCCACACGCCGCCCCCCGCGGCGCCTACGTAGAAGGTGTTCGGATAACCGGCTGCGTGCGGCACGGCGAGCGCGGTCACCCGCCCGCTATAGGCGGCAGGGCCGAGGTTGCGGAGCGAAAAGTTCTCGAGGAACCGGGTGAGCGAGTCCTTGGCGGTGGCCGCGGAGTCCGCGCGGCGAGCGGTGTCCGCGGGCGCCGCGGCCGGCGGCCGTTTCGGCCTCGGCTTCTGTGCGACGAGAGGGGCGGCGCCGAGCAGCACGGCCGATGCGAGAGCAACACTGCTGCGAGACTTGAGATGCATGGCGACGGGGGCTGGGGACGGCGAGATTCTACGCCCGCACGGCGCAGAAGGCCACCGGCTCTGGCCGGGCTGGGGCGTGCGCCATACGTTGGGCGGGTCCGACGGGGAGCGTTGCGATGGGCGTCGCGCGCCTATGCGCGGCTGAAGCCGACGGCCTCGATCCGCGGCTGAAGCCGCGGCTCGGCCCTGCCGCTGAAGCGGCGGTGGGCCCGTTTACGAGCAGGGCCGAGCCGCGAGTTCACTCGCGCAGTCTACCGCAGGCGCTCGCGCTGCTCGCGTTCCTGTCCGCCCGTTCGCCGGTCCGCCTGTCCGCCCTGCAATGTCCCGACGGCTCCCCGCCGCCGTGCCGGGCGGCTCGCACTGACCCCAGGCGCCAGCCCGAGGTGGCGCCCAACAGCGTCGCGGTGCTGTATTTCGACAATCTGTCTGCCGACACCGCGGATGCATATCTCGCGGAGGGGCTCACCGAGGAACTCATCGCTCGGCTCGGGCAGCTGCCGCGGCTCGCGGTGAAGTCCCGCGCCGCGGTGCGGCGGTTCAAGCAGAGCGGGGCGGACCCACTGGCCGCCGCGCGTGCGCTCGGCGTCGCGCGATTAGTCACCGGGAGCGTGCGGCGCGGGGGGAACCGACTGCGCGTGACCGTCGAACTGGTGCGGGCCTCGGACGGCGAGCACGTTTGGGGCGACCTGTACGACCGCACGGACGCCGATCTGCTGGCGGTCGAGGAGGACATCGCGCGCGCCGTCGCCTCGGCGATCGGCGGCCAGCTGCTGCCCGCCGAGCGCGCGACGTTGGCAGCTCGGCCGACTGCAAGTCCAGAGGCGTACGATCACTTCCTCCGCGGCAATCACCTGCTCGCACAGCGCACGGGGAGTTCCGTCGCACGCGCGATCGACGAGTACAAGACGGCAACCCGAGTCGACCCCCGATTTGCCGACGCCTTCGCGCGGACGGCCTTTGGGTACGGACTGTTTCTCGACTGGAGCTGGCCCTCACCCGCCGACCCGCCCGAATCGCTTCTCGCTCGCGCGGTCGCTAGTGTCGACCGGGCTCTGGCACTCAAGCCAACCTCCTCCGACGCCTGGGTGGCGCGCGGTCAGCTCTTGAGCTATCGGGACCTGAGCGCCGGCAAGCCGCTGAGCGAGGATGAGATCCTCGGGGCGTTTCAGCGCGCGATCACTCTCGATCCGCGCAGCGTGGAAGCATACCATCAGTATGGAGCGCGGCTGCTGTACCGTGGCAAGGACTCTGCCGCTGTCGCTGCGTTCCAGCATGCCCTCGTCCTCGACGCCGCGCGCGCGTTCACGCTCGTGTCACTGGGACTGGAGCGAGTGGTCGCGCGCAGCTATGCCGAGGCCCGTCGCTGGCTGGACAGCGCGCTCACCGTGGATCCGACGTTCGCCATCGGATACGCACATCGCGGCATGCTGGCCCTGCAATTGGGTGACCTCGCGCAGGCTCGCACCGATGGCGAGATGGCGATTCGGTTCGGAGCGGGGTACCGGCTGCCCGGGTTGGCGGTGCTCACGATGGTGGACGCGCGTAGCGGGGACACGCTCGCGGCTCGCGCGCGCCTACAGGAGCTTTTGCAAGCCATCGTCGACTCGCTGCACCCTTCCCCCCGGGATGCGCGCTACGTCGGGCCGGCGCTGCTCGCCACCGCCGGGGAAAATCGACTGGTCGAGTTCCTGGAACGGGTCGAGCCGCGCCGCGCGACGCTGTGGTTTGATTTGCGCCTGCCCGAGTACGATACCATCCGTGCGAACCCTCGCTTCCAGCAGCTGGTCGAGGAGTCTCGACCGCTCGGGGCGCCGCGATGAAACACGTCACATGGCTCCTGTGGTGGCTGGGTGTCGTGGCATCGGCGACCAGGCTCCAAGCTCAATGCCCCGACGGCTCGCCGCCGCCGTGCGGGACGGCCCGCGCCGCGGTCGCGCCAGCGACCAACAGCGTCGCGGTCCTGTACTTCGACAACCTCTCCCGGGACACCGCCGATGCGTACCTCGCCGAGGGGCTTACCGAAGAGCTCATCGCCCAGCTCGGGCGGGTCGAGCGGCTGGTCGTGAAGTCCCGCAACGCCGTGCGTCGCTACCGAGCCGCCGAGCTCGATCCCGCGCAACTCGGGCGGGCGCTCGGCGTCGCGCACCTGGTGAGCGGCAGCGTGCGGCGCTCCGGCACTCGGCTCCGCGTCACCGTAGAACTCGTCCGGGCCACCACCGGCGTGCGTCTCTGGGGCGAGCAGTACGACCGCGCCCAGGCCGACCTGCTCGACCTCCAGGAGGGCATCGCACGCGCGGTGGCGGGTGTCATCGCGGGCCGACTGCTTCCGGCTGAGCGAGCGACCCTCGCCGCTCGTCCGACGCGGAGTCCCGAGGCCTACGACTACTTCGTCAAGGGCAATTACTACCTCGCGCAACGCACCGCGCGCTCCACCAAGCAGGCGGTGGACCAGTACCGCGCAGCGCTGCGGCTCGACCCGGGCTTCACTCGAGCGCTCGCGCGGATCGCCTATGCTCACGCACAGACGCTTTATTGGGGATCATTCCCCGAAGACGTACCGGCCGACAGCGTCCTGGCGCGCGGCTTGGCCGCCGCCGATGGCGCGCTGCGCCAAGACTCCACCTCGTCGGACGCCTGGATGGCGCGCGCGTTCCTGCTCAGCTACCGCTATCCCCGCGCACCCGTCATGGCACGAGAGGCAATCGAGCGAGCCGTAGCGCTCGATCCTCGGAACGCCGAGGCGCATCACCAATACGGAACGTTCCTCACTAACCACGGCGAATACGCCGCCGCGGTCGGTCAGTATCAGCAAGCCCTGACGATCGATCCACAACGGGGAACCACTCTTACCGGCCTCGGAATGGTGAGCCTCAGGAGACGTGAGTACACGGCGGCACGCGCCTGGTTGGATAGCAGCCTGGCGGTAGACCCTGGGTTCTACCCCGGCTACGTGCGGCGGGCGGAGGCTCGCCTGCTGCTCGGCGACACGGCGGCCGCACGGAGCGACGCGGAGACCGCCACGCGGCTGAGTGCTGGCGACCCGCTGCTCGGCGAAGCCGTCCTGGCGCTGGTCGAGGCGCGGGCAGGGGACACCCTCTCCGCTCGCGCGCGGGTGGGCCGGCTGCTCCGAGAGGTCGCCCTCCTCGACCAACGCGTCCGGGGCGGAGCCGTATTGGCGATGGCGCTCATTGCGCTCGGCGATCACCAAGCGGCGCTGGACCTCCTCGAACGACTCCGCCCGCGGGGCACGTGGCTCTGGGACCAGTTGCAATACCCGGAGTTCGATGCCGTGCGCGCGCACCCCCGGTTCCTACGGCTCCTTGACGAGTCGCGGCCGCGATGACGGTCGGACGGGCGGACAGCGAAGCAGAATAGCCGCTACCGTGTCACCACCAGCACCACGATCCCCCACGCCAGCGTCAACAGCGTCACCGGGACCCCGACCCGGGCGTACTCCCCGAACCCGATCCGCACCCCGCGCGCCTCGGCCTTCTCAGCCACGATCAGGTTGGCCATCGAGCCGATGAGCAGCAGGTTGCCCGCGAAGGTGGAGCTCATCGCCACCACCCGCCACAGCAAGTCCGCGTGAGGGAGGTGGGGAACGGTATTGCGCCATAAGATCACGGCGGGGACGTTGGAGATCAGGTTCGACAGCGTGGCCATCACGCCGCTCACCGCTGTCGCGGCGCGCCACGGGGAGCTGCTTTCGACCACGCCGAGCGCCTGCCGGTCGATCCACGCGACGGCACCGGTCTGCTCGAAGCCCCGCATCACGACGAACAGCGAGGCGAAGAACAGCAGCAGGTCCCAGTCCACCCGCTCGATCGCGTACGCGGGATCGCGCTGCGCGACCAGGACCATGAGCGCGCCGGCGGCGATGGCGACGAGCGGCAGCGACCCGCCCGCGAGCCACCCCACCACCGCAACCGCGAACATCGCTAGGCCCCGCGTCACGAGCGATCGGTCGAGCGTCACCGGCACCGCCTGGAGCCGCTCCCGGAACGGCTCGCCCAGCTCCCGGCGGTACACCCACCGCAGGTAGCTGTAGGTGATCGCGAGTCCGCCCAACGCTACGGGCAGCATGTGGACGAGGAAGGCGCCGAACGTCGCCCGGCTCCAGATTCCGACGAGCATGTTCTGCGGGTTCCCGGTGACCGAGAGCACTGAGCCGACGTTCGCGCCCATCGCGAGCCCGATCAAATACGCATTCGGCCGCAGCCGCAGCGGCCCGAGCGCCGCCAGCAGCACCGGGGTCACGACCAGGCAGATCGTGTCGTTCACGAAGAACGCGGACAGGAGGCCGCCGCCCACCACGACGCCGAGCAGCAGGCGCTCGGGCGTGCGCGCCCGCTGCAATACCCACTCCGCCGCCCATTCAAAGAACTTCCCGACCTCCAGATAGCCGACGATGAGCATCATGCCCAGCAGGAAGACGAGCACGTCGAAATCGACGGCGGCGTACGCGTCCGGGAGGGAGAGGACGCCGAACACGACCATCGCGACGGCGCCCACCAGGCTCGCCGCCGGCCGGTTCAGGTGCACGAACGGCAGCCGCTGAACGGCGATGAGCAGGTACGTGAGGGCGAAGATGATGAGACCGGTGGTCATGCGAACGCGGAAGTGGGAACGAGGAACGCGGAACAAGAGTGAGGGGTCGTGCGGCACGGACCTTCCGCGAATGTTCCGCGTTCCGACTTCCGCGTTCCGCGTTTGGGGTTCCGCGTCCTAGATCTCCCAGTTGGAAAACAGCACGCCCTCGGTGGGATGCGGCTCCGCGTAGCCCTCGTAGGTCATGCGCAGGTCGGTCCAGCGAACGCGGTAGCCGCGCGCGACGAGCCGGCGGAACGCCCCCTCGTAGCGCGTCTGGCAGCGGATCGCCACGCGCCGGATGCCGAGCCGCGCCGCGGCGGCTTCCGTCCCCGCGATAGCGGCGTCGAACGCCTGGAGGTCGCGGGCGGCGAGCTTGAGCACGCGCACCTCGTCCTTGGGCCGGCCCTCGGCGAGCGGCGCGGCGTGCCAGAGGACGACGGCGTTCAGGTCGTCGTCACCGTCCAGCAGCGACGCGTCACCCAGCCCGAGGTCGGCTGTGAGGAGCAGCTCACGGGTGAAGTCGTACCCCGCCGCCAGCTCGTGCGCGAGCCGGCGCGCGGCTGCCAGGGCCTGGTCCGCCGCGCTCCCCTTGCGGTGCGACAGCAGCGCGGGCGGCAGGTGGCCGCGCGTCGCAATGTCGTTCGTCATCGTGACGGTGAGGTGCGCCGGCGAAAAGCCGAGCCGCGCGTAGAACCCGATGTTCTCGACGGTGCGCGGCATGGTCTCGAGCCCGAGCGTGGCGACGTCCTGCTCGAGCAGCCAGTCGATTGCGGTGCGGACGATGGTCTTGCCGACCCCGGCACCCTGGCGATCGGGTCGCACGGCGAGCGGGCCCATCCACCCCTCGGTCCCGGAGCGGTGCGCGATATTGAAGGCCGCGATCTGGCCGGAGTCGTCGCGCCACAGCAGCGCGCCGGCGCCGGCGTCGAGCAGCGCGTACCGCCAGACCTGGGGGTTCAGGTGCGGCACCCGCACCCCCACGAGTCCGTCCCGGCGGTACCGGTCGGTGAACGCTTCGGTGAACACGCGGTTCAACCCCGCTATGTCCCGCTCGGTCGCCGGCTCCGGGCCGGACAGCTGCTGCTCAGGCAGCCACGCCCGCATCTGCGGCTCCCAGTGTGGCCGTTTCGTCGCGCACCACGCTCGTGCCCCGCGCGGCGTCGTAGTCCACCCGCATCACCCGATCCAGTCCCTCGCGCACCTGCTCAATGTGCGTGATCAGCACGACCTGGGGGAAGCGATCCGCGAGCCTTCGTAGCAAGCCGACGACGTGCTGGCGGCGGCTCTCGTCGAGCGAGCCGAAGATCTCGTCCAGCACGAGCAGCGTCAGGGGCTGCCCGGCCCGCTCGGCGATCATCTGCGAGATCGCGAGGCGCAGCACCAGGTTCGCCACATCCTCTTCGCCGCCGGAGATCACGGGCTTCGGCACGCCGTCGTCGAGGATGGTGACCGTGTAGTCTTCGGTTAGATCCACGGCTTCGTAGCGCCCGTCGGTCAGGTCGGCGAGGAAGCCCGAGGCGAGCTCCGCGATCTCCGGTCGCATGGCGGCGTTCAGGTCCGCCCGCAGATCGCCGAAGGCGCGGTCCAGCTCCTGGTGGAGCCGCAGCCGCACCTTGAGCTCGGCGATCTGGCGCTCCCGGGCCGCCTGCTCTGCCTCACGCCGCTCCACCTCGCGGATGCCCGCTTCGGCCGCCGTCAGCTCGCCGCGGGTCTCGGCGACCGCCAGCTCTGCCTCCCGCAGCGCCCGCGCCGCGCGATCATGCCGCTCCCGCGCGGCCGCGAACGCCTGCTCCGAAAACCGTTCCGCCGCCACCGCCGCGGCGAGCGCTCGGGCGCGCCGCTCGTGCACCGACAGGGCCTGCTCGGCGAGCTCGGCCTCCTTGACGAGGATCTCGGCGCGCTTCGCGCGCTCGGCGAGCTTCGCCGCCTCGAGCGCCACGGGCTCGAGCTTGGTGAGCTCGGCCCGGACGGCGTCGTGCCGCTGCGGGTCGTAGCCTATTGGCCGAGCCCGGATCATCCCGTCCAGCACTCGGGCCCGGGTCTCGAGCCCGCGGCGCTGCGCCACTGCGCGCTCACGTTCCTCCAGCTGGGCGCGCAGCTCTCCGGCGCGCTCGCTCGCGCGGCGGCTCTCGACCAGCAGGGCCTCGCGCGCCGCCTCCGCGGTGGTCACCGTCTCGGGCGGCTGGGCCAGCTGCTCGAGCCGGTGGCGGAAGTACTTGCCGTCGTCCACGATCGCCTGCATCCGGCGGTCGAGGACGCCCAGGACCGCAGCGTACTCGGCCCCGAGCGGCCGCCGGCACGTCGGCGGCGCGTGGTCGCGTACTCCTTCTCCCGCACCCACGCCGCCCGCTGCTCCTCCGCGGCGCGCTCGGCAACCTCGAGCCGCCCGGCGAGCGCGTGCGCCTCGCGCTCCACCCCGGCGAGCGCGTCCCCGGCCGGCGCCAGCTCGGCGATGCGGCGGTCGAGCCCCACGATGGTCCGCATCAGCTCCGCCAGCTGCCCTTCGTCGGCCCGGCGGGCCGTCTCCTCCTTCTGCAGGTGCTCGAGCGCCTCCTGCTCGCGCTTCAGCCGCTCGATCGGCTCGAGCTCCGCGCGCAGCGCGTCGAGCTGGTCTTGGGCCTTGAGCGCTTCCGCCATCTCGCGGTCGAGCCGCTCGCACTCCTGCTTCGCGACCGTCACCCCTTGCTCGGCCATCCTCCGGTCGCCGTCGAGCGAGTGGACCCGCTTCTCCTTCTCCACCCATTCCTGCCAGCGCGGCGCCTCGCGGGCGTCCACCTCCTGCGCCCGCGTGCGGACTGCCTGTGCCGCCGCGGCCGCCCGGCGCGCCTGCTCGAGCCGCGCTGCCGCCGTCGCCCGCTCGCGCTCGAGCGCCGCCGGCTCGGGCAGCCCCACTTCGCGCCCGTGCAGCTCCGCTGCGAGCGCGTTCCGCTGCTCGCGGATCCGCTCCTGGGCGATACTCAGCTGCTCGTACCGCAACACGCGCGACAGAAAGGCGGCGCGCTCGGGGCGGGTCAGCTTCGCCATCACGGCGAGGTCCTTCTGTCCGGTGAAATACGTGTTGAAGAACTCGTCGTGCGTCATCCCGAGCCCGCGCTCGAGCTGCGCCGTCACTTCGGTGAGCGAGTTCGCGACGAGCTGCCCGTCCCGGTAGAGCTCGGCGTTGTGCAGCCCGCGGATCACCTTGTACTCGTGCGCCCCGACCCCGAACTCCATCTCCACGCGGACGCTCGAGCGCGCCTTGGCGCGCAGGTTACGAATTGAGTCCTTGTCGCCGCGCGCGGCGACGTTGCCGTAGATCGCCCACGCCATCGCCTCGAGCAGCGTCGTCTTCCCCGAGCCGTTCGGCCCGATGATCCCCGTGATCCCAGGCCCGAGCACCAGCTCGGTGTCGGCGTGCTGGCGGAAGTTCAGCAGCCGCAGCCGGTGCAGGCGCATCAGCCCGGCTCCTGCCCTTCCCGTCCCACCCGCTCGAGGTATTCGACGCCCAGCCGCACGAATTCGTCGCGGTCCAGATCGGCGTCGAGCGGCCGCCGGCCCAGGAACTCACGCAGCGTATCGGGGAGGGTGTGCCGGCGGCCCGGGGCGCCGACGCCGATCACGCGGTGCTCCTCCGGCCGCCGCAGATCGAGGTGGAAGTTGAGCGCCCGCGCCTTGTACTGGCGGATCGCGGCGTGGTCCAGATCGCGCGCGGTCGCGCGCGCGACGTTCCACACGAGCAGCCGCACCACCTGGTCGTCGATCGGCGGCTTCGCGGCCCCCACGGCCGCGGCGATGTGCTGGTCCAACTCTCTGGCCGAGAGCCCATGGCCATCGATCGCCGACAGCTCGAAGTGGCGACGGGCCGGCGCGATCGGACGGAACGTGACGCGTGCTCCCGGCAGCTCGACGAGCAGGTAGCCCTTGCCGCGCCGCCCCTGCTCTTCCTCGTCCTGCAGCTGCCCCCACGGATTGGGGGTCACGTACTCGAGGCTGCCCGAGTACCACGCGTTGGCTGCGACCTGTTGCGCCACGTGGTAGTGCCCCAGCGCAACGTAGTCCCACTGGGCCGGCGCGAGGTCGTGCTGATTGATCAGGGCGCCGCCGTATTCCGCGGTGCCGCGCTGCTCGCCCAGACCGGGCAGGTGCCCGTGCAGCAGCAGCACGTTGCACGTCGTGCCGCGCTGGGGCCGGAGTGCCGGGCGCTCGGGCTGGACCACCGCCTGGTGCGGCGCGGCGAAGACGGAGCAATCCAGCTTGGCAAACGTCAGGTAGCGCGCTTGATCGACCACGACCTCGACACCGAGCGCTTCATACAGGCGGAGAATCGTCCCGGTCTCCACGGACCGCGGGGTGTCATGCTCTCCGGCGATCATCACGATCGGCGCGTCCGGCAGGCCCGTGCGTAGCCGGTGCAGCTGCTGGAACAGGAACAGGATCGCTGGATTGGTGGGTCGGACGGAATGGAAGATGTCGCCCGCGAAGACGATGAGGTCGGGCCGCTGGACTAGGAGGTCGTCCACTGCACGGCGGAACGCCTCGGCCACGTCCGCCTCGCGCTGATTCCCGCCCCGGGGCGTCTGCCGGTCGTACTGGCGGAAGCCGAGGTGGAGATCGGCGAGGTGAGCGAGCTTCACGCGCTCAGTTGGTGCCCGTGAGCTGCAGCGATGTCTGCTGCTCCATAGCGATGGTCATACCTGCCGCTCCGCTTTGCGGGTCGTGCACGGCGATCCGCATCGTGCCGCCCATGCTGTAGCGCACGGGCACGCTCTTGGCGAGGGAGAAAACCTGCTCGCCCGTAATGACCCCGGTGAGCTTCACGGTGGCCGTCCGACCCAGCTGGGTGATCGTGAACGGCTCCCCTGGGAAGCTCGTCTCGACCGTGAGCAGGATGGACGTGTCGGCGCCCGCGACCTGGATCGCTTTTAGCGTGTGCTTGGTACGTGCCTTGAGTGGCGCGCTGGCCCCCAACCGTGCGGCGATCGGCAGCTCGGTTTCGGAGCTCCACGAGTCGCCCACTCCCACCGGCCCCTCGGGAAGCGGGACGGTCATCCCCCTGACACTGTTCCCCATCTGCTCGACGACGGGGGACTGCTGGCCCTCGATCCCGCTGAAGCTCGCGCTCACGACGTGCATGCGGTCGTCATACACGACCTTGCTCGTCAGCCCGCGCATCCGGTCGAGCGCCGGCGCCATGCCCGCCGGCACCATGGTAGTCGAGTCGTAGGTGACCGTCACGCCGATACCGCCCGTGGTGGGGCCTGTGACCGCCTGCGAATAATAAATGTGCAGCGTGATCTCCTGCCCGGGGAGTTGCGCCATCGGACCGCCTTCCATTTTCACCGAATTCTGCTGCTCGAGCGTGTAGTGAAACGTTGCGCCTGTTGGCGGGTGGTAGCGGAGCGAGACCCTCGGCCCGGGCTTGCTGCGGCAGCCGCCAACCACGACCACCGCCGTGGCGGCGACGGCGAGTCGACAGGCGGCGCTCATGTCGGGGCTCCCATCAATTCAGTAGGGCTCTTCAGAGATCGGATTGAGCGGCGGCACCGCCTCCCGAGCGGGCGCCGCGGCGGGCGCGACCCGTGCGCCCAGCATGCGGCGGAAATACGCGAGCGCGTCGTCGGGGCGCGTCCGGCGGACCGCCGCGAGCGCGCGGCGCACGTCATCCGGGCGCCGCTCGGCGATCAAGTCCTTCACCTGGTTCGGACGGATGCGCCGGTCGAGCCGCACCAGCTGGCGTACGACGGCCTCTTCGAACGGCAGGTCGGCACCGGGCGGGAAGCGCTCGACGCCGTCCCGGCCCCGGAGCACCGCGGGCCGGGGGAACCGGACGAAGATGGGCTGGGTGAAGTGCGGGTGGCGCAGCATCAGCTCCCCGATCGGCAGCGTGGCGAGCTTGATCTTGACCGCCGGCGAGAGCACGTGGTAGCCGGGTGTCGCGAGCTCGTCGGCGTCCATTCGCCCGAACAGTGTCGTGCCCGCGTTCCCGACCACCCGCCGGTGCACCTGCGAGCGGAACTGCTCGGCGCCGAAGAGCACGAGACCAAGGTAACGTCCCCGCTCGGAGATATCGAGCAGCATTTTGCGCACGTACGTCTCCGGCCCGTCGCCCGGCGCGTACTTGTTGAGCTCGTCCACGAAGACCACGACGGCGTCGACGCCGAGATCGCGACGCTCCAGGTGCTCGCGCAGTTTGGAGACGGCGCGTGCGAAGACGAGGTCCTGGCCGAGGGGATCCACGTTGGCGACGTCCACGACGTACACGGTCCGGTCCTCGAACCGTCCCCACGGGAGGTCGTGCGACGGGCCGTCGTCGGTGACGAGACCCTTGCAGCGGGTGGAGATGTTGGAGAGGCGGTTGCGGACCTTGCGAATGGTGGCGATGTGATGGGTGCGCCACATGTCGCTCCGCCCGGAGAGTTCGAGCCCGTCGAAGATCGCCCGGAACAGCCCGTCCAGGTCGGCGAACGACTGCACCCGGTGGCTGCCGCCGAAGCCATCGTCGAACTCCTTGTTGAGCACACGGTCGGAGAGGAAGTCGATGAACGCGTCGGCTTTGGCGTCGATGTCGTCGCGGTTCAACAGCACTTCCGCGAAATCCAGCACCTCGGCGAGCCCCCAGACGAGGGGCTCGACGTCCCCTACGAGATCGGGGTGCGTCCGCAGCGTGTTGAGGTTCACCCCGTCGGCCTTGAAGGGTGCGTAATAGCGGACGCGCTCGAACGGCTGCGGCGTGATGCCCAGCCGCTCGTAGCGGCGGCGATCCGCGTCGTCGAGCGCGCCCGGGCGATCGAGGAAGCAGAGGTCCGGCCCTTTTACGTTGAAGCACAGGGCGGCGATCCGGCCCTTATGGGCCGGGAAGTGCTGGAAGATGGACGCGAGCAAGAACTCAACTGCGCTCGTCTTGGTCGCGAGCCCCGAGACACCGGAGATGTTCAAGTGCGCGGCTTCGGGGCCGAGCAGGAAGTCGGCGTCGAGATAGACCGGCGCCTCGAGGCCAGCCGCCGTGTAAAGGCCGACGGGGATCCCCGTCGGCTGCGTGCCAGCGACGTAGGCATCCATGCGCAGCGCCTGCGCCACGTCGGCGTCGGTCGCGACGTACACGGCGCCGAGCGGCACGGGTTGGAGCGGCTCCTCCGGGTGTTGCCGCAGCACCGCCGCGGTCCACAGGCGGATCTCCTGGCGGATCGTGGGACTCTCCGCCGCCTTCGCCGGGTCTCCTTCGGCGCCGACCACGTCGTGGAGCGGGGTCGCCAGATCGGAATACGCCAACCCGTCCGTCACGACGCCATAGACGACCCTTTCCCCTTCCTCCTTCCCCGGCTGTTTCCCCGGCTCTGCCACCCGTACGATCGCCCCGATGCCGATAGTGGTCTCGTTCGCTGTCCAGAAGTGGAATTGGTGCGGCGTCGCGGGCTTGAGCTCGGTGGCGACGACGCGCCCCACCGGTTCGGGATCCCGTGTCTGAATCACGATCCCGTTCTCGGGAGGCGGGATGCGTGATGCGAAAGAAGGTCGTTCGGCGCGCGACTCCGCAGATAGGTCTCCACGTCATGTATAGGATACAACAGGCGGTCCCAGCGTGCGTCGGGCGTCGAGAGCGGGGACCGCTCGCGCAAGAGCCACGCTGACATTGCAGAGGCGCGGGCGAGCGTGTCGGCGTGGGCGCGCGCTTCGACCCGTACCAGGCCGTACAGCAGGTCGTTGCCCTCCCAGGGCCAGAACCGGAGATACCAGGAATAGATCGCGCGCCGCGCCCCGCGGCTGCGCGGCTCGAACACGCTGGTGCGGTGCCCCGCCGGCAGCGTGAGCGCCCGCTCCAGCTCGGCGCCCTCGAAATACTGCGCACCGTGACTCTTGATGACGCCCACGGCGCGGGGATGCGCGGAGAGCGCGACCGAATCGGACAGCACGCCGTCGACGACGAGCCACTCGTCCGGGCCGAGCTGCGCCAGGCACCGCTCCGCCAGCGCGCGCTCGAGCGCGAGGCGGGCCCGCTCCAGCTCCCGCCGCGCCGCCTCGATCGCCCGGGCGGGCTGGCCCGCCTCCTCGGCGGCGAACTCGACCACGTCGACGCCGCACGTCTCGAGCGCCCGGCGCACCGGCGCCGCGAGCGATGCGAGCCGGGTGACGGCGAGCTCGCGCGACTGCTCGGATGTGGTGCAGAGGCGCCGGTCGGGCCCGCGGCGGCGCACGGCCGCGGCCACGTAGCCGCGCACGATGGGCGTCACGCCGCCGTAGCCCACGACACGCCATTGCTCGATCCCGTCGAGGAAGCCCACCGCGCCGGGCGAGAGCGGCCGCGCGTCGGCGACCGAGCGCGTCCGGAGCTCCGCGTCCTCGACCAAGTCGGCACCCGTGAACTCGTCGAGGTCGGTTCGCCCGGCGCTCGCGTCCGGCACATAGGAGGCGGGCACCGCGCCGGCCGCCAGGATCGCGTCGACCCAGGAGCCGGCCACGTTACCGCGTCCGCAGAGCCCAGCCGACGTAGGTGATGGTCAGGTCCGCCGTGAGGACGCGGCGTCCGCTGCCGTCGCCCGCGCGCGCGACTCCCTGCATCTCCTGGACGACCATCCCGTTTCGCGCCAGTCCCTCGGTCAGCTCGTCCGGCGTGATGAAGCGGGTGAAGTCGTGGAATCCCTCGGGCATGGTGTGGTCTACGTACTCCTCTGCCCAGACGAGCTGCAGAAACGCGGCAATGGTGCGATTGTGGGTGAGGAAGCCCAGGCCGCCCCCAGGCGCCAGCACGGCGGCGATCGCTGCGAGCGTCCGGTCGAGATCGTCCACGTGCTCGAGTACGTCCACAGCAAAGACGAGATCGAAGGGCTCAGTGAAGTTGCAAGACGCCAAGTTCTCAGCGGTCGCCCGCCGATAGTCGACGGAGAGCCCGGAGCGCGCGGCGTGCTGGCGCGCCGCTGCGAGCGATTTCTCGGAAGGGTCGACCGCCGTCACCACGGCGCCTTCTGCCGCCAGCGACTCGGCGAGGATCCCGCCGCCGCACCCGATGTCGAGGGCGCGCTTGCCCCCGAACCCCCCGAACACGCGGCGAAAATACTCCACCCGCGCCGCGTTGAGCTGGTGCAGCCCCACGAACGGGCCTGCGTCGGCCCACCAAACGTCGGGCAGACGCTCGACGAGTCGCTCGTACTTCTCGGGCTCCGGCAGCCCGCCGAGCCGCGGCAGGTGATCGCTCATCCAGGGACTCGTACCCCGATCACGAGCCCATCGCGGATCGGCACCACGGCGGAGACGACGCGAGGATCAGTCGCGGCCAGCCGGTTGAACGCCCGCACCCCTTCGGTCCCCGGGGAGCAATCCGCGTCGTCCACCACCGAGCCGTGAAAGAACGCATTGTCGCACAGCAGCAGCCCGCCGGGGCGCAGCAGGCGCACGCTCCAGTCGAAGTATTGCGCCAGCGGCTCCTTGTCGGCATCGACGAACACGGCGTCGAATCCGGGCGCCAGCGCGGGCAGCACGGCGAGCGCGGCGCCCTCGATCAGCTGCACTCGCTCCGCCAGGCCGGCCTCCGCAAAGGCGCGCCGGGCGAGCGCGGCGTGACGGGGATCCTTCTCAATCGTGGTGAGCCGTCCGTGGGACGGCAGGGCACGCGCGAGCCACACTCCCGAGTAGCCCGCGAGCGCGCCGATTTCGAGCACGCGGACGGCCTGCACGGCGCGCAGCAGAACGTGCAGCAGCTTCCCCTCGTCCGGGGAGATCGCGATCGGCGGCAGCTGGAGCGCGTCGTGACGCGCTCTGATGGCGGCCAGGATCGAATCTTCGCGGGCGAACAGCTCGGTAACGTAGCGCTCGAGCCGCTCGTCCACGCTCAGGCGGTCGCCTCGACGTTGGGGAACGGCGGCACATCCAGGAACCAGAGCCCGACCAGGCGCGACTGCTTGTCGACCTCCACCAGCAGCCGGTCCGCGACCCGCACGACGGTCGTGGCACGCGTGCGCCCGACGCGCAAGTGGAAGACCGACTCCTGCTGATTCTTCTCCACCGTGAGCGCCGTGTCCACTTCCACCGCTGCGACGCCCGGCTGCGACTTCCGGCTCGGGAAGGTGACGCTGCCCTCCTTGCTGGGCTCCGGGATCGTCAGGGTATCCACGGTGCGGATGTCCTCGGGCCACGTCACCACGTCGACGCCGCGCAGGCATCCGCCCGCGACGTCGATGACGACGAAGGAGCCGTCGCTCCCTTCGAGATCCACCGTGCCATTCAACCCGCTCGTCTTTCCGCCTCCTTTGCAGGCGACGGAAAGGATGTCGGTCTCGGGGTCCCAGTGGTAGGTGACCTTGGGAAGCTTGCCGTCCAGTGGCTCGATGCGCGCTTCGAAGTTCATCCGGAACGACACCTTCCACGGATTCGGGAGGGCGGATAATATAGGCCGCACTGCGGGGAGGGGCCAGGACGATGGAGCGGCGGGAGTTTGTGACGGTGGCCGGGGCGATCGCGGCGCCGTACCAAACGCGGCCCAGGAGCCCACCTTAGCTCCGGAGGTTTTTTCCCGCCGCGTCGAGCGCGCCCAGGCCGAGCTCAACAGCCGCAAGCTCGACTGCTTGATCGCCACGCCGAGCACCAACTACGAGTACTTCACCGGGTACAACCCTGGCCGCAGCGAGCGGCTCATCGCCGTCGTCCTCCCTGCGATCGGGAAGCCGGTCGTCGTGTGCCCCGCGTTCGAGGTCGAGCGCATCAAGCAGCACAGCGCCCTCACGGACGCCCGGGGCTGGGAGGAGCAGGAGAACCCGTACAAGCTGGTGCGGAGCGTGGTGCGCGAGCTGAAGCCGCACGGCAACGGCGTGATCGCCCTTGAGCCCACCACTAGCTACGGCGTCTATGTGGCGCTGGCGGACCAACTGTCAGGCTGGAAGTTCGTGGATGGAGCCCCGGTGACCGAACGGCTGCGGATCGTCAAGGCGCCGGAGGAGCTCGCCCTGATCCGTCGCGCCATCGAGATCACCGAAGCGGCGATCGCCGCCACGTTCGCCCAGCTCGCAGCGCAGGTGACCGAGCGTGACGTGGCGCAGCTCTTGTCGCGCGAGATGCAACAGCGCGGCGCGCCGGGCGGCGGGCTCGTGCAATTCGGGCCCTCGAGCGCGCTGCCGCACGGTGGCCCGGCGGGGCCGAAGCTGGAGCGCGAGACGGTGGTGCTGATCGACGCGGGCTGCCGCGTCGCGGGTTACGACTCCGACATCACCCGCACCACCTGGTTCGGCGACAGCCCGTCGGCCGAATTCCGGAAGGTCTTCAATCTCGTCCACGACGCCCAGACCGCCGCCATGCAGCTCGGTCGGCCACTGTATACGCAGTGCCAGGAGATGGACCGTGCCGCCCGCACGGTGATCCGCGACGGCGGTTACGGCCCCTGCTTCACGCACCGCCTCGGCCATGGCCTCGGCATGGACGGCCACGAGCCGCCCTACCTCGTCGAGGGCAACGAGACACGCCTCGAGCCGGGGATGGTGTTCACGATCGAGCCGGGGATTTACCAGCTCGGGAAGTTCGGGGTGCGGATCGAAGACGACTGCCTGATGACCGACACCGGCGTCGAGGTCTTAAGCCATCGAGTGGCGAAGCTGTAACGGGATGCGGGATGCGAGATGCGCGATGCGTTGGCGCGTCGACCCATCTCGCATCCCGCATCCTGCATCCCGCTCAATCCGCCAGCTTTTCCGCGAACCCGACGATCCGATCCAACGCCTTAGCGATGTCGTCCGTCGCCGCGGCGTACGACAGCCGCACGTAGCGATCGTCCCCGAAGGCGGCGCCAGGCACCAGCGCGACGCCGGTGGACGTGATCAGCCGCGTGCAGAACTCCGTGCCGCTGATCCCGCCCAACGAGTCCACGCGAAAGAAGAAGTAGAATGCGCCGAGCGGCTCGACGAACTCGACACCGGGGAGCTTCTGGCGGAACCGGCCGACCACGAGCTCACGCCGCTTGCGAAACTCCGCAACCATGCGCACCACATCCTGCTCCACGCGCTCGTCGCCGAGGGCGGCCGCCGCGGCCCATTGCGCGGGGTGGTTGGCGCCGGTGGTCGTATGCGACTGCAGCGCGGCCATCGCCTTCGCCACCTTCGCCGGCGCGAGGGCGAGCCCGATGCGCCACCCGGTCATCGCATACGCCTTGCTGACGCCGTAGATGACGATGACTCGCTCGAGGAACTCGTCCGGCAGATCGAGGAACGACGGCGCCGGACCCGGCCCGTAGTGGATGCGACGGTAGATCTCGTCCGCGATCACCCACACCTTGCGGGCCCGCGCCCATTGCGCGATGGCCTTGAGCTCCGCGTGGGTGTACACGGAGCCCGTCGGGTTACAGGGCGAGCACAGGATGAGCCCCTGGGCCCCCGGTACGACACGGTCCAGATCGCGAACGCTCAGCTTGAGGCCCCATTCGGGATCTCCGGGGACCAGCACGGGGCGCCCGCGCGTGAGATGCACGATCTGCGGGTAGGACACCCACGCCGGCGCGGGAATGGCGACGACGTCACCCGGGCCGAACACGCTGAAGCAGACGTTGAAGAGCGACTGCTTCGAGCCGTTCGACACGACGATATGGTCGGCGTTCACGGGGCGACCGCCGGAGAGCAACGACAGGTGCTTCGCCGCCGCAGCCCGCAGCTCGAGGATCCCTTCATTGGCCGG
This sequence comes from Gemmatimonadota bacterium, assembly GCA_003220935.1. Taxonomy (GTDB): domain Bacteria; phylum Gemmatimonadota; class Gemmatimonadetes; order Gemmatimonadales; family GWC2-71-9; genus 20CM-4-69-16. The sequence goes on from QHTT01000056.1 coordinate 26,052, forward strand.
ATAGTGGGTCTTGCCGTCGCGGATCGCGCGTACCCCCGCGTCGGCGGGGATCGCCGGCGTGGGGAAGTCCGGCTCCCCGGCACCCAGGTCGATCACGTCCTCACCCGCCGCCTTGCGGCGCTTCGCCTCCTGCGAGATCGCGATGGTCGCGGACGTCTCGAGGTGCTGCAGGTTCGGGGACAGGCCGAACGGCGAGCCCTGGGTCATGGGCGGATGACTCCGAAGCGTTTCAGAACCGCGAGCGTCGAATCGAGCGGCAGCGCCCGCACCGTGCCACGATACCCACGCACCGTCTCGGCGCGCAACAGGGAGTTATAAATGGCCTCTTCGGTCGCTTCGATGACCGCCTCGAACAAGGGCGACATCGCGTCGTTCGTGACGACGGGCAGCGTGTCAATCAGCCTCGACCGGCCTTCACCGCCCTCCACCGGCTTCCCCCGCCGCGTCGAAAACGCGACCACGTAGTCTCCCGAACCGTTCGTCATGCTACTCCCGGTGCGGGCGAGGCCCGCGAGGGCGCGGCGCCCCAGTCGTTCGAGCTGTCGATGATCCAAGGGGGCATCGGTAGCGACTACGATGATGATCGAACCGTCTCCCGGGAGGTGTAGAGGCGCAGCATGCCGCGCCCCTACGTCCTTCAGGTAATACTGCCCGAGCTCCCGTCCAACCGGGGCGCCTGCGATGGTCAGCACACCGCCGAAATTGCTCTGCACCAGAGCACCGACGGTCCAGCCGCCGAGCTCGAGGGGGAGCCGCCGGCTGGCGGTCCCGATGCCGCCCTTCCATCCGAACGCCACCGTGCCCCGGCCCGCGCCCACCGCGCCCTCCCCGACCGCCCCCGGGGACGCGGTCCGGATCGCAGCCAGCACATCCTCCGGGGTGATAGCCCGCACGCGGATGTCGTTCAGAAGTCCGTCGTTGGTCTCGGCCACCACCGCATTCGCGGAGCGCACGTCATTGTTCCCCGGCAGGCCGAGCAGGTAGGTCAGGACCGCGTCGGCGGCCCGCGGGACGCACAGCGTGCAGGTGAGCACGATCGGCGACTCGAGCTCACCCAGCTCGTTCACCTGCGTCGATCCGGCGAGCTTGCCGAACCCGTTCCCGACGACGATGGCCGCGGGCACCTTCTCGCGGAACACGTTGCCCGCGTGCGGCAGGATGGCCGTCACCCCGGTGTTGATCGAGTCGCCGCGAATCACGGTCGCGTGCCCCACCCGCACGCCGTCCACATCCGTGATCGCATCGAGCGGACCCGGTGGGAGCACGCCCACGACGATCCCCACGTCGCGCGCTCTGGGCCGCGGTGCTTGGCCGGCGAGCGGTGCGGCGGCGAGGCCTAACAGCGGGAGAACGCGGAACGTGGAACGCGGAAGGCGGAACAGCAGGGCGAGGTCGAGCCGCGAAGCGGGAGTCTCTGCTTGAAGCGCGGCCGATCTGTTCCGCGTTCCGCGTTCCGACTTCCGCATTTCCGTTCGCTCCGTTGCGCGTTTGCCTCCGGGAAGCTACCATGCTCCGCGTACCTCCGCCCTTTGACAACCGAGGATCGTGTGACGCTGGACGAAGCCAAGGCCGCGCTGCAGCGCGGCCGGAACGTGGTGCTAATCCTGCCGCCGGACGTAGAGCAGACGGCTGCGGTGTGGGAGCTGGTAACCGCACCCGCCGTGATTATCTGCTGGGACCACGGACCCGCGGCCCAGTGGGCGGCGGGCGCTCCTGCTCCGATCCGTGTCCACGCGGTCACCGGTCTCACCCGTAGCGCTCGCGTCCTGCAGGACCGCTCCATACACATCCTCGCCGGTGCGGTACCCGATCTCACCGCGCTGGTCGCGCGCTCCGCGCTCAAGCTCGACAGCATCTCCACCGTCGTCATCGCGTGGCCCGAGCTCCTCGCCGCGGGCGAGCACGCGGCGGCGCTCGACACATTGCTGGGCGAAGCCCGCGACGCTCGCCGCATCGTGCTGAGCTGGAACCCGGCCTTGCTCGGCGACTTCCTCGAGCGTCACGCCCGTCGCGCACTCGTGGTGGGCACGCCGCCGCTGGACGAGGCCGGCGCCCCGCTGTCCCCGGTCGGACCGGCGCGCTACGTCGTCGTCGCGCCCTGCCGCCGCGGCGCCGCCGTGCGTGAAGCCATCGATCTGCTCGATCCGCGCCGGCCGCTGGTGTGGGAAGGCGGCGAACTCGCGCCGCCCGAGGCGCCGCCCGACGCCGTCCTCTGCGCCCGGCTGCCGACTCGCGAGCAGTTCGCGGCGCTCGGGCGACTCGGCACGCCGATCGTCTTCGCTGCGGCCGCGCAGCTCGCGTACCTGCGCTCCATCGCAGCGCCGCTGACGCCGCTGCGCTTGCCCTCCGCCGCCGACCGCGCCGCTGACCGCGCGACGTCCCTGCGCGAGCAGGTGGCCCGCCTCCTCACCGAGCGCAGCGTGGATGCCGAGCTCGCGCTGCTCGACCCGCTATTCGAGCGGTTCGACCCCGCCGAGGTTGCAGCGGCGCTGTTGGCCATCAGCCGTCAGCCATCGGCCGCCAGCCCCTCCCCACCCACCCCTGCGCCGGCATGGGTGAAGGTGTTCGTCAACGTCGGAAAGAAAGACCGCGCGGCGGCGAAGGATCTCGTGGGGGCGCTGATCCGGGAGGTGGGGATCGCCAAGGACGCCATCGGTCGGGTAGACGTGCGGGACACGTTCAGCGTCGTCGAGCTGGCTCCGGCCGTCGCCGAGCAGGCTGTTCGCGGGTTATCGCGAGTGGCGATCAAAGGCCGGCGCGCGCTGGCGCGACTCGACCGCCAGGTATAGCGGCACGCGGGAACGGGACGGCCGGGCGGGCGGTATTACGCCTGTCCGATGATCGAAACCGAGCGGGTCGTTTCCAAAGGCGCGCGGCTCCAGCCGTTCATCCTCACCGGGTATCACGGCGTGCCGACACACGGCAGCGTGACGATTCAGGCGTTCGACCGCGAGCAACGCTGGCGCCGCGCACTGGCGGGGCTCGACAAGTGGTGGGGCATCGCGCTGCTATCGGTGTTTATTCCAGTTGCTCACTTCCTGCTGGTCCCGTCCTTCTTCGTGTACGGACTGGGGCAGTTCTTCCAGCGGCTCGGCACCGCCGAGGTCGCGGCCGCACCCCGCGGGACCTGTCCCGACTGCGGCGCGGAGCAGGTGCTCGAGCTGGCGCCGCGCTGGCGGGCGCCGCAGCCCGTTACCTGCCGCCATTGTGGCCGCGGCCTGAGGCTCACGCTCCCCAATCCCCCCTGAAGCGCAGACGGGCCGCCCAGCGGGGCGGCCCGTGACCGGCATCCCACGCCCTACGTCGGGGCATCCCACGGCTGACGCCGTGGGTTATTTCCGGTTGTTCACCGCCATCTTCAGCTGCTTCCCGGCGCGGAACGCCGGCGCAATGGACGCTTTGATTTGAATCACGCCGCCGGTCTTGGGATTCCGGCCCATCCGAGCGGCCCGCTTGCGCGCTTCGAAGTTCCCGAATCCCGTGATCTGCACCTTCGCACCCTTCTTCAGCTCACCGGCGATAATGCCCTTGTCGTCGAACAGGGCTTCGACCGCCCGGCTTGCGTCAGCCTTGGACATCTTGGTCCGCATCGCCAGCGCCGTGGTCAGCTCGGCTTTGTTCACGGTATCTCCTTGTGAGAGTCTAGGGCCCCGGACAAGCCTTGAGATTCCGCCCCTTCTGCGGCAGGACGTCGGAAAAGCCGCATAAAACCGCCACAATATGGGGGTATCCCCGGAAAATCCGCAAGATAGCTGCGTTTCCTTGACCCACCCACCCCGAGAAACTACCCTTCCACCCCGTTCCCAGGCGCCAAGCCGCAAGCCGCAAGGCCGCCCGGGCCCGCCCCGCGACCGACGGCTGGTAACCGCTTGCGGCTTGCGGCCGACGGCTGTCAACTCAGGGTTCAGACATGCAACACGGTACTCGCCCCGGTGGCATCGAAGTGATCGCCGGGGTCATGTTCTCCGGGAAGAGCGAGGAGCTGATCCGGCGGGTCCGGCGCGCGGTCATCGCCCGCAAGCGCGTGCAGGTCTTCAAGTCCCACCTCGACGCCCGGTACGCCGGGCTCTACACGCTGAGCACCCACGACGGGGGAACCGTGGAGGCGGAGCCCGTGGACTGCTCCGAAGAGATCATGGGCCGCCGGCGCCCCGAGACCGAGGTGGTCGCAGTGGACGAGGTCCATTTCCGAGGCCTCCCCTTCGGTCCCATGCCCACGCTGCTCGCCATCGCGGAGATCGTGGACAAGCTCCAGGCTATCTGCGTGGTGTGCGGCGACGCGGCCAGCCGTAATCAGCGTCTCGTGAACGGGAGGCCCGCCCTGTGGGACAGCCCCACCATCATGGTCGGGGGCCGAGAGTCGTACGAAGCGCGATGCCGGCATTGTCATCGGGTACCGAGGCACGATGAGGATCAGACGGCACTGCTCTGAACGCGGAGCGCGGAACGCGGAACGCGGAACAGGTGCCCGGTCCACGTACCCGTTCCGCGTTCCGCCTTCCGCGTTCCGACTTTCGTGCTGAACGTCGCCCTCACAGGCAACATCGCCGCCGGCAAGTCGACCGTCGTCGAGCTGTTCCGGCGCTGGGGCGCGACGATCGTCGACGCCGATGAGCTGGTGCGACAGGCGCAGGCGCCAGGCGGCGAGGTGCTCGCCGCGATCGTGCGGCGCTTCGGGTCGGACGTCCTCGCCCCGGACGGCTCGCTCGACCGTGCGGCGCTGCGCTCCAAGGTGATGGGCGATCAGGCCGCGCTCGACGCCCTCAACACGATCGTCCACCCGGCCGTGCGGCGGCGCCGCGACCAGCTCGCGCGCGAGGCGCGCGAGCGCGGCGACGTGCTCGTCGTCAACGACATCCCGCTGTTGTTCGAGGTGCTCGATCCCGGGGAGTTCGACGCCGTCCTGCTCGTGGACGCGGGGGTGGCGCTGCGCCGCACGCGGCTGCGCGCGATGCGTGGACTGTCGAACGAAGAGGCCGACCGAATGATCGCCGCGCAGATGCCGGCCGAGCGCAAGCGGCCGCGCAGCCACTTCGTGATCGACAATGACGGCTCGGTAGCCGAGCTCGAGCTCGCTGCGCGAGCCGTGTTCAAGGAGCTGCGCCGCCGCGCCGCCCGCGCGGCGCTGGGTCGACCCGCACAGTCGCTGCTGCTCGCAGCGGAAGGACCGGAGGATCCATCCCTGACCGCGATCGCCAGCCGCTACTCGGACGCCGGGCTGGCGGTGCGCCGGGTCACGGGTGGGAGCGCGGTCGAGAAGGCACTGGCGCGCGTTGCCGCGCGACCGGACGCGATCGTGGCCACGGCCGCGGCGGCGGCGGCGACCGAGCGCGCGTGGGAGCGCGCCGGGCGGCCGGGCGTGCTGGTCCACTTGAGCGACGATCCCGACCCGGTAGCGGTGCGGCTGGACGTGCGACCGTGGGGTCACGACCGGCTGCGGCTCACGGAGCCTGGAGGCCACGGCCTGGCGCCGCGGCCGGACCTGTTCCCCGAGGCCAACCCGTTGGCTTGACAGAGGTTTGGTGCTCCGGTAACCTTTCGCCGCCACCTTCTCAAGCCTGAGCGAGAGCGATCCCTGCATGTCGAAGACGCCGTCCGATTTGCGCTACACCGAGGAGCACGAGTACGTCAAGGAAACCGACGACAAGTCGGTCGTACAGGTCGGGATCACCGATTACGCGCAGGGGGAGTTAGGCGATGTCGTGTACGTGGACTTGCCGAAAGTGGGCGCCACGTTCGGGCGGATGGACGTGTTCGGGACGATCGAGGCGGTGAAGGCGGTCTCGGAGCTGTACGCCCCACTCGCCGGCACGGTGACGGCGGTCAACCCGGCGCTCGAAGGCGACCCCGCGCTCGTCAACCGCGACCCCTATGGCGAGGGCTGGATGATCAAGCTCCGGGTCAAGAACCCGAAGGAGCTCGACGAGCTCTTGGGGAGCGAGGAGTACAAGAAGCATATTGGCGAATAGCGCCCGGCCGGTCCCACATCCTTTCCTGAGAGCTCGCAGCGAGACATCCGAATGCCGACCGCCCGCGCTTCCCTGCTTCCCGCCGACCGCTTCGTGACCCGCCACATCGGGCCGAGCCCCGATGAGACGCGGGCGATGCTGCAGACGGTCGGCGGCGCGTCGCTGGAAGAGTTCATCGACGGCGTGGTGCCCGCGGACATCCGGTTACGCCGCCCGTTGGCGCTCCCGCCGGGGCGGACCGAGCGCGAGGTGCTCCAGGCACTACGCGGTCTCGCAGCGCAGAATCAGCTGTTCCGCTCCTACATCGGGATGGGCTACTACCATTCGTTCACGCCGCAGGTCATCCAGCGGAACGTCGTCGAGAACCCGGGCTGGTATACCGCGTACACGCCGTATCAGCCGGAGATCGCTCAAGGACGGCTCGAGGCGCTGCTCAACTTCCAGACGATGGTCGCCGATCTCACCGCCCTCCCCATCACCAACGCCTCACTGCTCGATGAAGCCACCGCCGCCGCCGAAGCCATGCACTTGACTGAGGCGGTGGCGAAGCTCCCGGCGGGCGCGACGCCGCGCTTCCTGATCGCCGAAGGGTGCCACCCGCAGACGATCGCCGTGGTCCGCACGCGTGCCGAGGCGCGCGGTGTCCAGACCGTCATCGCCGATCCGATGACCTTCGAGTTCCGGCCCGGCGTGATCGGCGCGCTGCTCCAGTATCCGCTGACGGACGGCAAGATCGAGGATTATCGCGCGGTCTGCGAGCGGGCGCACGCGGCGGGGGCGCTCGTGACCGTCGCGACGGACCTGCTCGCCCTCACGCTGCTCAAGCCCCCCGGGGAGTGGGGCGCCGACATTGCCGTCGGCAACTCGCAGCGCTTCGGCGTGCCGATGGGCTACGGCGGCCCGCATGCAGCGTTCTTCGCGACCCGGGAGGAGCACAAGCGGCACGTCCCGGGGCGCATCATCGGCGTGTCCCGTGACGCCGCCGGACGACCGGCGCTGCGCATGGCCCTGCAGACGCGCGAGCAGCACATCCGCCGCGAGAAGGCGACCAGCAACATCTGCACGGCGCAGGTCCTGCTCGCCGTGATGGCGAGCATGTACGCGGTGTACCACGGCCCCGAGGGGCTGCGCCGCATCGCCGAGCGGGTGCACACGCTCACCGGACTGCTGGCGAGCGCGCTGACGCGGTTGGGCTACCGCGTGGTGCACTCCACGTTCTTCGACACCCTGTGCGTCGAAGTGGAGTCGTGGGCACTGCCGCGGTTGATCGACGCGGCCCGCGCGCGCCGCATCAACCTGCGCACCATCTCGCCGACCCGCATCGGCGTGTCGCTCGACGAAGCCACCACGCTCGGCGACTTGGCCGACTTGGTCGCCGCATTCTCGCTCAACGAGGTCCTGCCGTTCATGGTGGAAGACCTCGGCGGCAAGGCCGACACCGCCATACCCGACGGGCTGCGGCGCAGCTCGTCCTACCTCACGCACCCGGTCTTCCACCGCTACCGCTCCGAGACGGAGATGCTGCGGTACATCAAGCGGCTCGAGGCCCGCGACCTGTCGCTCACCACCTCCATGATCCCGCTCGGCTCGTGTACCATGAAGCTGAACGGGACCACCGAGATGGTCCCCCTTTCCTGGCGCGAGTTCAACCGGCTGCACCCGTTCGCGCCCCGCGAGCAGGCCACGGGCTACCGCACGCTGTTCCGCCAGCTCGAGGACATGCTCGCCGAGATCACCGGGTTCGCGAAGGTGTCGCTCCAGCCCAACGCCGGGTCGCAAGGCGAATTCACCGGGCTCCTGGTGATCCGCGCCTATCACCGCTCGCGTGGCGAACCGCATCGCACCACCTGCCTCATTCCCACCTCCGCCCACGGCACCAATCCCGCGAGCGCGGTGATGGCCGGGCTCACGGTGGTGCCCGTCCAGACCGACGCGAGCGGCGTCATCGATTTGGCGGACCTCCGCGCCAAAGCGGGCGAACACCAGCGCACGCTCGCCGCGCTGATGGTGACCTACCCGTCTACCACCGGCATTTTCGAGGAGTCCATCCGGCAGGTGTGCGAGATCGTGCACGCGCACGGTGGCCAGGTGTACATGGACGGCGCCAACATGAACGCCCAGGTGGGGTTGTGCCGGCCGGCCGACATGGGCGCCGATGTGTGCCACTTGAACCTCCACAAGACGTTCTGTATCCCGCACGGCGGGGGGGGCCCGGGGATGGGGCCGATCTGTGTCGCCGCCCACCTCGGGCCGTTCCTCCCGGACCACCCGGTCGTGCCGCTGCGTCAGGAACAACCGTGCGGCACGGTGTCCGCCGCGCCGTGGGGCAGCGCCTGGATCCTGCCCATTTCCTGGGCGTACATCGCGCTTATGGGGCGGGAGGGGTTGGTGGAGGCCACTATGATGGCGATCCTCAACGCCAACTACGTGGCCCGACGGCTGGCTTCCCACTACGACGTCCTGTACACCTCCGCCACCGGCCGCGTGGCCCACGAATGCATCATCGACACGCGACCCTTCAAGCAGTCGGCAGGGATCGAGGTCGAAGACATCGCGAAGCGGATCATCGACTACGGCTTCCACCCGCCGACGGTGTCGTTCCCGGTCGCCGGGACCCTCATGATCGAGCCAACCGAGAGCGAGTCCAAGGAGGAGCTCGACCGCTTTTGCGACGCGCTCATCGCGATTCGCGCCGAAATTCGTGAGATCGAGGAGGGGAAGCAGCCCCGCGGCAACAACCTCCTCACCAACGCGCCACACACACTGGAAGCCGTGATCGCCGACGCTTGGGACCGCCCCTACTCGCGCGAGCGCGCGGCGTTCCCGGCCGCGTGGACCCGCCAGCACAAGGTGTGGCCGTCGGTGGGCCGCGTGGACGGCGCGTACGGCGACCGCAACCTGGTGTGCGTGTGCCCGCCCGTGGAGGCGTATGCGCTTGCAGCAGACTGAGACAGCGAAGGAAGGTTGGAACGATGGAACCAGGGAGCGTGAGGCACCTGTTCCACCCGTCCATCTTTCCATCTGTCCGTCGGGCCGCCCGGGTGCCGAGAACATGGCGATCGATGCAGGGCTGCTCGAGCAAGCCGACCAGACGTCCCGCGTCTTCCTCCGGCTGTACTGCTTCGTCCCGTCGTGCCTCTCGTTCGGGCGGAACGAGCCGGCCCGCAAGCGCTACGACCGCGACGCGATAGCACGTCTCGGGATCGATGTGGTACGCCGCCCCACGGGGGGCCGCGCCGTGTGGCACGAGCATGAGGTGACATACGCCGTCGCGGGACCCATCACAGCGTTCGGGGTCGACTCCGGTAGGGGCGCAGCATGCTGCGCCCCTACGTACCGTGCGATCCACCGGCGGCTCGCCGCGGCGCTGCGCACGCTGGGCGTGGACGCCACGCTGGCTCCCGACCACCATCTACCGTCCTCTACCGGTCTCCAGCGCCTCAACTCCTGCTTCGCCGCGCCCACCGGAGGCGAGGTGCTCGTCGCCGGGCGCAAGCTCATCGGCTCGGCGCAGCTGCGACACGGGCAGGCGTTTCTGCAACACGGCTCGATTCTGCTGGACGGCTCACAGGACGTGATCGAGTCCGTCAGCCGCAAGCCGCAAGCGGCAAGCGCGGCCACTACGCTGAGCGCCGCGCTGGGGCGCTCCGTGACCTGGGACGAGGTCGCGGACGCGATAATCACTTCCTGGGGGGACGACATCACCGCCACCACCCTGCACCGACCTCCACCGGCCTCCACCGGCCGCTTTTCCGACCCCGCATGGACCTGGCGCCGCTAGGGGCGCGGTAGAATGTTACGCGCGATGGCGTTCACTCGACCACCTGTCCGCCTCCCCGCCCACGTCGCCCTGGTGGGCGTGGTGCTGGTCGCGCTCACCGGCTGCGAGCGCCGCCGTGGCTGCGCCGGCGATTACTGCGGCACGCTGGTGTTCGCCGCGGCGGGGGAGCCCGACATCCTGCTCCCCCCCGTGACCCAGCAACAATACGCCCTGGACATCTTCGGGCAGGTCTTCTTGAAGCTCGCGGACCTGGGGCTCTCGCAGAACACGATCGGCGACGAGGATTTCCAACCTCGGCTCGCGCAGCGGTGGGAGTGGGACGACCCGCTCACACTCGTGTTTCACCTCGATCCGCGCGCCCGTTGGCAGGACGGGCAGTCCGTGACCGCGGCCGACGTCGCGTTCACGTTCGACATCTACACCGACTCGCTCGTGAACTCGCCGTTCCGCTCGTCGTTGCGCACGATCAGCGCGGTCACCACGCGGGACTCGCTCACCGCCGTCTTCCGGTTCCACGCCCGGTATCCGGAGATGTTCTACGACGCGGTGAACCATATGCACATACTGCCGGCACATCTGCTGCGCCCGGTGCCGCGCTCCCAGTGGCGCAGCGCGGCGTTCGGGCGGGCCCCGGTGGGCGACGGTCCCTACCGTTTCGTGGTATGGAAGGCGGGCGAGAGCGTCGAGCTCACGGCGGATTCGACCTTCTTCCTCGGCCGACCGCACATCCGGCGCCTCATCTGGCGGTTCACTCCCAACCTCCAGGTTGCGGTCACGCAGGTGATCGCGGGCGACGCGGATGCGGTGGAAGTGCTCGGCCCTCCCGACAACGTGAAACGGGCCCAGGTAGCGGCCAACCTGGCCTTGTACCCGTACCGCGGGGAGCTGTACGGGTTCCTCGCGTTCAATCTGTCCACCAACGGAGACACCACGAAGCCGCATCCGCTCTTCGGGGACCGTCAGCTGCGGCGCGCCCTAGCGATGGCGGTGGACCGCGAAGGCCTGCGCAAGAGTGTGTGGGGCGACCTCGCGCAGGTCCCACCCGGCCCGCTCGCCCGCCTCTGGTCCATCTGGGACCCCGAGACCCGCCAGCTGCCCTACGACACCGCCCAGGCCGCGCGCATGCTCACCTGGCTCGGCTGGCGCGACTCGAACGGCGACGGCATCCGGGACCGGGACGGCCAGCCGTTGGCGTTCCGCATCCTCGTGCCCACGACGAGCGCACTGCGCCGCCAGTACGCCGTGCTGTTGCAGGAGCAGTTCCGTCGCATCGGCGCGGATGTGCAGCTGGACGAGGTCGAGTTCGGCGTTTTCGACGGGCGCACGCAGGCGGGCCGGTTCGACGCGGCCGTGATCGCCCGGCAGGCCGATCCCACGCCGACGTCGTCCCTCCCGCAGGTGTGGACGACCGCGGGACGCTCCAACGCAGGCCGCTACGCTAGTCCCGTGTTCGACCGCCTGGTGGACCAGGCCAGCGCCGCGCCGCGCCGCGACGCCGCCAAGGCACTGTGGCGTCGCGCCATCGAGACCCTGAACCAGGACGCACCGGCGGTCTTCCTGTACGCGCCGGACAACGTGGCGGCGGTGAATCGCCGGGTGACGGACGTCGTGATCCGGCCGGACGACTACTGGGCGCTGGTGCGTACCTGGCGCATCCCCGCCGACCAGCTGACCGATCGAGACCGCGCGGAGCCCTAGGTGACGGCGTGGCTCGTGCGGCGTCTCGCCGCCGCGATCGCCATCGTCTTTGCGGTCGTCACGATCACCTTCGTGCTCATCCACCTCGCGCCGGGGACGCCGTTCGGCGCAGACGAGCAGCACCAGCAGGATCCGGAGGTGATCGCGCGGCTGGTCCGCCAGTTCGGCCTCGATCAGCCGTTGCCGGTGCAGTACGTGCTGTATCTCCGCAACCTCCTGCGTGGCGAGCTGGGACAATCGTTTTCCCAGCATCGGCCGGTCGCGGACGCCATCGCGGACACCATCCCGCCCACCCTGACCCTCGCGGGTGCGGCGCTCGTCGTCGACTTTGCGATCGGGCTCGCGCTCGGCGTATATCAGGCCGTGCGGCCACGGCGCTTCGGCGACATCGTGCTCGGCAACGTCGCGCTGTTCTTCCATTCGCTGCCGACCTTCTGGCTGGGACTCGTCTTGCTGCTCGTCTTCGGCCAATGGCTGCACGTCTTTCCGGTCGGGGGCATGCGTGACCCGGTGCTGTGCCCGAGCGTCACGAGCGCGCGCTGCCTCGGGGACGTCGTGTGGCACCTCGCGCTGCCGGCGCTGACGCTCGGCCTGGTCGGCGCGGCAGGGACGGCACGCTACCAGCGGGCCGCGATGCTCGAGGTCGTGGGCGAGGACTACGTCCGGACCGCGCGCGCCAAGGGCCTCGGGGAGCGTCGCGTCCTGCTGGTGCATGCGCTGCGTAACGCGCTGCTCCCGTTCATCACGCTGATCGGCCTCGCCTTCCCGTTCCTGTTGACCGGCGCCGTGCTCGTCGAAACGGTGTTCGCCTGGCCGGGCATGGGTCGGCTGTCGGTGGGGGCGATCTTTCAGCGCGATTACCCGCTCGTTACCGGGGCCGCGCTCGTGGCGACCGGGGCCGTGGTCTTGGGCAGCGTGCTGGCGGACGTCCTGTACGCCGTCGCGGACCCTCGGCTGCGCGCGCCCGGGGGGGCGAGGTGACTGTCTGGACGTGGCTCGCGCTCGCTGGCGCGATCGTCGTGGCGCTGGTCGCGGCGGCCCAGGTGCGGCGCCATGCCGCGGCGCGGGCAGCAGGTCGGCGGTTCCTGCGGCACCCGACGGCGTCGCTGGGCGTGTTCATCCTGGCCTTCTTCGTCACGCTGGCGCTGGCCGCGCCCTTAGTCGCACCCTACGACCCCACCCGGCAGCTCGACCCCGTGCACTTGCAGAACCAGCCCCCGTCGCTCCGCTTCCTGCTCGGCACGGACGTCTACGGCCGCGATGTGTGGAGCCGTCTCGTGTACGGGGCCCGCCTCTCGCTCGGCATCGGCACCCTCGCGATGCTCGTGGCGGTGACGGTCGGCGCGGGCGTGGGAGCGCTCGCGGGGTACTTCCGCCACTGGCTGGACGCGATCCTGATGCGCGGCGTCGACGTCGGGCTCGCCGTGCCGCGGATCTTCGTGCTGCTCATGGCCGTGGCGCTGTGGGAGCGGCTGCCGCTCGCCGCGCTGGTGCTGCTGATCGGACTCACGGGGTGGTTCGTCACGAGCCGGCTGGTGCGCGCCGAGGTGCTGTCGCTGCGTGAGCGGGAGTTCGTGGCGGCGGCGCAGGCCGTGGGCGCCGGACCGACGCGCGTCATCTTTCGCCACGTCCTGCCCAACGCCGCCGCGCCGATCATCGTGTCGGCGGCGCTCGGCATCGGCAACGTCATCCTGCTCGAGGCCGGGCTGTCCTTTCTCGGCATCGGCGTCCCCTCGCCGTTGCCGAGCTGGGGCAGCATGATCCACGACGGCTGGCAGTGGATCGTCGCGGCGCCCTGGACGTCGGGGTTCCCCGGCCTCGCCATCGCGTTCGTCGTGATGGCGCTCAACGCGGTGGGCGACGGGTTGCGCGACGCCCTCGATCCTCGCGACACCCTCGACCCTCGCAAGGAAGGGACGTGACGGAGCCCCTGCTCCACGTGCGCGATCTCAAGACGTACTTCGTCACCGAGCATGGCGGCGGCACGGCCCGCGCGGTGGACGGCGTGTCGTTCGACGTGTACCCCGGCGAGACGCTGGGACTCGTGGGCGAGTCCGGCTGCGGCAAGACCGTGACGTCGCTCTCCATCCTCCGGCTGATACCCGAGCCCCCCGGTCACATTCGTCCCGGCAGCTTCATCGAGTTCGAGGGGCGCAACCTCCTGACCTTGGCCCCCAAAGAGCTGCGCGCCATCCGCGGCAACCGGATCGCGATGATCTTCCAGGAGCCGATGACGTCACTCAACCCGGTGTTCACGGTCGGCGACCAGATCGCCGAAGCGGCCATCGTGCATCAGCGCCTATCGCGCCGGGCGGCCCGGGCGCGCGCCGTGGAGATGTTGTCGCTGGTCGGCATCCCCGACCCGCAGGAGCGCGTCGATCACTATCCCCACCAGATGAGCGGTGGCATGCGCCAGCGGGTGATGATCGCCATGGCACTCATTTGCCGTCCCCAGCTCCTGATCGCCGACGAGCCGACGACCGCGCTCGACGTCACGATCCAGGCACAGATCCTGGAGCTCCTCGACCGGTTGCAACGCGAGCTCGGCATGGCGGTCATGCTGATCACCCACGACCTCGGGGTCGTGGCCGGCAGCGCCGACCGCGTAGTCGTCATGTACGCCGGACAGGTCGTGGAGCAGGCACCGACGCGGCAGCTGTTCGCGCGTCCGCTGCACCCCTACACCGAAGGCTTGCTCGCCTCAGTGCCGCGGCTCGACAC
>QHTT01000108.1 GCA_003220935.1 Gemmatimonadota bacterium
TGTACTTGATGGCGGTGCGCTATCCTGCTGACCTCTACGCCGAGGCCGAGTCATGAAGTTCTTTCTCGATACCGCCAGTCTCAAGGACATCAGCTGGGCGGCCCAGGCCGGGTTGATCGACGGCGTGACCACCAACCCGTCGCTGCTCGCCAAGCAAGCGGGCGACCTCGATCCGAAGGACGTGCTGAAGGAGATCTGCTCGCTCGTCGAGGGTCCGGTTTCGGCCGAGGTCGTCGCGCTGGACACCGACGGGATGCTGCGCGAGGGGGGTGAGCTCGCCAAGATCGCCGACAACATCGTCGTCAAGATCCCGATGACCGAGGCCGGGATGGTCGCGGTGCGGCGGCTGGCGGTCGACGGCATCAAGACGAACGTGACGCTGTGTTTCTCGAGCGTGCAGTGCCTCATTGCGGCGAAAGCGGGGGCGAGCTACGTGAGCCCGTTCATCGGGCGGCTCGACGAGGTGGACCAAGAAGGGATGGACGTGATCCGCGAGGCACGGGTGATCTTCGACAATTACCAGATCGCGACGCAGATCCTCGCGGCCTCGATCCGACACCCCCGCCACGTGGTGGAGGCGGCGATGATCGGCGCGGACGTCGCGACGCTGCCCCCAGACATCCTGAAGAAGCTGTTGCTGCATCCCCTCACGGACCGCGGGCTCGAACAGTTCCTCGCCGACTGGAACAACCGCGTCGCGCGGGCGAAGGCCCCGGTTTGACCTACACCTCGCCGCTCAGCACCCGCTACGCCTCCCCCGCGATGCAGGCGCTGTGGGGCGAGCGCCGGCGGATCGGGCTGTGGCGGCGGCTCTGGCTCGCGCTGCTGGAGGCCGAGCAGGAGCTCGGGCTCGACATCCCCGATCGCGCGCTGGCCGAGCTCCGCGACCACCTCGACGACGCCGATCTCGACCGCGCGGCCGAGCACGAAAAGCGCCTGCGGCACGACGTGATGGCGCACGTCCATCATCTTGGCGAGCAGGCGCCGGCGGCGCGTCCCTTCATTCACCTCGGCGCGACCAGCGCGTACGTCACCGACAACACCGACCTCCTGCTGATGCGCGAGGGGCTGCAACTGCTGCTGGGACGGATCGCGGCCGTCGTCGTCGCGCTCTCGAAGCTCGCGCGCCGCTACCGCGAGCTGCCGTGCCTCGCGTACACCCACTTCCAGCCGGCGCAACTCACCACCGTCGGGAAGCGCGTCACCCTGTGGATGCAGGAGTTCCTGCTCGACGCGGAGGAGCTGCTCCACCGGCTCGACACCCTCCAGTTCCGCGGCGTGAAGGGAACGACGGGGACGCAGGCGAGCTTTCTGGATCTGTTCGACGGCGCGCATGAGAAGGTGCGTGAGCTCGACGCGCGCGTCGCGCGCAAGATGGGGTTCGCGAAGGTGTTTCCGGTGACGGGCCAGACCTACACGCGCAAGCTCGACGCCCAGGTACTCGCGGCGCTCTCCGGGATCGCCGCGTCGTCCGCCAAGTTCGCGACCGACCTGCGGCTGCTGCAGCACGAGGGGGAGATGCTCGAGCCGTTCGAGAGCGCGCAGGTGGGCTCCTCCGCGATGGCGTACAAGCGGAACCCCATGCGCGCCGAGCGGATCACCAGCTTGGCGCGCTTCGTGATCGAGCTCGAGGGGAACGCCTGGCACACGGCGGCCGCCCAGTGGCTCGAGCGGACGCTCGACGACAGCGCGAACCGGCGCCTCGTCATTCCGGAGGCGTTTCTCGCGAGCGACGCGATCCTGGTGCTCGCCACCAACGTCGCGGCGGGGCTCGAGGTGCGGGAAGCTGTCATCGCCCGGCACGTGGCGGTCCAGCTGCCGTTCCTCGCGACGGAACGCTTGCTGATGCGGGGCGTGAAAGCAGGCGGCGACCGGCAGCGGCTGCACGAGGTGATCCGCACCCACAGCCTCGCCGTCGCCCAGGCGGCGGAGCGGGGCGTCGAGAACGACCTGCTCGACCGGCTCGCGCGCGATCCCGCCTTCCATGCGCTCAAGGTCGCGGTCCGCGCCGAGGAGCTCGACCCGGCCGGGTACGTGGGCCGGGCACCCCGTCAGGTGGACGAGTTTCTGGAGCAGGTGGTCCCTCCGGTGCTGCAGCGCATCGAGGCCGTCGCACCGCCGGGGGCCGCGGCGCCTGCCGAGGTCACGGTATGACGGCACCGCTCGTCGCGAGCCGGCTCCCCCTCCCCCTCGTCCGGCGCGGCAAGGTGCGAGAGGTCTACGCGGTCGAGCGGGACATTCTGCTTCTGGTCGCGAGCGACCGGGTGAGCGCGTTCGACGTGGTGATGCGCGAGCCTGTGGCGCACAAGGGAGCGGTGCTCACCCAGCTCAGCGCCTTCTGGTTCCGGCAGCTCGCGCGCGTGCTGCCGAGCCATTTCCTGTCGGCCGATGCGGACGAGATCGTCGCGCGCGTGCCAGCCCTCGAACCGTTCCGCCCGGGCCTTACGGGCCGGGCGATGCTCGTCCGGCGCACCACGCCCGTCCCGTTCGAGTGCGTCGTACGGGGATACATCACGGGCTCGGCGTGGGCCGAATACCGGGAGTCCGGGACGCTCGCGGGCGAGGCGCTGCCCGCGGGACTGGTCGAGAGCGCGCGGCTCGATCCGCCCATCTTCTCCCCTGCCACGAAAGCCGAGCAGGGGCACGACGAGAACGTGACCTTTGCGCAGGTCGTCCACGCGCTGGGTCGCCCGCTCGCCGAGCGGCTCAAGCAGGCAAGCCTCGCGCTGTACGAGGCGGGCCGGAGCTACGCCGGGCCGCGCGGCATCATCATCGCGGACACAAAGTTCGAGTTCGGCACCACGTCGCCTCCCGACGAGCGGCTGCTCGTGATCGACGAGATCCTCACGCCCGACTCGTCGCGCTTCTGGCCGGCGGATCGCTACCAGCCAGGGAGGAGCCAGCCGAGCTTCGACAAGCAGCCGCTGCGCGACTACCTCGCGGGCTGGAAGCACCAAGGGAAGTGGGACGGCAACGCGCCGCCCCCGCCGCTGCCACCGGAGGTCGTGCAGGCGACGAGCGAGAGATACCTGGAGGCGTACCGGTTGATCACGGGGAAGGACCTGGAGGTGGATCGGTGACGGGCAGGCATCGGTGTAGGGGCGCAGCATGCTGCGCCCCTACGATGCGGCATGCGCCGGGGGCGTGATGCGCGTCGCGCCCGAAGGCTGGCCCTTCATCCTTCCCGGCTGGGCGCTCGTCGTGCTCGGCGCTTGGGTGGCGCGCGGGTCGCCCTGGGTGTGGGGACCCGAGACGGCGCTGTTCCTGCTCGCGGTCTGGCTGCTCGTGTTCTTCCGGGACCCGGTGCGCACCGGCCCGCGGGGCGAGCAATTCGTGATCGCGCCCGCGGACGGCAAGATCGTGGACGTCGCTGTGGTTGAGGAGCCGATGTACTTGAAGGCGCGGGCGACCCGGATCTCGATCTTCATGAGCGTGTTCGACGTGCACGTGAACCGCTACCCCGCCTCGGGCACGATCGAGTTGGTGCGCTACCACCGAGGCAAGTTCCTGCATGCGGCGTCCGACAAGGCGAGCCTCGACAACGAGCAGGCCTCGGTCGGCCTGCGGACGGGCCGCGGGCCGGTGCTGGTGCGACAGATCGCGGGGCTCGTCGCGCGCCGCATCGTCACGGACGGGACACCGGGAGGGCAGGCGCGCCAGGGAGAGCGTCTCGGGATGATCCGGTTCGGGTCGCGGGTGGATGTGTTTCTTCCGAGTGCCGCTCGGGCGGCGGTGCGCGTCGCTGTGGGTGAGCGCGTGCGCGCGGGCGCCACGCTGCTCGCCGAGTACGCGCCGTGAGCGGGGGGACACCGTGCGGATGAGACGCTTCCCCCGGCCCAACATGCGGCGCGTCGTCATCGTCGTGCCGAGCCTGTTCACGCTGTTCAACCTGTTCTTCGGCATCTGGTCGATGGTGCTCGCCTCGCGCGGCGAGTTCTACCGCGCGGCGTGGTATATCGTGTTCGCGGGGATCCTGGACGCGCTCGACGGTCGGGTGGCGCGGCTGTCCAACACGGGCACGCGGTTCGGCGCGGAGCTCGACAGCCTGGTGGATGTAGTGAGCTTCGGCGTGGCCCCGGCCTTCCTCATCTATCAGCTCGAGTTCGCGAGCGGCGGCCAGGCGGAGTGGATCTTCTGCTACTTCTACGTCATGGCGGCGGCGATCCGGCTCGCTCGCTTCAACCTCACGCAAGCCGGCCGGGCGAAGCACGCTTTTATCGGCCTGCCGTCGCCCGCGGCGGGGATGACCCTCGCCACGTTCTACCCGTTCACGACGACCGGGTTGTGGCAGGAAGTCGCGCGTTACCTGCCGCGGCATCACACGATGCAGCTGCTCGTGATCCTCCTCACCATTCTGATGGTGAGCAACGTGCGCTACGCCACGCTGCCCCGTGCGGGCCTGCGGACGGCACGCGGCCTGTTGGGGCTCGCCACCATCCTGTTCATCCTCAGCTTCGGGGTTCTGGAGCACGATGCCTTCCTCTTCCCGCTGGGGGTCGCGTACATGGCCTACGGGGTGTTGCGGGCGACCATCCTCGGCTTCTTCCTGGACGCTGGGGAAGACGAGGAGGCGGAGATCGCCGGGCCGATCGTGATCACGGACGGGGGGCGGGG
>QHTT01000026.1 GCA_003220935.1 Gemmatimonadota bacterium
AGACACTCGCCGAGCCGCTCGCCATTCACCGGCTCGCGGCCGGAGCCGACGCCAAGCGCCGCATCAGCTCGCTGCTCGAGGAAGTGGGGCTCGACCCGGCGTTCGCCCGGGCTTATCCGCACGAGCTGTCCGGCGGTCAACGGCAACGGGTGGGGATCGCCCGGGCGCTTTCGGTGGAGCCGCAGTTCCTCGTGCTCGACGAGCCGGTGAGCGCGCTCGACGTGTCGGTGCAGGCCCAGGTGCTGAATCTGCTCGACGAGTTACAGCGCAAGCGCCGCCTCACCTACCTCTTCATCGCGCACGACCTGGCGGTCGTGAAGCACATCGCCGACCACGTGGCGGTGATGTACCTGGGCAAAATCGTCGAGCAGGCACCCGCAACGGTGCTGTACGCCGGGCCACGGCACCCCTACACCACGTCGCTCTTGTCGGCGGTCCCGGTGCCCGACCCCAAAGCCCAACGGCAACGGATCGTACTCCAGGGAGATGTTCCACCCCCGCTGCCCGCACCCCAAGAAGAGCAGCCGCTGCGGCATCGAACCGCCGGCGCTGCGCGAAGTCGCACCCGGGCAATTCGCCGCATGCCACTTCGCCGAAGCGCCGATGTGACTCAGCCGCCGTGGGCGATTTTGGGGGCCGCGCGCAAGCCCTGCACCTCGCCCGCGACCGCCACCAGGTAGCCCGCCGTGAACACCCAGCCGCCGTACGCCAAGGCGCCCGCGCGCAGCGTCTCGATGAAGTACGCGATCGCCGGCACCCCCCCACAGATCAGCAGCAGCAACGGCAACCGATCCGCCTTCGTGCCCCGCCCCTGTCCCCAGTAGAGCAGCGCGCCGGTGATCACCAGCGCCACGAGCACGGGCGCCGCTGCGGGCCAGTCCGCGCGGCTTGCCGCCGCGGTCGCGACGTAGGCCCCGACGAGCACGAAGTACACCATGCGAAGGACGCCGTGCAGCGCCGGGCCGTGGCGCTGATGGAATCGCGCCAGCGAAGGGACGAACGTGTGCAGCACGTACGCGACGCCGATCAGCAGTGGCACACCTTGGAAGAGAACCTCCGCCGCGTTGTGCCACACGCTGAGGATCACTCTGATGTCGGGGCTATAAGGGAGCAAGAAACCGACGGCGAGCAGCACGGCGCCGAGTCGCTTGAGCATCGCCACCTCCGCGTGGAAGGGAACGCGCCGGATTGACCGCGTCCGGCCCGAAGCTAGCTTCTGCCGTCGACCGGAACCAGGAGGCGGCATGTCGCGCGGCACGATCCTCGGCATCGTCTTCGTCACCGCGGTGTCCCCAGCACGGGGCGACGCCCAGCAGCAGTCGTTCACGCTCGAGCAGGCGCTGAGCGCTCCGTTCCCCGATGAGCTTGTGGCCGCCCCTGCCGGTGGCGCGATCGCCTGGGTCTACAACGCGCAGGGCGCCCGCAACCTGTGGATCGCGACACCAGCCGAGTACCAGGGCCGGGCGCTGACGACCTACAAGGAGGACGACGGACAGGAGCTCGGCGAGCTCGCCTGGACCCCCGACGGACGGGCGCTGGTGTACGTGCGCGGCGGCCCCAGCAACAGCCGCGGCGAGTACCCGAACCCGCTGTCGCTGCCCGCGGGCGTCGAGCAGGCGCTCTGGATCGTCGCCGCCACGGGTGGTCCCCCGCGCCGGCTGGGCGAAGGTCATTCCCCCGCCGTGTCGCCGAAGGGCGATCGGGTTGCCTACCTCAAGCAGGGACAGATCTGGTGGGTGTCGCTCGCCGACAGCGCGAAGCCAGAGCAGCTGGTCCACGCCCGCGGCACCGCCCAGGCGTTGCGCTGGTCTCCCGACGGCGCGAAGCTCGCGTTCGCGAGCGCTCGGGGCGACCACGGATTCATCGGGGTGTACGACCTCGCGGCCAAGACGCTCCGGTTCCTGGACCCGAGCGTGGACCGCGACATGGAGCCGGTGTGGTCTCCCGACGGAGCGCAGATCGCGTTCATCCGCATCCCGGCGGCAGAGCCCACCTTGCCTTTCACGCCCCGGCGCGCCGCGCCGCCGTGGTCGATCCGCGTCGCCGAGGTCGCGACCGGCCGGGGACGAGAAGTGTGGAAAGCCGACGTTGGTCGGGGCAGCGCGTTCCGGGAGATCGTCGCCGAGAATCAGCTGCTGTGGGGTGCGGGGGGCCGCTTGGTCTTCCCCTGGGAGAAGGACGGTTGGACGCATCTGTATGCGGTGCCGCTGTCCGGCGGCGCCGCCGCCCTGTTGACGCCGGGGGCGTTCGAGGTCGAGCACGTGACGCTCGCGCCCGACGGTCGCGAGCTCGTCTTCTCATCCAATCAGGACGACATCGACCGCCGCCACGTGTGGCGCGTGAGCGTGGCTGGTGGCAAGGCGCAGGCCGCGACGAGCGGCACCGGGATCGAGTGGTCGCCGGCCGTGGCGAGCGACGGGAAGGCGATCGGGTTCCTGCGTGCGGACGCGCGCAAGCCGCCCCGCCCGGCGATCCTCACCGGCTCGGGACCAGCCCGTGAGCTCGCGGCCGGCGCGATCCCGGCCGAGTTTCCCGAAGCGGCGCTGGTGGAGCCGCAGCAGGTACTGGTGTCGGCCTCGGACGGGGTGATCGTCCACGGTCAGCTCTTCCTGCCCCGGAACGTGCGCTCGGGCGAACGGCGGCCCGCGGTGATCTTCTTCCACGGCGGCTCGCGGCGCGAGATGCTGCTCGGCTGGCATTACCTCTACTACTATCGAAACGCCTACGCGCTGAACCAGTACCTCGCGAGCCGGGGATTCATCGTGCTCTCGGTGAACTACCGCAGCGGCATCGGCTATGGCCTGGAGTTCCGCGAGGCGCTGCATTACGGGGCGCAGGGTGCGAGCGAGTTCAGCGATGTGCTCGGCGCCGGGCTCTACCTGCGCGGCCGCGGCGACGTGGATCCGAAGCGCATCGGCCTGTGGGGCGGCTCCTACGGCGGATTCCTCACCGCGCTGGGCCTCGCTCGCGCCTCGGACCTGTTCGCGGCCGGCGTGGACCTCCACGGCGTGCATCAGTGGAACGTAGAGATCCGCAACTGGGTGCCGGACTACGACCCGGAGCAGCGCGCCGACTTCGCCAAACTCGCGCTCGAGTCATCGCCGATCGCGTACGTCAAGGACTGGCGCTCCCCCGTGCTGCTGATCCAAGGGGACGACGACCGCAACGTGCAGTTCAGCCAGACGGTCGATCTAGCGGCGGCGCTGCGGCCGCTGGGCGTCGAGGTGGAGCAGCTCGTGTTCCCCGACGAGGTGCACGATTTCCTGACGCACGCGCACTGGCTCGCTGCCTATCACGCGGCCGCGGAGTTTCTGGAACGAAAGCTGGCGGCGGGCCCCGCCGTGGGAGCGCGCTAAGGAAACGGCGGGCTAGTACCGGTCCAGATCATGCCCCACCACGGCGTGGCCGGCGAACGACTGCCGTACGTTGGCGAGCAGCTCGTCGTCGGTCGCCCCGCGGCGGATGATGTGGGTGAGGACCAGTAGCTTGGGCTGGATACGGGCGGCGAGCTGCCCCAGCTCGACATCCGACGTGTGGAGCTCGTGCACATACTGCGGCCACGTCGGACTCTCCGTCGGGTTCGGCGCTGTGCGGTCGGCGGGGTACACCTCGTGGACGAGTACATCCACACCCGCCGCCGCCCGGACCAGGTTCTCGCTGGGCTTCGTGTCTCCGGAGATCACCACGCTGCGGCCGGGCGCGTCGAAGCGGTATCCGTACGCCTCGCGCCACGTCCCGTGCTCCACCTGGAAGGCCGTGACGCGTACGCCCCCACTGTCGTAGACGACACCAGGACGGATCTCGTGCACGTCGACCCGGTAGCCGCCCGGAGCGCGGTGCTCGAGGCCGTTCGTGCGCACGTCGATGTCCTCGGCCCACGCGGCGACGAGCTGATCGGTCATGCTGCGCAGTCCGTGTGGCCCGTAGGCCGCGAGCGGCTGTTTCCGCCCCATCACCCACGACGTGAAGATGAGGTCCGGGTAGCCGAGCGTATGGTCCGAGTGGAGGTGCGTGATGAACAGCGCCGTCACACCGTCGGTCGGCAGGTGCGCGGCGGCGAGCCGGCGCTCGACACCGGGACCCGCATCAACCAGGAAGACGCGCGACCCCACCACGATCGCCGTTGCCGGTCCCGAGGCGTCCGGCTCAGGCCGCGGGTTACCTGTGCCGAGCAGCACGACCACCGTGCTGTCGTGCCCTGCGGCAGAGCCTTGCAATCCGCGCACCGATTGCTGTGCGACGCTGCAGACCGTGCTGAACAGGAGGATCGCCCGTCGACTCACGTTTCCCGCTTCCTCTTTCCCGCTGCTGCCGTCAGCGCACGCCTCCCATCAAGTTGCGGACCGGCTTGATCAAGAGGAGCAGCACTAGCGCGGCGCCCAATGTCACCGCCGCGGTGGCGCCGAACAATGTCGGGAGCGGCGTCGTGCTGATGAAGCCCGCCGACCAGCCGGCCAGTTTGTTGCCGAGGGCGTTCGAGAGGAAGAACACACCCATCATGAGACCGACGATCTGCGCCGGCGCGAGCTTCGTCACGACCGAGAGCCCCACAGGGTAGAGGCACACCTCGCCGAGCTCTTCGATGAAATACGCACCCACGAGCCACAACGGGCTGACCTTCAGCCCGCCTTGCGCGGCTGCCCCCGCCGGCATGAGCAGGACGAACGCCAGGCCTACGAACATCAGCGCAAGCGCGAACTTCGCGGGCGACGACGGCTGGCGCGGGCCGAGTCTCACCCACAGCCACGCGAACACCGGAGACAGCAGAATCACGAACGCGGCCTGAACGGCCACGAACCAGGAGGCGTACAGTTTGAGGCCCAGGAGTTCGAGTCGCCGCGATGCGCTTCCATTCTTCACGCGTGAAGCTCCGAAGCCACTGCCACAGTCGAATCACCAGACCCAGGAGCCTCGGCCCGATCGCCTGTTGCGGCGATGGCGGCAGCGCGGCCGGTCGGTCGGGACCAGCCAGCCGCGCGATCGCCGGCTGGAGATGCTTGCGACCAACGACGTATTGGACCAGCCCAAGCGTCATACCCACGCCGGCGCACGCGAACCCGAGGTGCCAATCGATTCCCTCGGCGATCTTACCAGCGACTATCGGCCCGACCACCGCCCCGACGTTGATGCCCATGAAAAAGATCGAGAACCCCGCGTCGCGGCGTCCATCCCCCGGCTCGTACAGTGACCCGACCAGCGTGGACGCGTTGGGCTTCAACAATCCCGTTCCGATGACGATGAGCCAGAGGCCGGCGTGGAAGAATGGCAGTGGGTGGAAAGCGAGCGTGAAATGACCGAGCGCGATGATCGCTCCCCCGATAAGCACGCTGCGGTATTGCCCCAGCCAGCGG
>QHTT01000074.1 GCA_003220935.1 Gemmatimonadota bacterium
GTTGACTGCGACGAACTCGAGCGCCGACTGCTTCATCAAGACCGCGGCGCGCAGCACATTGCGCCCGATCCGGCCGAACCCGTTGATACCCACACGAACCGCCATCGCTGCTCCTCAGGTGAAATCCGGAAGGATCGCCCGGCCGAACGTCACAGCCAGCACGTTACGGACCCCGGCTCGCTCCAACGCCCGGGCTGCCTCGGCCAGCGTCGCGCCGGTGGTGAAGACGTCGTCCACGAGAATGAGACTGGGCCAAGGACGGCTGACGCCGGGGCGTCGCCCCGGGGTCAGCCCACCAATGCTCCCCTCGGCTACCGCGAACGCCCCCGCCACATTCGCCAGCCGCGCGTCTGGTGTCAACGCCGTCTGGGTCGCCGTTTCCCGCACCCGCACCAGCAGGTCCACGACCGGCCGATGCCAGCGCCGTGCCAGGGCGCGCGCGAGCCGCTCGCTCTGGTTATAGCCGCGCTCCCGCAGGCGTTGCCGGCCGAGCGGGATCGGCACGAGGTAGGCGGTGTCGCGCGCCGGCAGCGCGATCGCTGCAGTCACGTCGGCGAGATCGTCCGCGATGCGCGCCAGGCCCCGGTACTTGAGCGCATGCACCGCGTCCCGGGCCCCGCCCTCCAGCCAGACCGCCGAGCGGGCGGCGCGGAGGGCCGCGGGCCACGCGGCGCACACCCGGCAGGGGCCGAAATGCGGCTCGGGCTGGCCGCACCGGTCGCACCACGGCGGCCGCACGGCGCGCCAGCGATGGCGACATACGTCACACACGATCCGGCGCGAGCGGGCAAAGGACAGCAAGGTGTGGCAGAGCGCGCACTCCGCCGGTAGGAGTAGCTGTTCGATCGCCTCACGCACGCAACGCGTGGTTCACCGCCGCTCGCATCACTTCGACGGGGGCGGGCTGATCGGGAAAGAAGCGAGCGAACGCCGCGACGCCCTGGTGCACCAGCATCTCGCGCCCGTCGTGCGCGGGGATGCCGGCGGCGCGCAGGGCGCGGACCCACCGGGTTCCCCGGGGGGAGTAGACCAGGTCGAGCGCCGCGGCGAGTCGCTGGGCGCGCGCGGGGTCGAGTGGCAACGGATCACTCTCCTTCAGGCCGAGCGGCGTGGCGTTGATCGCCACCTCGGGCTCCAGGGCGCCGCGGGCGGGGTGGGCCCTCGCGCCCTGGGCTCGCGCCCAGTCGGCGAAGCGTTGGGCGCGTGCCGCGTCGCGCGACAGCACGTGCACCTCGGCCCGCAGCTCGGCCGCCGCGACGGCGACCGCACGCGCAGTCCCCCCAGTGCCCACGAGCAGCCAGCGGCTGGCGCCGTCTACCCCGAGTTGCTTGAGGCACGTGAGCACGCCCACCACGTCCGTGTTGTCGCCCACCAGCTCGCCGTGCTCGGCCCAGAAGGTATTGCACGCCCCGACCCGCGCGCACAGATCCGTTTTCCGCGCCACGCATCGTTCCGCCGCTTCCTTGTGCGGGACGGTGACGTTCCCCGCCCCGCATCGCCGCGTTGTACATGACGGGGGACAGGGAGTGAATGACCGGGTCGCCGAGTACGGCGAGCAGCCGTGTGCTAGCGCTGGTTTCCACCGCTCGCGAACTCTTTCACGATCCGCTCCACTGCGGTGTCGAGCAGGGCTTCGAGCTCGGCGCACGTGTCGCGGTAGACCTCGAGGTTACCTCCGAACGGGTCGCTCACTTCGGCCTCGTCGCCCTCGCGGCCCGCGTACTCCCCGAGCACGAACACGTGGCTCTCCCCGCCGAGCTCGTCCACCCGCGCCCGGTGGTGGCGCGCCATGGTGAGGATGAGATCCGCGTCCTCGACCAGCTCCCGGGTGAGGAGACGCGCGCGGTGCGCCGAGAGGTCGAGACCCCGCTCCAGCCCCACGAGATAGGCGCCCTCGGACACGGGCGCGCCGTCCCACGCTCCCGTCCCCGCGGACCCCACCTCGATGCCGTCGATGCCGCGCTGGGCGAGGGCGCGGTCCAGCAGCGCCGCCGCGAGCGGGCTGCGGCAGATGTTCCCGGTACACACCAGGAGGATGCGTTTCGTTCTCGTCTGCTCCATCACGGCGCCAATCGTCCGACCGCGCGCCGCAGCTCCGCGAGCGTCAGCGCGCCTTCGCGCACCAGCCGGGGCTCCGGCTGGGTGCAGTCAACCACAGTCGAGGGAGGTGAGTTCCCGAGCACTCCCCCGTCCAGCACCAGCAGCGTGCCCGCCGCGACGGCGGCCCCGAAGTCCCGCGCGATCGCTTCGGCCCCGGGCGCGGGCGGCTGCCCCGGCCGATTCGCCGACGTGGACGTTACCGGTTCCCCCAGCGCCTGCACCAGCCTCGCCATCCCGCGGTGCGACGTCCAGCGCACGGCGATCCCGCCCTCGGGCCCACGCAGCAAGTCAGGCAGCCGGCCGCTCCCTCCCGGCAGCACCAGCGAGAGCGGCCCGGGCCAGAACGCCCGTGCCAGCGCCCTCGCCGCGGCGTTGAATGCGAGGCCGTGCGCCTCGGCCATCTCCCGATGGCTCACGAGCAGCAGGAACGGCTTGTCCGGGCGCCGTGCTTTGAGCCGTCGCAGCGCTTCCACCTCGGCCACGCGCGGTCGCGAGCCCAGCCCGTAGACCGTCTCCGTCGGATAGGCGAGCAATCCGCCGGAGCGCAGATGCGCAATCGTTCGCTCCAGCGCGGCCTCGACGTCCCCGGCCGTGCGAAACGGGATCGGCTTCACCGCAGCTCACGCGCGAGCGCCTCGGCGATCCGAAAGTCATCTGCGGTCGTGACCTTGAGATTGTGCGGCGTGTCGGGGATCACGTCCACCGCGAACCCGGCACGCTCGCACAGCTCCGCGTCGTCGGTCGGCACGGGGTCGTCTGTGCGCAGCCGGGCGTAGGCCTGATCGAGCATCGCGCGCGGAAAGCCTTGCGGCGTGTGCGCGCGCCACAGACGTTGTCGCGAGACGGTTTTCGTGATACGGTTTCCCTCGACGACCTCCTTCACGGTGTCGTTGAGCGGCACGGCGGCGACCGCGCCCACGCCCGCCCGCGCTCGCGTGATGACGTTGTCGATCGTCTCCCGGCTCACGAATGGCCGGGCGCCGTCGTGTACCAGCACGACGCTCACGGCCGGCGGCAACACCCGCAACCCCGCGCGCACCGACTGGGCCCGCGCCGCGCCCCCCGGCACCAGGCTCAGGCGCTCCCCGAGCAGCTTCCCCAGCCACTCCGGCGGCCGTTCCGCGAAGCCTGCGGGCACCGCCACGACTACCCGCTCCACCGCGGGGTGGGACGTGAAGGGCCGCAGCGCCCGCAGCAGCATCGGCACGCCGTGGATCGGGCGAAACTGCTTCGGCTCTCCCGGCCCCGCGCGGACCCCGGCGCCCGCGGCTACGATCACGACGCCGACGTCAGGCGGCGAGGCGGCGGGCGAGCTCATCGATCCCGTCCACGCCGACGACGTCCAACCCGGGCGCGCTCACCCGCGAGCGCGCCGACAGGAAGACACGCCGGAACCCCTGGCGGGTGGCTTCTCCGAGCCGTCGCTCCACGCCCCCGACCGGTCGGACCTCCCCGCCCAGCCCGACCTCGCCCAAGAACAGGGCATCGGCGGGAAGCGGCCGGTCGCGCACGCTGGACACGAGCGCCGCCGTCACCGCCAGATCGCTCGACGGCTCGAGCAACCGCACGCCCCCCGTCACATTGACGAACACGTCCAGCTCGGCGAACGGCAGCCCGCCGCGGCGCTCCAGGACCGCCAGCAGCACGGCGAGGCGACGGTGGTCGAGGCCCGTGGCGACCCGTTGCGGCGTGCCGAACCCCGCCCGCGACGCGAGCGCCTGGATCTCGACGAGCACTGGCCGCGTTCCCTCCATCAGCGCGGTCACCGCGGAGCCCGAGACGCCGGTCGCCCGGCCGGCGAGGAAGGCAGCGGCCGGGTCCGCCACGGGCTCGAGTCCCGCGCCCGTCATCGCGAACACGCCGATCTCGTCCACCGACCCGAAGCGGTTCTTCACCGCCCGCAACAGCCGGTGGTCGAGCGTGCTCTCGCCCTCGAAGTACAGCACCGTGTCCACGATGTGCTCGAGCGTCTTGGGACCGGCGATGCCGCCCCCTTTCGTCACGTGGCCGACCAGCAGCACCGCTGGCCCCGCTTCCTTGGCGAACCGCATGAGCCGGGTCGCAGACTCGCGCACCTGGCCCACGTTCCCCGGGGCTCCTTCGAGTTCCTCGGTATACGTGGTCTGGATCGAGTCGACGAACACGACGCGGCTGCCGAGCGCCCGCGCGTGGTGTAGCATCGCCTCTACCCGGGTCTCGCCGAGCACGTGCACCGCGCCGGCGTCCACGGTGAGGCGGTCGGCGCGCAGCCGCACTTGGTCGGGCGACTCCTCACCCGACACGTAGAGCGTGGGAATCCCGGTCTGCTCGAGCTTGGCCGCGCACTGCAGCAGCAGGGTGGACTTCCCGATCCCAGGCTCGCCCCCCACCAAGACCACCGAGCCCGGGACAATTCCGCCACCCAGCACGAAGTCGAACTCCCGGAGGCCGGTTTGCCACCGCGCGAACCCTGTCCCTCCCACGTCGGACAGTCGGACGGGCGGACTATCTGACAGCGCGGTGCGGTTTCTGTCCGACCGTCCGACCGTCCGACTGACCGGCTCTTCTACCAGGGTATTCCACGCGCCGCACGCCTCACAGCGTCCGCCCCACTTCGGCTGTTCCGCGCCGCAGTCGGTGCAGCGGAACACCGAGCGCGTCCCCCCCTTAGCCACGGCCGGCCTCGGGCGGCGCCTCGCGCGGCGTGTAGTTGTCGAACCGGGTGTACTCCTTCTTGAAGAACAGCCTCACGGTCCCGGTGGGCCCGTTGCGCTGCTTGCCGATGATCAGGTCGGCCAGCCCCTCGATGCTCTCGTTGGTCTTGGGGTCGACCGGGCCGTCGTAGAACTCCTGGCGATAGATGAAGCAGACGACGTCGGCGTCCTGCTCGATGGCGCCGGATTCCCGCAGGTCCGAGAGCTGGGGCCGCCGGTGCTCGCCGCCGCGTTGCTCCGGCGCGCGCGACAGCTGCGACAGGGCAAGCACGGGGACGTTCAGCTCCTTGGCCAGCGCCTTGAGCGAGCGGGAAATGAAGGAGATCTCCTGCTGGCGGCTTTCCGAGTCGGTGGGCCCCTGCATCATCTGCAGGTAGTCGACGACGACCATGCCGATGTCGTGCTCCGCCTTGAGCCGGCGCGCCTTGGAGCGCATGGCGAGCGGGGTGAGCATCGCGGAGTCGTCGATCCAGATCGGCGCGGTGCCCAGCAGGCCGGCCGCGCGGGCCAGCTTGGGGTAGTCGTCGTCGCGCAGCTGGCCCCGGCGCAGCCGCTGCGCGTCGACCAGCCCCTCCGAGCACAGCAGCCGCTGGACGAGCTGCTCCTTGGACATTTCCAGCGAGAAGATGGCCACCGAGACATCGTGCTCGATTGCCGCGTGCTGGACGACGTTGAGCGCCAGCGCCGTCTTTCCCATCGATGGGCGCGCGGCCACGATGACGAGATCCCCTCGCTGGAACCCGGCGGTGAGCCGGTCCAGGTCGGTGAAGCCGCTAGCCACGCCTGTGAGCGCCCCCTGGCTCGTGTGGAGTTGCTCGATCCGCTCCATCGTCGGCCAGATCAGCTCCTTCAGCCGCACGAACTCCTCGGCGCGCTTGAGCTGGGCGACCTGAAAGACGCGATGCTCGGCGTTGTCGAGCATGTCGCCGGACGTCAGGCGCCCGTCGTAGGCGTCCTGAATGATCGCGGTGGCCGCCTCGATCAGGCGGCGCAGCACCGCCTTATCGCGGACGATCTTCGCGTGGTAGTCGACGTTCGCCGCCGTCGGGACGACGTCGATCAGCCCGCCCAGATACTCCATCCCCCCCGCGCGGTCCAGGTCCCCCCGGCGCATCAGCTCGTCGCGCAGCGTGACGGGGTCGATGACGTCACCGCGCTCGGTGAGGGCGATCATGGCGCGGAACAGGAGTCGGTGGCTCTCGCGATAGAACATGGTGTCGTCGAGAACCTCGGCGGCCTTGAGGGCCGCGTCCTGATCGAGCAGCATGGCGCCGAGCACCGCCTGCTCCGCTTCGTTGCTCCACGGAGCCTGGCGGCCGGCGAAGTCGCGCTCAGTCGAGGAGACGGCGGGCGATGCGGACGTCATCCCAGGTCGGCTTCTTCCAGTTGGGGTTCCGGAGCAGGGCAGCCGGATGGTAGGTAACGATAACCGGGATGCCCCGGAACCGGTGGATCTGGTTGCGGAGCGCGCCCAGTGACTGTTTGGTGTTGAGCAGCGTCTGCGCCGCGGTGCCGCCCATGGCGAGAATCGCGCGCGGCTTGAGGAGGTCGATCTGACGGAACAGGTAC
The DNA here is from genome assembly GCA_003220935.1 of Gemmatimonadota bacterium. Taxonomy (GTDB): domain Bacteria; phylum Gemmatimonadota; class Gemmatimonadetes; order Gemmatimonadales; family GWC2-71-9; genus 20CM-4-69-16. The sequence continues at coordinate 6,363 of QHTT01000074.1, forward strand.
GGCAGGCACGCCGCGATCTCGTCGTACTGCGGCACGCGGTTTTCGGGCGGCCGGCACTTCACCACGTTGCAGATGAACACCTGCTCGCGTCGCAGCTGGATCGCGGCCAGGATCTTGGTGAGCAGCTCGCCCGCCTGGCCGACGAACGGTCGCCCGGTTTCGTCTTCCACGCGGCCGGGGCCTTCGCCCACGACTACGAGACGCGCATCGCCCGGCCCCTCGCCCGGCACGGTGTGCCGGCGCCCCTCGCACAGCCGACACTTGGTGCAAGCGGCCACCAGCGTGGCCACAGCGTCGAGCGAGGCCGCCTGCTGCAGCGGATCGGCGCTGAACAGATCGCCGCCGGGGGGATCGTAGGAGAGGCCGGCCGGGGGAAGCCTGGGATGCGGGATGCGGGATGCGGGATGCGTGGCTGCGGGCGGCGCCGGTGCGGGTGGCTGCGGCGCCACGCCTCCCGCATCCCGCATCTCGCCTCCCGGCAGTGCCGGTAAAATGACCGGATTGCCGCCGAGCAGCTTCTGCTGTTCCAGGAATTCGCGCGCCAGTGCCCGCCCGTCGCTCACGTCAGAGCCCGTTCCACCGCGTCGAGGATCTTGTCCGCCACGTCGCGCTTGGAAAGGAGCGGGAGCTCGATCGGTGCTCCCGCTTTCCCGATGATCGTGACGCGATTCGTGGCTACTTCGAACCCCGCGCCGGGCTCGAGCGCGTCGTTCAGGATAACGAAATCGAGGGCCTTATCTTGCAGCTTTTGGCGTGCCTTCGCAACGCCGTCGCCGCCGGCCTCGAGGGCGAACCCCACAACCACACACGGCTGCGGACGCTCCAGCGTCGCGAGGATGTCGGGCGTCGCCTCAAGCTCGAGCGTGAGCGTGCCGTTGCGCCGGGGCCGCTTCGTCGCCGCGCTCGTCGCAGGGCGGTAGTCGGCCGGCGCGGCCGCCATGATGAGGACGTGCGCCTTCTTTACGAGCGCCTGGACGGCGCGCTGCATCTCGGCGGTGGTTTCGACGCGATGCGCGGTGACGCCGAGCGGCAGCGGCAGCTCGGTGGGGCCGGTCACGAGCAATACCTCTGCCCCTCGTGCGTACGCCGCCGCCGCGAGGGCATAGCCCATTCGGCCGCTCGAGGGGTTGGTGAGGACGCGCACCGGATCGAGATGCTCCCGCGTCGGGCCGGCCGTGACGACGACCGTCTTCCCCGCGAGTCTCCCCCCTCCCCCGCCCCCGGTCACGAGCAGCCGTGCCGCGGCCGCGAGGATGGTGTCCGGCTCGCTCATTCGGCCGGGCCGGTCGCTCGGCCCTTCGGCCAGCGGCCCGATCTCGGGACCGATGAATTGCCAGCCCCGTGCCGCGAGCGTCTTCATGTTGGCGCGCGTGGCGGGGTGGGCGTACATCGCGTCGTTCATCGCGGGCGCGGCGAGTACCGGGCCGCTGCGCGCGAGCAGCAGGGCCGTTAGCAGGTCGTCCGCCATGCCCATCGCCGCGCGGGCGAGCACGTTCGCGGTCGCCGGGGCGAGGATCGCCAGGTCGGTTTGTTTCGCGAGCCCGATGTGTGCGAGCGCCCGGTCCCGCTCCCACAGGGAGGTCAGGACCGGGCGCCCGGTGAGTGCCTCGAAAGTGACGGGTCGCACGAACTCGGCCGCGGACGCCGTCAGCACGACGTCCACTACCGCTCCGTCCTCGGTCAGCTGCCGGGCGAGCGTGCAGCTCTTGTAACACGCGATCCCGCCCGACACGCCGAGGACGACGTGCCGGCCGGCGAACGGCATCAGACCTCCTGGCGCCGCCGCCGCACCAGCCGGTATTTGAGCCGTGCCCGCACCAGCTCGTCTAGCGCGCGGGTGGTGAGCTTCTGCTCCAGATCCACCGAGCGGTCGCGCGGGAAATCGTTCACGAAGCGTGCGAATTTCGCCGCGACGAGCACGCCAAGGTACTTGTTCTGGGTTTGCGTGGCGACTTCGCTGGGGGTGACGATCCGCATCTCTAGTCTCCTTTGACACCGTGCCGGAGGCGGTCTGCCTCACGCACTAACGCTTCCACGAGCCTGCTCACTTGATCGGGGCGAGGCCGGTGCGGCCTCGCGCCGTCCTCGTCGATGATGCGCGCTACCTCGCCCACCGCGCCATTCAGATCGTCGTTGATGACGATGTGGCGCCAATCCGATGACTGGCGGATCTCCGCAATCGCCTGCTCGAGGCGTCGCTCGAGCGAAGCGGGCGATTCCGTGCCGCGGCCCACCAACCGCCGTCCCCACGCCGCTGCGCTCGGCGGCAGGATGAAGATGCCGATCGACTGGGGTGGGGGATAACGCCCCTGCACCTGGGCGGCGCCCTGCACGTCGATGTCGAGCAGCACGTGCCGCTCCGACCGCAGCACCCGGTCGACCTCGCTCTGCAGCGTGCCGTACCACTCTCCCGCGTACTCGGCCCATTCCACGAACTCACCCGCGTCCCGGCGGCGGGCGAATTCATTCCGACTCAAGAAATGATAGGCGACGCTGTTCTGCTCACCTGGCCGGGGCGGGCGCGTCGTCGCCGACACCGAATAGCCGACGTCGGGTCGCCGGGCCAGGAGTGCTTTGGCAATCGTCGTCTTGCCGCCCCCGGACGGAGCCGACAACACGACGACCCGCGGCGTCACTCCAGGTTCTCGAGCTGCTCCCGAAACTTCTCGAGCTCGCCTTTCATCGCGATCACGGTCTGGGTGATCGCGGCATCGTTCGCCTTCGAGCCGATGGTGTTCACCTCGCGCAACAGCTCCTGCGCGAGGAAGCCGAGCTGCTTGCCGACCGCCCCCTCTCCGGCGAGGGTCTCGCGGCACGCGGCGAGGTGCGTCCGCAGGCGGACCAACTCTTCCGTGATGTCCACCCGGTCCGCCATGAGCGCGATTTCCACCGCCAGCCGCTGCTCGTCCAGCGGCACACCGGCAGCGAGCTCCGCCACCACCTTCTTCAATCGCGTCAGCTCCGCCTCCAGGCGCGCCGGCGCCCGCTCCGCGACCGTGCCCGCGCCCGTCGCCAAGGCGTCGAGCCGGGCAGCGAGCTCCGACGCCAGCGCGCGCCCTTCGCGCGCCCGCATCGCGAGCACCTCGCGCGCCGCCTGCTCCACGATCGGCTCCACGTCGCTCCAGGCGGCCGTCGCGGCGCCGTCGCTCTGCACGGTCAGCACGTCCGGCTGTCGTGCCACGAAGGCGAGATCGACCTCGCCCTTGAGCTTGAGCTGCTTCTTGAGCTCCGTCGCGGCCGCCACCACCTGGCGGGCCCGCCCGATGTCCACTGCGACGGCGCCGTCGGAGGGCGGCGCTTCGACCCAGCGCGCTGACAGCGCGACATGACCGCGGTCCAACAACTGCCGTAACCGCTCGCGTAGCTGGCCCTCGATTCCGGCCAACTCGAACGGCAGCCTGAACTGCGGATTGTAATAGCGATGGTTCACGGTGCGGATCTCGACCCGCAGGCGCCCGCCGAGCACCTTCCCGTCGGCGGAACCGAACCCCGTCATGCTCCGTGGCACAGAATTTAAGTATAGCCAGGCAAAGAACTTAGGTCAACTCGTCGTTCCCACGCTGAAGCGTGGGCTCGGCCTACACTGCCCTTAAGGGCAGTGCCGTGCCGAGCGCACACTTCAGTGTGGGAACTCGCAGAGCCTCGCACCCTAGTTGGTGAATAGCCAGCGCACGCCGTAGAACTGGAAGCGCCGCGGATAGTCGAGGCCGGGCATGTAGCTCGCCCGCATCCCGTTCATGTTGCGCTGGACCCAGAAGATGGTGACTCCGGCGACCCGAACCTCGACGTTCGTCTCCATGAAGGTCGCCCCTGGGAGCACGAGGACCTTGCCGGCCGAGTCCAGGCCTGCGGTACCCCGGCTCCACGACTCCATCGCAATCTCACCCCGCAGCGCGAAGATCCCGCTTCGGTAGACGCGCCAGAACCTGGAGTAGAAGGTGGCCGAGATGCGCGCGTGGTACGGCGGCTCGAAGTCGTTGCCGTCGGTGACGTAGGGGTCGAAGTACCAGCCCGCGAGGTGGAGACCGGGCAGCGGCTCGAGGGCGCCGTGTACGGTGAGATAGCGCGTCGTTTGGGTCGGACCGAGGCCGCCGAGCGGCTGCAGCCCCTCGGGGTGCCCGACCGGGGCGAACGAGTCGCGCCGTGCTAGCCCCACCTCGATGGAGCCCCGGTGCAGATCCCAGCGCAGCGCACCCGAGATGTCGTGCGTGCGCTGCACGCTGTCGGTGGCGAGCGTGGGTGCCTGGAGGTCGTTGGCCCAGACGATGTCGCCGTGCGCCGAGAGCCCGAACGGCAACGCCAGGCCGGCTGCGAGATGCAGCCGCTCCCCGTCACGCGAGCCCCCGTAGCGCGCGTGGCGAGCGTCGGCAGCGAGTGTGAACGGCCGGATCGGAATCCACGCGACGGACCCTTCGACCTGCCACGGGCGGGCTTCGTCCTGCGACCGGAACGTCAGATGCACGTGCCCGTGCCCCCACGCAGTGCGCAGCGAGAGGGCTCCCTGGGAAAGCGAGCGCCCCGACACGGCCGTGTCACCGGCGGCAGTCGTGGTGGCGAATGTGAGCTCGAGCCTTGGCCCCCCCCCCACCCCGTCGTCGCGCGCGGCGACGAACAGCCGCAGTATCGCGTCGCGGCGCTTCTGGTCGAAATGCGCTGTGAGGCCCGCCGCGTCGGACGGGCTCCGTTTCCAGCTCGAGCTGGCGAGCTGATAGGAGATCCCGACCTGCGGGCGCGGCACGTACTCGGCCTTGAGCCAGAGGTCCACGCTGTTGAACGCGGTGCTCGAGCTGCCGGGGATGCCGTCGTTGTTGTTGTAGTCGGCGACGAGCGAGAGGCCGAGCCCCGAGCGCCAGCGCCGCTCGTAGGCGCCGCGGTAGTTCGCCGTGCTCACCTGGCCCGTGGCGATCCTGACCTGGGATGCCGTCGCGGTCGACCGCTGGCGCGCCGTCACGAGATAGATCCGCAGCGTCGCGGGGAGCACGACCACGTCCACCCGCTCGAGCGGCGCGAGCGAGATGCGGGCGGGATCGAGATAAACCGAATCGCGCCCGAGCGGCAGGTGGGGCACGCCGTCCCAGAAGACTTCGAGGCCGGCGGGGCCGCGCCCGCCGTACAGCACGATTTCCGCCTGCCCATAGATGCCCCCGCGCGCGACGTACACGCCCGGGATGTGGGCGAGGAGATCGGACAGCGTCTGCGCGTTCGACAAAGCGAACGAGTCGGTGGTGAAGGAGTAGCGCGTGCCCCGCGGCAACGGCCCCTCGGGTCGCGGCGCGGCCAACACCGGGAGGTACGCCGGGGCGGTATCGGGCCGGGCAGTCGTGTCCCGCCGCGCCGTCGTATCGCGCCGGGCGGTGGTGTCGCGCGCCGTCGTGTCGACCTGGGCGGCGGCTCCCCCGGCGAGCGCGAGCAGCGCGGCCGCGTGGAGGAGGCCGCGGGTCACGCCTCCGCGCGCTTCAGGAGAAATTCGGTGAAGAGCCGGACCCCGATGGCCGTGGGGCCCTTCGTTTGGTGGGGCGGTTCGCCGTCGGTGTAGGCCGTGCCCGCGATGTCGAGGTGCGCCCAGGGGAACCCGTTGACGAACTCGCGCAGGAACCATCCGCCGGCGATCGTGCCGGCCCCGCGGCCGCCGGAATTCTTCACGTCGGCGATATCGGACTTGAGCAGCTCGCGGTAGTCGTCCCACAGGGGCAGCGGCCAGCAGCGCTCGCCGGCGCGCTCGCCGGCGTCCCGTACCTCGTTGATCAGGACCTCGTCGTTGCCCATCACGCCGATCGCGACGTGGCCCAGCGCCACCACCACCGCGCCGGTGAGGGTCGCGGCGTCCAGCACCGCGGCGGGCTTGAATTTGCGCACGTACGACAGCGCGTCGCACAGAATCAGCCGGCCCTCGGCGTCGGTGTTGATGATCTCGATCGTTTTACCGAAGTGGCTCTTGACGACGTCGCCGGGCTTCACCGCCGTGCCCGACGGCAGGTTTTCGGTGGACGGGATCACGCCCGTCACGTTGAGTCTGGGTTTCAGCCGGCCGAGCACCTCGAATGTACCGAGCACCGCGGCCGCGCCGGACATATCGAACTTCATGTCCTCCATGTTCTGCGCCGGCTTGATCGAGATGCCGCCCGAGTCGAACGTGACCCCCTTGCCGACGAGCGCTACGGGCGCCGTGTCCCCCCCTCCCCCCCGGTACTCGAGCACGATGAAGCGCGGCTCCTGCTGGGTGCCCTGAGCCACGGCGAGCAGTGCGCCCATCGCTTCCTTTTGCATGGCTGCCCGATCGAGCACCGTGAGGCCGAAGCCGAAGGCAGCAGCTAGCTGTTTCGCGCGGTCGGCAAGATAGCTGGGCGTGCACACGTTGCCGGGAAGCATCTGCAAGTAGCGGGCGAGTTGGTGCCCCGCCGCGACGCCCTCGCCGATCTTCTGGCCCGCCGCGACCTGCGTGGCTTCCTTCGCGTCGCACACCACCGCGACCGCCTCCACCTCCGGCTTCGGGTCTTCAGGGGCCGCCTTGAGCTCGGTGAAGGCCCACGCGCCCTGTCCCGCGCCCTCGACTATCACCTGGCCCAGGTCCGTTGGGGCGACGCCGTTGCGTGCCTCGGGCGCGATCGCGAACGCGAACTGCGTCGCCCCGAGCGACCGCGCGCGCTTCGCCGCCACGCCCGCCGCGCGCCGGATGCTCGAGCGCGTCACCTCGGCGCTCTTCCCCAGGCCGACCAGCAGGATGCGCTGCGCTTTGCCGCCGCTCGGATAGAGCAGCACCGCTTCGTCGCGCTTACCTTTGAAATCCCCGCTCGTGATGGCGCGGCCGAGCACGCCGCCGGCGGAGCGTTCGAGCTCGGCGAGGGACGGCGGGAGCGCGGAGCCCTGCCCGAGCGCCACCGCCAGCAGCGGAGTCTCGACCTGCGCGAGGGGCACGGCGAGGAGCGTGCTCGTCATCTCAGACATGCTCGATAATGCACTCGGCGAACCGTGAGGTCGAGACCTCGCTGGCGCCCGGCATCTGGCGCGCCAAGTCGTAAGTGACGCGGCGCGCTGTGATCGCGCCCGAGAGCCCCCGGGTGATCGCCTCGGCCGCGTCGGTCCACCCCAGCTCGTCGAACATCATGGCTCCCGAGAGAATCACCGCCCCCGGGTTCACCTTGTCGAGGCCGGCGTACTTCGGCGCCGTGCCGTGCGTCGCCTCGAACACGGCGTAGCCGTCGCCCACGTTGCCGCCGGGCGCCATGCCGAGTCCGCCGATCTGGGCGACGCAGGCGTCGGAGAGGTAGTCGCCGTTCAGGTTGGGGGTGGCGATCACTGCATACTCCTCGGGGCGCAGCAGCACCTGCTGGAACATCGAATCGGCGATGCGGTCCTTGATCACCACCTTTCGCGTGTCCCCTTTCCCCTGGCCCGCCTCCGTCTCGGGGATCGTGTTGCCGCTGAATTTCTCCCGCGCGACTTCGTACCCCCATTCCCGGAAGGCGCCCTCCGTGAACTTCATGATGTTGCCCTTATGCACCAGCGTGACTGAGGGGCGGCGTGTCCTGATGGCGTACTCGATCGCCTTCGCGACGAGGCGCTGCGTGCCGAATCGGGACATCGGCTTGATGCCCAACGCGCTGCCATCGCGGATTTTGGCGCCGAATTGATCGCGCAGGAACGCGAGCAGCCGGCTCGCCTCCGGGCTCTCCGCCGCGTACTCGACGCCGGTGTACACGTCTTCGGTGTTCTCGCGATAGATCACGACGTCGAGCTTCTGGGGCTCCCGCATCGGGCTCGGGACGCCGGCGAAGTACCGCACCGGCCGGATACAGGCGTACAGGTCCAGCAGCTGGCGCAGCGCGACGTTGAGCGAGCGGATCCCGCCCCCGACCGGGGTCGTGAGCGGCCCCTTGATCGCGACGCGGTGGCGGCGGATCGCTTCGAGGGTCTCCTCCGGCAGCCAGTTCCCCGTCTGCTTGAACGCCTTCTCCCCCGCGAGCACCTCCAGCCACTCGACCCGGCGCTTCCCGCCGGAGACCCTTGCGACTACGGCGTCAAACACGCGCTGCGCCGCGCGCCAGATGTCGGGGCCCGTGCCGTCGCCCTCGATATACGGGATCACCGGCCGGTCGGGCACCACCCAGTGGCCGTCCCGGAAGTCGATGCGATCGCCCATAGAGGCACCAGTCTACACGGCCCAGCCGGGGTTGCGCCAGCCGAACGAGCGCACCTAGACTTCACAATCATGCGACGCGCCGCCGCGTTCACCTGCTACGCCCTCGCTGCCGCGTGCTGGCTCGCCGGCGGTCCCGGGGGCGCGACGCTCGACGCGCTCATTGCTTGTCGGCACCACCTGACTCACCACGCACACGCCGGCCACGCGGGCGCGCCTAGCGACGGCCCATGCTTCTGTGGTGAGATGACCGGCGGTTCGGACGTGGCCATCTCTCCCGCGATGGCGACGCCCCTCGCAACGCAGCTGGTCGTCACGGTCGCCCGTCGGGTCGACGCGCCTCCTTCCCCCTTCCCGCTTCCTCCTTCCCCGTCCTTCGCTCCGGAATCGCCTCCTCCCAACGCCTTCGCTCTGAGCTGACGCGTCGGTCATTCCTACAACTCGGGGGGGTCTTATGCGCAGCGCGCTGTGCGGCGTTCTGCTTTGCGGCATCGGGGTTCGAGCCGCGGCGCAGGAGCGGGAAGTGACATTCGAGGAAGCGCCGCAGGTGACCGTGACGGGCTTCGCAGTCGGGTCGGCGGGCTACGATCGTGTCCAGACGGCGAACAGCTTCACGGCCGGGAAGCTGGCGCTGAGCCTGTTCAAGCCCGCCGGCGACTTCTACCTGTTCGGGCAGCTCACGACTGCCCTGGAAGACGGCGCGTCCGCCACGGAAATCGACAACCTCATCGTCAGCTGGACGCCGCACACCAGGAGCCAGTGGACGGTCGCTTTCGGGAAATTCGACGCGCCGGTGGGTTTCGAGCGCGACGACGAGCCGCTCAACCTGATCCCCACCAACTCCTTCAACTTCGCGCTCGCGAGGCCGGCGAAGTTCACCGGGGCGATCGTGCGGCTCACCGCGTCCCCACGGGTGGAGCTGGCCGGGGCAGTGGCGAACGGCTGGAACGTCGACGTGGACAACAATCGCGGCAAGACCGGGATGCTGCGCATCCAGTGGATCCCGGTCGACGGGCTCACCATCGGCGCGAGCGGCGTGTACGGCCCGGAGCAGGACGGCACCGACGCGCATCAGCGCAGCCTGCTCGCCCCCGACGTCACCCTCGATCTCGGGCGCCTGATCGTGGGCACCGAGCTGAACCTCGGTCGCGAGCGCGACGCGGGCGGCAATCTCACCTGGGGCGGAGCAGCTGCCACCGCGTTCTTGCGGTTGGGCCACCGGATCGGCCTCGCCGCGCGTTATGATCACCTGTCCGACTCAGGCGGTGCGTTGACCGGCACGCCGCAGGTGCTGCGTTCGGTTACGGTCGGCCCAATGTGGTTCTACAGCCAGGCGCAGGAAGGGATCTTCTCCAACATCGAACACACGACCTTTCACCTGCCCCAGATCGCGCTCCGAGCGGCGTTGCGGGTCGATTACTCGACCCAGCCGTTCTTCGAGACCACGAGCGCTGGGCAGGAGCGCACCGACACGCGTGCTGTCGTGGAGTTCCTCTACCTCTTCTAGGGAGGACGGATGGTATACGACCTGCGGCACGCGGACACGAGGCTCCGATGGCTCGTCACGTGCCTGCTCGGCACGTTCGGCGTGGCGTACCTGTTCGGCGCCTGGATGGTCGGGCTGTACGCGGGGTTCACACCGCGCTCGGTGGCAGCGACGTATCGCGGGCCGAAGATGCCGATGCACATGCCGCCGGAGACTACCGTGGTCGTCGAGCACGCCGTAACGCTCGGGGAGCTCGCCGAGCCGGCGCACACCGTGGACCGGGATCTGCTGGTGCAGGATACGCACGTGCACATCCCGATGTACGGAGTGATCGCGGCGGCGCTGTCGGCGGTCGTGCTCGGGCTGGCGCTGCCGTCCTGGGCCGGCTTCGGGCTCATCACGCTGCTGTTCGCCGCGCCGTGGCTCGATTTCGCGGGTATGTGGCTCACGAAGCTCGTGGCCCCCGGATTCGCGCTGGTGACGCTCGCCGGCGGCTGGGCGATGGGGCTCGGCTACGGAATCGTCACTGCCCTCGCCATGTGGCAGATGTGGACACCGAAGAAAGGAGTTGCCGGATGATCTCGAAGTTTCTGGCGGCCATGGCTGTGGCCGCCGTGCTCCACATCACCCCGACGGTTGTGCTCGTGCAGCGTCCCGATGCGGTGAAGGCTCTGCTTCCGGGCGCCGAGGCGTTCTTTGCGCGCGAGGTGCATTTGAGCAATACCGATGCTCACCGCCTCCACGAGGCCGTGGACTGGAGCCCCGAAGACGGCGTCCTCACTTTCTATACCGGCAAGACGGCCGACCGCGTGGCGGGCGCGCTGGTGTTTGTGCGCGTCGACACGCCGCACGGCCCGGTCGAGGTCGCCGTGGGGTTTACGCCGGCCGGCGCCATCGGCGGCGTGGTCGTTACCAAGGCGACCGTGGAAACGAAACCGTGGGTGCTCGAAGCGTTGCGGGCGGGCCTGGTCGATGGCTACAAGGGGCTCAAGCCAGGGAGCACACCGGCTGGTGCCGCTGCGCTCAAGGACCGCATCGGGGCGCTCCCGGCGTATATGGCCGGGCAGCTGGACAAGGGCGTAGCGCGCGCCCTGCTCGCGTACGGGACGTTCTATCGCGGTGCGAAGACGTGAACATTCTTGGCAGGATAAGCGTCTAATTGATATGAAACTCGCGCCTCTCGCCGTTGCCCTGGTCGCCGTCGCCGCAGCCGGCTGTTTCCCGGGCACCGAGCCGCTCACCCGCGGGTTCGCCATCGGCACGACCGGCGGTACGGCGACCGAGGTCCTCGTCTTCAGGGTCCAGCCCAGCACTGCCACGCCGGGCAACGTGATCACCCCGGCGATCCAGGTCCAGGTGCAAGACACCCTGGGCAATGTCGACACGAGCTTCACCGCCAGCGTGACGGTTGCGATCGGCACCAATCCGGTCGGCGGGAGGCTCTCCGGCACGACGTCCGTGACGCCGGTCAACGGCGTCGCGCTGTTCGGGGATCTCAGCATCGACAGAGCCGGGAGCGGCTACACGCTGAGCGCGACGGCGCCGGGGGCGACGGGCGCGACCAGCGCCTCATTCAACGTTAGCGCAGCCACTGGGAGCGCCCCCGCGAGATAGCGGGGCGGCGGTCTTACGCGGGTCTTACGCGCTGGCGAGGTAAGGCTCGTTCCAGGCGATCTCGAACAATCCGTTGCACCGGTGGCACCGCATGCTCGGCGCCTGGCCTTCGAGGCGCGCGCGGTCCCGGCAATTGGGACACACGGCGTACTGCGCGCCCCATGTTGCGGGGAAGCGCGGGGCGTTTTTGGGCGCCGGCACGACGGTCCAGCGCTGTGCCTGTGTGGGTGAGAGCTGCAGCTCTCCTCGTGGCAGGGAGACTGGTTTCCCTTTCACGTCCACCGTCGCCTCGCTCGACGTGAGCTTGAGGATCCGGTACCATGCACCGCGGCGCAGCTGCGTCTTCACGTTTTCATTCAAGCGGGCCCACTGGAACGTTTGCATCGCAGTACCTCGGGCTCTTGGCGCATCCTAGTTGGCGAACGGACCATAGGCGGTCAGCCGTGGGGGCGCCGTGGCCCGGCTCACACCGGGCCGGGCAGGCCCTCTCTTCCGCGCAGAGGGCGCCACGCCGTGCACGCGCCACAATGGGGTGTGGATCCCGGCGTCTGGTGGGACGTCGGTCCTCGCTGATCAGGTGCCCGAGGAGAGAGTCGAACTCTCACGGGGTTGCCCCCGGGGGATTTTGAGTCCCCTGCGTCTGCCATTCCGCCACTCGGGCGAGTGCGATCGCGACCTAACTTAGCGGCCGAGCCGGTCGGGCGGCAGCCTCTGCGCGTGCGGTCCTCCATCAAGGTGCCACGTTGGAAAGACCACCGAACACGGCATCCTGATTCAAGGTGCCGTGAAAGGCCACGAGTTGAAACTGATACGTCGTCATGGGTGCGAGCCCCAGCACCGTGCAGGTCCGCCGCGCGCCGACGCTCGTGCCGCGCAGCGGTGTCGCGCAACTCCCTTGGGTGACGCTATGCGCCGAGCCCCACGAGATCGGGGCTACCGCATAGCGGACGTCATAGCTGGCCGGCTGACCAGCGCCGTCGTCCACTTCGGTGAAGGACCGCGTCACGGAGTTCGCGGTCGCCGCCGCCACCGCCAGGTCGGTGACGTCGCCCGGCGTGCCGGTGCTCGCGACAGTGGGGGGCACATCGGTGCTTTCGCTCTGGTCGAGCTGGCATGTGAGTGCGGCGAGACCTGCCAGGAGCACGCCTACCCGTCGACGCAACACACTGTCCCCCGGCCGGCTTTCACAAGGCGCAGGATGGCCGCAAGTTGTGTGCTTCGCGTCCGCTCGCACGTGAGCGGCGCCGTGGTGCGACGCGTCACAGTATCCCAGCGCGCCGGCAGGAATGTTGTGGCCCAGCAGCACGCGGCGCCCTAACCGTCACAGCCCACCTCTCGCGCTCCGGAGGGCGCCGATGCCTCACATCCAGCAATGGGCCAGGGTCAGGGCTCGGACCAATTGCCCGCTCCGCCGCGGGGCGTGGTATCGGGTCACGCGCCTCACCCCGCTCGAAGCCGTCCTCGAGGTCAATCAACGACCGGTGCGCGTGCCGCGCCCCTTCCTGCAAGTCTTGCCCCTACGTCCCCGCATGTGGTCTGTGGTACCGCGTCCGCGCGACGCTGTAACCCTCCCCGATAGCTGGGGCCCGCGATATGCAGTATGTCCCGACTGCAGTGCCCGCGCTGCCCTTCGCGGACCATCGGGTGGCATGCCCTGCCCCGCGTGCGGCTCCGTGTTCCCGATCGCGTGGTCGGACTCGCCTTGGCGGGTCTTCGAAGTCCTGTCCGACCGACCAGCGCTGACGGCGATGGCGAAGGTTCGGGACGCGGCGCTCCGGCTGCTACTCGGAAGCAACGAACGAGCGACGCCCCCCCGACCGGGCGAGCACTGAAGCGGCGGGGCGGTTGACCCGCGCGTCTGTGGTCGCTTCGGCGCCACAGGTGACGTTGCATGGGCACCACGGCAATCGACTTTCTGAGAACTCGGGAGCTCCGGCTCACCCATGACGGGATTTCAGTTTGCGCGTCTAAAGATCGAGGGTCCCTACCCGTTGCGCCGCGGCGCATGGTATCGCGTCACGGACGAGACTTCCGAGACGGTCGTCTTCGACGTCAACCGGAGGCCGGTGACGGTGCCGCGGTCGCTCGTGGAGCTCGTGGGCGGACCACCCCGTCTCTGGACGATCGTGCCGCGACCCGTGAATGCGGTGCGGGTGCCCGCGCATTGGGGCTGGTGGTATGCAGTGTGCCCGAGCTGCAAACACCGGTCCGCGCTGAATGCCGCCCCTCAGACGATGCGTTGCCCGCGGTGCAAAGGGGTGTTCCGCTTCGCGCGGGAGGAGTCGTACCTCCCCGGCGACTGGACTCCGGAGCGAATCCCCGACCGTTCATCGCAGCAAGGGCCCGAGCGACGAGCCGACTCCGGCGGCCCAGGGTGATCATCCGTGGGGGTGAAGCATCCACCGTGTCGCGCATCACAGCCCCGGAGCTCACTTGCTGAGAACATGTAGTTGTCCTTGCAGCGCACCGACGCCCGGCGGCGCCCACGTTCTCGATCGTCCCAGCACTCCGGAGGGCGCGCATGCCACAACCCGAGCAGTGGGCTAGAATCCGGGCCCGGCCGTTCTCGCCCCTGCGGCGCGGCGCGTGGTACCGCGTCGTGGAGTCGACTCCCACCGAAGTGATCCTCAACGTCAACCGGCGGCCGCTGTCCGTCCCGAAAGCGTTTGTCCAGGTCCTACCGATTCGACCCCGTATGTGGTCGGTGGTGCCGCGGCCTCGCGGCAGCGTCAGCCCCCCCCAGGGCTGGGGTGTTCGTTACGGGGTCTGCCCACATTGCGCCGCGCGAGCGCCGCTGTCCGACCGAGCGACGAGCCTGCGGTGCCCCGCGTGTCAAATGGCGTTCGTGATCGGCTGGTCCGACGCGCATTGGCGGGTGTTCGACCTCCTGTCACGCAGTCCTACCGTGCAGGTGATCGTAAAGGCGCGCGACGCAGCGCTGAGGGTGCTGAAAGGCTAGGGGCGGCGCCGCGGTGGCTTGCCTGGCCGCGGCCGCCCCGCCCCGCCGCGCGGTCCTAGGCCCTGCCCCCGCGCTCGCCGCTGCTCGCGGATGTCCTGGATGCGCCGCCGCAGCTGCTCGCGCATCATCTGATAGCGCGCGTGCTGGACGGGGTTGAGATAGCCCGCGATCTCCTTGTCTTCGTCCCGCTCGAGCTGCGCCAACGCCGTGCGATTGTGCTCCCGAGCGTCCATGAGTCTCCGCACGCTGTCGCCGTTCGCCGCGACGCCCGGTTGGAGCTGCCCGCGCAGCGCCTCGTTGACGGCCTGTTGGCGCTGGGCGATGTCCCGCCGCTGCTGCTGGTACTTCCCCTCCGTCCCCTGAAGCTTGGCGGCCTGTTCGTCCGACAGGTTCAGGTCATGGCGAACGCGCTCGTTCCAGCGTTGCCGCAACTGGCGCTGCAGCTGCTGCACCTCGGCGTCCTCGCTGGTATCGGCCGGCTGCTGCGCCGCCAGCGCAGGGACCGCTGCGGCGAGCAGCACGAGCCAGGCGAACCACTTCATCGGTCAGCTCTCCAGCGCGTGCAGCAGCGCCCGTAACTCGTCCGCACTCAGACCTTCGAGACCGGCGTCGACGCTCCCCGCACCCTCTTCGGCGAGCGGTTGATCGAGGGAATGGATCGCCTCGCGCAACTGATCCGCCGAGAGACCGGTCAAGTCCTCCCCCACGGGGATGACGGTTGCCGTGCCCGGCGCTCCCGCGCGCCATGGTCTGCGCGCCACCACCCCGCTGCCGAGCAGCAGGACCAGCAGCGCCGCGATCTTGAGCCACGCCGGCTGCATCCACAGTCGCGCCACCACGCTCACGCGCGGCTCCGCCCGCAAGCGGGCGAGCACCATCTGCGCGGTACGCTCCACGTCCAACCGCTCAGCGGCGCCGGCGCCGAGCCGCTTCGCGAGGTCGTGTAACTTGGCGTCGTGCAATTCGTCGTGTCTCACTGCAGATGCTCCTTCAACCGTTTGACGGCGTGGTGGTAATGCACACGCGCGGCGCCCGGTGATGTCCCCAGGGCCGCCGCAATCTCTTCATACTCGAACCCCTGCTGCGCCCGCAGCAGGAACACCTCGCGCTGCATCCGCGGCAGTCGCCGCAGGCCCTCCAACAGTCTCCCCTCGGCTTCGCCCGCCACGGCCCGCTCGTGCGGATCTCCATCGGTCGCGCGGACGTCCTCCCCGAGGGGCACTACCGTGGCGCGCTTCGCCCGTCGCCCGGCGTCCTTGAGGACGTTGCCCCCGATCGTCAGGAGCCAGGTCCGAAACCGGCACTGGCCCCGGAACCGGCCCACGGCGCGGAAGGCTCGAATGAACGTCTCCTGCACCAAATCGTCGAGGTCCGCCTCGGGCGCGCCCGCGCTGGCGAGAAAACGTGCCAGCGCACGGGCGTGGCGACGGACCAGTTCGGCCGCGGCCTGCTCGTCACCGCCCTGCCAGGCGGCAATCAGCGCCGCATCGGTCGGAACCGCGGCGACGGGCTCGGCTTGAGGCATGGCGCTCCGGAGGGTGGACGGGGGAATGATGCAAATATTAAGTGGTGGAGGTTGTGGAGGTTGTGGAGGTTGTGGAGGTCCGTCCAGCCGTTCCCCACCTCCACCATCCTCCACAACCTTCGCGACCTCCACCACCCTTGAACTCACCCGCGCCAGCCCTTAGCTTCAAAGTTCGAACAAGCGTTCGAACCCGATGCGCCCTTACGACGAGCGGCTGGAGCATCTCCTGGCCCGGGCGGCGAAGGTGTTCGCCGAGAAGGGCTACCACTCCACCACGATGCGCGATCTCGCGGCGGCGAGCGGCATGTCGCTCGCCGGGATGTACTACTATGTCCGCGGCAAAGCAGAGCTGCTCGCGCTGGTGCAGGAGCGGTGCTTCACCCGGGTTCTTGCCGGCGCCGAGCAGGCGGTCGCCGGCGCCACCGAGCCGGTGGAGCGACTCCAGCTCTTCATCCGCCACCATGTGACGTTCTTCGCGGCAAACCTGGCGGAGATGAAGGTGCTGTCGCACGAGGCGAGCTCGCTCACAGGCGAGCGGCAGCGCAAGGTGAACGTGATCAAGCGGCGCTACGTGGACTTGCTGGAGAGCCTGCTCAAGGACGTGGCGCCTGATGAGCCGCAGGTGGACCGCAGCGCGGCCGCCTACGCGTTGTTCGGCATGATGAACTGGATCTACAACTGGTACGACCCCGCCGGCGAGATCGACCCCGATCGCCTGGCGGGGCTGATCGCGCGCATCTTCGTCGGCGGCTTCGCGGAGGCGCGTTCCACGGTACAGGGAGGCTGACGCATCATGACCACGATGACGGAACCCAAGGCCGACAAGAAGACGCTCGTGCACTACCTGGTGGAAGGCGGCGTGGCGATCATCGAGCTGGACGATCCGCCGGCCAACACATACACCCACGAGATGATGCGCCAGCTGGACGACGCGATCCTGCAGGCGCGCTTCGACGACACCGCTCACGTGCTGGTGCTGCGCGGCCACGGCGACAAGTTCTTCTCGGCCGGCGCGAACATCGCGTATCTGAACAGCATTACGCCCCGCTACAAGTACTTCTTTTGCCTGCACGCCAACGAGACCCTCAACCGCCTCGAGCACACGCCCAAGCTCACCATCGCCGCGCTGAACGGGCACACGGTCGGGGGCGGGCTCGAGATCGCCATGGCGTGCGATCTCCGGCTCGCGAAGGAGAACGCCGGGAAGATCGGGCTCCCGGAGGTAAATCTCGGTGTGCTGCCCGGCACGGGCGGCACGCAACGCCTCGCGCGCATCGTTGGCAAGACGCGGGCCATCGAGATGATGGTGAAGGGGGAGACGTTCTCGTTCGACAAGGCGAAGGAGCTGGGCCTCGTGAACGAAGTCTTTCCCGCCGACGACTATTGGGAGCAGGTGATGCTGTACGCCAAGCAGTTCTGCCCGCCCCACAAGGCGTCCAAGGCGGTCGGCCTGATCAAGCGGTCGGTCCAATCCGGTGCCGAGGTGCCGTTCGAATCGGGGCTGACGCTCGAGCGGGAGCTGCAGCAGCAGCTGTTCCAGTCGGACGACGCGAAGGAAGGCATCGCTGCGTACGTCGAGAAGCGGGTCGCGGAGTTCAAGGGCCGGTGAAGACCGACCTGCTGATCGGCAACGAATGGCGGGCGGCGGCGAAACGCTACTGCCTCACCAACCCTGCCACCGAGGAGCCGCTCGCCGAAGTGGCCGAAGCGGGCGAAGCGGAGGTCGACGCCGCTGTGCGGGCCGCGCGCGCCTGCCTCGAGTCCAAGGAGTGGCGCGAGCTCCCCGCGCGCAAACGCGGCGCCCTGCTGTTCCGTCTCGCCGACCTGCTCGAGCAGCACTCCAAGGAGATCGCCGATCTCGAGACGAAGAACAACGGCAAGCCACTGTTCGAGTCGAAGATCGACGTCGCCATGGCGATCGAGACGCTCCGCTACTACGCCGGCTGGGCCGACAAGCTCACCGGCGACACGCTGCCGGTGAGCGGCAACTTCTTCACCTACACCCTGCGGGAGCCGGTCGGTGTGGTGGGCGCGATCGTGCCGTGGAATTTCCCGCTCAACCTCGCCACCTGGAAGGTCGCCCCGGCCCTCGCCGTCGGATGCACGGTGGTGCTCAAGCCGGCGCACGAGACACCGCTCACCGCCCTGATGCTGGGCGAGCTGGCCGTCGCAGCGGGACTGCCCGCGGGCGCCTTGAACGTGGTCCCCGGTCCCGGGGCGACGGCGGGCGCGGCCCTGGTGCGGCACCGGCTCGTCGACAAGATCGCCTTCACGGGCTCGACCGAAGTCGGCCAATGGATCATGCGCGAGGCGGCGGCGACGGTGAAGCGCGTCAGCCTCGAACTTGGCGGGAAGAGCCCCAACATCATCTTCGCCGACGCCGATCTGGCGGCCGCCGTGCGCGGCGCGCAGACGGGGATCTTTTACGGCAAGGGCGAGGTGTGCGCCGCAGGCTCCCGACTGCTCGTGGAGCAAGCGGTGCACGACCAGGTCGT
This sequence comes from Gemmatimonadota bacterium, assembly GCA_003220935.1. Lineage (GTDB taxonomy): Bacteria > Gemmatimonadota > Gemmatimonadetes > Gemmatimonadales > GWC2-71-9 > 20CM-4-69-16. The sequence goes on from QHTT01000074.1 coordinate 24,579, forward strand.
CGAGCAGCTCGCCGAGCGGGCCAAGAAGCTCACCCCCGGCGACCCGTTCGACAAGAACACCCGGCTTGGCGCCCTCGTGTCGAAACGCCAGCAGGAGGCGGTCCTCTCCTACATCGCCGCCGGGCAGAAGGAGGGTGCGCGGCTGGTCGCAGGCGGCAAGCCGGCCAAGGTGAACGGCAAGGGCTATTACGTCGAAGCGACAGTGTTCGACGAGGCGCGGCCGGGGATGAAGATCGTGGACGAAGAGATCTTCGGTCCCGTGCTGGCGGTCCTGACATTCGACAACGAGGAGGAGGGAGTCCGGCTGGCGAACCACTCGATGTACGGGCTCGCGGCGGGGATCTGGACCAAGGACGTCCAGAAGGCGCATCGGGTGGCCCGCGCGATCAGGGCCGGAACGGTGTGGGTCAACACGTACAACTTCTACGACCCGGCCGCTCCGTTCGGGGGCTATAAGTTCTCCGGCTTCGGCCGCGATCTTGGCAGAGAGGCGCTCGACAACTACACCGAGACGAAGACCGTCTGGGTCGGCCTGTGAACGACGCCTACATCTGTGCGGCGCTGCGGACACCCGTCGGCAAACACGGTGGGGCCCTGGGATCGGTTCGGGCCGATGACCTCGCCGCGATCCCGATCAAAGCCGTGGTCGAGCGCTCCGGAATCGATCCGGCCACGATCGACGACGTGATCCTCGGCTGCACCAACCAGGCGGGCGAGGACAACCGCAACGTCGCGCGCATGGCGTTGCTGCTCGCCGGCCTGCCGATCGAGGTGCCCGGGCAGACGGTGAACCGGCTGTGCGGCTCCGGGCTGCAAGCGGCGGCGAGCGCGGCCCAGGCGGTGAAGGCAGGGGAGGGCGAGGTGTTCGTCGCCGGCGGCGTGGAAAACATGACGCGCGCCCCGTACGTGCTGCTCAAGACAGGCGACGCCTGGAGCCGCAAACCCCCCGCAATCGCCGACACGACGGTGGGCTGGCGTTTCACCAATCCCCGTCTCAAGCAGGAATGGACGATCTCTCTGGGCGAGACGGCCGAGGTCGTGGCCGCGCGCTACCACATCGGGCGTGCCGAGCAGGATGCGTTTGCCGTGGAGAGCCAGCGGCGGGCCGAGCGAGCGCTGCGGGAGTGCGTCTTCACCGACGAGCTGGTAGCGGTTCCCCTCCCCGACGGCACCACGTTCGCGAAGGACGAGTACCCGCGGGCCGGGACGACGCTCGAGGCGGTTGCGAAGCTGAAGCCCGCCTTCCAGCAGGACGGTACGGTCACCGCGGCGACCTCGAGCGGGATCAACGACGGCGCGGCGGCGCTGCTGGTCGTCGGACGGCCGGACAGTCGGACGGTCGGACTGAAACCCCTGGCCCGCATCGTCTCGAGCGCCGTCGCCGGAGTGGATCCGAGCTGCATGGGGTTGGGGCCCATTCCGGCGACGCACAAGGCGCTGAAGCGCGCCGGGCTGACGATCGACCAGATCGATCTGATCGAGCTCAACGAGGCGTTTGCGGCGCAGGCGATTGCGTGCATCCGCGAGCTCCGGCTCGATTCCGCGCGGGTCAATATCTACGGGGGCGCGATCGCGCTGGGGCACCCGTTGGGAGCGACTGGAGCGCGCATCCTGACGACCCTGGTTCACGCCTTACGCCGGACGAAGTCGCGCTATGGCTTAGCGACGATGTGCATCGGAGTCGGCCAGGGGATCGCGATGATCGTGGAGCGGTGCTAAATGCCAGGGTACGACCGCGTCCTGGTGGAGATCGCGGGCGGGATCGGGACGGTCACACTGAACCGGCCCGAGAAGCTCAATGCGTTCGACGGAGCGCAGTGCCGGGAGCTGCACGAAGCGCTGCGGATGCTCGCCGGCAGCGAAGCCGTGCGGGTAATCGTCATCACGGGTGCGGGCCGGGCCTTCTGCGCCGGCGCGGACCTGAGCGTTCTCGGGGCGGATGGCGCCTCCCTCGTGGCAGCAGGCAAGGACGTGGCGTTGACGATCCGCTCCGCGCCGCAGCCGGTACTGGCGGCTGTGAATGGGCCCGCGGCCGGGGGCGGTGCGAATCTCGCGCTCGCCTGCGATTACCGCATCGCGTCCGATCAGGCATCGATCGGACAGGTGTTTCATAAGCTCGGCCTCGTGCCCGATTGGGGCGGGAGCTTCTTCCTGCCCCGCCTCGTCGGCACGTCGCGCGCGCTCGAGCTGGTGTGGAGCGCGCGGATGGTCCCCGCCGGCGAGGCGCTCGCGCTCGGGCTATTCGACCGGGTGGTCCCCCACGGGGAGCTCGGGACGGAGGCCCGCCGCCTCGCGGAGCTGTGGGCGGCCCAGCCGGTGGCGGCGGTCCGCCGGGCCAAGGAAGCGCTGTACGCGAGCGAGGCCAGTTCGCTCGCGGCTATGCTCGATCTCGAGATCGCTCAGCAGCAGGAATTGTTCGCCACTGCCGAGGCGCGCCAGCGCATCGGGGCGGCGCTGTCCAAGAGGAGTCACTGATGGTTCGCAAGCTCAACAACTTCGATGAGTGGATCGACTACTTCCGCTATTGGCAGGATTCGATCGGTCTTCCCCAGGGAGAGCTCCGCAACTTCAAGTTCGAGGCGAAGTTCGGAGACCAGGAAGTGCCGCACATCGAGTTCGGGCACTACAAAGGTCAGCGCAAGTGGCCCAGCGTGATGCACATCCCCGACCAACGGATCCGGGACGCCTTGCTCAACCTCATCGTCTACCAGGGCGACACCGAGTTCGCGTCGGTCGAGCAGCAACGCACGCTGCTGCAGCACGCGCCCTCGGACTACGACCTGCTCTCGCTCATGCGGGTGATGACCGAGGAGATGCGGCACGGCTGGCAGATGTCCTACCTCTTGTGCGCCCACTTCGGGGACGAGGGGAAGCGCGAGGCCGCAAAGCTGCTGGAGCGCCGTGCCGACGAAGGCGAGCGGCTGCTCGGTTCGTTCAACGAGCTGGTGGACAACTGGCTCGACTTCTTCACGTACACGCAGTTCATCGATCGCGACGGCAAGTTCCAGCTCACGATGCTCTCCACCTCGGCGTTCGATCCGCTGTCGCGGTCGATGATCCCGATGCTCAAGGAGGAATCGTACCACCTGGGCACTGGGAACAACGGGCTGCTCCGGATCGTGAAGGCCGGGACGATGCCGCCCGAAGTGATCCAGCGCTTCTTCTACAAGTGGATTCCCACGGCCTTCGATCTGTTCGGCACCGACAACTCTTCGTCGGCGCACTGGGCGTACGTGTGGGGGTTGAAGGGGCGCTACGACGAGCGCGACAACCAGACTGAGCCCGAGAAGTCGAAGCTCAACGAATACAGTCGCGAGCTGTACCGCCAGGAGATCACCAAGCTGGTCGAGCGGCTCAATCTGTTCATCCCGGAGCGCGAGCGGCAGCTGAGAGTCCCGGACACAAAGTTCAACCGCAAGATCGGCGTGCATGCGCACCAGATGTACACGGTGGACGGCCAGCCGATGGACGACCCGGCGAAGCACCAGGAGTATCTGAAGACGGTCCTGCCCCAGTCCGAGCACTACACGATCGTGCACGACATCGAGAAGGAGCCGGGCTGGATCGAGTCGAAAAAGGCGGACAGCCTGCTGAAGTGAGCAAGGCCCTGGTCATCGCGCACCGGGGCGCGTCGGGGTACGAGTATGAGAACTCGCGGGCGGCTTTCCGGGCGGCCCGCGCGCGCGGCGCAGACGGGGTAGAGCTGGATGTGCACGCCGCCGCCGACGGCGCCCTGTTCGTCCATCACGACGAGGTGGTGAGCGGGACGCACATCACGCGCTCGAACACCGCCCAGGTGCGGGCCCTGCGGCTCCCGAACGGCGAATCCGTACCGACGCTCGAAGATGCCCTGGCGGCGATCGATCCGGCGCTCGAGGTGTTCGTCGAAGTGAAGTCGCTCCCGGAGCGGTTCGACGACCACCTGCTCTCGGTGCTCGCGGGCGGCTCGCACCGCGGCCGGTGCGCAGTTCATGGCTTCGACCACCGCATCGTGAAGCGGCTCGGGCTCGCCCGGCCGGCGCTCCCGCGGGGCGTGCTGCTCGCGTCCTACCTGCTGCGCCCTCTGGACGCGCTGGCGGACACCGGCGCCACCATGCTCTGGCAGGAGCAGAGCCTGATCGACGCCGCGCTCGTGGACTCGCTGCATCGCGCGGGGTACCGCATCTACGCCTGGACCGTGAACGATCCCGACGACATGCGGCGCCTGCTCGCCCTGCAAGTCGATGGGCTCTGCAGCAACTTCCCGGATGTCGTGCGTCGGGCCGTGGACGGCGCCGGCGAATGACGACGCGGCGCGTCGCGGTCGTCGGTGCGGGCACCATGGGCCACGGGATCGCGTACGTCGCGACGCTCGCGGGCTGCAGCGTCGCGCTCACCGACAGCCGTCCCGAGGCCATCCCCCCCGCCATCCGGCGCATTGGAGACCTGTTCACTGGCGGCGTGAAACGTGGGAAGCTCGGGGAAGCAGACGTCGCCGCCGCGGCCGCACGGTTGCGGGCGGATCGCGACCTCGACTCGGCGGTGCGCGAGGCCGACGTCGTGATCGAAGCCGTGGTCGAAGATCTCGGCGCCAAGCAGCGCCTCTTCGCCGAGCTCGAGCGCGCCGCGCCCGCGGACGCGCTGCTCGCGACCAACACGTCGTCCCTGTCCGTCGCCGCGATCGCGTCCGGGATGCGTCGGCCCGGTAGGCTCGTCGGGATGCACTTCTTCAACCCGGTGCACGCGATGAAGCTGGTCGAAGTGGTGCAGCCCGCGGGCGCGGAGCGCGCGGCCGTGGACCGGGCGCTCGGGTTCGTGCGGCAGCTCGGCAAGGAGCCGATCGTGGTGAAGGACACGCCCGGTTTCGCCTCGAGCCGCCTCGGCGTGGCGCTCGGACTCGAGGCGATCCGGATGCTCGAGCAGGGGGTGGCCAGCGCCGAGGACATCGACAAGGCCATGGAGCTTGGCTACAACCACCCCATGGGCCCGCTCAAACTGACCGACTTGGTGGGGCTCGACGTGCGGCTCGCCATCGCCGAGTACCTGTACCGCACCCTGGAGGAGCCCCAGTTCGAGCCCCCGCAAATCTTGAAAAACAAAGTGGCGAAGGGCGAGCTGGGGAAGAAGACGGGCAAGGGGTTCTATAGCTGGCCCTAATTAACCGAACACGATCCTGGTTCTCCGAGCGTAACGCCATGCGCAGAATCCTCGTCGCCATCATCGCCGCGGCCCTCGTTGTGCTCGCCGCCGTCCTGATCATCCGCACCAATCGATTCCACTCGCGGCAACTCGCGGTAGAGCCGATACCACCACTGCTGCTCGACACCGCGGCCGCCGCCGAGCGGCTGGCGGGCGCGTTGCGGTTTCGCACGATCTCGAATCAGGACTCCACGCAGTTCGACGCCGCGGAGTTCCGGCGGTTTCAGGACTATCTGCGGACCAGCTTCCCAAGGCTCCACGCACGGCTCGGACGCGAGGTCACGGGCGGGTTCAGCGTGCTGTACGAGTGGCGCGGCTCGGACACTACACTGAAGCCGATCCTGCTCATGGCGCACCAGGACGTCGTGCCGGTCGAGCCGGGCACGGAGGGCCGCTGGACGGAGCCGCCGTTCGCGGGCCGGATTTCGGGCGGCTTCGTGTGGGGCCGCGGCGCGATGGACGACAAGGGCAACCTGATGGCGCTGCTCGAGGCCGTGGAGCGGCTGGTCGGCGGGGGCGCCGCTCCACGGCGCACGATCTACCTGGCGTTCGGGCATGACGAGGAGTTGGGGGGCACTCGGGGCGCGGCGCGCACGGCCGCGTTGCTGGCGGGGCGCCACGTGCAGCTCGAGTACGTGCTCGACGAAGGAGGCGCGATCACGACCGGGCTGATCGCGGGCGTGACGGCGCCCGTGGCGGTCGTGGGTATCGCGGAAAAGGGGTATGTCAGTCTCGAGTTGACGGCGCACGCCACGGGCGGGCATTCATCCATGCCGCCGGCGCACACCGCCGTAGGTATGCTGAGCGCCGCTGTGGCGCGCCTCGAGGCCAACAAGATGCCGCGGGCGATTCGCGGGGCCACGGCCGCGATGCTCGACTACATCGGGCCTGAGATGCCCTACTCGCGCCGCCTCGCCCTCGCCAACCAATGGCTGTTCGGGCCGGTGATTAGGGGCAGCTTCGGCGCCACGCCGAGCGGCGACGCGATGCTGCGCACCACGACCGCGCCGACGATCTTCCAGGCCGGCGTCAAGGACAACGTCTTGCCCTCCACGGCTCGAGCGGTGGTCAATTTCCGCCTCCTCCCCGGCGACTCGGTCGCGACCGTGCTGGACCACGCGCGGCGCGTGGTCGCCGACACCCAGGTGACCGTCGCGGTCCTCGGCGCCTCAGCCACCGAGCCATCCCCCGTGTCGCCCACTTCGTCGGAGGACTTCGCCGTCGTGCAGCGTACGATTCGCCAGGTGGCGCCGGGAACCGTCGTCACGCCGTGGCTCGTCGTGGGTGGGACCGACGCCAAGCACTTCGCGGGGTTGACGTCCAACGTCTACCGGGCAGGGGTTGGGGTGATCGGTCCGGACGACTTGAAGCGCGTGCACGGCATCGACGAGCGCGTCGACGTGAAGGACTACGCGCGAACCATCGCCTTCTACGTGCAGCTGATTCGGAACTCGGCGTTCTGAGCCGGGCTCGTCGGCGGGCAGATCGTTGCCATTGTGGCTACAAGTAGCTACATTGCATCCATGGCGTCGGTGGGCATTCGTGATCTCAAGAATCACCTGAGCCGCTACGTGCGACGCGTGGAGGCCGGCGAGCGCGTCCGCGTCACCGATCGGGGCCGTGTCGTCGCCGAGCTCGTCCGTCCGACCAGCGGCGCTGCGACCCGGCGGTCGCGCTACGAGGAGCTGGTCGCGGCAGGTGTCGTCCGCCCGGCCCTCGAGCGCGGCGATCCCCTCGCCGATCTCCCGCGGCTGCGGTTGCCGCCCGGCATGGCGGCTGCGCTGGTGGCCGAAGATCGTGGCGAGCGGTAAGCGGCGGCGCGGGGCGGCCACTGCCGCAGCGGCGCGGTACATCGAGTCGAGCGCGCTCCTCGCCAGCTTCCTGGAAGCCGATGTGGTAGCGCAACGGGCGATTCGTGCCCGCGGGCGCCGCATGACGTCGGCGTTGACCGTGGCGGAAGCTCAGCGCGCCCTGCTGCGCGCGCGCCTGGTGGGCCGGTTGACCGAAGATCAGGAGCGGCGCGCCCTGCGCGGCCTCCAGACCTTCGCTCGGCGCTGCGAGCTGATCGCCGTGTCGGACGACGTGCTCGCCCGGGCGGGCCGCCCGTTTCCGGTCGAGCCGGTCCGCACGCTCGATGCCATCCATCTTGCCTCGGTCGAGCTCTTGGGCGAGCCGCCGCAGCTGATGACGGTGGTCACCCGGGACGGCCGCGTGGCGGATACCGCCCGGGCCCTGGGACATCCGGTCGCTTAACAGGGTGCTGAAAGCGGGTTCGCGTCTGAGTTCCCATCCTGAAGGATGGGCTCGGCCAGGCACAACGCTGAAGCGTAGTGTGCTTCAGCACAGTGCATCGCCGAGCCCACGCTTCAGCGTGGGAACCTCAGGACGCGGGACGGAAGAACTGATACTCAGGATCTGATGGCGTCAGTGCCGGAGCGCGCCCGAAGTTCGCCCGGTGCACCGCCAGCTCCACCCCGCGCTCCGAGATCGCGAACCCGCCGACCATGCCGGCGTTCAGAAGCGACACCAGTGTCGGGTGGCCTGCTTCGCCATCACTCCACGCGTACGTACCGGCGGACGTGTCCGACACCGTTTGCGAGCCACCTTCCGCGTCCTCGTAGCGCCGCGTGATGACCATGGCGTAGGCGGCGTGGTGCAGCTCCGTGCACTTCGGTAGGCGGTACTGGGTGCCGTCGGGCAGCGTGACCACGCCGCTTGTGTCGACATGGGCGCCGTTGGGAATCCCGTGGACACAGGACTCCGGCATCCAGCCGGCGGGGGTGGCTGCGAACGGCTCGGGCGAAGCCTCCTCGAGCGTCAGACTCCCTCCCACGAAGGTGACTCGGGTGCCGGTGGAGTCGACTTGGGCACAACAGGGCAGAACCGTGCCATTCACGGCAACGAGGTCATAGCGGCCGGCGATGCTCGGCGGATCCCCGGAATCGACCAGCCCGCACGCGCCGATGCTCAGCAGCGCCATCCCGATCGTCATCACCCGAAGCGCCATCGTGTCACCTCGCTGCAACGGTTTCAGAGAACGCGCGGCCGCTGCCCTGGACGGACCCCCACTGCCGCGGCTCGATGTAATCCACGAGGTCGTTGTCTCGGATCGCGGTGGGTGCGCCGGGCGGCATGCGAACGTGGGCGGCGCCGATCAACCCCCAGTAGTCGAGGACCGCGACACAGTGCGCGGCCAGGAGATCGAACCCCTGCTCGATCGCGCTGGCCGGCACCGCCGCCCGCCGTCCCGTCTTGAGGGCGCGCGCCGAGTCGGGGGCCTTGAACGCGACCACCGCGTGCCCGTCCCGTTGAGCGATGACCTGCTCCAGAGCAGTCGCGCTCGTGTCCCACGGCCGCGGCTCGGGCGGAACGTCCATCGCCACTCCGGGCACGTCTTGCACGTGGGCGACAAACTGGGAAGGACAAGCCTCGGTCGCCGCCTGCGGATCCGCGCAGGCCCCGACCACGGCGAAGATGACGACGCCGGCGGTCGTGAATCTCATGATGAGCGGAGCCTCGGACGATGGTACCCCGTTCAAAACTATACCACCCGCTGGCGCTGCAGCGTCACATCGACAAGGCACACCGAGTGCTCGCGTCTGGATCAACATGTTGCGGGGACGCGACGGCGCATTGTCGGGATGCCTCGGTGGCGCTCAGGACGGCGTGCCGCCCGGTTGAGTAAGCACTGGTCACGCCGTAGGTTCTGCGCCTCATGGCCCGCCCTTCCCCTACAACCGTTCCGCCTCTGACGCGCATCACCGACGTCCACATCCACATCCAGCCATGGCGTGAGCTCAAGCCGCAGGTGCTCGAGGTGTTGTGGCGCGGCAAGGAAGCCGAGCGTGACCGGCTGATCCAGCTGATGGAGGACCCACGCGCCCTACTCGAGGTCATGGACGGCGCGGGTGTGTGGCGCGCGGGCCTCGTGAACTATCCCTCGCCCGACGTCATGGGCTTCACCGACGCCACCAACACCTTCGCTGCGACGTACGCGCGCGCGAACCCCGAGCGCCTGCTCCCGTACGGAGGCGTGCACCCGCGGTTCACTAGGGACCCGCGCGGGGACGTGGACCGGCTCATCGATCTCGGAATCCGGCTGCTCAAGATCCATCCGCCGCACCAGGGGTTTCCAGCCAACGCATACACGGCCGGGCTGGACGCACTGGGCGCAATCTACCGGCGCTGCGAAGAGCGCGGCCTGCCGGTGATGGCGCACACCGGGACGAGTATCTTCCCCGGCGCCCGCTCCAAGTTCGGGAACCCGATGGAGCTCGACGACGTGGCGATCGACTTTCCGGATCTACCGCTCGTCATGGCGCATGGCGGCCGGCCGTTGTACATGGAGGAGGCGTTTTTCATCCTGCGACGACACCGCCAGGTCCGACTCGATGTGTCCGGGATTCCGCCGGTCCGGCTGTTGGAGTACTTTCCGCGCCTGCCCGAGGTGGCCGACCGCGTCGTGTGGGGAACAGACTGGCCGAGCCCGGGCGTCAAGGACCTGCGGCAGAACATCGATCAGTTCGTCGCGCTGCCGCTCAGCGACGCGCACCGAAAGGCGATTCTCGAGACCAATGCGCTGGCTCTGTTTCCTGCTGCTCGCTAGCCCGGCGGCTGCTCAGGCGCGGGCCGCCGCCCCCGCTTCCCCCGCTCCTAAGGCGCTCCGATTCGATCTAGCGGCCATCCCCGCCACGCGCGACTCGTTTGTTTTCTTTCTCAAGGGGGCCGAACGGGGGTATGCGGTGTGGCAGTACGAGATCCGCCAGCTCGAAACGATCCAGGAAATCCTCTACACCGCGCATTCCGAGTTTCGACCGGTGGAGGAGGAGCGGCTGCGGGTCGTGCTGAACCGACTCACGGGCGAGCCGATCGCCACGTTCCACCATATCGATCTGTTCTCGCCCACGAGCGATACCGTGATGGTCGAGCACGACCTCGAGGTGAAGCGCGGGGAGATCGGCGGGCGGCGCCGCGTGGGCACGCGGAGCGGGGCGGTCAAACTCACGCCCGTGAGCCGGCCGCTGCCCCCCGGCACGGTGCTGTCCGACTACAGCCTCTTTGCCGCCGCGGTCACGAACGCTCTTCCCGGCGACTCCCTCGTGGCCCGCGCGTACAGCGAGTTCGGCGACTCGCTCGCGACGCTCAGCTTCGTGGCCGAGGCACCGGTCACGATCGAGGTGCCCGCGGGCCGGTTCGAGGTCCTGCCGCTCACGAGCGGTGGCTTCCGCGTGTTCACCACGCGCAGCGGCGTGCGCCGGGTCGTAAAGGGCGAGACGCTGGACGGCGTCTTCTCGTTCCAGCTCGCCGCGACGGGGCCCGTCGTACCGTCGCCCCAGTGAGCATGCATTGCGTTGCGCTCGTCGCCGCGTTGCTCGCCGCGCAAGGCGGCCGCATCAGCTACGAATCCTTCGCCCTTCCCAACGGACTGCGCGTGCTGTACTCGGAGGACCACTCGACGCCGGTCGTCACGGTGGACCTGTGGTACTACACGGGCGCTCGCAACGAGCGGCCGGGCCACTCGAGTTTCGCCCATCTGTTCGAGCACATGATGTTCCAGGGATCGGCGCACGTGAAGAAGAGCGAGCACTTCCAGCTGGTGCAGCGCGCCGGCGGCACCCTCAACGGCTCCACGCACGACGACTACACGAACTACTACGAAACCATCCCGTCTAACCGGTTGAACCTCGCCCTCTGGCTCGAGGCGGACCGGATGCGCTCGCTCGCCGTCACGCAAGAGAACCTCGAGAACCAGCGCGCGACGGTGAAAGAGGAAAAGCGGTTGCGCGTCGACAACCAGCCGTACGCCCCGACGTTCCGGAACGCCATCCTCTGGCCGTTCGACAGCACGACGTGCTTCGCGTACGCGCACCCAAGCATCGGCTCGATGGGCGACCTCGACGCCGCGAAGCTCGAGGACGTCAAGGAGTACTTCAAGACGTATTACGCGCCCAACAATGCCACGCTGGTCGTGGTAGGCGACTTCCGGCCGGTCGAGCTGCGCCGGCTCGTGAATCAGTACTTCGCCGACGTTCCCAGCCAGCCGCCGCCGCCGGCCGTCAGTTGCCAATACAGGTTGGCGCCGGGCCTGGCGCGCCGCAACGTCGAAGACGAGCACGCCAACCTGGCGGCGGCCTTCCGCATCTACCGGCTGCCGCCCCACACCGACCCCGACATTCCCGCCATCGAGCTGTTGAACGTGATCCTGGGCCAGGGCGAGAGCTCACGCCTGAACGTCGGTGTGGTCCGGCGGGACAAAGCCGCCCTGCAAGCCGGCATGTTCGCGTTGACCGAGCGACGCGGCCCCGGCGTGCTCGTCGCGTTCGGCATCGCGAACCAGGGGGTCGCCGTCCAGGCGCTGGACAGCTTAATCGGGACCCAGCTGGACAGCGTGCGTAGCAACGGCGTCACGCCGGACGAGCTGACCCGAGCGCGCAACACCTTTCGGGCGGACTTCATCCACGAGCGGGAGACGAGCTTCGGTCGGGCGGAGGCGCTGCAGCACTACAGCCTGTTTCACGGCTCGGTGGCGGAAATCAACAGCGACCTCGACCGCTACCTCGCCGTATCCGCCGCCGACGTGCAACGCGTCGCGACCAAGTACCTGGACCCGGCAAATGGGGTGATCGTCATCGTGCGGCCGAAGGGGGCGCCGGCGGATTCGGGGGCGACGAAGTGAAGCGCCGGACAGTCGGACGGTCGGACAGTCGGACGGTGGTTCCGGTGATTCGACGCGTGGCGGTAGGCCTGGTCTTACTGTCCGTCAGCCCGACCGTCCGCCCGTCCGCCCAGAGCTTCCCCACTCAGCCCCCCCGCCCCACCCCGCTCTCCCCCGTCCGCTTCCCGCCATTCAAGGAGGCCACGCTCGCGAGCGGGCTGCAGCTCGTGGTGGTCGAGCACCATGAGCAGCCCGCGGTCTCCGTGAGCCTGAGCTTCCGCGCTGGTGGGATCTACGACCCGCCCGGGAAGGAGGGGCTGGCGGAGCTCGTTGCGGAGCTCCTCACCAAGGGGACGACGAGCCGCTCCGCCGAGCAGATGGCTGCCACGATCGAAGGCGTGGGCGGCAGCCTCTCGGCGTCCGCCAGCGAGGATTTCCTCACCATCTCGGCCGACGCCTTGAGCGATCAGGTCGGGCTGGTGTTCGACCTGCTGGGGGACGTGGTGCGACACGCCATGTTTCCGGAGAGCGAGCTGGCGCTGGCGCGCACCCGCGCGCTCTCGGCACTGGCGCTCGAGTTGTCCCAGCCCGCGTCCGTCGCCGGCCGGATTTTCGCCAAGGAGATCTACGGCCCGAACCCGTACGGGCGCAACGGCACGCGCGAGAGCTACAACGCGGTCACGCGAGACGACGTGGCGCAGCTCGCCGCGGACCGGCTGCGTCCGGCTGGCGCGCTGCTCGTGGTAGCGGGAGACGTCACTGAACTGCAAGTGCGCGGGCTCGTCGAGCAGGCGTTTGCGGGCTGGCGCGGCGGTCCGCCGGCTACGCGGGCGCTGCCGCCGCCTCCGGCGACGGCGGCGACCGATATCCTGCTGGTGCACCGGCCCGGATCGACGCAGGCGAACATCGTGCTGGGCAACACCACCATCCTGGCCACGGATCCCGGCTACTACCCGGGCCGGATCGCGACCCAGGTGCTCGGCGGCGGGGCCGACTCACGGCTGTTTCTCATCCTGCGCGAGCAGAAGGGCTGGACGTACGGCGCGTACGCCAACCTGCGGCGCTACCGGGGGCTGGGATACTGGCAGGCGACCGCTGAGGTGCGCACCGAAGTCGCCGACAGCGCACTGAGCGAGCTGCTGCGTCAACTGGACCGCGTCCGGACGCAAGTTATCTCCGACTCCGAGCTCACCGCAGCGAAGGGATTCCTCGTCGGCTCCTTCCCGCTCACCATCGAGACGCCGAGCCAGATCGCTGCCCAGGTGGCCAACGCCAAGCTGCTTGGCTTGGGCGACGACTACCTGCGCCTATACCGCGAACGGTTGGCGGCCGTCACGCCCTTGGCGGCGCGCGCGGCCGCGGCCCGGCTGTACCGGCGCGGGGCGTTGACGATCGTAGTAGTTGGCGACGCTGCGCAGCTGTATGACCGGCTCAAGGTCATTGCACCCGTCCGGCTGGTGGACGTCGACGGAAAGCCCCTTACGACTGCCGAGCTCGCCCCGAAGGCAGCGCCGGTGTCGCTCGACCCGGCTCAGTTTGCTTCGCACACAGATAGTTCGCGCGTCCTGTTCCAGGGGAATCCGGTCGGCACGAGCGTCGCCACGGTGCGGCGCACCGGGGATTCGCTCGTCTACACCGAGCAGAGCAGCCTGGGCGCGGGCGCGTTCCAGCAGACGGTCACGCTCGTGCTCGATCCCGCGGACGGCTCGAGCCGGCGGCTCGACCGCGTGACGATCCAGCAGGGGCAGCGCAGCGAGACGCACTTGACCTACACCGGCGGCAGGGTGAAAGGGCGAAGCGCGACGCCGCAGCCGGACGGAACCACCAAGCCGTTCGACATCGACACGGTGCTGCCGCCGGGCACGATCGACGAGGACGCGGTCGCCTTCTCGGTGCCGGCGTTCCCGCTCGAGCCGGGGAAGAGCTTTGCCGTGAACTTCTTTTCGCCGAGCGAGGGCACAGTGAAGCTGCTCACGTTCAAGGTCGGAGCGCAGGAGAACGTGGTCGTGCCGGCCGGTACGTTCCAGGCATACCACATCGCCGTTACAGGGTCGCGCGTGCCGTTCGTGATGTACGTGAGCGGCACTGCGCCGCGCCGCGTCGTGAAGACGGAGTATGTCGGCCAGCCGCTCGTCGTAGAGCTCGTGAAGTAACCCCCAAGCGGAGGGACGTGATGCGTAACCCCGTGTATCTGCTGGTCGCCCTGGGGATCGGCTGCGCCTCGGCGGGCGCACGCCGTACCGAGACAGCGAATCCGGCCGCTCGCCCCCCGGCGTCGGTGTCGCAGGCCGCCGCGGAGAGCGCCAGCGTCGACCGAGCGCAGTACCCGTCGACCTATCGCCGCCACCCCAATCCACCGGTGCTGATCCGGAACGCGATCGTCATGACGGCCGCGGGTCAGGAGATCCGAAACGGGTCGATCGTGCTCCAGGACGGGCGGATCGTCGCGGTCGGGGAGAAGGTGGACGCGCCGGCCGGCGCGGTGGTGGTGGACGGGACCGGGAAGTACCTCACGCCCGGCTTGATCGACGACCATTCGCACCTCGGCGTGTACGCCGCGCCCGGCACCGATGCGGAATCGGACGGCAACGAGGCGACGAACCCCATCACGGCGGAGGTCTGGGCCGAGCACTCGTTCTGGCCCCAAGACCCGCAGATCCCGTTGGCCATCGCCGGCGGCATCACCACGATCCAGGCGCTGCCCGGCTCGGCGAACCTGATCGGCGGCCGCAGCGCGATCCTCAAGCTCATCCCGGCGCGGACCGTGCAGGAGATGAAGTTCCCCGGGGCGCGCTACGGCCTGAAGATGGCGTGCGGAGAGAACCCGAAGCGCGTGTACGGGCGGCGCGGCGGCCCCTCCACCCGGATGGGCAACATGGCGGGCTACCGCAGTGCCTTCAGCCAGGCTGAGGCGTACCGCCGGAAGTGGGACACCTGGAACAAGGACAAGAAGGGCGATCCCCCGGAGCGTAACCTGCGGCTCGAGACGCTCGCCGAGGTGCTGCGCGGCAATATCTACGTTCAGAACCACTGCTATCGCGCCGACGAAATGGCCCAGATGGTCGATCTGGCGCACGAGTTCGGCTTCAAGATCCGGTCCTTCCACCACGCGGTCGAGTCTTACAAGATCGCGGACCTGCTCGCGAAGGAAGGGACCTCGGTGTCGGTGTGGGCCGACTGGTGGGGGTTCAAGGAAGAGGCGATGGACGGGATCCAGCAAAACGCGGCGCTCAACCAGCAAGCCGGTGGGCGGCCCCTGATTCATTCCGATAGTCCCAGCGGGATCCAGCGCTTGAACCAGGAGGCGGCGAAGGCGATGTACGCGGGTCAACGGGCCGGGATACCCATCACGCGCGATCAAGCGCTGCGCTGGATCACGGTCAATCCCGCGTGGACGCTCGGACTCGACTCGATCGTCGGCACGCTCGAGCCCGGCAAGATGGCCGACGTGGTCGTCTGGTCGGGCGACCCGTTCTCCGTCTACACGAAGGCCGTCCAGGTCTACAACGAGGGCTGGCTCGTGTACGACCGTAACGATCCGGCGCACCAGCCCCGCACCGACTTCGAGCTCGGGCAGGTGCCGGCGGCTGGCAGCGACCGATGATCGCCGTTCTCCTCGCACAGACGATCGCTGTCACGGGCGGCACGGTGTACCCTGTGTCCGGCCCCAAGATCGCCAACGCGACCGTGCTGATCCGCGACGGCAAGATCGCGGCGGTCGGAACCAGCGTGGTCGTCCCGTCCGACGCCACGCGCATCGACGCGGCGGGCAAGTGGGTCACGCCGGGGCTGATCGACGGCGGCGGGCAGATGGGGCTCGTGGAGATCGGGGCGGTCGCCGGCACGCGCGATGGCAGCCTCGCCACCGACAGCGTCGCGGCTTCGTTCAACGTCGCCGAGGGGCTCAACCCGGCGTCGGTGCTGATCCCCGTCACTCGCATCGAAGGGATTACGACGGCCCTCGCCGCTCCGGCGGGGCACCTGATCAGCGGCCAGGCCGTGCTGATCGATCTCGAGGGCGCCACCATCGAGCAGATGCTCGTCAAGTCGCCGGTGGGTCTCGTCGCCAATCTCTCCGAGGCCGCCAAAGACGAAGCCGGCGGGTCGCGAGCCGGCGTCTCGGCGCGGCTGCGCCGGTTGTTCCGCGACGCGCTCGAGTACGAGCGCCGCAAGGCCGACTTCAACCGGGCCCAGATGCAGCCGCTCGCTGCGGCAGCCCCCGACCTCGAGGCGTTGCTGCCGGTGCTGCACGGGCGGCTCCCGCTGATCGCGAATGCCGAGCGCCGCAGCGACATCGAGACCGCGCTGCGCCTGGCGAAGGAATTCCAGCTGAAGCTGATTCTGGCCGGTGCAGCCGAAGGGTGGGAGATCGCCGGCGAGATCGCGGCGGCGGGCGTGCCGGTCCTGGTGCAGCCGCTCGACAACATCCCGTCGTACGACTCGCTGGGCGTCCGGTACGAAAACGCCGCGCTGCTCGCAAAAGCCGGCGTCAAGGTGGTGCTCCTGGAGACCGACACCCACAATGCCCGCAACCTGCGCCAGCAGGCGGGGAACGCGGTCTCGTACGGCATGTCGTGGGACCAGGCGCTGCGGGCCGTGACGCTCTCCCCCTCCGAGGTGTTCGGGGTGGCGGATCGGTACGGGTCGCTCGAGCCGGGCAAGGTGGCGAACGTGGTCGTATGGTCGGGCGATCCGTTCGAGTTTACGACGGAGGTCGACCACGTGATCATCCGCGGCAAGGAAGTCCCGTTACGGAGTCGTCAGACGGAACTATTCCAGCGCTACAAGACTCTCCCTCCGAAGTACTAGAAGCGACAGGCGGCCGAGGCTCGTTGCCTCGACCGCCTTGCGTTGCGCTATTGCGCACTCGGCACGGGATACACGCTGACTTTGTATCGTCGCTTGTTCTTGTGTTCGAACTTCACCTGTCCGTCTATGACCGTAAACAGCGTATCATCAGACGCCCGGCGCACGTTCAAGCCGGGATGGAACTTCGTGCCGCGCTGTTTGACGATGATACTCCCCGCCGTAACGAACTCGCCGGCGAAGCGCTTCACGCCTAGATACTTGGGCCCCGAGTCGCGGCCATTGCGGGAGGAGCCGACGCCTTTCTTGTGAGCCATGGGTTATCTCAGTCCTTGAGCTTCACGTCGGCGATCTTGACTTCGGTGAACGGCTGGCGGTGTCCGGCGTGACGCCGGAACCCGGTGCGGCGCGCGAACCGGTAGATCCGGATCTTCTCCCCCTTGCCGTGGCGCACTACCTCGGCCGTCACCTTCGCGCCCTTGAGGAGCGGCTTGCCGGCGTGCACATGCTTGCCGTCGCTCGCCAGTAGCACCCGGTCGAACGTCACTTTGCTCCCGGGCTCGCCTGCGAGCAGCGGGACCTTGATGCTGACGCCGGGCTCGGCCTTGAATTGCCGACTGCCGATCGCGAAAATCGCGTAGGTCATAGGGCGCGGAACCTAAACAGACACTTGTGGTTGGTCAAGTCGTGATGCGGGATGCGTGATGCGGGATGGGTGACTACGCATCCCGCATCCCCCATCTCGCATCCCGGCCCTACGCCACCGCGTACTGCTCCGTCACGTCCCGGCCCGCCGGCTTGGCCATCATGCGGAACTCGTCGAGCCGCATCATCGGGTCGTCGCGCACCTCCAGCTCGAGCCCCGTCTGCTGCTCCAGTTGCCGCAGGAAGTTAGGCTCCTGTTCCACGAGATACAGCGCGACTTCGGGGTGGAGCCGTACAGCGAGCTGGCGCTCCTTGTGCTCCGCGCCGGCGCGCTTGAGCGAGCGCTCCATCCGGCGCACCACCACTTCGGGCCGAAATACGCGTCCGGTGCCATTGCACGTCGGGCACTCGGCGGTCATCGAGTGCCACAACGACGGGCGCACGCGCTGGCGCGTCATTTCGATGAGCCCGAGCTCGGAGACGGCAAATGCCTTGGTACGCGCGCGGTCGCGGCCCAAGTGCGCGCGCAGCTCTTGCAGCACCTTGTCGCGGTTGCCGCGTGACTCCATGTCGATGAAGTCCACCACAATGATCCCGCCGATGTCCCGCAGCCGGAGCTGGCGGGCCACTTCCCGGGCCGCCTCGAGGTTTGTCTTCAGGATGGTGCTCTCGGGGTCCTTCTTCCCCGTGTAGCGGCCCGTATTCACATCGATCGAGGTCAACGCCTCCGTCGGCTGGATGATGAGGTAACCACCGGTGGGCA
Organism: Gemmatimonadota bacterium; assembly: GCA_003220935.1. Classification (GTDB taxonomy): domain Bacteria; phylum Gemmatimonadota; class Gemmatimonadetes; order Gemmatimonadales; family GWC2-71-9; genus 20CM-4-69-16. The sequence continues at coordinate 42,626 of QHTT01000074.1, forward strand.
GCTCCACGCGCGGGAGGAAGAGCTTGCGGACCTCCGCCTCGATGTCGTACTCGTCGAACAGCGGCGCCTCCGCATTGTACAGCTTCACCCGTTCGATCAGGTCGGGATCGATCTGCTTCAGGTACTGCACGATCTCGTTGTGGAGCATCTTCGAGTCGACCAGCAGCGAGTCGACCTTGTCGCTGAACAGGTCGCGGATGATGCCCCGGGTGAGGCTGGTTTCACGCTGCAGCAGCGCCGGCGCGCGCACCGAACTGGATTTGCGCTTGATCTTTTTCCACAGCCCGTGGAGGTGATCGATCTCGCGCTTGCAACTTTGCTCCGTCAGGTCTTCGGCCACCGTTCGGATGATCCACCCGCCCGAGTCCTTGGGGACCAGCTTGCCGACCATCTCACGGAGCTTAGCACGCTGGTCGCGGTTCTCGATCTTGCGGGAGACGCCGACTCGGGAGGCGAACGGCATGTAGACGAGAAACCGACCGGCGAGCGACACCTGCGCGGTGACGCGCGGTCCCTTGGTGCCGATGGGTTCCTTGATGACCTGGACGAGCTTGGCTTGCCCCTTCTTCAGCTCCTCGGCGACGTTCGGCAAGCGGCGCCGTGACCGGCCGCTGCTCCCTCCCCCCCCCCCCTCCCCCCCCCCCTGGAGAAACGCGCTCTTTTCCGTCCCGATGTTGACGAAGGCGGCTTGAATGCCGGGCAGGACCGCGTCCACGGTGCCGAGGTAGATGTCGCCCACCATGCGGCGGGTGTTGGGACGATCCACCAGGAGTTCAACAAGGCGGTCGTCCTCCAGGATGGCCACGCGGGTCTCGCGCGGACTCCCGCTGATGAGTATTTCCCGTTTCAAAGCATGTGCCCTCGATCCCGCTCGGCCAGCAGCCGGTCGGGATCCTATTGTTGTCCCAACAGGAACGCAGTTCGCGCAGATTGACGGAGGCGGAGCTGGACGGATTGGACGGACTGCGGGGCCGCGGCGCACTCACGGCGCCCAAGGCAGCGAGCAGTCCGGAAGCCCAATGCATTCTCTAAATCTAAGTGGGCTTGCGACTTACGTCAACTACCCCGAGATTCAAGGTATATGATGCGCCCACACAACGGTTTTCTCAACCCGGGGGTGCTCCTGACAGGCATGCTGCTCGGCGGGGCCGCCCCAGCGGCGTCCAGCCAAACGATCTCATACCCGCCGGCGCGCAAGAGCGACGTGGTCGACGATTACCACGGGACGCGGGTGCCGGACCCGTACCGCTGGCTGGAGGATTCCGACTCGCCCGAAACGCGCGCGTGGATCGAAGCCGAGAACCAGATCACCGCATCGTATCTGGCGCAGATCCCCGAGCGCGCGACGATCCGGCAGCGGCTCACGCAGCTCTGGAACTATCCCAAGTACGGCGCCCCGTTCCACAAGGCGGGACGGTACTTCTTCTTCAAGAACGATGGTCTGCAGAACCAGTCGGTGCTCTACAAACAGGCCTCGCTCACCGCCGATCCGCAAGTGCTGCTCGACCCGAACCTCTTTTCCGAAGACGGCACCGTCGCGCTCTCCACGCTCGCGGTGTCAGAGGACGGGCGGCTGCTCGCCTACGGCACGTCGGCGAGCGGCTCGGATTGGGAAGAGCTCCACGTGCGCGACATCGCGGCGGCGCGCGACCGGTCCGATCACCTGCGCTGGGTGAAGTTCTCCGGCGCGTCGTGGACGCGCGACGGCCAGGGGTTCTTCTACAGCCGCTACCCTGAGGTGGCGGACAAGGCGCTGACGAGTGTGAACCGCTTCCAGAAGGTGTATTACCATCGCCTTGGTAGCGACCAGACGCAGGACGTCCTGGTGTACGAGCGTCCCGACCAGCCGGACTGGGGGTTCAACGCCGAGGTGACCGATGACGGCCGCTACGCCGTGCTCCACGTCTGGCTCGGCACCGACCGCCGCAATCGGGTCTACTACCTCGACTTGAAGAGCCCCAAGCGCCCCCGGGTCACGGGCGAGGTGGTCCGACTGCTCGACGATTTCGACGCAAGCTATGGGTTCATCGGCAACGATGGGCCGGTGTTCTACTTCCTCACCGATCTCGCCGCACCCAGGAAGCGCGCGCTGGCGATCGACACGCGGCGCCCGGACCGAGCGCGCTGGCGCGAGGTCATTCCGCAAGGCGAGGACGTACTCGAGGGCGTCCGGATCATTCACAATATGTTCGTCGCAAACTACATGCACGACGCCCACTCGCGGCTGCGGCTGTTCGCGCTCGACGGGCGACCGCTCAAGGACATCGATCTCCCCACGCTTGGTGCGGTGGCCTCGATCAGCGGCGAGCGTAAGGACGACAAGATGTTCTTCGCGTTCACGTCGTTCCTCTATCCCACGACGATCTTTCGCTATGACTTCACAAGCGGCGCGACGAGCGTGTTCAAGGCGCCCGCGCTCGACTTCGATCCGTCGGGCTACGAAACGAAGCAGGTGTTCTACACGAGCAAGGACGGCACGCGAGTCCCAATGTTCATCACTCACAAGAAGGGAATCAAACTCGACGGGACGAACCCGACCTATCTCTACGGTTACGGCGGGTTCAACATCAGTCTCACGCCCAGCTTCTCGGTGAGCCTGCTGGCGTGGCTCGAGATGGGTGGCGTCTACGCGATGCCGAACCTCCGGGGCGGCGGAGAGTACGGTGAGGATTGGCACCAGGCAGGCATGCACGAGCAGAAGCAGAATGTCTTCGACGATTTCATCGCCGCGGCGGAGTATCTCATTGCTCAGCGCTACACGTCCCCGGCGAAACTCGCGATCGGCGGCGGCTCGAACGGGGGGCTGCTGGTCGGGGCGGCGATCACGCAGCGTCCCGAGCTGTTCGGCGCGGCACTGCCGGCCGTCGGGGTGATGGACATGCTGCGGTTCCACAAGTTCACGATCGGTTGGGCGTGGGTGACCGAGTACGGCTCGGCGGACAGCGCGGCGCAGTTCCCTTATCTGTATAAGTACTCGCCGTTGCACAACATCAAACCCGGCACACGGTATCCGGCGACCTTGATCACCACCGCTGACCACGACGATCGCGTGGTGCCCGGGCACTCGTTCAAGTTCGCCGCCACGATCCAGGCGGCGCAGGCGGGCCCCCAGCCGGTGCTGATCGAGATCGAGACCAAAGCCGGGCACGGCGCCGGCAAGCCCACGAGCAAGATCATTGAGGAGCAGGCGGACCGGTGGGCGTTTCTGGTGAAGAACCTGGGAGTGGAGGCTGGTGGAGGTCGGTGAACGATGGTGGAGGTCGTCCCATGCCCTCCACCATCTTCCACCGACCTCCACAACCTCCACCAACCTAGTCTATCAGATCTCCCAGCAATTCCCGCGCGATCACGATCCGCTGGATCTCGCTCGTGCCCTCACCGATCTCGCAGATCTTCGCGTCCCGCATCATCCGCTCGACGGGGTAGTCCGTGGTATAGCCGTAGCCGCCATGCAGTTGGACGGCCTTGGTGGTGGCGCGCATGGCTAGCTCGGAGGCGTATAGTTTGGCCATCGCGGCCTCCTTCTTGTACGGCTGTCCCGTCTGCTTGAGCCAGGCGGCGTGGTAGACGAGGTGGGTGGCCGCCTCGAGCTCGGTCGCCATATCGGCCAGCGCGAAGTGCACTCCCTGGAAACTCGCGATCGGCCTGCCGAACTGCTTGCGCGTCGCCGTGTACCTGAGGGATTCCTCGAGCGCGCCCTCGGCGATCCCCAGCGCCAGCGCGCCGAGCCCGATGCGCCCGCCGTCGAGCGTGTGCAGGAACTGGGGGAAGCCGTTGTTCACAGGCCCCAGCACGTTCTCCTTAGGCACGATCGCGTCCTGGAACACGAGCTCACGCGTGTCCGAGGCCCGCCAGCCCAGCTTGTCTTCCTTCTTGGCCGCGGCGACGCCGGGACACTTGGGGAGCGAGGCGTCGTGACCGATCCCGACGCGCGTCGTCTCCGTGAGGTCGCACGTGTCCTTGGTGACGATGAATGCGGTGATGCCGTGCGTCTTCCTGGCGGCGGCATCGGTGCGGGCGGTGACCACGAAGATCTCACCCACGCCCGCGTGCGTGATGAAGATCTTGGAGCCGTTCAGGACGTAGTGGTCGCCGCGGTCGACCGCCGTGGTCTTCGTGCCTCCCGCGTCCGAGCCCGCGCCCGGCTCCGTCAAGCCGAAGCCGCCCAGCACCCTCCCGGTCGCGAGCAGCGGGACGTAGCGTCGCTTCTGCGCGTCCGTCCCGAAGTCGACGATGGGAGAGGTGCCCAGCGTCGTGTGCGCGCTGACGGTGATCGCGTGGCTCGCGTCGACCTTCGCGAGCTCGTGGATCACGATGATATAGGAGAGGTAGTCCATCCCGGAGCCGCCAAGCTGCTCCGGCCAGGGGATGCCGAACAGGCCGAGCTCGGCCATCTGCTTGACGTTGTCCCAGGGGAAGCGGCTTTCGAGATCGTATTGCCGGGCGCTCGGCCGAATGACCTGATCCGCAAACTCGCGCACCATGTCGCGGACCTGGTGGTGGTGGTCGGTGAAGTAGAGCGAGGGGTGCATGCGGGGAATATAGCCGCAAGCCGCAAGCCGTTAGCCGCAACGTCGGGTCGTTATCGAGCTGCTTGCGACTTGCGGCTTGCGGCTGTCAACCTGTAGTTCCAAACCCCGCCGCAATGCAGTTGATGGACAACAGCAGCGGCGCCAGCGCGTCTTCGCGGCCGGCGCGGTAGCGCTGCAGCAGCGCGATCTGCTGACGGTTGACTTGGTTCAGGGTCGGCAGGCGCCGGGCGAGCCGTGACCGGAACTGCGGGAACCGCTCCGCGATGGTAGCGCAGCCTGTGAGGCGCCGCACCACCGCGACGGTCCGGTGGAATTCGTCGGCCAGCGACGAGAAGAGCTCGTGGCACACCCAGGGATCGGGAACCAGGTCGGCGTACTCTCGCGCGATGTCGAGATCGACGTAGGCGAGCGTCTTCTCGACCTCGTCCATGATCAAGCGGAAGAGGCGAGACTCTGCGAACATCCGTTTGAGGAGCGCCTCTCCACGCGCGCCCCGCACTTCGAGGAAGGTGTCGAGCCCGGCCCCGACCCCGTACCATCCCGGGACGAAGTGCCGGTTCTGGGTCCAGGCGAAGACCCACGGGATCGCTCGGAGCTCGGCGAGCGTGCGGGCACCGAACCGTCGCGTGGGGCGCGAGCCGATGTTGAGCAGCGCGATCTCTTCCAGCGGGCTCGCCGCCTGGAAGTAGTTCACGAACTGGGGATGACCGAGCAGGCGGCGATAGGCGGCGTGCGCGGCGCCGGAGAGGGCCTCCATCGCCTCGTCGAATTCCGCCGTCGGCACCAGCGCCGCCTCGCGCTCTGACTTGACCGAGTGCTCCAGCACGCTGGCGGCGAGGAGCTCCGCCTGGTAGGCCGCGGTGCCCCGATTGGCGTACTTGAACGAGACAACCTCCCCCTGCTCCGTGATCCGCAAATGCCCCTGGATCGAGCCGGCGGGTTGCGCCGCGATCGCGCGACCCGTGGGCGCGCCGCCGCGGCTCACGGACCCGCCGCGGCCGTGGAAGAACGTGATCGCGACGCCGCACTCCCGCCCCAGCCGCGTGAGCTTGACCTGCGTCTTCGCGAGCTCCCAGTTCGACGTGAGGAAGCCGCCGTCCTTGTTCGAGTCCGAGTAGCCGAGCATGACCTCGTACACGCCGCCCTGTGCGCGGATGCTGCGCCGGATCACGGGCACCTGGAGCAGCTCGCGCACGATCTCCGGCGCGCGCCGCAGGTCGTCGATGGATTCGAACAGCGGGACGACGGGAAAGGTGCAGCTCTCCGTCCCGGCGGCGTCGGCGAACAATCCGGCTTCCTTGGCGAGCAGGTGCGCGCCGAGCACGTCCGCCGCGTCATGGGTCATACTGAGGATGAAGCTGCCGATCGCCTCGCGGTCGCACTGGTCTCGCAGCTCGCGGGTCAGCCGGAACATACCGAGCGTCTCGGCCGCCTCGGCCGGCAGACTCGTCGGACGGTCGGAGCGGAGCGGCTGGGCGAGCTCGCCCTGGAGCCAGCCGCGCCACGCCACGGAGCGAGGAGCCGGCGGGTCGCCTTGGTTGCGCGCCCGCCACAGCGCGGTGAGTGCAGCGTCGAGCCGCGCGCTGTTCTCGCGGAGGTCGAGCCGGAACGTGCTGAACCGAAAGGCCTCCACCTCCCGTCGCACGGGTCGCACGAGCAGCTCGGCGGCGCCGCGGGCGCAGGCGTCGGCGAGGCCGGCTTCGAGAGACTTGAGGTCCGCGATCAGCTCATCCGCAGTGCGGTAACCCCGCGCGGCCGGCGCGCTGTTTCCCTGTTCCGCGCAGCTGAGTGTGGCATCGAGCCGACGCAGCAGGCACGCGACGTACTGACGGAATACCTCGCCGGGGTTGCGCGCGACGATCTCGTCGCCGGCTCCGCTCTGCTCGAGCTGGCCGCTGAGCGCCTGCCGGAACACGACCGAAATCGGTGCCGCGCGCTCGGTGGGGCTCAGCGCCTGCAGCAGCTCGGCCAGGCGCTGCCGATAGCGTCGCAGGCTCGCTACGCGGTTGTCGCACACGGTCTGGTGCGTCACCTCGTTCGTGACGAACGGATTGCCGTCCCGGTCGCCGCCGATCCACGACCCGAGCTGGAAGAACGGCGGCAACTCGAACGGCGCGCCGGGATAGGCCTGCCGCACGGCACGGTCGAGCTTGTCCACGAGCTCGGGGACGACATCGAACAGATTCTCCGTGACGAAGTGCAGCCCCCAGGCGCGCTCCTGCGCGACCGTGGGCTTTTCCAGCCGCAACTCCCCCGTGAGCCACAGCAGCTCGATCTCCGCGCGCACGCTCGCGATCAGGGCGTTGCGCTCGCGGGGAGTCCAGCGCGGCGCTTCGAGATCGACCAGCCGGCGGTAGATGCGGCGGTGCTTCTCGAGCACGGTGACGCGCTTGGCTTCGGTCGGATGGGCGGTGATCACCGGCCGCACGCGCAGGCGCGCCGCGAAGGACCGCATCTCGTCGGCCGAGACGCCCTGCGTGGCCGCGGCGCTCACCACCTGGGCAAACGTTCCCCGCAGTTGCTCGGGGCCGCGCTCCAGCTCGGCCTGGCGTCGCTGGCGCATCGCGGCGTTCTGCTCGGCGATGGAGAGCAGCTGGAACCACATGCCCTGCGCCTGAATCGTGCGCGCCAGCAGCTCGGGGGACGCGGCCGGGTCGAGGGCTGCGCCCCGCAGCAGGGGCTCGATCTCGGGTTCGTGGACGCGGATGACGTCGAGGAACTGGTCGAACAGCAGCTCGGCCACCTGTTCGAGGTACTCAGAGGCGGCGAGAGCGGCGGGGGCAGCAGGGTGGTCGCTCACACGACGCGGTCGCGCGGGGTGGCTCCGGCGAAGAACGCCTTGAGGTTGTCCAACGCGCGCATGCCCATGGCCACGCGGGTCTCCTGCGTCGCGCTGCCGAGGTGCGGTAGCAGGACGACGTTGTCCAGCTTCAGCAGGCCCGGCGTCACGCGGGGCTCCTGCTCGTAGACGTCGAGCGCGGCGCCTGCGATCTGCCCGCGCTCGAGCGCCGTCACGAGCGCCGCTTCGTCCACGATATCGCCTCGCGCGGTGTTGATGAGGAAGGCCGTGGGCCGCATCAGGGCGAGCCGCGCGGCGTTGATGAGATGACGCGTGTCGGGCGTCGCCGGCGAGTGGATCGAGACGAAGTCTGCTTCCCGGAGCACGTCCTCGACGCTGCGCTGCCGCTCGGCGCCGAGCTCCGTCACGACCTCGGCCGGCGGCGGGTAGGGGTCGTGGAACATCACGCGCATGGCGAACCCGTGGTGGGCGCGCTTGGCGACCGCCCGGCCGATGCGCCCCATGCCGATCAGCCCCAGCACCTTGCCACTCAGCCTCGTGCCCAGCATGTGGGTGGGACGCCACCCGGTCCAGGCGCCGGTGCGCACGTGGCGCTCGCCTTCGCCGGCCCGCCGCGCCACCATCAGCATGAGCATGATCGCTTCGTCCGCGGTGTCGTCCGTGAGCACGTCCGGCGTGTTCGTGACGACGAGCCCGCGCGCCTGCGCCGCGCTTACGTCGATGTGGTTGAACCCGACACCGAAGTTGGCGAGGATCCTGGCCCGCAGCGGCTCCACCGAGAGCGTATCGGCAGAGACGCGATCGCTCACGGTCGGGACCACTCCATCGGCGCTGCGTAGCGCCTCCTGGAGCTCGGCGGGTGTAAACGGGTGGTCGTCCGGGTTCAAGCGCGCCTGGAACTCTCGCGCCAACTGTTCCTCGACGGGCGCCGGGAGCCGCCGCGTGACGACGACGGTGGGCCGGCCCGGCGTGCTCACCGCCCGACCATCACGCGGGGCGATGGCTTGCGGGCCAGCGCCGCGGCGACCGTGGACCCGAGCTCGGCTGGACTGGGGGCGACGACGAGGCCGGCCGACCGCATGATCTCGGCCTTCTCGGCGGCCGTGTCGCCGAAGGCAGAGATGATGGCGCCGGCGTGACCCATGCGCCGGCCTCTGGGGGCCGTCAGTCCAGCGACGTAGCCGATCACCGGCTTCGTCATGTTGTCGCGGACGAACAGGGCGGCATCCGCTTCCTGGGGCCCCCCGATCTCACCGATCAACATGACGGCCTCTGTCTCCGGGTCCGCTTCGAACAATGCCAGGATGTCCACGAAGGAGCTGCCGTTGATGGGATCGCCGCCAATCCCGACGCTCGTCGTGATACCGACACCGAGCGCCTGCATTTGCGAGGCCGCTTCATAGCCAAGCGTGCCAGAGCGCGTGACGACGCCGACGTTGCCCGGCATGTAGATGTGCCCTGGCATGATCCCCAGCATCGCCTTGCCGGGGCTGATCACACCGGCGCAGTTGGGTCCGATCAGCCGGGTGCGACGCTCCTTGGCATAGCGCCACAGGTACCGCTTGACCCGCATCATGTCCTGGGCGGGCACGCCGTCCGTAATCGTCACGACGAGCCGGATACATGCGTCGGCTGCCTCCATAACGGCGTCGGCGCAGAACGGGGCCGGGACGAGGACGAGCGAGGCGGCGGCCCCGGTGGCCGCGACCGCTTCCTTGACGGTGTTGAAGACCGGGCGCTCGAGATGGGTCGCACCGCCCTTCCCCGGGGTCACGCCGCCGACGACGTTCGTGCCGTAGGCGATCATCTCGTTGGCGTGGAACGTGCCCTTGTCGCCCGTGAAGCCTTGGACGATGACGGGGGTTTGTTCATCGAGCAGGATGCTCATACGGGCCCCGGCGCATTGGCGTTGGAGGTCCTCACCCCCTGTCCCCCTCTCCCTGCGGGAGAGGGGGGACTCTGGACGTTCCCCCTCTCCGGAACGGAGAGGGGGTCAGGGGGTGAGGATCGCCGCGCCCCGACCACGCGGTCGGCCGCTTCCGCCAGGGCGTCGGCGGTGATGATGGGCAGCCCACTTTCGCTGAGAATGCGCCGGCCCTCTTCCACATTCGTCCCCGCGAGCCGCACGACCAGGGGGACGGGAACCTGGACTGCGCGGACCGCTTGCACCACGCCCTGCGCCACCCAGTCACAGCGGTTGATGCCGGCGAACACATTGACGAGTATCGCCCGGACGTTCTTGTCCGAGAGCACGAGGCGAAATGCCGCGGCGACGCGATCGGGCGAAGCGCCGCCGCCGATATCGAGAAAGTTGGCCGGCTCGCCGCCGGCGTGCTTGATCATGTCCATCGTCGCCATCGCGAGCCCGGCCCCGTTGATGATGCAGCCGATGTCACCGTCCAGGGCCACGTAGTTCAACCCGTGCTCGGCCGCTTCGGCTTCGCGCGGATCTTCCTGGGCGTAATCGCGTAGCTCGACCACGTTGGGCCGACGGAACATCGCGTTGTCGTCGAAGCTCATCTTCACGTCGAGTGCGAGCACCTGACCATCCGCCGTCACGACGAGCGGGTTGACCTCCACCATGGTCGCGTCCAGCTCGCGGAACGCGCGGTAGGCGCCGAGCAGGATGGCCACGGCCTGGCTCACCTGCGGCGGCGCGAGCCCCAGCCCGAACGCGAGCTCCCGTGCCTGAAACGCCTGCATCCCGACTGCCGGCTCCACGACCTCGCGCAGGATGGCCTCCGGCTCGCGCTGGGCGATCTCCTCGATCTCCATGCCGCCGTGCGGGTGTGCCACGACGACGATGCGCTCGCGCTTGCGGTCGAGCACGAGGCCGACGTACAACTCGCGCGCGATCGGCAGCGCCTCTTCGACCAGGACGCGATGCACCGGCAGGCCATCCGGTCCCGTCTGCATCGTCACCAGTGTCGTGCCGAGCAGCTCCTTCGCCGCCCGCCGCACGTCGACGTCGCTGGCGCAGAGCTTGATGCCGCCCGCCTTGCCGCGCGCGCCGGAATGGATCTGCGCCTTCACCACCCACCGGCTGCCCCCGATCTCGGTCGCACGGTACACCGCCTGGTCGGCGCTGTACGCGACGCCGCCTTTGGGGACACGGACGCCGAAGCCCGCGAGCAGCTCTTTGGCCTGGTATTCGTGGATGTCCATGGGTTACGCTCGGGTCGCGACGAGGGCGGGAGGCGAGCTGGCGCGGGCGGCGATCGCCGTCGCGATCTGGACGATGTTCTGCGCCATGCGCGCCGACGCGGCGTCGATCATCCGGCCTTCGAGCTGCGCCGCGCCGCGCCCTTCCCGGGCGGCTTGCTGCAACGCGCTCAAGATGCGGCGCGCCCGCTCGACTTCGGCAGGGGGCGGCGTGAACACCTCGTTGGCGAGCGCGATCTGGGAGGGGTGAATCGCCCACTTCCCCTCGTAGCCGAGCGCCGCCGCGCGGCGGGCGGCGGCCCGGTAGCCTTCCGGGTCCGTGAAGTCGCCATACGGTCCGTCGATGGCCCGCAGCCCGTACGCGCGGCACGCGGTGACCAGGCGCGACAGGGGTGCATGCCACTGATCCCCCGGATAGTCCGGGTTCGGGCCGCCGATGCTCACCGTCCGGGCCCGCAGGCTCGCGGCGAGATCGGCGACCCCGGGATGCCGCGCGCCGCCTCGATCTGGGTGAGCAGCGCGTCCACGACATAGACATCGGCGGGGACGCCGACCTTCGGCACCAGCACCACGTCCAGCCGATGTCCCGCTTGCTCCACGACATCCACCACGTCGCGGTACATGTACTGGGTGTCGATGCCGTTGATCCGGACACAGACGGTCTTGCCGCGCGCCCGCCACTCGTACTGGAGCAAGGCCGCGATGATGTTCTTGCGCGCTTGCTCCTTGTCTGCGGGGGCGACCGCATCCTCGAGGTCGAGGAACACGTAGTCCGCTTCGCTCTCGAGCGCCTTCGGGAACAGCGCGGGTTGAGAGCCGGGGACGGCGAGCTCGCTGCGCTGGAGCCGGGGCCGGGCGGGCTCGTAGCGGGTGAGGCTCATGCCCTCACGGCCGCGCGCGGCGTCGCCGGCTTGCCTGCCCCGGGCTGCTGCGCGTCGGGCGACGGCGCCGCCGCTGGACGGGGCGGCAGCGGGGCGGCCGTGCTGCGGTAGAGCTCGGCGGCGGCGGCGACCCCTGCGCCGAGGGTCAGCTTGATCCCGACGTCCCGCATCGCCATCTCGGCTCCGGCGAGCGCGCCCAGCAGCATGAGCTCGTTCAAGTCGCCGAGGTGGCCGATCCGGAAGAGTTTGCCCGCCACCCGTGCCAGGCCGGCGCCGAGCGCGAGGTTGTAACGCCGGAACGCGACATCGATCACGTCGGCGCCGTTGAACCCTTCGGGCACCAGGATCGCGCTCACGGTGTCCGAGTGCCACCTGGGGGCCTTGGCACAGAGCTTCAGGCCCCAGGCGCGCACCGCGGCGCGCACGCCCTCCGCGAGGCGGTGATGGCGTGCGAAGATGTTGTCCAGGCCCTCCTCGAAGATGATGTCGAGGGACTCGCGCAGGCCGTACAGCATCGGGATGGACGGCGTGTACGGAAAGAAGCCAGTCGCGTTCGCCTTGATCATATCGCCGAAGTCGAAGAACACCCGCGGGCACTTGGCCTGCTCGCGCGCGGCGAGCGCCTTCGGGCTGGCGCACACCAAGCCGAGCCCGGCGGGGAGCATCAACCCCTTCTGCGATCCGGTGATGGCGAGGTCCACCTTCCACTCGTCCATGCGGAAATCGATCGACCCGATCGAGCTCACGCCGTCGACATACAGCAGCGCGGGGTGGGCGGCGGCGTCCATGGCCCGTCGGACCGCGGCCACGTCGCTCGTCACTCCGGTCGCGGTCTCGTTGTGGACGATGAGCACGCCCTTGATCTCGTGCTGCGTGTCCGCGCTGAGGATCTCTTCGATTCGCGCGGCCGGTGCACCCTCACCCCACTCTACGTCGATGATGTCCACGCGCAGCCCGTGCCGCTGGGCGAGGTCGATCCACAGATGGCTGAACTGCCCGTAGCGCGGTGCGAGGACCCGATCTCCCGGCGACAGCGTGTTGACTAGCGCGGCCTCCCAGCCGCCGGTGCCGGTCGCCGGGAAGATGAACGCCTGACCCGTGGCGGTGCGGAAGACCTGCTTGAGATCGTGCAACAGCGCCGCAGTGAGCGTCGGGAAGGCAGAGGAGCGGTGGTCCTCCATGGCGCGGTCCATCGCGCGCAGGATCCGCTCGGGCACATTCGTGGGGCCGGGAACGAACAGGAAGTTTCGGCCGGGCATGCGGTCGTCCTCGAATGGGGAGCAAAGCGAAGCGAGCAGGGCGGGCTCTCGCTCGGGAGACATTCCCGGCAAAGCTATTTGGCGCCGCCCGCGCCACAACTGCACAAACAGGTAGGGATTAGCTCCCCAGTACGGGGGGCCGCGAGATGACACTCCTGCGGCGTCGCTCACCGCGTTCGTATGTGTAGCAGATATGCGACACATGACGCAAGCGCGAAGCCGGCACGAATCGCTACGGATAGGTGGGGAAAGGGGTTAGAGCCGGTGACCCGCTGTATAGACCTTGCCTTTGAACGCCCCGAACGGGGTTCGGGAACCATTCAGGGGCTAGCGCCTGTGCACAACCGACTGCTGCGGAACGCCTTGATCGCTTTCACCGTCGCCGATCTGATACCGGCGGCGGTGCTCGCCCTGACTTTCTACCCTCCCTTCGTCCAGCGCCTGACGTGGCACGGGACGGGGCGCTCGGTGCCGGAGGTGCGGGTGGCGTGCGTCGTCTCGCTCGCCGCCCTGGCACTGCTGTTCGTGTTTCGCAAGCGGCTCGAGGCGCTACTCGACCGTCTCGACGCCGACGTCCGCGCCGCAGCGGCGACGGAGCCGTTGGACGCCCCCGCAGCGACACCGCGGGGTCCTTATGTGGTCCTTGTGGCGCTGGCCATCGTGATCGCCATGGTGGCGGTGGCGCTCGCGTTCGCGAGCCCGCCGCAGTTCCGCGCGTTCATCGCGGAAGACGGGCTTGTGGAGTACGCCTCCTCGCTGGCGTGGCTCGCGGCGGCGGCATGCGCGCTCACAGCGCTGTCGCTCGACTCGCACCAGTTCGGGCGCAAGCTGGCTTTCTACCTGCCGCTGATCGCGTTGTTCGTGTTCTGCGGTGGAGAGGAGATCAGCTGGGGGCAGCGCCTGCTGCACTACCAGACGCCCGCCTGGCTGGCGAGCAACAAGCAGCACGAGATCAACCTGCACGACATCGGCAGCATCAGCGTAAATGAGAATGCGTTCTTCGTGTTCACGACGCTCTGCTGCCTGGTCGGGCCGTGGCTGCTCGCGCGGGCACCGGCGTGGCGGGTCTACCTGCGGCGGCTCAACGCGCCCATCATGGATCCGGTGGTGGCGCAGGTATACGGAATCGGGTTGGCGGCGTGGGTGGTCGTCGGCGTGCGATTCGGGACGCTCGGCTTCTCGCCGCTCTCGCTGTGGGGCTACTATACCCAGATGGACGACGAGATATGGGAGTTCTACGCGGCGCTCGGCTTCTGTGCGCTCACGGCGCTGGACCTGGCGCACCGTCTGGCGGAGAGCCGTCGCATGCGCGTCCCTGCGAGTTACGCCCAGCGAACAGCTCCGACCCTGCGAGGGGCGTCCAATAGTTCCGAGGCGCGCAACTCAGGGCGCCCGGTTCATCCCACACCGATCGCAGCCGCTGCACCGCGCCGCCGGTTCTCCGAAATACGCGAGCAGTAGGCGCCGGCGGCAGGCTCGCGCTTCGACGTAGCGCCGCATCGCGGGACTGCAGTTTCCCCACGTGAGGTCCCCGGGCCGCCACAGCATGACGCAGGCGGCGCGCCTCCCGTCCCGCCCTGCCCTTCCCGCTTCCTGGTAATACGCCTCGAGGGTCGGCGGCGGGCCCCAGTGGAGCACCAGGCGCACGTCCGGCTTGTCGATGCCCATTCCGAACGCGCTCGTCGCCACGACCACCGGGACGCGGTCTCGCAAGAATTCGAGTAGCACTTGGCGCCGCGTCCCGGCGCTCAGCCCCGCATGGTAGGGGGCGGCGCGCACGCCCATGCGCAGCAACGCCCGCGCCACCAGCTCGGTGAGGCGACGTGTCGGCGCATACACGATTGTGTGCCCGTCCGCCTCGCGTATCCGCCGCCGGAGGCCGGCGAACCGGGCCCGGTCGTCGCTCACGCGCTCCACCGCGAACACGAGGTTGGCCCGATCGAACGAGGTGACGACCAGCTCGGCGTGTGGCAGACGCAGCACCTGGAGGATCTCGGCGCGCGCGGCCGGCGTCGCGCTGCCGGTGAGAGCGATCGTCGGAGGGCGCTGCAGCCGATAGCGGTACTCGCCGAGGCGGCGGTAGACAGGGCGAAATTCGTTGCCCCATTCCACGATGCAGTGAGCTTCATCTACCGCCAAGAGCGACACCGGCTGCGCGGCGCGCACCAGTCGCGGCACGAGCGCCCCCAACCGCTCCGGCGCGCAGTACAGCAGCTTGAGGCGGCCATGCAGCGCGGCGTCGAGTACGATCCGTCGTTGCTCCGGCCGTAGCAGGCTGTTCAGATAGGCGGCGGCGATCCCTCGTCGCCGCAACCTGGCGACCTGATCCTGCATGAGCGAGATCAGCGGCGAGACCACCAGCGTGAGGCCGGGCGCCATCAGCGCCGGCAGCTGGTAGCAAAGCGACTTCCCCGCGCCGGTGGGCAGCACGGCGAGCACGCTCCGCCCCGCGAGCAGCGGCCCAAGCACTCTGACCTGATGCGCCCGGAATGCGGCATGACCGAACCGCTCGATGAGCAGCTCGCGAGCGCGAGCCAGGCCGCCGGTGAACGCGGACATGGCCCAAAGAAAACGAGCCCCGGTGCTGTCACCGGGGCCCGAATGGCGCGCTGCGGATCGAAATTACGCGCGATCCTGCCAATCCACGGCGAAGGTGTTGCCGCACTCGTAGCATCTGACTTCCTTCGGCTGCCCCGAGACGTGTCGCCGCTTGTGACAGCCGGGGCATACCAGGTGCGGTTCGTGTACCACGCTCCACGACTTCGGCCGATCCTTCCGGACCTCGACGGTATCCTTGGAAACGCGGATTTCGACCTGGTGCACGTCCAGAACCACCCATTGCTGGTCGGGAGCTTCCACGATCCGGTACCACGCACCGCGCCGCAGACCTTGCTTTTCCGCGCGGTCGTCGCGGCTCCGGGCCCATCCGATGTCGGGCATGAGTTACTCCACCTCCTCGGGGGTGCCTTCCCGCACGAGCACAAGGATCGCCGCTTGCGGGACGACCAGGTATTTCTTCCCTTCGAACGTGATCTCGACCGCCGCCTTCCGGAAGAACAAGCCGTAATCGCCGACCTGCGCCTGCATCGGCAGGTATTTGACGTCCGCGCTGTGGATCTTCCACGGCTCGTCGTCCATGCTGGCTGGCTCGGTCATCGGCGTTCCGGGCCCGGTGGCGATGATGCGGCCCCCTTGCACCTGGCGGCTCTCGAGCGCGGTCGGGGGCAGGTATAGCCCGACGTTGGTGCGCTCCTCCCCCTCCTCCGGGGAGATCAGCACGCGGTCACCCACCACGATCAGGCGCTTGGGAGTCTCGTCGTCGCGCATCGGCAACAGTATACGTCCGGCGGGCAAGGCTGTCAGGCGGTGTTTGTGACCCAGATCACGCCGGGCGCTTGACAGGCGGGGGACCCGTACTATTAATGCGCGCCGGCCGCGGACTCTCGGGCGGCTCGATTTCCCGTTCCACCCAGGGAAGGACAGAGACCATGCAAACCCCGCTAGGCGCCGTTCAGACCGCACAGTGGAGCTGGATTCTCCAGACCGTGTGGGGCTGGGTCTGGGGCGGCCTCTCCTGGATTGTCGACTGGCAGGCGAACGTGTTCCAGTTCGTCCTTAGCGGTGGCTCCTTCTGGGGGACGGTCGGCAAGTTTCTGTTCCTGTTTTTCCCGGCGACGGTGGTCGTGGCGGGTGTGTGGGGAACGATGGTGTCGCTCTACACGATCCCGTTCCGGTCGGGCCGCGGCCGGTTCCTCGCTGCGATCCTGATGTGCTGGTGGGACGCCGTGCGCATGGCCTGGTTCTACTGGTTCGGCCTCGTGCGCTTCCTCTTGGTATTCGTGGGCTGGATCTGGGGTTTGCGCCGGCTTGGCGTGTCGTTGATGTGGCGCACCCTGAAGAACCTGGTCACCTCACCCTTCGCCCTGCTCGATTCGACCTCGCGCCAGCCGGGCGTGCCCTGGATCGCATTCGTCCTGCTCGTGTTCTGGTCCGCGATCGAGGCGACGATCTTCACGTTCACGCTGCGTCCGACGATGGCCGAGCTGCTCGCGGACCTCACGGGCTTCCAGGTGAACCCCCTGGCCCTCGTTGTGATCCTGTGGTTCTTCCTGTTCATCATCATCGGGGGCAGCTTCGCGTGCATCCAGGTGCTGAACGATGCGATCAAGAGCCGAGCGATTGGGCAGATCGTTTCGATGGTCCTGGTCGAGATCACGGTCGCCCTGTTCGAGGTGCTGTTCCTGTACCGCGAGCTGATCGACGCCATCACGCCGTGGCTCGCCCAGCAGGGGATCGAGCTGGGGGTGGTCGGGACGCTGGGGCTCGCGATGCTGGGGTGGGTGGGCGTGCGCGGCATGACCTGGTTCCTGTTCGGGCGGTTCGGGACGCCTGCACTACTCGCCATCCTGGGAAGGAAGGCGATGGAGGGACAACAGGGAGCGGCGCGCCCGAGCGCGGCGGCAGACCTGGAATTCTGGCGTGGACCGATCAACGCCCTCAAGGCGGAGCACGAGTGGTTCAAGAAGGAGGCCCAGCACCTCATGGAGCTCTTGACCCTGCCGGTGCTGCAGCTGGTCGCCGGCGGGTTCAACTTCTTGGTCGTTGTCATCATGGGCAAGCCGCACTTCAATCTGCCGTTCCGGTCCCTGGACCAGGTTCTCCACAGCACGCCGATCTTCCTGAGCGGCAAGACCAGCACGGTCGAGGGAGGTGCGTCATGAGGCGTCGCGTCGCGGCACTCGCGCTGGCGTTCAGCGTCGTGGCGTGCTCGCCGTCGGAACGGGCCGGGCCGCCCCGGTCGACGCTGGTGATCGGGTTGGACATCAGCGGCTCGTTCCGCCATAACCCGAGCTTCAGTGGGGCGATTGAGTTCGCGGCCATCTACATCTACGGTCACCTGAACGGTCTCGGCGGACTGCAGCCGAACACCGCGATCTTCGTGGGGGAGCTGGGCGGGGAGCGACCGGGGCAAGCCAAGGTGTTCCATCCCATCCAGGATCTGTCGGGCAAGTCGCCCGACCAGATCGCGGCCGATTTGCGGGGGTGGTTCCCCCAAGAGGACCCGATCACCGACTTCAACGCCTTCTTCCAGCGTGCCGCCATGCACGTGCGGCGCAACAATCTGGTCCTGGCGCCGCTCAACGTGGTGCTGTTCTCCGACGGCGAGCCGGACTATCCGAGTGCCGGCCGCGTCTCGTCGGACGACAAGTACAAGCGGGTGGACATGAGCGCGCTCGAATACTTGTCCCGCAACGTGACCGTCCGCCTGCTCTACGCCGCCCCGCCCATCGCGCAGCTGTGGGAGCGCAAGGTCCCGCGGAAGCGCGTGCGCCTCTGGACACAGGACGCGGACGTCATGCGCGGCTGGCGCCGCCACATGTTGGACGGCGTGCCGATGGAGAGGCAGGACTCACTCTGGTCCTGGGTCCAGAACGTGGTCGACGTGCGGGTGCGGCGGGAGCGGGTGCTGTAGACGAGACCGTGCGATAGACGAGACCGCCGGGGTCTCCCTTCGCGACCAGAATACGCAGTCGCTCCGGGAGACCCCGGCGGTCTCGTCTTACCCCTGCTCCACAGCGTTAACCCACGTGGACGGGTCCACGTCCCCGTGAGGGACCAACGCCCTCCAGAGCTTGTAGCGTAGCTTGGCGGCGCCCCGCAGCTCTCGTCCCCGCTCGGACAGCCGGATGAGTCGCGTCGCGCGACGCGCCAGCGTGCGGCGCCTGTCGCGAAAATACGCCGAACTGCCGTCAGCCGGTCGGTATTGCGCCCAGCCGATCGATCCGCAGAACCCGGCCGGCCCGTAGCGGTCCGACCCCAACACGTCCTCCACGAACACGCGAATCGGGCCCGCGAAGTTGTGCAGCACGTCGTGGAATGCCACAACTCCGCCCGGAGCCAGGTGCGGGGCGAACAGGTCCAGGTCCTGCTTCGCGCCCGGGTAGGTATGGTCGCCGTCGATCCAGAGGAAGCGGATTGGCCGGCTCCAGCCGCGCGCGAGATCGCGGGAGAACGTGCGATGCACCTCGACGTGCTCGCTGAGGCCGGCCCGGGCGAGGGTCTGGAGAAAGTCGTCGAACGACGACGACTGGTCGCCGAGGCTCGGATCGGTGCTGGATGGGGCGGTGTGCGGGTCCACCGCCACGACCTTGCCGAGGCTGTACCGGGCGACGATGGACGCGAGCCCCACGGTCGACTTGCCCTTGAAGCTGCCGATCTCCAAGATGACGCCCTGGCCTGGGGTGCAGGCAGCTGCGAGGGCGAGGAACCGGGCCTCACGCTCGGTCAGGAAGCCGGGGGCGACTCGGACGCGCTCCCACGCTTCGTCGGCGGCGGACCGGAAGTCTGGCGGTAATGTCATGGACGATGCGAGCCAGCCGGGGGGCTCCCTCCGCGACAAAAATACGCAGTCGCTACGGGAGCCCCCCGGCTGGCTCGCGACGGCCCGTCAGGCGCAGTACCGGTCGAACGCCGCGGTCAGGTCTGCGGCGATGTCTTGCGCCGCCCGCCCTTCGATGTTCTTCCGCTCGAGCATGAACACCAGCTCGCCGTCCCTGAACAGGGCGATCTGGGGGGACGAGGGCTGATACCCGGTGAAATAGCTCCGCGCCCGGGCGGTCGCGTCGGCGTCCTGGCCGGCGAACACGGTAAGCAATTGCGTGGGCCGCTTGGCGTGCTGGATCGCCAGCGCCGCGGCGGGACGCGCGTTGCGCGCCGCGCAGCCGCATACCGAGTTCACCACGACGAGCGCGGTTTCTCTGGTCGTGCCGAGCACTGCGTCCACGTCTTGCGCCGTGCGCAGCTCCTGGAAGCCCAAGCGAGTGAGCTCCTCGCGCATCGGCTGCACAGCGTAGGGGCTGGCCCGGACTCGGGTCGCGTCCTATGATTGAGCCACACCCATGAGCGAGCCGCCGCATGGCGGACGTGTTCCCTCCTCTCCAGCCTGCACTCGCCGACCGTTACTTGATCAAGCGAGAGCTGGGCCGCGGCGGGATGGCGACGGTCTATCTCGCCCAAGACCTGAAGCACCATCGCCAAGTCGCCATCAAGGTGCTGAAGCCCGAGCTCGCTGCCGCGCTCGGTCCGGAGCGGTTCCTCCGCGAGATCGAAATCGCGGCGGGCCTCACGCACCCACACGTCCTGCCCCTCCACGACTCGGGAGAAGCCGCCGGCTTTCTGTATTACGTGATGCCCTTCGTCGATGGAGAAACACTGCGCGCCCGACTGAATCGCGAGCAGCAGTTGCCGCTCGAGGAAGCGGTTCAGATCGCCCGCGAGGTGGCGGACGCATTGAGCTACGCCCATGGCCGGGACGTCGTGCACCGCGACATCAAGCCGGAGAATATTCTGCTGAGCGGTGGGCACGCCGTCGTTGCGGACTTCGGGATCGCCCGGGCGATCAGCGTGGCCGGCCGGGACAAGTTCACGGCGACTGGCATGGCGGTCGGCACGCCGGCGTACATGAGCCCCGAGCAAGCGAGCGGGCAATCGCGGATCGACGGGCGGGCGGACATCTATGCACTCGGCTGCATGCTCTACGAGATGCTCGCCGGCGATCCGCCCTTCCTCGCGTCGACGCCGCAGGCTGTGCTGGCGCGCCAGGCGCTCGACCCCGTGCCGCGGCTCCGGACGGTACGTCAGACCGTTCCCAGGTCCGTCGAACAGGCGATCACGAAAGCCTTAGCGAAGGTCGCGGCCGATCGCTTTGCGACGGCCGCCCAGTTCGCCGAGGCATTGATCGCAGCCGCACCCGCGGTGGGCGAGGTGGGCCGCGAGGACTCGATCGTGGTGCTCGATTTCACAAACATCTCCGGCGACCCTGGACTCGACTGGCTCTCGAGCGGGATCGCCGAGACGGTGAGCGTCGACCTGAAAAAGATCGCCGGCCTGCAGATCATCAACCACGAGCGGGCAGCACGGGCGCTCGCCGGGAGAGAGAAGGGAGCGATCAGCGGCAACGACATCCTGAGTGTGGGACGGGCGCTCGGGGCCCGGTGGGTCGTGTGGGGCGGGTTCCAGAACTTCGGCTCCGTCATCCGCATCACGCCGCAGTTCGCCGAGACGGAAACGGAGGAGCTGATCAGCGCTGCCAAGATCGACGGGCCCATTCAAGACATCTTCGCGCTGCAAGACCGTATTGTCACCGGACTGATGGACATCCTCAATGTCAAACTCTCGAGCCACGACTTGGAGCGCATCGGCAAACCGCAGACCGCCCAGCTCCAGGCGTACGAGTACTACGCGAAGGGCCGACAGCTGTTCACGCTGTTCGGAACGACGAGCCTCGAGCAGGCGGCAGAATACTTCCAGCAGGCGATCGCGATCGACCCGGCCTACGCTCTCGCTTACTCCGGCTTGGGGAGTACCTTCGGGTTCCGCTACATCGCTCGTACCCGGAAGGAGGATCTGAGCCTCGCGATCACCCACCTGGAACGGGCTCTCGAGTTGGACCCTGACCTGTTCGAGCCTTATGGGTGGCTCGCCTACGCCTACACCCGCGCCTACCGGTTTGACGAGGGCCAGCAGGCCGCCGACCGCGCGGTCGCGCTGGAGCCGGAGAGCACGTTTTCGCACTATTTCGCGGGCCTCAATCGCGTCGTGCGCGGGGCCGTCGAGCACCGGTGGGAGTTGTATCCCGAGGCGGCGCCGATGCTCGTCCGGGCGATCGCGGTCGAACCCAACTTTCAGCCCGCGTATATCGGCCTCGGCTGGATATACATGCTGAACGGGCAGTACAACGTCGCACGGGTGGCGTTTGATCGGGCGGTTGAGATCGAGGAAACGGGGCGGTTCAGAGAGATCCGGTTCGTGGGCGGGTTGACCCTGCGCGCGGGTCTCGATCTCCGGGAAGCCCGCTGGGAGGATGCGCGCGGGCGGTTGCGGCGCGCGCTCGAACACTATGAGGGTACGGACCACGTGTACGCCGAAGCGTTTACGGCGCTCAGCTACTGCGGCTTGGCCGAAATCGAAGAGCAGGCGGGAAACTATGATCGGGCGGTCGAACACTACACCCGGGCTGGTGAGATCATCGCGCAACATCCGCACCGGCTTGGGGTCGGCTACCTCCGTGTGAAAGCAGGGCTAGGGCTCGCCAGGACGTTCCATCGACTGCACATGCGGCGCGATGAAGTGCAGCAAGTCAACGACGCATGCCGGTTGCTCGAGCACAAGCAGGACTACGATTTCAACTGGATGTGGGAGGGAAGCGACGCGCAGGCGCAGTACGACCTAGCGCGCTACCGTGCCGCAGTGGGGCATCGGGAGGAAGCGCTGCAAGCGCTGCGTCGCGCCGTCACGTGGGGCTGGGGTGACTGGCCGGTACTCGAGGCCGACGACGGCTTCGCCCGCTACCGCGACGACCCCGAGCTCGCGTCGGTGCGAGACCTCGTGCGGGCGCGCCGGCTCCCCGACTGCGCTTCGTTGGCGGACGTATGAATCTCGTCGTCGGCGCTACCGGCGCGCTGGGTGGTGAGATTTGTCGGCAGCTGAAGCAGGCGGGCAAGCCGGTACGGGCGCTGACGCGACCCACGGCCGACCCGCTGAAAGTGGAACAACTCAAGCGCTCGGGCGCGACCCTCGTCCAGGGAGACCTGAAGGAGCGCGCGTCGCTGGACGCCGCGTGTCGCGGCGCGGCCACCGTGATCACGACCGCGTCCACCACCTTCTCTCGCCAGGCGGGTGACTCGATCCAGACCGTGGACCAGGAAGGCCAGCTACGGCTCGTCGATGCGGCGAAGGCCGCCGGGGTTTCCCGATTCGTCTACGTCTCGTACTCGCACAATATCGACGTGGACTGCCCGCTCACGACCGCGAAACGAGCCGTTGAAGCCTATTTGCAGCGGAGCGGCATGACCTACACGATTCTCGCACCCAGCATTTTCATGGAGGTGTGGCTCAGCCCCGCCCTCGGATTCGACGCCGCGAACGCGCAGGTCCGGATCTATGGGGCGGGACGGAACCCGATCAGTTGGATCAGTCTGGGCGACGTGGCCCGGTTCGCCGTGCTTTCGGTGGACCACGTCTCAACCCGAAACGCGACGCTCGAGTTGGGCGGTCCGACGGCCCTCGGCCCTCTCGATGTCGTCCGCCTCTTCGAACAGGTCGGTGGACGGACGTTCCGAGTGGAGCATGTCGACGAGAAAACGCTGCGCGACCAGCGGACCGCCGCGAGTGATCCCTTACAGCAGAGTTTCGCTGCCTTGATGCTCGCGTACGCCCAAGGAGATGCGATCGAGATGACACAGACGCTCAGGACCTTTCCTCTTAAGCTCGTTTCGGTGAGCGACTACGCCCGGCGCGTGTTGCCACCCACGACGCGCTGAAGGTGGGGGTTCGCCGCACCGAGACTCACCGCCATCCCCCAGCGTCCCGCTCCACAGAGCCCACCTGGCTCTCCGTCGGCTCGGCTCAGCAGAACCACGGCTCAGAGAGCCGGGCAGGAATCGGCCGCTCGGGCGCAGGTGCCTTGACGCCGCCAGTCGCGCCGGGAAGCCCAGCACATTCCGTGGCCAGCGCGCGGAGGCGGTAAAAAGTCGTCCACGCATCCTCGCTCGAGCCAGCCGCGCGCTCCACCAGCGCGCTCGCAGCACGTTGAAGCGCGTCCATCCTCGGATCAGGGTGGGTCCACTGATAGGTAAACGCCGCCTGGTCGAGGGCCCCGAGAAACGGGTGGATCGCCGGCCGGGAGAGGAGCAGCGAGCCCGGCGGGATGAGCAGTCGGATCGTGTACTGCACCGGGTCCACGTGGTCGATCAGTCGCTCCGCCTCAACGAAGTCGAGCAGGTCGAGATAATCGGCGAGCGTGCTCCATGGAGTGAACGGCACAAACGACGGCCGCAACGCGATCCCCGCCCGGCGCACGATGGCGAGCGCCACCGGGATGTCGGCGCGGGTGTGTCCCTTTTCTAAGTTCGCGAGCACGACGTTGGAGAGTGACTCCAGAGCGGACACGACGAACAGACACCCGGTCGCCGCGAACTGAGGGACCAGCGCCTCTTGCTCGAGGATGTGTTCCACCTTGGCGGTGAAGTCGTAGGTGAGCCTGGGAAACTCGAAATGTAGCGCGCGAACGAGCTTGAGGGCGTGACCCGGCCCGTTCAAGAAGTCGGGATCGCCGAACGTGATGTGCCCCGCCCCCGCCTGGACCAGGCGCCGTACGTCCTCGAGCACGACCTCGCGCGGCACGGCGAAGAAGCGACCCTGATAGACGGGTGGGATCGGGCAGTGTAAGCAGCGATGCAGGCAGCCACGGCTCGCCTCGACGTAGCCTGCAGGCACGAGGCGGCCCCGATGCGCGAGGCTCACGTAGCGCGTAAGCGCGGGAAGGCCGGCGCGGCTCGGGATTGGAAAATCGAGGCGCCCGAGCACGGCCTGGCGCTGCGGCGCGGGCTCGACCCCCGTGTCGAGCCGTTGCACGAGACTCACAAGCTCGCCTTCCGTCTCGCCACCCAGCGCCGCGTCGGCGACGTGCTCGAGCAGATACTCGGCGTTGAGCAGGGCGTACAGCCCGTGAAACACGATCCGGCATACGGGATTCACGCGGCGGATCCGCTCCGCAGCCCGCACGCCAAGGCGGAGCGCAGTATGCATCGGCACAGCGATCGCGATGAGCAGCGCCTGCCGCAGCGTGGATTCATCCAGGGCTTCGACCGCGAGATCGACAGTGGCCGGAGCGTAGCCGGCCCGCTCGAGGAATGCCTTCGGCCAGGCCAGCCCCAACGGCTGGTGGCCGAGCTCGTAGCACGAGACTAAGAGAATTCGGCCGGGCTGGCGCAGGGAGGACACCGTCGACACGCTGGGAATTTAGCCCCGCGCCGAGTAGGGGCGCAGCATGCTGCGCCCCTACTTCCCGCACGGTGGGCGCTATTTCACGCCGGGCGCTATTTCTTCAGGAACGCCTGGAGCGTGGCTCGGAAGTCCGGGGTCGTGCGGCTCACGGCGTTGACGTCTGCGCCCAGCCGGATGCCGTCCTCGAGGCGCAGGCCGTCCAGCTGGTAGAACTGCTGCTTGGTGAACGCGAGGGCGGAGGCGCTCGACGCCGCGAGCGCGCGCAGCACTTCTCCGACTTGCTCCTCGAAGTCCGAGTCTTCGTAGACGCGCGACACGAGGCCCAGCTCCGCGGCTTCGGGTGCCGAGAGGATCCGGCCGGTTGCCGCGAGATCGAACGCGACCTTTTCCCCGACGGTCCGCTTGAGGAGGGTCATGACGATGGCGGGCACGAAGCCGCGCTGCACTTCCGGATAGCCGAACTTCGCCGACTCGGTCGCCACCAGCAGGTCGCATGCCGTCGCAAGGCCGCAGCCGCCCGCCAGCGCCCGCCCGTGCACGACCGCGACGACGGGCTTCGGCAGCTTCCGGATCCGGATGAAGATCTCGCCGAAGCGGAGCGCGGCCTGGCGGTTCTGCTCCACCGTCTTGTCCGCCGATGCGAGCAGCTCGTTCAGATCCATGCCGGCGCAAAAATCCGCTCCCGCGCCGCGCAGCGCGACCACGCGGACCTCGGCGTCGAGATCCGCGCGCTCGATGGCGCCGAGCAGAGCCGCGATCATCGGCGTGTCGATCGCGTTCTTCTTCTCCGGGCGGTTGAGCGTGACCGTGAGCACGCCGCCCTGCACGACGAGCAGCACCCGCTCGGTCTCGCTCATTGCGCCACCTCGATCTCCATGCGCAGCAACGCCGTGGACAGCACCTTCCCCTGGGCGTCGGTCTTGAGCGAAATGGTCCCGCCGCCGTCGAGCGCTCCGTGCAGCAGAAAGTTCAACGCCATGAGGTTCGGCAGCTCGTAGCGCTCGACCGGGCCCGTGATCATCCCCTTGAAGTGCCGCGCGACTCGGGCCGCGGTCACCTGTTTCACTAGGAGGGGATAATACTCGGGCTTGAGCGCGATCAGCCCGACGTTCGCGGTGTCGCCTTTGTCTCCCGAGCGGGCGTGGGCGAGCTCGAGCAAGCGGACTCGTTTCGCGCGGCCTTTACCGACCGCCCGACCGCCCGACCGCCTGACCGCCGCCTTTCTCATACCTCCACGATCTCCACGCACGGCTCGACCATCCGCTTGTCCACAAGCGCGGGCCAATAGGCCACGATCTCCTCCGGCTTGGGTCGCCCGCCAGCGAACCCGGTGACGCTCGGGGGTCCGTTGAGAATGAGCGGCGCGATTTCGCGTGTAAAGCGCTCGACGGCAGCCGCGTCGGAAGATCGTACGCCGATCCGCAGCTGCACCTCCGGCAGCGCGTCGAGGTCCGCAGTCTCCAACCCCAGAACGCCGTGCGTAGCGCCTGCACCCACGAACTCCGTGAGGATCGCCTCGAATTCGAGCCCCAGAGCCTTGAGACGCTGCCGCAGCACACCGTCCGCGGCCTGCGCCTTCTTGTAAGCGTCCGGCCAGGCGTAGACCAGCGTGCCCACCGCCTTGTAACCATAGAAGTAGGCGATCGACACCTTTAATTTGTCCGTGGCTGGCTTGCCCCCGATCCCTGACACCCGGACCCTGTCTTCCCCCGCCGGCGCCAGGCGGATGGTCGTGAAATCGGCGATGCAGTCGGGCGTGATGTACTCCGCCGGGTTGCCCATCTCGTAGACGAGCTGCTCGGTCACTCCAGCGACGGTGATGCGCCCGCCGGTGCCGGGGTGTTTGGTGATGTCGAAGGTGCCGTCGGCACGTGCCTCGACGATCGGGTACCCCACATCGGCCAGGTCCGGGATCCGCTCCCAGTCCACCAGGCAGTTGCCCCCCGAGCACTGGGCGCCGCACTCGATCGTGTGGCCCGCGACAGTCCCTGCGGCGAGCAGGTCCCAGTCGTCGCGCTTCCAGCCGAAGGCGTGAATCATCGGCGCCAGGGTGAGCCCCGTGTCGGTCACGCGACCGGTGATCACGATATTGGCGCCTTGGCGCAGCGCCTCCACGACGGGCCACGCGCCGAGGTAGGCGTTGGCGGAGCGCACGCGGTCGCGAACGTCGCGGAGCGGGCGGCCCGTGTCGAGGTTGTTCAGCTCGTGTCCACGTGCGAGCAACCCGTCGAGGCGACCGAGGAGGTCGTCTCCCGTCACGACGCCGATGCGCAACTTGCCGCCGAGCCCCAGCCGGCGTGCCGCCGCGGCCACCGCCTGTGCGCAGGCCGGCGGGTTCACGCCCCCGGCGTTGGCGGTGACCTTGATGCGGCGCTCGACCAGGGTCGGGAGGATCCGCTCCATCAGCTGCACGAAGTCCGTGGCGTAGCCGAGCGTCGGGTCGCGCGACTTCTGCTTCTGCAGAATGGACATCGTCACTTCGGCGAGGTAGTCCATCATGAGGTAGTCGATCGGCCCGCCCGTGACCTGGCGGTACGGCGCTTCGAGCCAGTCACCCCAGAAGCCCTGCCCGGCGGCGATCCGGACGGTGGGGAGGGCCGGCGAGCCCTGCGAGGTCACGGTTGTGGGACGCCGCGGCGGACGGCATCGGTGCCCACGGCTGGATGCACGCGCAGCTCGACGAGCGGCGCGAAGCCCGTCGGGAGCGTGAGCTCTGGCGGCCGCTGGGGCGGCAGCAGCCTCCGCCCGCCCGCGACGACGGAGACGTCTGCGCCAGCGCCGAACGGCCGACCGTCGCGGAGCAGCGCGAAGGCTGGGAACAGCTCGATGGTGACCGGACGGTTCTTCAGGGCGGACGGGACGTCGAAACTGTGCCGCCCGATCGCGTAATTCATCGCCCCCTGGCCGACCTGCTGCCCCGCCGAATCGTACTCCGTGACGCCGAAGTCCGTGAACTCGCCCCACTGCTCGCGCGGCATCTGGACGTCGATGACGGCGCGGGACGCCCAGTCGGGCACGCGCACCGTGAGGCTCTCGGGCGGGGCGCCCCGCCCCGTCACCTCGACGCGCCGCTCCGCACCCACCAGCGTCCTCGTCACGCGCGCCCCGGCGGTCGCGCCACCGGCGTTCGACGCCTCGGTGTCGCTGAGCAACAGCGGCGCCACTTCGGCGCGTGCCGTGACGCTGACCCCGGAGAGCGGCGGCGCGATCACGTCGAGCTCGTACACACCGGGCACCAGGTCCTCGGCGCGCACCACGAACCCGCCCGTGCCCGGATCGGTCCGGCCGAGCTGCACCTCCTCGACGTCCCGGAACGGTTGGCCATTCGGCTCGTACAGCCGCGCCGTGGCGCGCTGCTCGGCCGAGTCGGGGAGGGTGACGCGCGCGATGAGCGTGCCGCCCGGGTGCGAGGCCCGAAGGAAGTAGCGCTGTACCCGTGCGGGGCCGATGGCGCGCCGCTCATCGTACAGCGGCTTCGCCGCCAGGTCGTAGGGGACGATGACGGTGTTGGGCAGGGTGAACAACGGCCCGGCGAGCGTGTCGCTCGGGTTCCAGGCCGTCACGGTGCCGGTGTAGACACCCGGAGCGGCGAGCGCGGCGCGGGCGTATGTCACCGGGATCTCGGTCTCCCTCGCTCCCGCCGGGACGAGCGCGGGCGCCCCGACCCAG
>QHTT01000057.1:0-47452 GCA_003220935.1 Gemmatimonadota bacterium
GTGCTGTTCGACGCCGTGTACGAGGGCGCGCGCTATCCCGTCTCGGCGTACCCCGACGCGTTGCGGTTCCTCTTCGTGTACCTCATCCCGATCGCGTGGACCACGACGATCCCCGCGTCCGCGCTCACCGGCCGGCTGGGGCCCGAGATCGGGGTCGTCGCCGCCCTCGTCGCCGGCGTGGCGTTCGCGCTGGCGCGGCTCGTCTGGCGGGCGGCGCTGAAGCGGTACACCGGGGCCAGCGGGTGACTCGCTACCACGGCACCGTCCGGCCGTCTCGGAAGAACCCTCCGGTCGGCCCATCGTCCGGCAGCGTCGCCGCCCACACCACACTCGCCGCCCCCGCGGCGACCGGTCGTCCCCCCGACCCACCCATGTCGGTGGCGACCCAGCCGGGGCAGACGGCGTTCACGAGAATGCCCTCCTTGCGAAGCTCGGCGGCGAGCATGCGGGTGAGCGCGTTGAGGGCCGCCTTCGACAGGCTGTAGGCCGGCGTACCGCCCCCCATCGAGGCCAGCGACCCCCCCTCGCTCGACACGTTGACCACGCGCGCGTGGTGGCTGCGTCGCAACAGCGGCAAGAACGCACGCACCATGTTCCACGCCCCGAACGTGTTGGTTTCGAGCGCCTCCCGAACCTGGGCGAGGTCCGCGTCCACGGCGCGCTGCCACGTGTCGTAGAGTATTGCTGCGTTGTTCACCAGCACGTCCAGCCGGTCGAACTCCGCCGCCACGCGTGCCCGAGCCCCCTCGATGCTGCCGGGGTCGGTCACGTCGAGCTGCCAGCACCGGACGGCGCGCCCGTGCTCCGCGAGACCTGCCGCGGCACGCTCACCCTTGGCAGCGTCCCGCGATCCGAGCACCACCGCGTAGCCGTGCTGCGCCAGCTGGCGGCACACCTCGAGCCCGATGCCGCGGTTCGCACCCGTGACCAAGGCGACCCGATGTGCGGTGCGCATAGAACGCCCAGGCAACGTCTCCCCGTGCCTGCTGGTTCTCCAGGCCTCCTCTTGCCCTCCCGGCCGCGGTGCGAGAGACTCTTTGTCCCTGCCGTCACAACCGGAACCCGCTTCACCGGGAGGCGCACACATGCCCGCACCCAGTCTCCGCGGCCGCTTCGTGTGGCACGAGCTGATGACCACCGATCCGGACGCCGCAGCCCGCTTCTACCCTGCGGTCACCGGCTGGAAAGTCCAGACCTGGGACCAGAACCCCTCGTATCGATTGTGGACCATGGGCGACGTTCCCATGGGCGGCCTGATGGCGCTCCCCGACGACGCGCGGCGCATGGGCACGCCGCCTTCCTGGCTGACCTACGTGGGCGTGCCGGACGTGGACGCGACGGTCCGCCGGGCGACGTCATTGGGAGGACGCACGCACGCCGGGCCGCAGGACATCCCCGTAGGACGGTTCGCCGTGCTGGCCGATCCGCAGGGCGCCACCTTCGGCGTGTACAAGCCGAGTCAGCAGCCGGCACGCGGCGACGACGCAATGATCGGCGACTTCTCCTGGCACGAGCTCGCGACCACGGATTACAAGGCGGCGTGGGCGTTCTACCGCGCGCTGTTCGGCTGGGAGCCTACCGAATCGATGGACATGGGACCGGACGGAACCTACTGGATGTTCGGGCTCGCGGGCGGCGGCAGGAGCCTGGGCGGGATGTACAACAAGCCGGCCTCGCTCCCCGCGGCGCGCTGGCTCGCCTACGTCAAGGTGGCGAGCGCGGACACCGCGGCGCGCACGGCGCAGCGCGGGGGGGGCCGCCTCGTGAGCGGGCCGATGGACGTCCCGGGAGGCGGCCGGATCGCGCAATGCGTCGATCCGCAGGGCGCGGTAATCGCGGTCCACGCCGTGGCGGTGGCCGGCAAGCGGGCGGCGCGGCCTGCCGGCAAGCGCAAGGCCCCCGAGCCAAAGGCGAAGCGGGCCGCCAAGAAGGCGGCGCCGAAGCGGAAAGCGAAGCGCTCGAAGCGCGCGCGCTAGGCTACGCGGGCCTCACGACCGCGTGACCGTGTATTGGCCGCACGCCGTGAACGCGATCGTCACGGTGGACGTGGTGCCGTTCCGCGTCACCGTGGTCTTGATCGTGCCGGCGTCGAACTTCGGCCGCACGGTGCAGCTCGCATTGTAATGCAGCACGGGGTCGGTCGACACGGTCAGGGAGTACGAGTTCGTGCCGCGCGTCCACGTCGACGTGCCGTCGATGCTTAGCGTACCGCTCGGCAACCGCGCGTCCGGCTGGATCGAGCCCGCCGCGTCCGCCGTGAACGTGCTGTTCCAATTACGGTCGTGGCTCGCCGTGCTGCCGTCGGGGAAGGTGTAGGTGCTTTTGAAGTCCTTCTCGACCTGCGAGATCACCGACGCGTCGCGGATCGTCTCGCGCGAGCCGTCCAGCTCGAGCGAGCGCCGCCTCCCATCCCGCACGTGCACCCACGTGAGGGCAGTGAACGCGGTTTTCACCGAGCGGTCCGCTACCGTCGGCGTCGGATCGCTGATGTCGATCGCGCCGCGGACCGTGTCCGCCTCAGTAGCGGACGAGAAGGCGCAGTCGGTGAACTCGATGTGGACGGCGTCCGGCACGCGGTCCCCGTCCGCATCCACGGGCGTTGAGGGCGTGCGGGTGGGTGTACAGAACGCCGTGCCCGAGGCGAACGGAGCTATCGGGCCGGCCAGGCCGGGCAGGAACATCCCGCCCGACAGCGTCGCGCCGTCGAGCTCGCTCTCCGCGTCGGCGGCCACGGCCTCGCCCAGCAGGTTGGCTTCCGGGACGCTCAGCGCCGGATTGTTCGAGTTGGAAGAGGTGGGCGAGGTGGTTTCGTTGGTGCACGCGGCTACGGCGGCGAGCGCGACGGCCGCGACGCCGGCCGCAAGCCGGCGGAGGTGGCGGGTGGGCGGCATGACACGTCCTCCTGAACGGTTTGTGTTGCGGGTGGCGTCCTATGTACTGAAGAGTATGGACGGTACCCATGCGGTAACGTTAAGGTCCCACCCTCCGCCGGCCGGTTCCTGTGACCGGCGTGCCCTCGGCCGCCCGCAGTATCGCTTTGCAACTGAGCCATCCGGCCCGGAAGCACCGGCGCGCTCTAGGCGAGGATCTGGTCGATGGTGCGGAGCTCGTCGCTGGCGAAGCTCCGGTGGGTGAGCGCTGCCACTGCGTCCGCGATGTGCTGCGGCCGGCTCGCACCGACCAGCACCGCCGTGACCTCGGGGTGGCGCAACACCCAGGCCAGCGCCATCTGCGCGAGTGTCTGGCCCCGTGCGCGGGCGCACTCGGTCAAGCGGCGAACTCTCGCCAGCACGTCCGCCGTGACCTCTTCGCGCTTCAGGAAGCCGTGCGGCTTGGCGGCGCGAGAATCGGCCGGAATCCCCGACAGATACCGGTCCGTGAGCAGTCCTTGCGCGAGCGGTGAAAACGCGATGCAGCCGATCCCCTGCTCGCGCAGCAGGGCGAGCAGGCCGCGCTCGATGCCGCGGTTCAGCATGCTGTACTTGGGCTGGTGAATCAGACACGGAGTTCCCAGGGACCGCAGCAGCCGCGCGGCCTCGCTCGTCTGCTCGGGCGTGTACGCCGAAATGCCGGCATACAGCGCCCGCCCGCTGCGCACGGCGTGATCGAGCGCGCCCATGGTCTCGGCGAGCGGCGTCTCCGGGTCGGGCCGATGGTGATAGAAGATGTCGACGTAGTCGAGCTCCATGCGGCGCAGGCTCTGGTCGAGGCTCGCGATGAGGTATTTGCGAGAGCCCCAGTTGCCGTACGGGCCGGGCCACATCGGCCAGCCGGCCTTCGTCGAGATGATCAGCTCGTCGCGGTGCGGCGCCAGATCGCGCCGCAGGATCCGGCCGAACGTCTTCTCAGCGGACCCGGGCGGGGGACCGTAGTCGTTCGCCAGGTCAAAATGCGTGATGCCGAGGTCGAACGCCCGACGCACCATCGCGCGCGAGTTGCTGAAGCGATCGACGCCGCCGAAGTTGTGCCACAATCCCAGCGAGATCGCGGGAAGCTTCACGCCGCTCTTGCCGCAGCGCTGGTAGGTCATGGCATCGTAGCGGATATCCGCCGGGCGATACGACATATCGGACGATTAAGCTGCATCGTCCCGTGCGCTCCGCGCCAGGCGCAGCGACGCGAGCGGCGCGCTTGCGGCGCGGCGGGTTCGCAGTCACACTACCGGACTCTTTCCCTCGGAGCGCCCGTGCGATTCTGCAAGCTGGCCGTGGTGGCCGCCGTCGCCGTCTCGCCGCTCACCGCGCAGCAGCCCGGGCGGGGGGGCCCGGGGCCCCGCTTCGAGATCAGCGTGCGGGCCGAGCTCCGCAACACACCAGTCACCGGCCGCGTGTATGT
The DNA here is from genome assembly GCA_003220935.1 of Gemmatimonadota bacterium. Lineage (GTDB taxonomy): Bacteria > Gemmatimonadota > Gemmatimonadetes > Gemmatimonadales > GWC2-71-9 > 20CM-4-69-16. Next base: position 4,336 of record QHTT01000057.1, read on the forward strand.
CTTCGTGAGCCGCCGCGACGACGAGGAGCCCCGTCTCCAGGTGCATCACGAGAGCGACTGCACGCCGTTCTTCGGCGTGGACGTGAGCGCCCTCGCGCCCGGCACGGTGGCCGTGATCGACAGCGCGACGCTCGGCTACCCGGTAGCGAGCCTCACGGACATTCCGGCCGGCGATTATTACGTGCAGGCGCTCCTCAGCGGGTACACCGAGTTCCACCGCGCCGACGGACACGCTCTCTGGCTGCACGACGATCAGTGGGAAGGGCAGCAGTTCAACAAGTCACCAGGGAACCTGGTGAGCGAGGTCGAGCGCGTGCATCTCGACCCGCGGGCGGGATACACGGTCCGCCTCGCGCTCGGGCGCGCCCTGCCGCCGATCGAGCCACCGCCCGACACGAAATGGGTGAAGCACGTCAAGATCCAGAGCAAGATCCTCACCGCTTGGTGGGGCCATCCGATGTACCTGGGCGCGGCGGTGCTCCTGCCGCGCGACTACGACCGCGACACGACGCGGCGCTACGCCACCGTCTACCAGCAGGGCCACTTCACGCTCAACCCGCCGTTCGGATTCTCGACCGACAGCGCCGCCGAGACGCCCGCACAGCGCGCCGCGCGACTCGAGCGTACGCTGCGCGAGCCGGGATTCGAGTTCTACAAGGCGTGGAGCTCGTCCAGTTTCCCGCGCTTGATCGCGGTGACCTTCCAGCACCCGACGCCGTACTTCGATGATTCGTACGCCGTGAACTCGGCGAACAACGGGCCGTACGGCGACGCGCTCATGCAGGAGCTGATCCCGTATCTCGAGGAACATTACCGGATGCGGCGGGAGCCCGGGGCGCGATTTCTCACCGGCGGCTCGACGGGGGGCTGGGAAGCCCTCGCGCTCCAAGTCTATCATCCCGATTTCTTCGGCGGCACCTGGGTGCTCTACCCCGATCCTGTGGACTTTCGCGCCTACGAGCTGGTGAACATCTACAGCGATACGAACGCGTTCGTGTATCCGGTGACGGACTGGATGCGCTACGAGGTGCCGGCCGAACGGGAGGTTACGGGTCAAGGGCGCATCAGCGTGCGGATGGAGAGCCAGTTCGAGGCGGTGCTGGGCAGCCACGCGCGTTCCGGCGAGCAGTTCGCGATCTGGGAGGCGACCTACGGGCCGGTGGGGGAGGACGGCTATCCAGCCGAGCTGTGGGATCTCCTCACCGGGCACATCCGGCGCGAGGTGGCCGAGTACTTCAAGGCCCACGACTACGACCTGCGGGACTACCTCGAGCGCAACTGGGCAACGCTCGGGCCCAAGCTCCGGGGGAAGCTCCACCTCTTCACGGGCGACATGGACACGTTCTACCTCAACCTGGCCGTGTACCGGTTGGAGGAGTTCCTCCACAATGCGCGTCCGCCCGCAGATGCCGAGTTCCGGTACGGGCGCCCCCTGAAGCCGCACGGCTGGCAGCCGTGGACCAACGCCGACCTGATCCGCATCATGGCCGCGCAGGCGGCGCGCTAACCCGTCGCTTCGAGCAGCTCACGTGAACGCACTGCGCCTCTCGCTGTGGCTTACCGCCGCCGCTGTCCCGATTCCCCAGGCGGCCGCGCAAACGGCGTCGAGTGCCGGCGAGTGGAGCGCGTACGGCCGGGACGCGGGGGGCACCCGCTACTCCCCGCTCGCCCAGATCACTCGCGCCAACGTCGCGAGGCTCCGGCTCGCCTGGGTGTACCGCACCGGCGACTACTTGCGCGACCGCGGCCGCTTCGAGGCCGTCCCGCTCGTCGTGGACGGGACGCTCTACGTCTCGACGCCGGTGGGCCGCGTGATCGCGCTCGACCCGGCGCGCGGCACGGAGCGGTGGCGCTACGACGCCCAGGTCTCGCTCGAGGGCGACTACGGCGACTTCGCGAACCGGGGCGTGTCGACGTGGCTCGACCCGGCGGCGCGACCGGACACGCAATGCCGCCGCCGGGTCTTCCTGGCGACAGTGGATGCCCGCCTCATCGCGCTCGACGGCGGCACCGGACTGCCCTGCACCGATTTCGGCGCGGCCGGAACGGTGGACCTCGCTGGTGGGCTGCGCCACGCGCCGGCCTACCACTGGGAGTACGGGGTCACGTCGCCCCCCGCGGTGGTCGGCGGTCTCGTCGTCGTCGGCTCGGCCGTGAGCGACAACCAGCGCGTCGACGCGCCGGAGGGCGTGGTGCGGGCGTTCGACACGCGCACCGGCAAGGAGCGCTGGAGCTGGAACCCGATCCCGCGAGCGCTGAACGCCGGCGCGGCCAACGCCTGGTCGATCCTCTCGGCCGACCCGGCGCGCAACCTGGTGTTCATTCCCACGGGCAGTGTCAGTCCGGACTTCTACGGCGGCGAACGCCGCGGCGACAACCGCTACGCCAACTCGGTCGTGGCGCTCGAGGCCTCGACGGGCCGCCTCGTCTGGTCGTTCCAGGTCGTGCACCACGATCTGTGGGACTACGACGTCCCTGCGCAGCCCGTGCTGTTCACCCTGCGTCGCGCTGGCCGCGCCATTCCCGCCGTGGCCGTCGCGACGAAGATGGGGCACCTCTACATTCTCGACCGCCGCACCGGAGCGCCGCTCACGCCGGTAGAGGAGCGTGCCGTCCCCGCGAGCGACGTGCCGGGGGAGGAAGCCTGGCCGACGCAGCCGTTTCCTCCCGCCGCGTTTCGGCTCGCGCCCGAGCATCTCTCGCCGGCGGATGCGTTCGGCGTGACGGCCGCGGCGCGCGAGCAGTGCCGCGACCGCATCGCGGCGCTGCGCTACGAGGGGGTGTTCACGCCCCCCTCGCTCCGAGGCACCATCATCTTCCCCGGCAACATCGGCGGGATGAACTGGTCAGGGGTCGCAGTGGACGAGCGGCGCGGCGTGCTAATCGCTCCGACCAACCGGCTCGCGATGGTCGTCACGCTCATCCCGCGCGACAGCCTGGGCGCGGCGCGCCACGCCCACCCGCACACGGAGATCAGCTCCCAGCGCGGCACGCCTTACGGCATGATGCGCGACGTGCTGGTCGACTCCGCCGGCGTGCCGTGCAATCCGCCTCCGTGGGGAGCGCTCACCGCAGTCGACCTGAACGCCGCCCGGGTGCAGTGGGAGGTGCCGCTCGGTGCCGTCCCCGGGGTCGCCCCGGGCTCGATCAGCCTCGGCGGCGCCATCGTGACCGCAGGCGGCCTGGTCTTCATCGCCGGCACATACGACCAGCACCTCCGAGCGTTCGACGAAGCGCGTGGACGCGAGCTGTGGAGCACGAGCCTCCCTGCGGGCGCGCAGGCGCTGCCCGTCAGCTACCTTGCCGAGGGCCGTCAGTACGTGGTCGTCAGCGCCGGCGGCCACGACCGCATGCGCACGAAGATGGGCGATTACGTGCTGGCGTTCACGCTGCCGGGCGCCAGCGGGGCGGAGGCGCCGGTGCCCGACACGGCTGCAGCTCCGGTCGAGGGGGCGTACGCCGGTGAGATCCGGGTCGGGGGGGCGCGCATCGGACTCGACCTGACGATCCAGGCGGTGGGCGATTCGCTCGCGGCAGCGATCGCACGGATCGATTCGCTCCGGGTGACGGGACCGGTTACGGTGCGACGCGCAGGCCGAAGCGTCACACTGCGGGTGCCGTTCGACTACCCCGCCAAACAGTGCGCCGGGATCATCACAGCGACCGGCGATCAATGGAACGGCGCTCGCCTGCTCGAGGGCGACGTAGAGGTGACCGGGTCGTGCGGCGGGGGCCCGCCCGAGCAAGGCGCGTTCGCGCTGTGGCGGGCGATGTAAACGGCTCCGGGTCCGCGCGCGTAGCCTACAGGACTCCCATCGGAGGCTTCCCCTTGTCCGCGACTCCCCGTCTGCTCACCGCGGCGCTCGTTTGCTGCGCCGTCGCGGCGCTTCCGGCCCAGGGCGTCCACCACGGCCTCGACCCCGTGAACCTCGACACGACCTGCGCTCCCTGCCTGGATTTCTACCGCTACGCGAACGGCGGCTGGCTGGCCCGCACGTCGCTGCCGCCCGAGTACGCGAGCTACGGCAGCTTCACCGAGCTGGCGGACCGCAACAACGAGACCCTGCATCGCATCGTCGACGGGCTCGCCGTTGCGGCCCCCGCCGCTCCCAAGACGCCGGAGCAGAAGCTGGGCGCGTTCTACGCGTCCTGCATGGATTCGAGCGCTATCGAGCGCGCGGGCGCGGACCCTCTGAAGAACGAGCTGGCCCGCATCGCTGCTATAGCCTCGCGCGCGGACGTGGCGCGCGCCCTCGCCCGCGGCCACCACCACGGCTGGGACCCGGTGTTCAACTTCGGCGCCACCGCCGACTTCAAGCGCAGTACGATGATTATCGCGGCCGCGTCCCAGGGCGGCCTCGGCCTGCCCGACCGCGATTATTACGTGCGCAACGACTCGACCGCCCGCGCCCTGCGCACCGCGTACCTGGAGTACGTGTCACGCACCCTCGGACTCCTCGGCGACGCGCCCGCCGTGGCCGACTCCGAGGCCCAGCGCATCCTGGCGCTCGAGACCGCGCTCGCCCGGGCCTCGCTCACGCGGGTCGAGCGGCGCGACCCGAACGCCAACTACCACAAGCTGGCGCTCGCCGCGGCCGACTCGCTCACTCCCAACTTCGCCTGGCCCACCTTCCTGCGTGACGCCGGCGCGCCTGCGACCGACGCGATCAACATCGGCCAGCCGCGCTTCTTCAAGACGGTCGACAGCCTCCTGACCGCCGCGCCGCCCCCCGACTGGCGCGCGTATCTACGCTGGCACTTCACGCGTCACTTGGCGCCCTGGCTGTCGAGTTCGTTCGTGGACGCGAGCTTCCGCTTCCAGCGCGCGCTCTCGGGCGTGAAAGAGCAGCAGCCGCGCTGGAAGCGCTGCATCCAGGCTGCGAACTCCATGCTGGGCGACGCGCTCGGCCAGGCGTACGTGAAGGAGACGTTCACACCCGACGCGCGCCGCCGCGCGCGCGACATGGTCGATCAGCTGGTCGCCGCCTTGGACGACCGGCTGCACACCCTCGAATGGATGGGCGACTCCACCCGGGCTCAGGCGGTCGGCAAGTTACGCGCCTTCGGCAAGAAAATCGGCTATCCGGACAAGTGGCGCGATTACTCCAAGCTGCTGGTGGACCGCCGCGACTTCTCCGGCAACGTGGTGCGCGCCCAGACGTTCGCCGCCGCGCGGGACTTCGCCCGCATCGGCAAGCCGGTGGATCGCGCCGAGTGGCGCATGACGGCGCCGACGGTCAACGCCTCCTACAATCCGTCGTTCAACGACATCACCTTCCCTGCGGGGATTCTCCAGGCGCCGTTCTTCGACCCGGCGGCGGACGACGCGGTGAACTACGGCGGCATGGGCGCAGTGATCGGCCACGAGATGACCCACGGGTTCGACGATCAGGGGCGCCAGTTCGACGCCGTGGGCAACCTGCGCGACTGGTGGACGGCGGACGACGCGGAGCGCTTCAAGGAGCGAGCCGGACGGGTGGTGCGGCAGTTCGATGCCTACACGGTGGTGGACAGCGCGACGCACGTGAACGGCCGGTTGACGCTGGGAGAAGACATCGCGGACCTAGGCGGGCTCAGAATCGCCTACGCCGCGTTCCAGCGCTCGCTCGCGGGGCTTGCCCGCCCACCCGACATCGACGGGCTCACGCCGGAGCAGCGCTTCTTCCTCGCCTGGGCCCAGATCTGGCGCTCCAAGGCGACCGACCAGTTTCTGCGCAACCAGGTGACCGTGGACCCGCACGCGCCGGCGCGGTGGCGCGTCATGGGGCCCCTATCGAACCTGCCCGAGTTCGCTCGGGCGTTCCATTGCGGGGAGGGAGATCCGATGGTGCGCCCCGACAGCCTGCGGGCGCAGATCTGGTAGCCGCGGTCAGGCCGCGGCAGGCGTCCCGGGATGCGCCGAGCCGCTCGCCGTCTCGATGCAGTTCGACCCGCGCCGCTTCGCTTCGTAGAGCGCGCGATCCGCCAGCGCGTACAGCGGATCCTGCCCGGCCGCGTCGGACGGCGCCGTGGCGATGCCGCCACTGACCGTCACCTCGAGGAATTGACCGCACACCGGATGCGTCTCGAACCACGACTCGACATCGGCGCGGAACCGCTCCGCCACCGTGCCCGCCTCGGCCTGTGCGGTGTCCGACAGGATGATCGCGAACTCGTCACCGCCCAGGCGGCACGGCACGTCCGCGCCACGCAGGTGCTTGCGGATCAGGTCGCCGAACGCCTGCAGCACCTTGTCCCCGACCCGGTGACCGTACTCGTCGTTGATCTCTTTGAACTCGTCCAGGTCGAGGAGCAGCAGCGACACCGGGTTCCCGTAGCGGTGGCACCGCTCCAGCTCCCGCTTCAGGCCGTGCTCGAAATAGCCGCGATCGTACAGACCAGTCAGTGCGTCGGAAATGGCGCGGCGCTCGATTGCATCGAGCGCGGTCGTCTCGATGATCGTAGCGTCGACGTGATGAGGGTGGACGTTGAGCAGGTAGTCGAGCAATGCGACGCGCTGCCCGACGTCGCGCCCCAAGCGCCGCAGCAGCTCGCGGCGGTGGCGCGACACCTGGCGCCACAGCTGTTCCGCCTCAGTTTCCGGAACATGGAGGTGCGCGATCTGCTCCAACCGGGCGGCGTAGGAGCCGGTGGGCGCACTCGCTTGCAAACGGGGTGTCGCCATGCGGACGGTCTCCTCTCTGGCAGGCCGGTTTCTGCAACGACGTCCGGCCATCGGATTAGCACATGGCGTACCCGGGGTGTGCAGTCATCCATCCTGGTTCAGGTCAATTGGTTAGGCGACACAATCGGAGTGCTCGCAGGGCGCGCAGGGCCCAATTCGGGTGCAGCCGCGTGCTCGCGCGCCCCGAAATGTGGCGCGGTTGCCGTCACTGAGCGGAGACGGCATCTTGCCCAGCCATGCGTCATTGGTTCGTCTTGATCGCCGCCACGTTGGCCGTCGCCCGGCCTCTGCCCACCGCCGCCCAACAGGCCGTCGACACGGGGTACGCCAAGAGCGAGGCGATGATTCCGATGCGCGATGGCGTCAAACTGCGCGTGGTAATACTGGCGCCGCGTGCCGCCGCGCCACTCCCGATCCTGCTGCAACGCACGCCATACAACGCCAACGGCGCAATCGGCTTGGCGCGCCGCGCCAAAGAACTCGGCCTGGAGGGTTACATCATCGTCTTCGGTGACATCCGCGGTCGCTTCGGCTCCGAAGGCACGTTCGACATGAATCGCCCGCCGCGTGCCGGATCCCAGGGAGTCGACGAGAGCACCGACGCCTATGACACGATCGACTGGCTCGTGAAGAACGTGCCCAACAACAACGGGATGGTCGGCACGTTCGGCGTCTCGTACCCGGGTTGGCTGACGGCGGTCACGGGGATCGGCCCACACCCGGCTCTCAAGGCAATCTCGCCCCAGGCGCCGATGGGCGACACCTGGATGGGGGACGACTTCTTCCACCAGGGGGCGTTTCGGCTGAGCTACGGCACCGAGTATACGTGGAGCATGGAGTCTTCGTCCGACGCGAGCGAAGATCCGTCGCCGTCCCGTTACGACCTGTACGAGTGGTACCGCTCGTTTCCGACCCTGGGCGCGCTCGCCCGGACCGCCCGCGCCGACCGGTGGCCGAGTTGGCACCGGTTCTCAGAGCACCCGGCGTACGACTCAGTGTGGCAGGCCCGCGCGCTGCCGCGCTATATGGGCCACGCGACCGTGCCGACGCTCGTGGTGGGAGGATGGTGGGACCAGGAGGACGAGTACGGTCCGCTCGCCCATTACGCAGCGCTCGAGCGCACCGACACGGCGCGGCTCGTGCATTTGGTGATGGGTCCATGGTACCACGGACAATGGTCCGGTGATTCCGGCACGGCGCTGGGCAACGTCCGCTTCGGCCGTGCTACCGGCGTCGAGTACCGGGAGCTCCAGTCCCGTTGGTTCGCCTACTGGCTCAAGGGCGCGGGAGACGGGCAGTTCCCCGAAGCCTGGCTGTTCGACGCCGGCACCGACACCTGGCGCACGTTCGACAAGTGGCCGCCCGCGAACGCCGTGCGGCGGCGGCTGTACTTCCACGCAGACGGCGCGCTGTCGTTCGATCCGCCGACGGCAGCCGACGGGAGCGACCAGTTCACGTCCGATCCGACGCATCCCGTGCCTTACCGCCCGAGACCGGTCGAGCTCACGTATTCGCGCACCTCGCGCTGGCGGCGCTGGGAGACCGAGGATCAACGCTTCGTGGACGGCCGGCCGGACGTTCTCACCTGGCAGACGCCGCCGCTCACTGCGGACGTGAGCGTCGCGGGCGACGTCGTCGCGCACCTCTACGCCTCAACCACGGGCAGCGATGCCGACTGGGTAGGAAAGCTCATCGACGTCTATCCCGATACCGTGCCGGGCCGACCGGAGCTGCAAGGCTACGAGCTGATGGTGACGGGTGACATCATGCGCGGACGGTACCGCAACAACTGGGGGCGTTCGGAGGCGATCCCGCCCAACACCATCCAGCCGTTCACGGTGGACCTGCACCAGCAGGCGTACACTTTCCAAAAGGGCCACCGCATCATGGTCCAGGTGCAGAGCACGTGGTTCCCGCTGTACGACCGGAATCCGCAGACCTTCGTGCCCAACATCTTCCAGGCGCCCGTCGAGAACTACAAGGCCCGCGTGCATCGGGTGTATCGCACGGCGCACTACCCGTCGAACGTCGAGATCGACGTCCTGCCGCCGACACCCTGAACGCCGCAACGCGCTCCAGCGGAGACTCCATGCGCCCTTACCGTCTTGCCTCGCTCGCGCTGCTGCTCGCGCCCGCCGCCCTGGCACAGGCTCCGCTCCCCTTGAAGCACTCCCCGCAACGCACGGTCCCGGCGATCACGGCCGGTGATCTCATGACCCGGCTCTACATCTTGACGGACGATTCGCTCGAGGGGCGCGAGGCCGGGACGATCGGCAACTTCAAGGGAACGGAGTACATCGCCCGGGAGGCGAAGCGGATGGGGCTCGTCCCGGCGGGCGACAGCGGGACGTACTTCCAGACGATCCCGCTGAAGACGCGCACGTTCGACACGACATCGACGTTCGCCGTTGGCGGGGCGGCGCTCGCGCCGTTCGCCGACTACCTGCCCCTCACACGCGAGGCCTTCGACAACCCGGCGACATCGATCGTGTACGGCGGCGAAGTGCTGGACACCGCACACCTGATCGCCCCGGAGCAGGCGAGTGCCAAGCTCGTGGTGCTGACCGTGACGGGCGGATTCGCCAGTTTCGCTTCGCCCCGGGGGATCATTCGGCTCCGGGCGCTGCGCGCCGCGCCCCGGATCAGGGGCGCCGCGGCGCTCGCCCTCGTCGCGCTGGACAGCCTGCCGCCGCCCGTGCTCGGGTTCTTGCGGCGGCCGCAGGCGTTCCTCGACGACACCCCCCCGGGTCAGGAGCGGCCCGTACCGATGCTGCTCATCGGGCGGGCGGCGACGACGAAGATGTTCGGCGGCCCGCTCGAACAGCTCGCGGTCGGTGCGCCGGGCACGACTGCCGCGCTCAGCGTGCGCTACGTCGTCGAGCCCGTCTCGTATCCGGCCCGCAACGTGGTGGCCATCCTGCCTGGGCGCGATCCGAAGCTGCGGGTTGAGTACGTGGCGATCGGGGCCCACAACGACCACATCGGATTCAACCATGCACCCGTGGACCATGACTCCATCCGCATCTGGAACCACATCGTGCGTCCCGAAGGGGCAGACGACGCGGCCAAGCGCGCCACGCCGGAGCTGCAGGCGCGCGTCGATTCGGCGCTCGCCGCGTTCCGCGCCCGGCACGCTGCAGGGGCGACGGCCGATCGCCCCGACTCGATCTCGAACGGCGCGGACGACGACGGCACACCGCCGAGGAGAAGGGGCTACTTGGCTCGCGTTACTTCACCGACCATCCCACCGTGCCGCGGGACTCGATCGTGGCGCAGCTCAATATGGACATGGTGGGCCGCGGGAGTGCGGACGATGAGACCGGACGCACCAAGGACTCCGTGCCGCTGCACGGAGGACCCCACTACCTCCAGCTGGTCGGCTCGCGTCGTCTCTCGACCGAGCTCGGCGACCTGATCGAAACGGTGAACAAGGACGGCCGCCACGGCCTCGCGTTCGATTACGCGATGGACGCGGACGGCCACCCGTCCAACATCTACTGCCGCTCGGATCACTACGAGTACGCGCGCTACGGCATCCCGATCACGTTCTTCACGACGGGGCTGCACTCCGACTACCACCAGGTGACCGACGAGCCCGAGTATATCGACTACGCGCACATGGCCCGGGTCGCGAGCCTGGTGGAGGATGTCGCGGTCCGCGTGGCCGACCTAGACCACCGCGTCGTGGTGGACCACCCTAGGCCGGATCCGACCGCGCCGTGCCGGCAATAGCGAGGTAAGGAGCGCGAGGCAGTCGGGTGTAGGCAGCCGCGCCTCCTGACCATCCCCTGACAGGGCGGGTGCAACCTTCCCAGGGGTTCGAACGTCTTACACTCTCGAAGCTCTCACGACATGCCGTCCGCTCGTCGCGCACCGGAGGACGGTCATGTTTCCCACGCTGATCGAGTCTGCACGGAAGACCAATAAGCAAAGGGTTCTGAGCGGCAGCTGCGTCTCACTCGTGGTTCACGCCGGCGTAATCACGGGAGCCGTGTACGGCACGCTGGCCGCCGCCGCGGGCGACCGGTCGGTCAAGGTCGACACCGCGGTCGTAGTGCTCGCACCGCAACAGCAGCCCAAGCCACCCGAGCAGCAACCGGCGCAACTCGACGCGCCGCTCCAAGGGTTCCAGACGCTCGTGGTGCCGCCCCAGATTCCCGCCGACCTCCCCGCGGTGGACCTGCACGAGCGCTTCGATCCGAACGACTATTCCGGGGTGGGCATCGAGGGCGGCCGTGCGAATGGCGCGGCGCCTGACGACAACCCTGTGTACCTGGAAGCGGTCGTCGAGCAGCGGCCCGAGTTGCTCTCGGGCCCCCCTCCGTATCCCGAGCTGCTCCGGGAGGCCGGCATCCACGGCCGCGTCATGCTTCTGGCCATCGTCGACACAACGGGTCACCTGGAGCCCAACTCCCTCAAGATCGTCCAAACCCCCAGCGTCGGGTTCGAACGGCCCATCAGGCAATGGGCCGTGACCGCCTTGTTCCGCCCGGCCCGGCTGCAGGGCCGGGCGGTGCGGGCGTTCGTGCGTCTGCCGCTCGACTACTCCGTGTCGCAGCACTGAGAACGTCGCTGAGGTAAGTGTGCTCAACCGTTGCGCATACGCTATGTCGCGGCGGTGACACACTAAAAACTTGACGCGTGAAAACTGGCGCCGTAGCTTCGCCGCCACATGAAGGCATGAAGGGTTGATAGGCTCATAGTCGGTGACGGTCGCGCGGAGGTGCTCGGTGGCAACGGACGTGAGGGAGTTCCTAGAAAGCTACGATCTGTACACCAGATTCCGCCCCCACCACTCGGTGTGGTGGAACGGCGACTGGCCGCAAGTGGTGGAAGTACTGTGCCGCGCGTGCGGCGCGAAGCGGTCCCACAGAGTGTGGCCGAGCAAGGTGGCCGGGTTCACGCTCGACTGGGGCGTCTACATGCTCCACGGCGCGTGTGAGCACTGCGGCACTGATGGCGTGATCTTCTGGGTCGAGGTGAACCAGCGCGAAGGGTGGATGCAGAAGGCCGGGCAGCTTCCCGCCCTCGCCGAGGCGAGCGCCCAGCAGAGGGGGCTGCAGCCGGCGCGTTCCGCCTAGCCTGAGTCCGGTCACAAGCGCCGGTCGGGATGGCCCCGCCGAGCCCGGTAGCGCGCAGCGCGCTACCGGGCTTCATGTTCACCGCCCCGGTCTCGCAGTAGCGCGGCACCGGGGCTAGGTTCTCGCCATGCTCACCTCATGGATCGGCGGCATCCTCGCCCGCGACCTCCGGGCACTGCGGCGCGAGATCGAAGCGTATCCGAACGAGCGGGACCTGTGGCAGGTTCAGCCCGGGATCACCAACTCCGCCGGGAACCTGGCACTTCACCTGGCGGGCAACCTCCAATACTTCGTCGGCGCCGTGCTGGGCGGAACCGGGTACGTGCGCGACCGCGACGCCGAATTCAAGCGGCGCGACGTGCCGCGTGCTGAATTACTGCGGGCGATCGATGCCGCGCTCGATGCCGTGGCGCGGGCCATGGCTCGCCTGAGCGAGCAGGATCTCGCGCAGCCGTATCCGCAGTCGGTGGGCGGGATGAGCGTGACGACGGGGGACTTCCTGCTCCATCTCGCGGCGCACTTCACCTACCACTTGGGTCAAGTCGACTACCACCGCCGCCTCCTGACCGGACAGGCGGGGCAGATCCGCGCCGTGGCGCTCACCGAGCTGTCCAGCGCGACGGCAGCGCCCGGTCGCTAGGGAAGCTCTGCATAGATGACGCGAAGTCGGGGGTGGGGGCTAGCACCCTGACACGCGAGGGCGCACGGCAGGCACAGAAGCTTCGGTATCGCCCTCGAGCTGGCTCAAGAGCGACCCCACGACGTGATGGACCAACGCACCTGCGTCGTGATCCGGTTCCGTGGGGACAAGATCTGCGAGATGCGGGACTACACGGACACGCACCGCTATGAGGAGTTCGTGCAGCGGCACCGGCATGAGCTGCCCAAGTTCGCGGGCGAGAAGAAGCTCCAAGGGGGCGCGGGCTCGTGTTCCCCATCCTGAAGGATGGGCTCGGCACGGCACAACGCTGAAAGCCTGATGTGCTGCCACCCAGTACAGCGGCACGCCCAAAATGAGCGCGGCCCCTCCAGCGACCCACGCGTCCGCGATGCTCCGCATCCGCGCCAGCCAGCCCCACCCCGTCTGCCCCGCCACGCCGCCCAGGTTCGCGAAGAACGAATCGAGCGAAATGATGGTGGCGCGCTGAGCCGACGGGATATGGGCGTTCAGGTAGCCCTGTTTGACGGGCATCAGCACGCCGAGCGCGATCCCGTACACGAGATACAGCGCCACGACGACGTAGAAGTTGCGCAGCACGCCGCACAGCACGATCGCGGCCGCCTGCACGACAACGGACCCGATCAACAGCCCCGTGCGAGTGCGCAGCACTCGCGTGAGCTGCGTGACCAGCGCGTTGCCGGCGATCAGCGTGAGCGACGTGAGCGCGGCGATCACGCCCGACACCCACACCGCCTCGCGCCCGAGCAGGTCGAGAAAGTAGCGCTGCCAGCTGTAGAACCCGAAGATCATGAAGCTCATCGAGACGAGCGAAGCCAGCATCACCGGACGCACCACGGGATGGTGCAGCCCGTACCGCATCCCCTCTACGAACACGCGGCGCATCTCGGCCGGCACGCGCGCCAGCACGAGCGCGCGCCGCGTGAACCCGGGCTCCGGCATGCCCCGCCAGGCGAGCGCGAACAAGGGCACCACGACGGCGGCGCGCACGAGGTACGGCGCGGCCAGGTCGAGCTGGCCGAGTAGGCCGCCGCCGAGCGTGCCGACCAGCATCGCCGCGCCGAACGTCATCTGACCACGGGCGAACACCGGCTCGAGCGGCCCCGTGTAGCCCGTCGCGTTGAGCGCGTCCACCAGCCAGGCATCCACCGCCCCGGTGTAAAAGGTGTAGCCGAGCCCGAGGAACACCGAGACCCACGCGAACGGCCAGAATCCCCAGCCGAACCGCGCGATCGCCACGTACAGCAGCGTGGTGACGAACAGCGTCGCGAGGCACAGCAGCAGCGATACCCGCCGGCCGAGCGTGTCCGCCACGACGCCCGTCGGGATCTCGAACAGCACGTTCCCGAGTGTGAACGCGGCGTTCGTCAGCATCACCTGAAAGATGTCGAGGCCGGCGTGGAGCTTGAACAGCGTGTCGATGCCCCAGATGAGCGACATCGCCAGGTTGAACAGGCCGGTGAGGAGGAGATACGTGCGGATGATGCCGGCGCTCACGGGACGTGCGCCTCGAGCCATTGCTGTGCGATGGTCCGGATGTCCCGGTGCTCCACGTCCGCGGCCGCGTTGAGGTGTCGCATCTCGTCGTCCGAGATCTTCCCCCCCAGCTCCTCCAGCGCCGGCGCGAGACTGGGGTAGCGCTCGAGGGTCCGCGCCCGCACCACGGGCGCCGCCTCGTAAGGCGGGAAGTAGTGCTGCTCGTCCCGCAGCGCGACGAGGTGCAGCGCGGCGATCTGCCCGTCCGTCGAATTCCCCGCGATCACGTCCACTTTCCCATCCGCCAGCGCGCGGTAGGTGAGACCGAGGTCCATGGCCGTCGGGGGCGCGGCGAAACGGAGTCCATAGACTCGGGACAACCCCTGGAAACCGTCGGCACGCTCGAGGAATTCGTAGCCGAAGCCCGCGTGCCAGCGCGGGGCCACTCGGCGCAGGTCGGCGATGCTCTTCAGCCCATACCGCTCTGCGTCGGTCCCGCGCACCAGGATGGCGAAGGTGTTGTCGAAGCCGAACGGCGCGAGCCAGCGCAGCCCGAACTGCCGGCTGTACTCGCTCGTCACCTGGCGGTACACGCTGTCGCGGTCGGCGACGGGCGGGTGCTTGAGCACCGCGGTGAACGCCGTGCCCGAGTACTCCACGTACAGGTCGATCTGCCCCGCCGTGATCGCCTGGTGACACACGAACGTCCCACCCAGGTGCAGCCGGCGCTCCACCGGCAGATGCAGCCGGCGCTCAATCTGCTGCGCCACGATCTCAGCCAGCAGGTCGGATTCGGTGAAGTTCTTCGCGCCGACAACGATGCGGTCGTGCGACTTGCAGCCGGCGAGCAGCAGCAGGAGCCTCAGTGCGACCGCTACGGCCGTGACAGTTCCGCGCCCTGAGAGGGCGCGCTCGGCCCGGGTTGCGCCCTTGCAGGGCGCACACGGCGCCGAGCCCGGGCTCTCAGCCCGGGTATCGCGTCGCCGACCCGCGTCCCTCACTTCGCGTCCCACGCCACTCTCCGCTCCACGAGCCCGAGCGCCCCGTCCGCCGCCAGAGCCATGAGCGCCGCGGGCAGCGCGCCCGCCATGATCAGCGTGTCGTCCACCGTCGCCACGCCGCGGAAGATGTAGACGCCGAGCCCGCCCGCGCCGATCGCCGCCCCGATCGTCGCGACGCCCACACTCACCACGGTCGCGACCCGGATCCCGGCGAGGATCACGCCGGCGGCGAGCGGCAGCTCGACCAGCCGCAGCAGCTCGCCATCGGTCATCCCCATGCCCCGGCCCGCCTCACGCACCGCCGGGTCCACGCCCGCGATCCCCGTGTACGTGTTGCGGATGATCGGCAGCAGCGCGTAGACGATGAGCGCGGCGATCGCGGTCCAGGCCCCGATCCCGAGGACCGGGATGAGGAACCCGAACAGCGCGAGGCTGGGAATCGTCTGGAACACGTTCGCCAGCCCGAGCACGGGCGCCCGCCACGCGGGGCGGCGCGTGAGTGCGATCCCGAGCGGCACGCCGACGACGATCGCGGCGCCCGTCGAGACCGCGACCAGATAGACGTGCTGCCAGGTCAGCCCCAGCAGCTCGGCGGTGTTGCGGGCGTAGAAGGACAGGAGGCTCATCGTTCCTCGGGCTTTCCCCGGGCCGCCGGCCCGGGGTCAGCCGCGCTCATGAACGCCACGGCCTCCGGGTCGGTCGACCCCCGGAACTCGTCCGGCGTCCCCAGGAATGCGAGCCGGCCTTCGTGCATCAGCCCGATGCGCGTCCCGAGCAGCAGGCCTTCCCGCACGTCGTGTGTCACGAACACCATTCCCTTCCCGAGCCGGCCCTCGAGGCCGCGGAACTCGCGCTGCAGCTCCACCCGGGTGATGGGGTCGAGCGCGCCGAACGGCTCGTCGAGCAGCAGCAGCGGGGGATCGGCGGCGAGCGCGCGGGCCACCCCAACGCGCTGGCGCTGGCCGCCCGAGAGCTGGTGCGGGTAGCGCGCCAGGAACCCCTCGGGGTCGAGCCCAACGAGGGCGAGCAGCTCGCGCACCCGCGCGGCGATGCGCTCGGCGGGCCATCCCTCGAGCCGCGGCACCAGCCCGACATTTTGCGCCACGGTGAAGTGGGGAAACAGCCCCACCTCTTGGATCACGTAACCGATGCGGCGTCGCAGCCGCGTCGGCTCGAGAGCGGCGGTCCGCTCACCCACCACCAGCACGTCCCCAGCGGTCGGCTCGAGCAGCCGGTTGATGAGCTTCAGGGTGGTCGTCTTTCCCGACCCGCTGCGGCCCAGCAAAACGAGGGTCTCGCCGACACCCACGGTAAAGGATACGTTTTGCACCAGGTTCCGGCCGTTCGCCGGCAGCGCGTACCCCAGCCCCCGCACCTCGAGGGTCGCCGTCACGCCGGGCCCGCGAGGACCATCAGGAAGCGGGCGTCGTCGCTCAGGCCGCGCCACCGTGCCGCGAGGCCGGCGCCGGCGAGGATCCGCTGGAAGGTGTCGGCGTCGTACTTGTAGGAGTGGTTCATCTCGAGCCGCTCTCCGGCGGACAGCAGCAGCGACTCGCCGCCCACTTGGGCCACGACGTCGCGGGCCGCGCGGAAGTGCTTGGCGAGCGGGTGCAGGCCGGGGAGCCGGGCGTCCACGCCGTCCTCGAAGACGAGCTCGCCGTCCTGCTCGGTGATGCCGACCGCGACGAGGCAAGTCGTGCGGTCGCAACAGCGCGCGCAGCTGGCGCGCCGCGGCGAGCGGGTCGAAGGCACCCAGCGTGTTGCCGAGCAGCAGGACGAGCCGCGGGGGCGTTCCGGAGTCGGCGGCGAGTGCGGCGAGGTGATCAGGGCGGGTGAAATCGGCCTTGATCCCCTGCACCGGGAGTCCCGCCCCGATGGCTCCCTGGCAAGCCAGCTCCAGCAGCGCCTGGCTCGTGTCGACGGGAAGGTAGGAGACGCGAACTCCGTGAGCCTGCAGCGCGTTGATGAGGAGGAGGTCCTTGTCCCCTTGGCCCGAGCCCAGGCTCATGACTTCGAGCGGGCCGGGATGCACGAGGCGCGCCAGATCGTCCGCGGACTGCGCGATGAGCGACCGCGACCGCACGTAGTTGCGGTAGGCCCCGTCCGAGCAGAGCGCCAGCCAGGCCCGCACGGACAACGGAAACCAATAGAAGAATTTCTCGGCGAAGCGGCGCGCCCGAAACGCCGCGACGAATTCGTCGGCGAGATCGTTCTCAGTGAGCAAAGCGTGGGTCGCGATCACGGCTCAGAGTTATCGGTTGACGGGTGCGACGGCAACCCGTTATGGTAAGCTGACCAGCCGTCGTTCTGTTTCCCCAAGCAGGGAGGATTTGCCAATGCAGATCGTCGAGACGCAGGAACTGGTGCCCAGCTGTCATCGTCCCGAGATCGTCGAGACGAGCGAGCTGCAGCCCACCTGCCACTCCTGAGGGAGATCGGCTGGATGCACGAGGGGGCCCGGACCGATCTCGGGCCCCTTTCGCGTTTCCTGGGTGCGGAGCCGCGACTGGGGTTCGGAGCGTGGGCGGTCGGCGGTGCCGGCTGGGGGGCGGCGGGAGCCGAGCGCGAGCGCGAGGCGGCGATCCGGCGCGCCGTCGAGTGCGGCATCACCTTCTTCGACACCGCGCCGACCTACGGTGGAGGCGAGTCGGAGCGGTTGTTGGGTCGCGCGCTCCACGCCGATCGAGCGGACGTCGCTATCGCCACCAAGGTCGGCCCCCGCGACGAGCCGCGCGCATCGCTCGAGGCCTCGCTGCGCCGCCTCGATACCGACTACGTGGACGTCGTCCAGTTGCACGAGGCGTTAGAGCGCTGGGAGTGGCAGCTCGAGAAGTTCCACACGCTCCAGGTCGCGGGGAAGGCGCTCGCGCTCGGCCTGTGTAACGCGACCCACCTGCAGCTCGAGCGGGCCCTCCGCATCGCGCCGCTTGCGACCTATCAAGCCGCGTATAACCTGTTCGACCGCGACGTCGAGGAGCGCGACCTGCCGCTGTGCCGCGACCGGCGCCTCGCCTTCCTCGCCTACCGACCGCTCGCGGCCGGCCTGCTCACCGGCAAGTACGCCGCGCCGCCCCCGTTTCCCGAGGGTGATCACCGCCGCCAGATCTACTGGTTCAAGGGCAAGGAGTTCGCGCGGCGGAGCTGCGTGATCGAGCGGCTGCGAGCCATTGCGCAGCGCGAAGGGATATCGCTCATCGGGCTGGCATTGGGCTGGTTGCGCGCACAGCCGGGGGTGGGGATGATCCTGGTTGGAGCCAAGAACAGCGCGCAGGTGGACCAAACCTTCATCGCTGATCCCCGACCCCTGACCCCCGACACCGTCGCGCACATCGACGCCGTTATCGCCGACGTCTTCCGCCCCGCCCGCGCGATGCCGCAATTGGGCGACGCCGCCCAGACTTGGGGCGAGCGCGAGCGGTTCATCGTGTCGCGTCTCGACGGCAAGACCCGCTACGAAGCGATCGCCGCCTCGTGGACGGACCGCGGCGAGCAGCCCATGATCGCCGCGCAGGTCAAAGTGTTCGTGGATCAGCTCGCCGAGCACGGACTGGTGGGTCCGATCGCTGACAGCTGATGGCGCCTTTAATGGTCGGCGCCTTTTACAACCCGCACCTCGGAGCGGAGCTGGTGCGGGCCGATGGAATCGACCACCTGGCGATGGCCGACCCGCCGGCGCCGCATGACCCGAATTGGCCGGCGATACACCAGCGCTACACGCTGCTACTGCACGACTACCTGGGTCAGCTGTCGGAGCCGCTGGACGAGCGCTCCATCGCGCGCGCCCGTACCCTCGCCGAGCTGTACCACACCCCCTGGGTGGCCGAGCATTTCCAGTGCCTGCATACCGAGGACGGCCGCTACAACATCAACTACGTGTTCCCGCCGCTGTACACCGAAGAGTTCTTGCGCCGCTTCGTCGCTAATGCGAACGCGCTGCAGGCACGGCTCGACCAGCCGCTCGTGATGGAGAACATCCCGGGGTTCTTCGATGTCAAGGCGAGCCAACTCCCCGAGCCGGTGTGGCTGCGCCGCTTCTTCGACGCGACCGGGGCCGGGTTTCTGCTCGACCTGCCGCACGTTTGGCTGGAGGCACACTACCGCAACATGAAACCGGCGGCGTGGCTGGCGGAGTTCCCGCTGGAGCAGGTCGTCGAGCTGCACGTGGCTGGCGTGGAGCAAGACGCAGATCTGCAGGGGCCGTGGATTGCCCCCGCCGAGCCCTCGGTCGAGATGCTCGACTTCCTGGCGCTCGCAGTGAGCCGGTGCCCGCGAGCCAGGGCCGTAACCTTCGACGCCTTCTCGCCCTCGCTCACGGCCGACACCCTGCTCCGTAGCGTGGAGCGGATCCGTGGGGCGTTGTGAGCGACCGCGGTTTGCAGGACCTGGTGCTCCGTGCCCTTGCCGACGCGCCGTTTCGCGCGTCGCGCGAGTGGCAGGACCAGGCGCTCGCCGATCCCGGGCGCCTGGAGCGGTTCGCGCGCTTTCTGGCGCGGCACTACTACTACGAGCGCATCGTCCACTTCTTCAAATACTCCGGGGCGCTGGCACCCGTCACGGGCCGGCGCCCCGAGGCGGTGCTGCGCAGCGCCAGCTTCGACGCCCTGCTCGCGACCGCGGTGCTGGGCAGCCGCGAGACGGCGCGCGCCGTCGCCAGCGTAGTCGTGCGCGACGTGCAGGCGGCGACCCCTTCGCAGCCGATCCCTTACTTGAGCGACCTGCTGAGCTACGAGCGGGCGATGATGATCGCGGAGGCGGGTCCGCGGGTCTGGCGAGAAACGGCGCAGGGGGAAGGGGGGAGCGGGAAGGGGGCGCCGCCGGAGCTCGTGGAAGGGACGGTGCTCTTGGACCTGGCTTACGACCTGCCTGCCGTGCTGCCCCGGCTGCTCGAGCCCTGGACCGAGGTGCCGCAAGCGCCGTCGCGACCTGTAAAGCTCCTGGTCGCGCGGTCGCCGCACGGGCGCGTGACGGTCGCGCGCGCCGATGCGGCGGTCGCCAGTGTCGTCGAGCTCGCCGATGGGCGCAAGACGCTGGCGGACCTGGCGCGCCAGGCCGGATTGCGCGCCGCCGATTTGGAGGCGGCGCTAGCCGGCCTCGCCGACTTGGGCGCCGTGCGGTTTACGACCGGGAGTTAACAGGACGTTACAGCGCCAACCCGATGCCGAATCCGAGCGATGATACCCGATCGCGAAAGAACTCCCCATACGGCGCGGGCCCCGTATACGCCTTGAGCAGCACGCTCCAGCGCCAGCCGGACTCGGGCCGGGCGCTCGGGTCGCCCAGCTCGAGCCCGGTCACCGCGCTCCATCCCACCTCCCAGCGCCGGTCCTCGAAGGACTTAGCGTCCACCGCCGCCACCAAGCGACCCTCAGCGAGACGGCCGACTCGCAGGAGCACCCCGGACGGCCGGTATTCCAAGCCGCCGTGCAGGACGCCGGGCTTCAGGTCGGCCGGCGAGTGCATGAAGGTGTACTCACCGCCGCCGTAGAGCCGCCAATGCGCCATGTCCCGGGCAACGAGGAGCTCGGCGGCTTCGAACGACAGGTCCACCCGTTGCGAGTTGGTGTGGGCCATGTACTCGTCGCCCAAGTGAGAGCTTTGGTGGTACAGCTGGAACCGCACCGTCAAGGCGGCGCGGCGGTACGTCACGGGGACGCCGACGCGGTAGTCGGTGTTCATCAGATCGGCCGTGGCCCGCGCCAAGTCGAACTGCGAGAACACGGCCGCGGCGACCGAGACCTCCCAGTCTCGTCCTCCCGCGACTCCGAAGGTCTGACCGAAACCGACGCTGCCCAGGCGCGACCCGAGCCGCGCCGAGCGCTCCCAGAGGTAGGCAGCGAAGAACTGCGGTTCTTTGGGATCGGCGATAAGGGGCTGAAACACTACTGTGCTTGCGCTCGCCTCCGGCGCCTGCGTCTGAGCCGCCTCGCCTCGAGCGACGATCAGCGCTGCGGCCAGCAGCGGTCCAACGATACGGAGATCCTTGGCCATACGGTTCGGTTCACTTAATGATGGAGAGATCCTTGGCCATCCGGGTTCACTTCACTAATGAACTATCTGGCCACGGAGTTCCTGGGGACGCCCCGCCGCGCTGCGGGGCAGCTCGGGGCCAAGACCGCCGGAGGGTCTCGTGACCCGGAACGCGGGCGGCTCCAGTCGGTTATCCGAGCGTGCCGCGGGTCCCACGACCCTTCTGCGCCGCCCGCCGCGCAGGCAGATTGCTTACGACACTTCAGAGACCAGGGCCATGGTCACGTTGAGCATCAACGGCAACGCTCGCACGGTGGACGTCCCGGCCGACATGCCGCTCTTGTGGGTGCTGCGGGATGTGATCGGCCTGACCGGCACCAAATTCGGCTGTGGCATGGCGCTGTGCGGTGCCTGCACGGTGCACGTGGACGGCCGGCCGATGCGCTCTTGCGTCACGCCGGTCGCCGCGGCGACTGGGAAGCAGATCACCACCATCGAGGGCGTAGGCGAGACGCCGAGCGGCAGGAAGGTGCAGCAGGCGTGGCTCGATCTGGACGTGGTGCAGTGCGGCTACTGCCAGTCGGGGCAAATCATGTCCGCCGCCGCACTACTCGCGAGCAAGCCGCATCCCACGGACGCCGACATCGATGCGGCGCTGGCGGGCAACATCTGCCGCTGCGGCACCTACGTGCGGATCCGTGCCGCGATCAAGCGGGCGGGAGGCTGACCACATGGCGCGCACACTTTCCCGCCGGATGTTCCTCGAGGCGAGCGCCGCAGTCGGCGGCGGCCTGCTGCTCGGCTTCACGCTGCCGGTGCGCCGGCGTGTGCTGAACGACCGGTTCGCCCCCAACGCCTTCATTCGTATCGATCGCGACGGCCGAGTCACGCTGATCATGCACAAGGTCGAAATGGGACAGGGAACATACACGTCGATGCCCATGCTGCTTGCGGAGGAGCTGGAAGTCGACCTGAACCAGGTTCAGCTCGAGCACGCCCCGGCCGACGACGCGCTCTACGCCGAACCGCTGTTCGGTGTCCAGGAAACGGGCGGCTCGACGTCGGTGCGTGGCAACTTCGAGCCGCTGCGCCGCGCCGGCGCCGCGGCGCGCACCCTGCTGGTAGCCGCCGCCGCGCAGGCGTGGAAGGTCGACGCGGCCGCATGCCGCGCCGAACGGGGCGAGGTCGTCCACGGACCGACCGGCCGCAAGCTCGGCTACGGTGCCCTGGTCGACAAGGCAGCCACGCTGCCGGTGCCGCACAACGTGCCGCTGAAGGATCCGAAGGACTGGAAGCTGATCGGCACGGCCGCCAAGCGCCTCGACAGCGCCGACAAGGTCACCGGCGCGGCGCAGTTCGGGATCGACGTGCAGGTCCCCGGTATGAAGGTCGCCACCCTGGCCGCCTGTCCCGTGTTCGGCGGCAAACTCGCGAGCGTCGACGACTCGAAGGCGAAGGCGATCCAGGGCGTCCATCAGGTCGTGCGGCTCGACGATGCCGTGGCCGTGGTCGCCGACCACATGTGGGCGGCGAAGCAGGGCCTCGCGGCGCTCGACATCCGCTGGGACGAGGGGCCGAACGCCAAGCTCAGCACGGCCGACATCGTCCGCCAGCTCGCGGCGGCGTCGCAGCAGCCGGGCGTGGTCGCGCGCAAAGAGGGCGACGTCGCGCGGGCCATGGCCGGCGCCGCCCAGAAGGTTGAGGCTGTCTACGAGGTGCCGTTCCTCGCGCACGCGACGATGGAGCCGGTGAACTGTACCGTCCACGTACGCCAGGACGGGTGCGACGTTTGGGTCGGCACGCAGGTGCCGACGTTCGCGCGCACGGCCGCCGCGAAGCTGACCGGTCTGCCCCGGGAGCGCGTTCAGGTCCACAACCACCTCCTGGGCGGCGGCTTCGGCCGGCGACTCGAGGTGGACTTCATCATCCGGGCCGTGCAGATCGCGATGCAGGTCGCCGGTCCCGTGAAGGTGATTTGGACGCGAGAGGAAGACATCCAGCACGACATGTACCGGCCGTACTACTACGACCGGATCACTGCTGGCCTGGACCAGCGCGGCAGGCCGATCGCCTGGTCGCACCGCATCGCCGGCTCGTCGATCGAGGCACGCGTCATCAGCCAACTGTTCCCCAAGACCCTGCGGGTGATTCGGGCCGGGGGCGTCCACCGCCTGGGCGCGATGATCAAGGGCCTCGATCTGGACGCCGTGGAGGGAGCAGCGGAGCCGCCGTACACGCTGCCCAACATCCGAGTGGAGTACGTCCGCCAGGAGCCGCCCGGCGTGCCCACCGCGTTCTGGCGCGGCGTGGGGCCCACTCACAACATCTTCGTGGTCGAAAGCTTCATCGACGAGCTCGCGGCGGCGATGAAGCAGGACCCGTTCCAGTACCGCCGTGCCCTGCTCGATCAGTCACCGCGCGCCAAGGCCGTGCTGGAGCTCGCCGCGCTGCAGGCCGGTTGGGGACGGCCGCTGCCCCCGGGGAGCGGGCGCGGGATCTCGCTGCTGCACGCCTTCGGGAGCTACATCGCCCAGGTCGCCGAAGTGGCGGTGTCGAAGCAGGGCGACGTCCGTGTTCCGCGCGTCGTCTGCGCGGTAGACTGTGGCATCATCGTGAACCCCGACACCGTCAGGGCGCAGCTCGAGAGCGGGATCATTTTCGGGATTTCCGCCGCCCTATTTGGCGAGATCACCATCAGGGACGGCCGCGTCGAGCAGCACAACTTCAACGACTACCCCGCGCTGCGGATCAACGAGGCGCCCGCGATCGAGGTCCATCTGGTCAATAGCAGGGAGGCGCCGGGGGGCATCGGCGAGCCGGGGACCTCGGCCGTGATGCCCGCCGTGACCAACGCCATCTTCGCGGCGACCGGTAAGCGGATCCGCAAGCTGCCGGTGAAGGAGCAGCTGCGGGAAGCCAAGGTGTAGCGGGGCAGGTTCGCGTCGCTGTGGTGCGCCCAGCCTACCGCTCGGCCGTCGCGAGCGACGCTGCGGCGCCATCGTCCGATGCGCTCTGTCCGATCGTCAGCCAGTCGGTCCGGACTCTGTCCCACTCCTGGATCGCCAGGCCGTGCTCTTCGAAGAACGACCGGATGCGCGCCGGCGTCATTCCCACGATATCTTCGAGCAGCGGCACCAGGACGCTCAACGCATCGTCGCCGATGATGGTGCGCCGTGCGATCTGCGCGACGAGCTTGGCCTCGGACGCCGCGATCGTGAAGCCGTCCCGGCGGTTGACGTGCAGCATCACGTGGACGTCGGAGCTGCCGTCCCCCACGTAAACGATGCGGTCGGAGCCCACCTGCAGTGCCGCCTGCAGCTCGTCCAGGACCGCCACCTTGCCGTACCCGGCCGCGACCCGCACGATCGAGCGGATCTCGCCGGAGGAGGGGTCGTATTCGAACCGCGTGCCGAAGATATGGTCGGGGGGGACGACCCCCTCGAGGGCCGACTGGATGACCTCCTCGGGGGCGGCCGAGATCACGTAGAACGAGAAGCGGTGGCCCTCGATCCCCTCCTGCAGCAGGCGTACGAGCAGCTGGATGTTCTGCTTGAGGCGGATGCGCTTCCCGACCTCCACCAGGTGCTCGCGCCGCACGCCGCGGTAATCCGGGTCGTGCCGCAGCAGATACGCGAGCTCCCCGCCTTGCTGGACGAGGTTGGTGCGCGAGAGGCCTGCGACCTTTTCACGAAACCCGGGGATTCCCACGATCTCGCTGAGGACGATCCCCGAATCGTTGAAGCTCAACGTCTGGTCGAAATCGCTTGCGAGCAAATATTCCTTCGCCATCATCTTGGTTGTCTCCTCACTCTGATCCCACACACGACGACGCCCCCACGCTGCTACATCAAAGCGTGGGGGCGTTCGCAGCGGCGCTGCGCACTGCCGGAACTGCTACATCATCCCACGTAATCGGCGGTGCGCACACCGCGGAATTGCCCGCGTTGCTCGAGCGCGCCCGCTTGCACAATTGCCAATAGGTCGGTTTCATCGTGGTCGCAGCATACCCGGTGCAGGGACTCTCGTCAACCCGCGCGCTCTGTCGCTAGAGGAAACGCATCGCATTCCCCCTGTGTTCCACGGTCGCATAAGTGCAGTTGTTACGATTCCGGTACACACAGAACCGAGCAGACTGAGCAGGGAGGCACCGCCATGCCGATCATGCAGTGTCGGGCCGTCCTTTTCGACCTGGACGGCGTGCTGGTCGATTCCCGCCGCTCGATCGAGCTCATCTGGCACAACTGGGCGACAAGTCGTGGCCTCGATGCCCGCCCGTTCCTGGAGGTGGCGCACGGGCGTCGTACCTCCGAGACACTGCACCTCGTCGCTCCTCACCTCGACACCGCAGCCGAAGTCGCGGTGCTCGATCGGATGGAAGAGATCGAAACGCGGGGGCTCGCCGCTGCGCCGGGCGCCGCTGCCTTGCTCCGCCAGCTGACCGAGCAGCAGTGGGCGGTCGTGACGTCGGGGAGCAGCGCCGTGGCACGGCTCCGCCTCGCGACCGTGAGCCTCCCGACGCCGCGCGTGTTCATCACGGCGGAAGACGTCACGCGCGGCAAGCCGGACCCAGCGGGCTACTTGATGGCGGCCGCTCGTCTGGGGCACGCGCCGTCCGACTGCATCGTGCTCGAGGACTCTCCGCCCGGGGTCGCCGCGGGGAAGGCAGCCGGGATGCGCGTGATCGCGGTACTCACCACGCACGCTGCGGCCCAGCTCGAAGCGGCCGACGCGCGCCTCGCCGCACTCTCGAGCCTGCGAATTCGGCCGATAGCAGCGGGATCGGCGAGCCTGGAGCTGAGCTACTAGGCTGTGTTGGGGGCGCGAGGTTTCGAGACCGCGCAGCTCACGCCCGCTACCAGCTCGCCGCCTTGTGCCGCCGTTCCGTCCCGCCGCGACGATCCCGACCACTGCGCCGGACCATGCGCCTGCGGCGCTCCGCCATCCGCCGCTCGACGAGTCCGTGGGCGACCGAGCTCTGTCGGCGCTCGGTGAAGCGGCGCTCGAGGCGCGAGCGGCGACTGGTGGACAAGCGGCGTCGGGTCATGCGATGGTCCGGGCCGAGCAGGGGCGGAGGTGTGGAGAGGGTCGGTTCGCGCCCGTCGCGCCCCTGCCCGGTGCGCAGATACCGTTCGTCCCAAGCGATGCTGAAGACTTCATTGCAGCGCGAGCAGCGCATCCGTGGGACGCGGGCGTCCGGCAGATCGTCCCGATGACGGCAATTCGGACACACCAGATAGTCGTCGCGGACGCCCGCCAGCCCGCGGGCGCCGTCCGTGCCGCCCGGCGCCACCGTCCACTCGAGCGGCGGCGTGGTGCGCAGCTCGAGGAGGGACCGGGGCACCATCAAAACTCGCCCGCGTACCTGCACCTGCGCTTCCCGCGCAGTCAGCCCGGTCACCGGGTGCTTCTCCCGCGTCGGTATACTGACGTCGCCGCCGCAGCGTGTCAACCTAAGCGGGGGCGGGTTGCAGCAGGGTCCGCACGCGGCCGAGCAGCTCGCTCGCCGTCCAAGGCTTCGTGACGAAGGCGACGGCGGCATCGAGGCCGACCGTCTTGCGGTAGTTCGGCGCGGGAAAGCCACTCGTGAACAGCACCTTCAGGGCCGGCGAGTCTCGCCGGATGGCTTCATAGAGCTGGAAGCCACTGAGCTTTGGCATGATGACGTCGGTGAGGACGAGGCGGAGCTCCGCGCGGTGCGCTCGATACATCGTGAGGCCTTGCGCCCCGTCGACCGCCGCGAGCACGCGGTAACCGACTTTCTCCAACAGCTCCTGCGCGACCGAGCGCATGGTGGGGTCGTCCTCGACCAGCAAGATCGTTTCCGTCCCGCCCGGGAGGATCTCGTCGTCGACGGCTTCGAGCGGCGGGGCCCGGTGGTAGACGGCGGGCAGGTAGACCTTGGCTGTAGTCCCCTGGCCTATTTCGCTGTACAGGTGCACGAACCCCTTGTGCTGCTTGACGAGACCGTACACCATCGCCATCCCGAGCCCGGTTCCGACGCCCAGCGGCTTGGTGGTGAAAAACGGCTCGAAGACGCGCGCCAGCGTCGCCGCGCTCATTCCCGTGCCGGTGTCGCTCACCGCGACGCTCACGTAGGCTCCTGGCTCGATCCACGCATGCAGGGGTCGATCCGCCGCGCCGAGACGCGCCCGCCGGACTTCCACGTGCAGCGTGCCCCCCTTCGGCATGGCGTCTCGTGCGTTGGTGACGAGGTTCATCAGGATCTGTCGCACCTCGGCGGGATCGGCCTCGACCACCCCGCCCGCCTCGTCCGCCTCGAACTGGACCTCGACGTTGGCGGGAAGCTCGCGGCGCATCCTATCGAGGATCTCCCGCACGTACTCGGTCAAGCTGAGCGGCTGCAGGTCCAGCGTCTTGTGCCGGCTGAATCCGAGCAGCTTGTGGGCCAGTTCCGCGCCGCGCCGAGCCGTTTCCTTCAGCTCGTCCAAGTCGCGGTTCGCGGGCGAGGACTGGGAGAGCGCCGCGGCACGCGTCATGATGGCACCGAGGAGCTCGTTGAATTGCTGCGCGATGGCCCCCGTCAGGCGGCCGATCGTCTCCATCTTCTCCGCCTGCAGCAGGGCCCGCTCACGCGCGCGCTCCCCCGTGACGTCCTCGGCGCCCATCGCACCCCCTCCAAGGTGGAGGCATATAGCCTGCGTTTTGGGGGGGCGTCAAGCGTCGGGCGATCGGGTCGTCCCGATTATCGTGCGCCCGGCGGCGGCCCCGGCCGTTTGTTATGTTGGGTGCGTCGCACCACCCTTACGCGCGAGGTGTCTACGACATGAGGGAACCGAACCGCGTCTCCCCCGTACCAGTACGCCCGGTCGCCGCGCTGCTGCTGGTCATCTTGACGGAAACAGCCTGCGCGTCTCACCGCGTTCTCGTCCCGCCGCGACTCAACCTCGCGCCGTACGGTCAGATCGGACTGGTCACGTTCACGGCTGAGAATGCCAGGGGCTCACTGCACGAATTCGCTACCCGGCGCTTCTCGGAGTACGTATTGGCCGCCCAGACCGGAATCGAGGTGTTGGAGCTCGGGCCGGCCGACTCGGTGTTGCGGCGGACCCGCGCGTCGGAGCTCGGTCCGGCGGCGGCGCAGGCTCTGGGCGGGGAGCGCGGCGTTCCCGTGGTCTTCTTCGGTCATCTCAAGGTGTCCAACGTGAAGCCGAGCGGCGGCCTGGTCGGCCTGACGCTGCCTCACGTGGAGGCGACGGTCTCAGCCGAGCTGTCCGTGGAGCTGCTGTCGACCAAGTCCGGCGGGACACTGTGGCGCTCCAGCGCGACCGCGAGTGAGAAGGTCGGCGGCCTC
Source organism: Gemmatimonadota bacterium (assembly GCA_003220935.1). Classification (GTDB taxonomy): domain Bacteria; phylum Gemmatimonadota; class Gemmatimonadetes; order Gemmatimonadales; family GWC2-71-9; genus 20CM-4-69-16. Next base: position 32,516 of record QHTT01000057.1, read on the forward strand.
TCCCTGGTCGGCGGCGAGCCCATCTTCTCCGCCAAAGATCCCAACAACGCGTACGGTCAGCTCGTCAATCGTCTGGTCTACGCCGTGACATACGACCTGCGCTCTACGTGGGTGAAGCAGTAGGCTTACGGCTTCAGCGGTCCGATGTTCTTCTGCAGGCTGTCGAGGAACGGCTGGACCAGCCCCGGGCCTCCGGTCCCACTGGTCGCGAGCAGGCCCTTCACGTCCGCCGAGCGCATGTCACCGTACACCGCCTTGTTCGCCTTCGCGTCGATCTCCCATTTGGTCCCGGCGAGGTTGATGCCAGCGAACAGGCCCTTCGTCTTCGAGTACGTGTAGATCTCGGCCGTGAGCTTGTAGTCCGTCTCGGCCGAGAGGTTGCGGCCCACCGGGCCGGCGGCAACGGAGGCCTGCCCGCCCAAATCGAACGAAGAAGAGGCGATGCGGCGCGGCGCGTTCTGGTTGAGGAAAACCAACACCACGTCGGCCGCCTGGCCTCCGATCTGGAGCCCAAAGGTGCCGCCCTTCAAGCCGATGAAGGTCGGGAGGCTCCATCCACCCGGCGTGCGACAGCTCGCCAGTCCGAATCCGACCTTTCCGCCGAACCCCAGTCCCACCTGCACGACCTCGGGCACCGCGGCCACGCACGTGGCCTTCTCGAGCAGCGATTGGGGTGGGGAGTGGTCGGGCTGCTTCACGAGCTCCGCAATGATTTCACCGGCGCGCTGGGCGCGCTCCGCCAGCTTCTCGTTGGGTTGCGACTGCGCCTGCACCACGGGGACGAGCAGGCCAAGCTCGACGCCGAGCGCGAACAGTCGTGAGAGACTTAGGGACATGCCAATCGACCTCCGGACAGCAGGGCACGCGGGGTCCATCGAGGACCGTAGCGACCGTGCCGATGCGTACCCCCGGGCGGCCGCGACGTTCACCCGGCCAGGTTCGGGACCAGACCTTTGCGGTTCATTGCGGTGGTGCCCAAGGCGACCTGAGTTGCGCGAGCTTCACCTGCTGGTCCTGTGTGAGCTGGTTCTTGATCTGGATCAGCAGGCCGATGTGGGCCCGCTTCACCTCACGCTCCACGACGAGCACCTTGTCGATCTGCGCGAGCGCGGCCGCTTGATCCACCACCGGCTTATCGAGCAGCTCGGCCAGCCGCTGGGTCTCGTCCTGCATCTGCCACTGCAGGTCCAGCACCTTCGTCTGGAACTCTTGGATCGCTCGCGTGATCGCGGCGCGCTGTTCCGTCTTGAGGCCGATGGCGCGCTGTTGGTGCATCACCAGCTCTGGCGGAAACAGAAACCGGGCGAGCGGGTCCTCCTGGTGTGGGGGACCGCCGGGACCACTCGGTTGCGGTTGTTGGCTCGCCGCGCCGAGCGCACCAAGCAGGAGGACCAAGGTGATGCCTGCAGCACGCTTCATGGTAACAGCCTCCCTTCCAATATGAGCCTCGGGACCGCGCGTAACAGCTCGGCACCGGGGGTGCGCAGCAAAAAGTCCGTGGGGGCTTCCCAACGGGCGGCGTCCAAGTCGACCAGTACCTTACGCCGGCCGCCGGGCCGTAGCACGGCGAAGAGCAGCAACGCCGCGGCGGCCGCTACCGCGAGGCCCGCAACCCGCCCGCGCCGCCGCCCAGCGCTCTCCCGGCGCCGCACGAGGCCGGCGACGACGTCCCGAAACTCGGGCGCCCCCGCGCCCGCGTGATGTCGCAAGACGCGGAACTGCTCGTGCAGCTGTCGCTCGCCGTCGTCGGTCATCGATCGGTCTCCTCGAGCAGCCGTCGCAGCGCGGTCTTGCCGCGCTCGTAGTGGGTGCGGGCCGTGCCGAGCGCGATGTCGAGCAGAGTCGCGGCCTCGGCGATCGTCAGGTCCTCGTAGAACACGAGGTGCAGCACTTCGCGCTGACGGGCCGGCAGGCGGGCGAGGGCGCGCACCAGGCGGGCAGCTTCGTCAGCCCGCAGCAGGACGGCCTCCGGGTCGGGACGACCATCTGCCGCCTCAGGCTCCAACAGCCAACGTGTGAACGGCAGCCACCGCCCCAGCAACGCCCGGCGCTGCGCCTCCTGTGCGGTCCGGCGGATCACGCCGAACACCCAGGTGCGGAAGCTCGAGCGTCCCGCGAACCGGGCGCGTCCGTCGAGGATCTTCAGGTAGCTCGACTGGAGCGCGTCCTCGGCGACCGAGCGGTCCCAGCCGCAGCAGCTCAGCGCCCAGCCGAACGCCGCGGCGTGCAGCTGTTCCAGCTGGGCGGCGAGGTCGTCGGGCGACATGTCGTGCTCGGTCTCGGGTGATGAGTGATGCGGCGAGCTTGGTTATATGACCGGATAGCCGGCCAGCGCCGGCGATCGAGCTACGAGCGGGTGGGGCCCCTCACCCCTGCCCCTCTCCCGCCGGGGAGAGGGGGAATGAAGGGTGAGGGAAGGTCAATTGCTCAGCGACGCGCGACTTCTCCCTGGAGCGTGCCGTTTTGCACGATCACCCGCCCGTCCACGGTGAGCGTGCTTCCGGGGAGGAACGGATCGACCCCGAAGCCGACGCTGTTCGAGCCCCCCGCCCACGTGTTGTTGCCGACCCCTACCGTCACCATCCCCGCCGGCATCCACCCGACCATGCGGCTGTCCGGGATCAGGGACACGCTCGGATTGATCCCGATGTCGACCACGCCAAACACGTCTCGCCCGCGCCCGGCCGCGTCGTAGAGCGCCTTCAGAGGCTCGAGGCCGGTGCGCGCAGTCATGGCGACGAGCCGCCCGGCCTTGAAGTCGAGCCGCAGGTTCTCGATGGTCTTGCCCTGGAAGAAGTAGCGATCGGCGACGACCGTGCCCTGTGCCGTTCCCGGCACCGGGGTCTCGAAGACCTCTCCCGCGGGGAGCCAGACGGTGGTGGCCGCGCCGCCGCGGCGCACGTCGGCGGGAGAGATGACGCCGTCGCTCACGTAGACCGGACGTCCTGCGATGCCGACAGTGAGGTCAGTGCCGTTGGGGTTGGTGATGCGCAGCTGCCGGCCAGCCGCGAGGGCGCGGCGCACTTTCTCTCCCGTCGCCTGTAACGCGGGGTAGTCGACGTTCACGCCGCTCCAGAAGACTTCGGCCAGCTGATCCTGGGAGACGCCGAACTGCTCGGCACGTGCAGCCGTCGGGTAGAGGTCGTTGCCCATCGCCACCACGCGCACCCGGCGCTGCCGTAGCAGGGCGTCGACCAGGGCACCGGCCTTCGCCCGCGCCGCGAGGCGCGCCGGGGGAACGCCCTCCAGGACGCCAGGGCTCTCGTTGTAGTCCACCGCGATGACGGCAGTGACGAAGCCCGCGAGCTTCGTGTCGAACGCCGCCGCGCCGGCATCGTACTTTGCCGGCACCTCATCGTACATCATTCGCGTGAGGCGGTCGCTCCCGATCGCGATCAGCGGGTGGCCGCCGACGTGGGCGACCTCGGCAGCAACGTCCTCGAGCAGCTCGAGATCGCGGGTGCCGCCGGTGACGAGCACCAGATCGCCGGCGTGAATGCCCGCGTTCTGGGCAACGAGCCGGTGCGCCAGCTCCTTGTAATCGACTTTGGGGGCCGGCGCCGGCCTGCCCCCTGGAGCGGCGGCAATCAGTCCGACGACGAGCGTTCCCGCGACGGCGGAAATCCAGGTCGTGCGCATGGCGGTCCCTCCTCCTTGCTGCGAGCCCGAAAAAAGAGAAAAACCGACTGCGTGGGTGCCCCCACTCAGCCGGTTTCGCGATTCGCTCCCCCCGAGGCTTGGGCGAGCCGCACGACAGCGCGCCTCGAGGATCACAGCATCTGAGCTGCGCTGCAATATGGGCGGCGGCCGGGCGGTCGCAAGAGCGCGGGGTATAACCACGACCGATGCCTCGGCCCGCTCTGTCCCTCCCCCTCGCACTGCTGGTCCTCGGCGCGTGTCAGCGCGACGAGCCCGGGCAGCGGGCCCCGCTTTCGAGGTCGGCGGCAAGCGCCGGCGCCGCGCGGTTGGTCCCCCCCGGGTCACAGGATACCGGCTTCGCAGGGACGACCAGCGCGGTCCACCGGCCGCGGCCCGGCGTACCGCCCCGGATCCTGCGCGCCGTCGACGCGAAGGTGAACCCCGGCTACGACCGCGTCACCTTCGAGTTCACGGGCGACAGCCTCCCTGGCTACCACGTCGAATACACGAGCGGGCCGGTGCGCCGCTGTGGGTCCGGAGATCCGGTGGTGGTCGCCGGGGCAGGCCGGCTCGTCGTGCGGCTCGTGCCCGCTCAAGCCCACGACGAGCGGGGCAATGCAATGTTCACCGAGCGAGACCGCACGCTCAGCCTCCCCGCCGTCAAGGACCTGAAACTGGTGTGCGACTTCGAGGGACAGGTCGAGTGGGTGCTCGGTGTCGCGGTGGCCGGGCCCTACCGAGTGTCGGAGCTCGCGGGGCCGGCGCGGCTCGTGCTGGATGTGAGGCACGGGCGATGAGGGGCGGCGGGCACGAGTTCGAGCCTGGTCTCGCTGGTAACCCCGGGGGACCGGCCCGGGGTCAGCCGAGCAACGAGGAGCGCCGAGCGCGGCTGACCCCGGGGCGACGCCCCGGGGTCGAAGCCCGAGCCGCGCTGCTGTGGGTTGCGCTCGTCGCCGCCTGCCGCGCCGCGCCGGTCGAGCCCTGCCCTGCGGCGCGGCTCGCCGCCGATCGGGCGCCGCTCGTAGCGAGCACATCCCGTTTCGACTCCGCGTTCGCCGCGGCGGGCGCCGAGTTCCACGTGCCGCCCACGGTGCTCAAGGGGATCGGCTGGGTGGAGACGCGGTGGCAGATGGTCGAGGGAGCGGAGGAATTCTCGGGTCGGCCGCCCGCCTTCGGAGTGATGGCATTGCGCGGTGGCGCCCTCGAGCGGGGCGCGGCGCTCGCAGGTGTGACGGTCGCGGCCGCGCGCCGCGACCCGGTCGCGAACATCCGTGCTGCGGCAGCGCTGCTCGACGCGTACGCTGGCGAAGCGGCGATCGACCGTTCCCGCAGTGAGCAATGGTCCGGTGTGATCGTCCGGTATTCCGAGATCGAGCTCCCCGAAGGCCGGGCGGCGTACGGGCGCGCGGTCGATCGGGCACCGACGTTCGCAGGCGCCCGGTCCGCTCCCGCCGGGGCCGCGGCGGCTCCGGCCGCCTGCCCGCCGCCTCCAGATTCCGGCGGCGCGCCCGACTATGCATCCGCCATTTGGCGGGCGTCGCCCAACTTCAACCAGCGGCCGGCCGACTCGACGGGCGCGATGCACATCGTGATCATCCACACCTGCGAGAGCAATTACACGAGCTGCTGGAGCTGGCTCGTGAATCCCGCCTCCCAGGCGAGCGCGCACTACGTCGTCAACGAGGACGGCAGCGAGGCTTCGCAGCTCGTGCTCGAACGGGATCGGGCCTGGCACATCGCGGCGCTTTACGACTGCACCCTGAACCGGCGGCACGACTGCTGGCTGAACGGCGTGCAGAGCAACCACTTCACCGTCGGGGTCGAGCACGCGGGGTTCGCGTCGCAGGACTCGTTCCCCGCGTCCCAAATCGAGGCGTCCGCGGCGCTGGTGTGCGACATCACGCGCGACGGCGGGATCCCGCGCGACTGGCAGCACATCGTCGCCCATGGGCAGCTCCAGCCGGCGGATCGGACCGACCCGGGGCCGCACTGGCCATGGATCGCCTACGTGCACCGCGTGCAAGCGCTGTGCGGTGAGGTGGTGGTGGACGACTCGGCCACGTTCAACGATCCTGCGCTGGCGTCGGCCGCCGCGTCCGGAGCCTGGACGGCGTCAGACTCCACGCCCGACTATTACGGCGGCGGGTACCGCTGGGCGTCGACGCGACCCGACGCGACCGACGGCGCAGTGTTCGCGTTCCAGCTGGCGGCGGGCAGCTCCCGCACGCTCGACGCGCGCTGGACCAGCGGCGCCAACCGCTCGTCGCGCGCGGCGTATGCCGTGATCACCGCGGCTGGCGACACCCTCGCGGTAGTGCGCCAGGATCAGACGACCGGCGGCGGTCGCTGGCATACACTGGGTACCTGGACGTTCCCGGCCGGATGGAACCGTGTCGCGTTGCTGCGGCGCGATGTCAGCGGCTCGGTGGTCGTCGCGGACGCGGTGCGGGTGCGAGAGTAGCGCTACGTCGCCGGGTCGGCGCTGCGACGTGGATGCTGTCGTCGCTCGACGCCCGCGCCGGTTGCGGCGGTGCGTACAACGCGCATGACGCCCTCGACCTCACGCCACAGAGTGTCCAGGGTAAGCGGCTTCAACAAGAACCGCTCCGACTCCAAGAAGAGCGACATGGTCAGCGGCTCCGGGAGGGGCTCCGAGGCGATGAGCACAAAGCGACCCCGCAACTCGGGGCGCAACACCAGGGCCTGCCGCCAGAGCCACAGTCCCCCCCGCTCCGGCATGTTGAGGTCGCTGATGATGACGTCGAACGATTGCGCTCGGAGCGCTTCCAACGCAGTGACACCGCTGACGGCGGTCGCCACTTGGCAGCCTCGCCGCGTCAATGAGCGAGCGATGGCTTCGCGCATGGCCGCGTTGTCGTCGACCATCAAGACGGAGAAGTTCACGGGACCGAGCATGCGTTGCAGGCTGACTCATCTGGACAGTCGCTCAGACGTCATAGTTGTTCAAGTGTCGCAACGACGCAGCACTTTCCGGCCGTAACAACCGCGCCCCCTACGCGCGGACGGCTCGCTCGCGCTCCTTAAGCAAGCGTCGCAGGATCTTACCCGAAGGCGATCTCGGAATCGCGTCGATCACCTCGACGGCGCGGATTCTCTTGTACGGCGCGACGCGCTCGGCGACGTAGGCGAGGAGCGCCTCGAGCGGCACGTCTCCCTTGAGCACCACGTAAGCTTTGGGCACCTCGCCCGCCTCCTCGTCGGGAATGGGAATCACCGCGGCGTCGCTCACGGCGGGGTGAGTCCGCAGCACCGCCTCCAGCTCGGCCGGCGGCACCTGAAAGCCCTTGTACTTGATCAGCTCCTTGAGACGGTCCACGATCGTGAAGTAGCCGTCTGCATCGACGTGGCCGATGTCACCGGTGTGCAGCCAGCCGGCGGCGTCGAGCGTTTCCGCCGTCGCTTCGGGATTGTTGAGGTAGCCGGTCATCACCTGGGGGCCCCGAATCAGCAGCTCGCCAGCTTCGCCCGGTCCCAGGTCTCCGCCGGTCGCGGGGTCGACGATCCGGCACTCCGTATTCGGCAACAGCTGACCGATCGTCCCCGGTCGCCCCTTGCCCGGCTCGTCCGGCACGGTATGCGTCACGGGGCTCGCTTCGGTGAGCCCGTAGCCTTGGATCAGCTGGCACCCCACCCGCCGCACGCATGCGGCCTCCAGGGCCGCGTCCAGCGGCGCGGCGCCGGACATCATCGCGCGCAGGCTCGACAGGTCGTAGCGGTCGACGGCCGGATGGTTGGCCAGGGCGAGGACGAGCGGCGGGACCAGAAACGCGCGCGTGATGCGATGCGTCTGTAACAGCGCGAGGAAGGGCTCGAGCTCGAATCGCGGCAGGGTCACGAGCGTCGCTCCCGACCACAGGGCGAGGTTCATCACCACTTGCATCCCGTAGATGTGGAAGAACGGCAGCACTGCGATGATGCGATCGTCGCTCGCGACGTGGTGCCCGGCCACCGTCTGGACCAGGTTGGCCACGAGGTTCCGGTGCGTGAGCATCACGCCCTTGGGAAATCCGGTGGTTCCGCTCGAGTACGGCAGCACAGCGAGATCGCGCGCCGGCTCGAACGGGGGGTTCGGCGCGGGCGCATCGCTCTCGAGCAGCGCACTGAATGGAGTTGCGCCCCCACCGCCCCGCCCTGCTCCGAGCACGAACACCTCTTCGACCTCCGCCTGCACCGCAGCGGGGGCTGCGCGATCGAGGAACGGCGCCACCGTGATCAGGAAGCGGGCGCGGGCGTTCCGCAGCTGATACTCCGCATCTTGCACGGTCGCGAGGGAATTCACCGTAGTCACGACGCCACCCGCGGTGAGCGTGCCGTGGAAGGCGAGCGCGAACTCGGGGAGGTTCGGCATGAACAGGCCGAGCACCTCGCCCTTGCCGAACCCGCGGGCTGCGAGACCGGCCGCGAGTCGATCGACTCCGGCGGCGAGCCCGGCGTACGTCAGCACCCGCCCGCTCGGCCCATCGATCAGCGCGGGCTTGTCCCCGCGCTGCGCCGCTTCGCGCAGGACGAAGCGCTGGAGGGCGACGTCGGGCACCGCGACGTCGGGATGCGGGCTCCTAAAGATCATGGTTCACGATCGGGTGACAGCGAGCAGGAAGAGCAGCAACGCGAGCGCGCTGAGCGCGCTGCGGACCGCGTGGAGCCGGTTCCAGCGCGTGAGCAGCACTTCGGCCTCGGCCCGATCCGTGTTCGGGCCCAGCGCGAGCAGGCGGTTGTTGGTCGGCCTGATGACGATGAGCGTAAACGGCGCGACGAGGAACAGCAGGCTTCCGGCCACGAGAAACCGTATCCCGCCACCCGTGAGCCAGGCGATCACAGAGCAGACAAACCCCAGCACCGCGAGAGAGGCCTGCATCACCGTGGCACGTTTGTAGCTAGGGGCCCACTCGGCGAGCGCAACGCGCGCCCCGCAGGACATGCGCGCCGGGTGCTCGACGACGTCGATGTAGATCGCGGCGCCGGCGAAGATCGCACAGCAGAGCGTGGCGAGGAATTCCATGAGCTTCATCGCGGCGGCGTCGACCCCGCGTGGGTGATGTCGCACCGGATCGGCGCCGCGGGCGCTGAGTGCGTGAGCGCGCCGATCGAGATCAGCGCCGCCCCGGCCTCCGCGTAGGCGCGCGCGGTTTCGGGCGTGATCCCTCCAGACGCTTGGATCGTGACGCCAGCGCCCGCGCGCCGCACCCACGCCGCTACGCGCTGGGGCCCCTGGTTGTCGGCGAGGATGTGCCGCACCCCCGCGGCGAGCGCCCGCTCGAACTGGGCCTCGTCCTCCACCTCGACGACGATCGGCACGCCCGGCGGCGCGTGCGCGAGCGCCGGAGCCAGGCCGCCCGCTCCCAGGAGCGCCCAGTGGTTGTCCTTCCACAGCACCGCCTCAGCCAGCGAGCCGCGGTTCGCGACGCCGCCCCCTACGATCACCGCGTAACGCTCGAGGGCGCGCAGGCCAGGTGTGGTCTTGCGGGTGTGGGTGATCCGCGCCTGCGTCCCGGTCACCGCCTCGACCGCCCGGCGCGTCAGCGTGGCGATGCCTGAGAGCCGCTGCAGGAAGTTGAGCGCGACGCGCTCCCCGGCGAGCAGCGCGCCGGCCGTCGCCCGCACGCGCGCGAGCACCGTCCCCGCGGCCACCCACTCGCCATCCGCCCCGCCAGGCTCGAAGCACGCGTCCCGCTCGAGCGCGCTGTAGACGCGTGCGACGATCGGCAGGCCAGCGATGACGAACCGGCCCTCGGCGACGAAGGCGGCGCCCGCGGGTTGCCGCGCCGCTGTGCCAAGCAGCCGGGTCGTTACGTCCTCGGTCGCGCGGTCCTCGGCGAGCGCGCGCTGCACCTCCTCGCGGCCCAATGCGTCAGCCAATCGCCAGCATCCGATCGATCGCGCGCCGCGCCCGCACCGCGACGTCCGGGGGAACGACGACTTCGGGCTTCAGGTCCCGCAAGCAGTCACGCAGCTTCTCAAGCGTGATCAGCTTCATGAAGCGGCACTCAGCCGACTCCGCGAGCGCGTGGAACTGCTTGTCCGGATTCTCGCGCCGCAGCCGGTGCAGCACCCCGGTCTCGGTCGCCACCACGAAACGGCGGGCGGGCGAGGTGCGCGCGCGCTCCGTCATCTGCTCGGTCGAGACGATGTGCGTGCGGCCGGCGGCGACGTCGCCGTCCGCAGACGCGTAGTACATCGTGCTCGTGACGCAGCCGCACTCCGGGTGGACCAGAAACTCGGCGTCCGGGTACTCGCGGCGCCTGGCCTCCACGTCGGCCGGCGTGAGCGCCGCGTGCACGTGGCACTCCCCCATCCATACGTCGAGTGCCCGCCCCGTGATGCGCCGGACATGGCTGCCCAGAAAGAAGTCGGGCACGAACAGCACCGGGACGTCGGGCGGCAAGGCCCGCACGACCGCCACGGCGTTCCCCGACGTGCAGCAGTAGTCGGCTTCGGCCTTCACCGCGGCGCTGCAGTTCACGTACGCGACCACCAGGCCGTCGGGATGGGTGGCGCGCCAGGTCCGCACATCGGCGGGCCGGACGGTCTCGGCGAGGGAGCACCCCGCGTCCAGATCGGGGATGAGCACCCGCTTGTCGGGGTTCGCAATCGCCGCCGACGACGTCCGCCATGTCCTGGATCTCGGGCCGCTGGTAGTTGTGCGCCAGGATCGCCGCCTGCCGCTCGGCCTTGAGCACCCGGATCTCGGTGACGAGCTCCGTGCTCACAGCTTGGTGTCGGAGCCCTGGATTCCTCTGAAGGACATACGACGCTCCCATTGGTCGAGGTACCGCCGCTGGGGGGCCGTTTGGGAAACGCCTCGGTCCACCGGAGGTGATGGACCGCTCCCAGCAGGGGGCGGGGCGGAGACCGCCCGAGCGCCAATCCAATAGTAAGCCGGGAAGGGCCCGAGCGGGAGGAGCAGCGGCTCGCTATTCCGCGGGCGCGTCCCCCTTGTTGTCCTTGTTGTCCTTGTCGCTCTTCCTGAACAGCCAGAAGGCGAACAGGACGAGCCCGACGACGAGCGCGACTTTGACCGCCAGGACGAGGAGAGGAATGAAGAAGAACGACCCCAGCTTCCAGAGAGCGAAGCCGACGAGGCCGACGGCGGCGAGCTGCAGGACCGGTTTGGACATGGGCGGCTCAATGGCTAGAGGGACGAGTTCCCTACGGGGGAAGGCGTCCGCAGGTGTCGCCGCCCTAGCACCCGTGCCCCGTCATCCTGACGAGGTCTAGGAACTGCCGCGCCTTTTCAGCGAGATCAACCTGCCGCTCGTCGAGCTTGCCCAGCTGGAAGGCGAGGCGCAGCTCGGAACGGAGGTCGTCGCGCTCGGGCGCGATCTCGAGCGCCCGGGCGAGGGGCCCCACGGCCTCGTCGTATGCCCCATGTAGCATGTACAGGTGCGCGAGCTCCGCCATGGCCGCCACGTCCCCCGTGTCGTCCTGGACAGCGCCGATCAGCGAATCCTCCATCTGGGCCAGGACTTCGAGCTCCGCCAGCGACATGGCGTCGAGCGGGGTCTCGGAGGTCGCGCGGGCGACGGGGGAGGGTACGGTCCGCTTGGGCGCGGTGATCTCGTGGCATGCGAAGGCGATCAGGGCCGCATGAGCGGCGATGAGGACGGCAGGCAGGTTGCGCATACACACCTCTGGGCGGGTGGCGGATGGGGTGGTGATCGCTCGGGAGACAAAGCAGACGTGATGCCGCCGGAGCCCGGGGGCCGGCGCAGGGAGCGAAGCGAAGGGAGGAGAGGGAGTTAGCTCAGGCAGAGCGGTGCGGCGGCGGCGTTCGTGTCACGGTTCGTGTCCCGCACGACACGCAAGGCTGCAGGTCGCGGTGTGCGGGCGGACACGAGGAGGGCGAAGCACGGCGGGAGCGCCGGGTTCAGCTCCGGCGCTCCCGCTTTACGAACCTCTCCGCGTACAACCTCTTCTCACCCTCCGGTACCCTCCGGCTCATGCCCGTTGCCGTTGCCAGCGTTGCCGTTGCCAGCGTTGCCATTGCCAACGAGCTTGGACCGTCCCCCGGTCACCGTGAGCCAGCGCCTGCGCAGCGACGACGTATCCTCGATCTGTTGGCGGAGCTTGGTGATTTCCGCATCCACCAGGTGGATCCGCCAGTCCAGGTATTGCTCGGCCTGCTCCGGCGTCCAGTCCGACGGACTGGTGAAAACCAACCGGTCTTTCCGTTCGACTCCCCGTTCGACCCCGTCCCCCAGGAGCTTTAGTTCCTCATGCTCGATGACGTCCACTTTCTCGAGCAGGTCCACCTTGCGTCCCATGACGTCCAGCATCTTCCTGCCCATCCGGTCCTCCTCCTATCGGCGTTCTGTAAGGTCCCCATCTAGGGCGCGCGGTCGCTCCATCGTGCGGGGAAATCCTCTTGACAGCCAACGCGGATTCCCCATGTTGTGCTTAGCGGCACTGCTATAAGCTATAGGTGTTATAATACATGTCCTTGGTATATCTGGCAAGGAGGGCATCATGCCCCGGTACCGGGGTCAGAAGATCCATTATCGTCGTAGGGGAGTGCTGCGCTTACGGTTGCGTCAGGTGCTTACAGCGCGCGGCTTGTCGCCCTACGGGCTGGCCAAGTTCACGGGCCTAAGCCTGAACACGATCTACCGCCTCACCAGGCCAAATGGGCGTTTCAGCCTCATTCGGGCTGACACGCTCGAGCGGCTGTGTGGCGCCCTCCGCGTGACCCCAAGCGAGCTGTTCGACTACGCGATTCCCAGCGGGAAGGACCGGCCCGGCAGGGCACAACCCTGAGATGTCGGTCGTGTGACTCCACGGCCCCGTTCGCGTCTAATCGTCCGTTTTCACAGCCCGGGTCGCTCCGGTCCCCACGGCGATTGTGTCACACATCTGCTACAAGTCGGCATGGCAGCGACCCGATGGACCCACAATAGCCAGCACTTCGGGGGGCACAGCCCTTGCGCCCCACGCACGCGTTCAGCCGTTCTCCCAGCCCCCAATGACTGTTTCGTAACCCGAGACGGGGAAGCGAGATGTAGGTCCAGGAGCACTGACCGATCGCCACCACCATGCGTTCCCCCTCTTCTGCCTTCGACGCCCGGCTGCTGCGCGGCGCCGCCCTCCTCGTGTCTTCGCTGTTCCTGGCGACGTGCGAGCGTGGCCCAACCGCCCCCGCCGTGCCGACACAGCTGGCGTTCAGTGTGCAGCCGACCACGACGACGGCGGGTCACCAGATCACCCCCGCCGTCCAGGTGACGGCGCTGGATGCGGGGGGCCGTCCCGTCCCCGGCTTCACCCAGAATGTGACCGTGACGCTGACGGCAGGGACGGGGACGAGCGGGGCCACGTTGACGGGGACGACAACCGTGGCAGCGGCCAACGGGGTGGCCACCTTTTACGCGCTCACCCTCGACAAGAGCAGCACGGGCTACACGCTGACCGCCACGGCCAGCGGGCTCTCGGCCGCGACGAGTGCGCGGTTTGACATCAACCCCGGGCCAGCCACCCACCTGGTGTTCACCGTGCAGCCAGGGAATGCGACGGCCGGGGCGACCATCGCCCCCGCGGTGGAAGTGACAGCCCAGGACGCTTCGGGGAACACGGTGCCGACCTTCACCGCCCAGGTGACGGTGGCGCTGGGCGGAACCAATCCGAGCGGCGGCACCTTGGCGGGGACGAAGACGGTAGCAGCGGTCAGCGGGGTCGCGAGCTTCGCCACGCTCAGCATCGACAAGAGTGGGAGCTACTGGCTTACGGCGGGGGCGGGGGGGCTCAGCGGGGGGACGAGTAGCGACTTCAGTATCGCACCGGGGCCGGCGACGCAGCTCGCCTTCACTGTCCAGCCGGTGACCACGACGGCGGGCCACCAGATCGCTCCGGCAGTGCAGCTGTCGGCGCTGGATGCGCTGGGCAACGTGGTGCCGAGCTTCACGGGCAGCGTGACGGTGGCGCTTGGGGGGACCAATCCCAGTGGCGGCACGCTGACTGGCACGACATCGGTCGCGGCAGCCAATGGGGTGGCCATCTTCTACGCGCTCAGCCTCGACAAGAGCGGCACCGGCTACACGCTGACGGCCACGGCCAGCGGCCTCTCGGCGGCAACGAGCGCCCCGTTTGACATCACGCCGGGGGCGGCGACTCACCTGGTGTTCACCGTCCAGCCAGCGAATACGACGGCGGGGGCGACGCTCACGCCCGCGGTGCAAGTAGCCGCGCAGGACGCCGCAGGGAACACGGTGCCGAGCTTCACGGGCAGCGTGACGCTGGCGCTCGGCGGAACCAATCCCGCCGGAGGCGTGCTCGCGGGGACGACGACCGTTGCGGCGGTCAATGGCGCGGCGAGCTTCGCCACGCTCAGCGTCGACAAGAGCGGGGACTACTGGCTGGCGGCACGGGCGACGGGGCTCAGCGGAGGGACGAGCAGCGACTTCAGCGTCTCACCGGGGGCGGCGACGCACCTCACCTTTACGGTCCAGCCCGGGACCACCACAGCGGGCCACCAGATCGCTCCGGCGGTGAAGGTCGCGGCGCAAGACGCGCTCGGCAACGTGGTGCCGAGCTTCACGGGCAGTGTGACGGTGGCGCTCGGGAGCAATCCGGCCGGTAGCACGCTCTCGGGCAGCGCGACCGTGTCGGCGGTCAGCGGCGTAGCCACCTTTGGTGATCTCTCCATCAATACCAGTGGCTCGGGCTACACGTTGACCGCCACGGCCACGGGACTCACGGGAGCCACGAGCACGCCGTTTGGCATCACACCGGGGGCCGCGACCCACCTGGTGTTCACCGTGCAGCCCGCGAATGCGACGGCGGGGACGACGCTCACGCCCGCAGTGCAAGTGGCCGCGCAGGATGCCGCAGGGAACACGGTGCCGAGTTTCTCGGGCAGCGTCACGGTCGCGCTCGGAGGGACCAATCCGGCCGGCGGCACCCTCGCGGGGACGACGACGGTGGCGGCAGTCAATGGGGTGGCGAGCTTCGCCACGCTCAGCATCGACAAGAGTGGGAGTTACTGGCTGACGGCGACGGCGCCGGCGACCGGGCTCAGCGGGGGGACGAGCAACGACTTCAGTATCGCGGCGGGAGCGGCGTCGCAGCTCGCCTTCACCGTGCAGCCGAGCAATGCCGTGGCAGGCCGGACCATCAGCCCGGCCGTGCAGGTCAGCGCGCGGGATGCCCAGGGGAACCTCGTGACCGGCTTCGTGGGCAGCGTGACCATGGCGCTCGGGACCAACCCCGGTGGCAGCACCCTCGGTGGGACCACGACGGTGCCGGCAGTGAGTGGAGTGGCGAGCTTCGGCAACCTGAGCCTCGACAAGGTGG
>QHTT01000057.1:47471-50421 GCA_003220935.1 Gemmatimonadota bacterium
GCAGCCGACCAACACGACCGCCGGGGCGACCATCACCCCGGCGGTGCAGGTGACGGTGCTGGACGGCCAAGGGAACACCGCGACCGGCTTCACGGGGAACGTGACGGTGGCGTTCGGGAGCAATCCCGGCGGAGGAACGCTCGCGGGCACCACGACCGTGGCAGCGGTGAGCGGGGTGGCGAGCTTCGCGAGTTTGAGCATCGCCAAGGTGGGCACCGGCTACACGCTCACCGCAGCGGCCGCCGGGCTCCCCGCGGCGACCAGCGCCGCGTTCAACGTCACGCCGGGCACGGCCGCGAAGCTCGTGTTCACGGTCCAGCCGAGCAACACGGCGGCCGGCGCTGCGATCACCCCGGCGGTGCAGGTGACAGCGCAGGACGCGCAGGGGAACACCGCCAGCGGATTCACAGGGACCGTGACGGTGGGGCTCGGCGCCAACCCGGTCGGCGGCACGTTGTCCGGCCACACGACAGTGGCGGCGAGCGCCGGCGTGGCGACTCTCGCGGACCTGAGTCTCGACCGCGCCGGTACGGGCTACACCCTCACGGCGGCGGGGGGAGGACTCAGCGGGGCCACCAGTGCGGCCTTCAACATAACGGTGGGGGCGGCAACCCAGCTGGTCTTCACGGTGCAGCCGAGCACCGCGGTGGCGGCCCGCACGATCAGCCCCGCGGTGCAGGTGGCCGCGCGCGACGCGCAGGGGAACCTGGTGAGTGCGTTCGCGGGCAGCGTGACGGTGGCGCTCGGGACCAATCCCAGTGGCGGCACCCTCGCGGGGACGACGACGGTGACTGCGGCGGGCGGCGTGGCGACGTTCGGCACCCTGAGCGTCGACAAGGTGGGGACCGGCTACACGCTCACGGCGACGGCCCCGGGGCTCAGCGGGGCGACCAGCAGTGCCTTCACCGTCACCGTGGGGGCGGCGACCCAGTTCGTCTTCAGCGTGCAGCCGAGCGCCACGTCCGCGGGAGCCGCGATCACGCCCGCCGTCCAAGTGACGGCGCTGGACGCGGGGGGCAATGTGGCGACGGGGTTTGCGGGGTCGGTGGCAGTCGCCCTGGGGACGAATCCGAGCGGCGGCACGCTGGCGGGGACGACGACGGTGCCGGCGGTGAGCGGGGTGGCGAGCTTCGCCAGCCTGAGCCTCAACAAGGTGGGCAGCGGCTACACCCTGACGGCGGCGGCGCCGTTCCAACCGGCGCTCACGGGGGCGACGAGCGCCCCCTTCGACATCACGCCGGGAGCCGCGACGCGGCTGGTCTTCACGACGCAACCGAGCAATGCGACGGCAGGGGCGACGCTCACGCCGCCGGTGCAAGTGCTGGCGCAGGATGCCGCAGGGAACACGGTGCCGAGCTTCACGGGCACGGTGACGGTCGCGATCACTCCCGGGACGGGCACGAGCGGGGCCGCGCTGGCGGGGACCACAACCGTGGCGGCGGTCAATGGGGTCGCGAGCTTCGCCACGCTCAGCGTCAACAAGAGCGGCACGGCCTACACGCTCGCTGCGACGGCGGCGGGCCTCACGGCGGCCGCGAGTGCGGCGTTCTCCATCACCCCAGGAACGGCGACACAGCTCGCGTTCACGAGCCAGCCCGGGACCGCCACCGCGGGCAACCCGATCTCCCCCGCGGTGCAAGTCACGGCGCAAGATGCGCTGGGCAACGCGGTGGCGGGCTTCACGGGGAACGTCACCGTGGCCCTGGGCGCGAATCCCGGGGGCGGGACGCTGTCGGGGACGATGACGGTAGCGGCGACGAACGGGGTGGCGAGCTTCGCCACGCTGAACATCGACAAGGCGGGGACCGGTTACACGCTGACGGCGGCGACGGCCGGGCTTAGCGGAGCCACCAGCACGGCTTTCAACGTCGTGGCGGGAACGATTTCGGCGACGCAATCGACCGTGGTGGCCGCGCCGACCGTGATCACGGCGGGGAGCGGGGCCGCGACGATCACAGTGACGGCGCGTGACGCCGCCGGCAATCCGGTCAACGGGGCGGCAGTCGTGCTGACAGCGACCGGCACGGGAAATACACTCACGCAGCCTGCGACGCCGACGGATGCGAACGGGGTGGCGACCGGGAGCTTGACTTCGACGGTGGCCGGGTCGAAGACCGTGACTGCGTCGCTTGCGGGGGGGATCACCGCGACGCACACCGCCGTAGTGACCGTGACCGCTGGGGCCGCGACGCAGCTGGCGTTCACCGTGCAGCCGCCGAATGGCGCGGCCGGGGCGGCGCTCACGCCGGCGGTGCAGGTGACGGCGCGGGACGCTCAGGGCAACGTGGCGACGGACTTCACCGGGACCGTGACCGTCGCGCTGGGCGTCAACCCCGGGAGCGCCACGCTGTCGGGCCCGACCAGTGTCGCGGCGGTGAGCGGCGTCGCCACGTTCTCCAGCCTGAGCATCGATAAGGTCGGCACGGGCTACACGCTGACCGCGGTGGACCCGGGGGAAGGCCTGAGCGGCGCGACGAGCACGGCCTTCAACATCACCCCCGGACCGGCGACGCAGCTGGTCTTCACGGTGCAGCCGAGCACCGCGGTGGCGGCCCGCACGATCAGTCCCGCGGTGCAGGTGGCCGCGCGCGACGCGCAGGGGAACCTGGTGAGCGCGTTCGCGGGCAGCGTGACGGTGGCGCTCGCGACCAATCCCAGTGGCGGCACCCTCGCGGGGACGACGACGGTGACTGCGGCGGGCGGCGTGGCGACGTTCGGCACCCTGAGCGTCGACAAGGTGGGGACCGGCTACACGCTCACGGCAACGGCCCCGGGGCTCAGCGGGGCGACCAGCAGTGCCTTCACCGTCACCGTGGGAGCGGCGACCCAGTTCGTCTTCAGCGTGCAGCCGACGAGCACCGCGGCGGGGGCAGCGATCACGCCCGCCGTCCAAGTGACGGCGCTGGACGCGGGGGGCAATGTGGCGACGGGGTTTGCGGGGTCGGTGGCG
>QHTT01000027.1 GCA_003220935.1 Gemmatimonadota bacterium
TTCGAGCGACGCCTCGATGCCGTCCGCGGAGAGCTCGCCCACGTTTTCGAGCTGCGCAGCGCCGAACCCGGTCGAAGCCGGCTGCGGCACCGCGAACAGGGCGTCCACGGTGTGGCGGTGATAGTAGGTGAACGTAAGCGACAGCCGGTCGTCGCGCGCGGCAGCGTCGAAGCCGACCTCCAACTCGCCGCTCTTCTCCGGGCCGAGAGCCCGATTCCCGAGGTTGTCGGGCAGAAACGCCGTCTGCCCAGCGAACGCGCCGGCGTTCCACGTCCGGACTGCATCGAAGACGCCCGGCGCCCGCCCGGCGAAGCCATACGCAGCGCGCAGCTTGGCGGTGGCGAGCGTCCCGGGCCAGAACGGCTCATCGGAGATCACATAGGAGGCGGACAGCTTCGGGTACGCCTGCAGCCCGAAGCTGCTGCCGAACGCGCTGCTCCCGTCCACCCGCAAGCCGCCGGTGAGGAAGTAGCGGTCCTTCCAGGCGAGCAGGCTCTGCAGGAAGAAGCCGCCCGTCTTCACCTCCTGGCCCCCCGAGAAGACGAAGCGCTCGGCCGCCCGGCTGAGCGTCTGTTTGCCGGGTCCCGGCAACCCGCGGCCGTAGCCGTCCACCCGCGCGTCCGCCGTGTGGACGAGCTGTCCGCCGACCGAGAACGTCGCCTTGAAGTCGTTCGTCGGCTGCGCTTCGGCGCTGCCGGCGTAGTCGAGCGTGACCGTCTCGCTCCGCCAGTCCAGGTCCGAGACGTCGCCGGTCGGCTGGAACACGAAGCCGTACGGGTGGAATACCTCGCCCGACATGGCGGCGCGGTCGTAGCCGAACGTGAACGTGTGCGACATCCAGCCGAAGGGAACCCAGGTGGCGCTCGCGCCCACGATCAGCCGGTCGTCCGTCTGCGTCGTCTGGCGCGCGAGCAGCTTGGCGATGTTCTCCGGCGTCGCCGCACCAAGCGCCGTCACCGGTGAACGGTAGACATTGAAGAAGATCGACTCGCCACTATTGCCGTCCGGCGACATCGCCAGGTCGTTCTTGCTCACCAAGCTGTTCCAGTGGAGCGTGAGGTTCGTCAAAGGCTGGAGCGTCAGGTTGCCGCGCATGCTGTAGCGTCGCTGATGGTCCTGCGGCAGCACGCCATCCTTGTCATCGAAGCCGGCCGAGAGGTAGTACTGGGCCTGACCGCTGCCCCCCGAGACCGACAGCGCCTCGCTGTGCCCGTACGCCTGCTTCAGCCATGGCTCCATGTTCAGCAGCGGCCGCACATCCGAGCCATACGGGCGCATCCAGCTGATCCCCTGGTTCGTCTGGAACGTGAAGGCGGTCTTCCCAGCCGTGCCGTGCTTCGTGAAGATCTCGATCACGCCGGCGGCGGCCTCGGTACCGTAGAGCGTCGCCGCCGCTGCGCCCCTGATCACCTCGACCCGATCGATGTCGCCCGGGTCGATGTCCGCGAGCGGACTGGCCTCGACCTGCGCCGCGTTGAACGTGCTGCCTCCCTGCGACACGTTGCGCGGATAGTTGTTCGCAGTCTGGCGCACGCCATCCACGTAGACCAGTGGCTGATTGCTCTGGCTCAGCGAGACGTTGCCGCGCACGCGGATCGTCGCGCCCTGCCCGATCGTGGCCCCGCCGAAGTCCACGGTCATGCCCGGCACGCGCGCCTGCAGCAGCGTCTCGACGCTCTTCGTGGGTTCCGCCACGGAGGCGAGGTTGATCTGCGCGATCGAGTTGCCGACCTCACGCCGACGCGCCTGACTGCTCGTCCCCGTCACCACGACCTGCTCGAGCGCGAGCGCCTCCTCGCCCAGCCCAAAGTCCACGGTCGCCACCCCGCTCGAGGGCACGTCCACGGTCTGCGTCGAGCGGCGGTAGCCGATGCGCTGCGCCTGGACATCGTGCGTCCCGGCCGCGACCCCCAGCAGCTCGTAGCGGCCGTCGGCGTTCGTCAGTACGCCGATCTCCGTCCCCACGACGTACACCCGCACCGAAGAGAGCGGCGCATTCGTGCGCGCGTCCACCACACGCCCGATCACACGAGCTTCGGCCTGCTGCCAGCGCAGCCACGCGGGTGCGCCGGCGGCGAGCGGCGCCGCACCGCTCGCGAGCAGGGTTGCGGCCAGGACTACCGCCAGCAGTCGACGCATGGAAGCCTCCGGTTCTCGCCGTCGCAACGTCGCCCGTCGTTGGGCTGCCTCCATGCATAGGAGGTCCCTCTCTCGGCTTGCTGTCAAGCCCCGCGGCAACAGACGTGCGGATCGTGCGGCTGGAGTAGTCATCCCGACGCTCAAGACAAAGAGTCACTGTCGTAAACGGCGTATCCCGGAGTCGAAAACCGGGTGCAGATCGCGGGCTAAGCGGCTAGAATCAGCACTACAAACTAGGGAGGGGTGATTATGTCGTTTCGCGCGGCTGCTTTCACCCTCTTGCTTGTCCTTCCTTTGGCGCAGGTAGCGGCGCAATCGAAGGAATTGCGCATCGGCGTTGACCGTCGCGTCGAGCTGATCGCGATCATCTTCAAGCTCGCCGGCAGTGAGGAGTTCAGTCCGACCCACCTTCCCCAGTACAGCGCCGACATCGACCAATTCTTTGGAGCGCAACGCAACCACGAAGCGGTGATGCTCGCTCGTGGATTGCGCGAGCGCTACGGCGTGGGCCAGGCGCGGGTGATGGCCATCTCGATCCGGTTGACCGATCCGCCCCAACTCAAAGAGCGCGTGCCGTTCGATTCCGTCTCCGGGTGGCCCGCTCCGGCGGTGGAGACCCGGCGATTCGTCGAAGCGGCGCGGAGGTTCGCGATCGACAGCCGCGCCAACGATTTCTTCACGAGTCATCGTACGCTCTACGATTCGGTCGATGGCCGCATTCGGCCGGCTCTGGAACGCGCCGTCGATCTTGCATGGTTCGCACCGTATTTCGGGATCCCGTCGGACCGGATCTTTGTCGTGGTGCCGTTCCTCGTGACCGCCGAAGGCAATACGGTCCGTGCGTGCAGCCGCCGAGTGGGCCGCGCGAATGCTACAGCATCGTTGGCAACACGCGGCCTGATTCCACCGGGTATCCGAAGTACGACGCCGGAATGGCGGGGTTGCTGGTTCACGAATTCGGCCATGGGTTCGTGAATCCGCTCGGCAACGCCCACCGTGCCGAGTTCGAGCGCTCGGCGCCGCGGATACACGCGCTCGTCGCGGCCGCCATGGATATTCAATCGTATCCGTGGCCGAGTATGGTGAACGAATCACTCGATCACGCGACCGAGGCACGCTATATCGTCGTCCACAGCGACAGCGTGCAGCTACGCGACCTCTATCGTGACCAACTCCGCGGCAGCTGGTTCTGGACCGAAGAGCTGGCCAATCGCTATGCTCAGTATGAGGCGAACCGGAACGCCTATCCGACGTTCGCCGCGTTCATGCCGCGGATCATCGCGTACTTCGATTCCCTGCCCGATCGCGTTCCCGCGATGCAGGCGCGCTACGACGAGCTGCGGCCCAAGATCGTTTCACTGTCCATCGCGAATGGATCGGACTCCGTGGATTCAGGCCTACAAGAAATGGTGGTGCGATTCGACCGGCCGGTGCGGGACGACGGTTGGAGCGTCCTGCCGGTGCTGGGACCCTCTGGCCCAAGGCCCGAGTCCCAGCAGCGCTTCCCCAAGTTCACGTGGCGCGCGGTGGACTCGACCCGGGTCCCCTTCGTCATCGGCAAGGGGCTGGACTCGGTGGGGACTACCTTTCACTTCGGCCTCGCGCTCGAGCCGGACCGCGAGTATGAGCTGCAGCTCGGTACGCCGCACGGCTACGGCTTTCGAAACGTCAGCGACGGCGTGCCGCTCGCGCCGTACCGGCTCCGATTCAGGACCGCCCGACGAACGCTTCGTTGAAGCGGTAGTTGTGACAGGTTCCCAACTCTTCCGCGCGGGTGAGAGCTGCTCTCACCCCGCGCTCCACCAGGAGTCGTCGCCAAGCGAATGTAGCGCGTCGGTCGCGGGGCACAGTCAGCGGTGCAATTAGGTCGCCGATCTCCAAACGCGACAGCGGGGGTCATTTCCTTGACATTCTAGGGAATAGACTCTTATCATGTCCCAGACACTCCAGGACATACCATGGTCACCCCGGTCGACCTCCTCCAGGGCACGCTCGACGTCCTCGTTCTCAAGGCGCTCTCGTGGGGCCCGCGGCACGGCCACGGCGTCGCCCGCGTCATCCGCGACTCGACGTCCGGCACGCTCGACGTCACCGACGGCTCCCTGTACGTCGCCCTGCACCGCCTCGAGGAGCGCGGGCTGGTGGACAGCGAGTGGGGGCTCTCCGACAAGGGGAAGCGCGCTCGCTTCTACCGGCTCACCACC
>QHTT01000058.1 GCA_003220935.1 Gemmatimonadota bacterium
CGCCCCGTTCCAGCGCGACGTGTCGATGGGTGGAGAGCTGCAGTCGCCGAAGCTCGTCTGGCACACGTTCGAGCTCGCGTCGTATTCCTGCTCCACGGCCGTCCCGGCGGTCAGCACGGTGCCGGCCGGGAGATGGAGGTTGAGGCGCAGGTCGGCGCCCGCTCGCCGCAACCGATCGAGGCTGTGGAACAGCGTGCTGTCCGCGGCGCTGTCGGGCCGGTCGTCGAAGCCGCCCCTGGTCGCGTGGTCGGTGAGCAGTAGCCGCGCTTCGATCCGTGGCGTGAAGTAGTGCCCCAGGTCGAGCCCGATCGTGGGACCGCTTCCGTAGTTGTATTGATTGTGGTCCACAGGGTTGCCCGCGCCGTCGGTCGGGAAATGATAGGTGTGGTCGTCGTACCGCAGCGAGAGAGTGGCGTCCGTGCGATCGTCGGGCGCGACGCGTACCAGCGCGGAGGCCACGGTGTTGCTGTAGTGATTGTTGAACGCGTATGTGCCGCCGCTCGTAAAGCGGGAGGCCGCGAACGAATAGCTGGCCCGTGCGCCGCCACCCGACGCCCGCACGTCCGAGTCGAACGTGCCGTAAGTCCCGGCCCAGACGCTCGCATCGGCGCCCGCCACCCCGATGCCCCGACGGGTGAGAATCTGCACCACCCCAGTGACCGCATCCGACCCGTACAACACGCTCCCCGGGCCGCGCACCACTTCGATGCGCTCGACGTTATCGGTGGTCAGGCTCGCGAAGTCGAAGGCGCCTCCGGGGTCGTTCACCGGGACGCCGTCCACCAGCACCTTCACATAGTTGCTTTGCCCGCCACGCAGGAACAGCGACGTTTGCCCCCCGAACGAGCCGGTCTGAACCACTGCCGCGGTCGGGATGTCCCGGAGCGCCTCGAAGACGGTGTGTAACCCCAGCGCCCGGAGCTCGACGCCGGTGAGCACCGTCACCGCGACCGTCACCGCGTCGACGCGCGTGGGGAGCCGGGTCGCCGTAACGACCACCGGCGTGACGTCGAGCGTATCGGTGGGCGCTTGGGAGGCGAGCGCTCCGGGGACGAGCGTAAGCCTGCAGGCTACGAGCCAGCGTCGCATCAGACACCGTCCTTTCCGCTTCGCAGCGGGATCATTTGGGGGGCGCCTTCGAATGGCGCGATCGCAACCGGCCAGCCGAAGACCCGCCGCACCGTCTCTGCGGTGAGCACCGCCGCCGGGCTGCCGCGCGCCACGGCCCGGCCTTCGGCCAGCAGCAGCACCTGGTCCGCGAACCGCGCGGCGAGGTTGACGTGGTGCGTGATCAGCACCACCGCGAGCCCGTGGCGGTCCGCCAGCGCGCGCACCAGCTCGAACAGCTCCATCTCGTGGCGTATGTCGAGGCTCGCGGTCGGCTCGTCCAACACCAGTAGCCTCGGCTCCTGGGCCAGGGCGCGGGCGAGCCGGACGCGCTGGTACTCGCCGCCCGAAAGCGTCCAGAGCCAGCGGTCGGCGAGTGGCACCACGTCGCAGCGCTCGAGCGCGCGGCTCACCGCCTCGTGGTCCTCTGGCCGCTCGCCAGCCCAGAGTGACAGATGGGCGAACCGTCCGAGCAACACGGTCTCGCGGACGCGCTGCGGGAAGGGGTTCTCCTCGCGCTGCGCCACGACGCCCACGATGCGGGCGAGGTCGCGCCGCGACCACGCGGCAGCGGCCCGGCCCAGGATTGCCGCCGTCCCCGCGCGGGGGGACAGGAGGCCGAGCGCCACCCGCACGAGCGTGGTCTTGCCGCTCCCGTTCGGACCGAGCACCGCGTGGAATGCGCCGGCCCGCAGAGCGAGGCTCACCCCGGCGAGGGCGTCCCGGACTGCCCCCGGGTAGCGATAGGCGACGTCGCGCGCGTCGAGAATCAGCTCGCGGTCCATCGGCGCAGCAGCAGCGCGAAGACGGGGACGCCGACGAGGGCCGTCACGATGCCCACGGGGAGCTCGCGCGGCGCCACGAAGGTGCGTGCGACGGTGTCCGAGAGGGCGAGCAGCGTCCCGCCGCCCAGGAAGGCGGCCGGGAGCAGCGGGCGATGCTGGTGACCCCACAGCGCGCGCATCGCGTGAGGGACCACTAGGCCGACGAAGCCGATGACTCCCGACACCGCCACCGCCGCCGCGGTGAGCAACGACGCTGCGAGGTAGACGCGCCGCTTGAGCGGCTCGACGTCGGCGCCGAGGTGGCGAGCGGGCTCCTCACCCAGGGCCAGAACGTCGAGCGGCCGGGCGGCGGCGAGCAGCACCAGGACCGGAAGTGGGAAGTAGACGCAGGCTACGAGCACGGTGTCCCAGGACGCGCCTGACAGCCCACCCCACAGCCACAGAAATGCGTTGCGCAATTGGGTCGCTTCGGAGAGCGACACGATCGCCGTGGTGACCGCCGACGCGAAGGCGCCGACCGCCACGCCCGCGAGGATGAGTACGCGCGGGTCGAGGGCCGATCCGCCCACCAGGCCGAGCCGGTAGACGAGGCCCATCGCGACGAGCGCCCCAGCGAAGGCCGCGAGCGGCAGCGCCCAGGGCCCCCCGATGCGCAGCGCGATGGCCAGCACGGCGCCGAGGCCCGCCCCCCCCGAAAGGCCGAGCAGGAACGGGTCGGCGAGTGGGTTGCGCACGAGGGCCTGAAGGCTCGCGCCCGAGAGGGCGAGCGCGCCGCCGACCAGGAACGCGAGGATCGCACGCGGCAGCCGCAGGGAGCGCACGATGTCCGAGGTCATGAGATTGGCGAGCGGCACATGCGCGGGCCCCACAACGACGGCCAGCACGAATGCCGCCGCGGCGGCCACACCCAGCCCGAGCCACCTCATCGGGTCGCCGCCAAGGCGCGGCGCAGCGCGGCCACCGCCTGCGGCGCCCGGGGAGACGGACGGGCGAACAGCGAGCCCCCCAGCACCGCGAAGCGGCGCTCGCGCACAGCCCGGACCACTTGCCATTCCCGGCGCGCAGCCCACGCCGGCACCGCGGGCGCCCCGGAATCGGCGAGCACGGCGATGACGTCGGGATCACGCGCGGCGATGGTCTCGAGTGATACCGTCGCCGAGGCCGCCGGGATGTCGTGGAACATGTTCTCGGTGCCAGCGAGCGTCGCGAGCTCGTCGAGGTAGCTGCCGCCGCCGATCACCATCGGGGGGTTGTCCCACACGACGAACGCGACGCGTCGCCGGGCCGCCGCGGGCGCCGGGGGAGCAGGCGCGTGCAGCAAGCTGTCGATCCCGCGGGCGAGGGACGCGCCTGCCGCCCCGCGACCGGTCAACGTCGCAACGAGCCCCGCTGCGCGGGCCAGGTCCTCGAGCCGATCTTGCCGCACCACCGCGGCGGCGATGCCCAGCCGCGCGAGCTGTTGGGCGGCGGTCTCGTTCAGCGCGGATCGGTACAGGATCACGAGATCGGGTCGCCGCGCCGCCACGGCCTCGAGGTTTGGATTGAGCCCGTCGCCCACACTCGGCACGGCGCGCGCTGCCGGGGGATAATCGCACCAGGTGGTGCGGCCTACGACCCAGTCTCCCGCGCCGAGGGCGAAGAGCAACTCGGTCACGGCGGGAGACAGTGAGACGATGCGTCGGGCAGGGGCGGACAGCGTTACGCGCCGGCCGGCGTCATCCGTGACGGCGACGCCGCCGGGGGACGTGGGGGGCGGGGGGGGCGGGGGGGGCGTCGCGCGGTCCGTCGGCTGGCACGCCAGAGCGGCGGCCGCCAAGAACAGGCCCGCGAGGTGGGTGCGATGTGCCCAGCGGCGCATAGCAAGCAACCCACCCCCGACGGAAGCGGAGATGGGCTAGCGTCTGCGCCCGGTGCGCAGCGCCACCATCCCTCCCGCGAGGGATCTACAGGTGGCGCGAACGGAGAGGTCTCCTGGCTTCGGGCGGTCGGCTCGCCTTCCCGAGTGATGACACCCAGTGGCGTTGAGCCGCGGGCGCAGCGTGCTGCGCTCCCACATGCCCGTTACAGTGGCGGGGCCGCGCCGGATTCGCACCGGCTTCCGTGATTCCCCGTTCGCTTTGTGTGCTACGATCGCTAGTCTATCGAGGTGATCGCAGCAACGCAAGCCACGTTGTTCACACCTTCAGGGTGTGAACGCGGTCGGCTGAGCGGGCCGGCGGCGCAGCGCCACCACGAATCCCACAGCGAGCGCCGCTGCCGCCACGATTACGACGAACGGCACGAAGGACGCCGCCTGGACGTCGCGGCTGGCCGCAAAGGCGATCGTGACCGCTGCGCCGGCGGCCAGGGCACGGGTGCGGTAGCGCGCGAAGCGACGAGTCTCGATCTCCTGCACGCCAAGCGTGTCGAGCTGGGGGGCCGTCACGGTCGCCGTGGTGTCCTCGACGAGCAGATCCACTTCAGCCGTGGGCTGGTCGATGGGGACTGCGAGCCGCGGCGTGGTCGCGGGAAGGACGTAGCCGTAGCTCAGCTGCTTCGCTTCGCCGGGCGGGATGGGCCCGAACACCGCCACGCGGTCGCCGCGCAGCGCGACCGCCTGCGGGGAGAGGTCGCCTTGCGCTACCTGAAATTGGATCGCGTCGGCCGGGATGGCGCCCGCCCAGGTAGGCTGGAGCGTGTCGGCCGCGATGCGCGTCTTCCGGCCGGGGTTCACCAGCTCGACTAGCTCGAGCACGCTCCTTGTCCCGTCGCGCTGCTGCCGCGCGACCGTCAGCAAGCGCCGGGCGACCTGCACGCCCGGCCCCGCCGACGTGGTGTCGTACACGAGCAGCGGCCGCAGGTCGGCGCGCGGCCGCGAGGCGGTCACCGGCTCGGAGAAGTACGCGATGCCGTCGTACCAGCTGGAGACGACGTAGATCGCAGTCGTGTCGGGGCGGCCCATGTTGAGGGTGAACACGCCGCGCCCGTCGGTGCGGGTCGAGTCGATCGGTCCCCCGGCCCCCCCCATCGTCACCCGGTGCAGCACTACCCAGGCGCGCGCCAGCGGCGTGCCGTCCGGCCCACCGTGCACCACCCGGCCCGAAACCACCACCCGCTGTGCGAGGAGATCGCCGCCGGCGCCGCCCACCAGGCAGGCCAGGGTGAACGCCTTACGGAGTGAACTTGCCGAAGTCTTCAGGATCGAGGTTCTGGAGGTACGACTTGAGCTTGTCGGGGTCGAGCGTTTCGGTGCTGGCCTCGCCGCCCGGCTCGCCGGTCTCGACCGACGTGAGCGCGAGCAGGTTCTCGGTCGTGAAGATCGGCGCCTTGAGTCGCAGCGCGACCGCGATGGAGTCCGACGGCCGCGCGTCGACCTGAATTACCGCGTCCCCCCGGTAGATGTGCAGCTCGGCGTAGTACGTGTTGTCCTTCACCTGGGTGATGATGACCTTGCGGAGGTCCGCCCCCAGGCCGAGGATCACCTGCTTCAGGAGATCGTGCGTCAGCGGCCGGGCGAACTTGACGCCGGCGAGCTCCATCGCGATGGCGCTCGCCTCGGCCGGCCCGATCCAGATCGGGAGCACACGCTCCCCTTCCTGCTCCTGAAGGATCACTACCGGGGTGTTGGTGGTGCGATCGAGCCCGAGATGCGCGACTCGCACCTGGATCACGTTGGCCGTCAGGTGCCCATCTCCCAGGAGGCGAGGTAATGCTCCTGCTCGGGCGTCAGGGTGTCGATGGTAGCGCCCATGGCCTGGAGCTTGAGCCGCGCGATTTCGGCGTCCAGCTCGCGGGGGATGCGGTGCACGTCCTTCGCGAGACGCTTCGCCTGCTGCACCACGAACTCGGCGGCGAGCGCCTGGTTCGCGAACGACATGTCCATCACGCTCGCGGGGTGACCCTCCGCGGCCGCGAGATTGATCAGCCGCCCGTCGGCGAGCACGAAGATCCGCTTGCCGTCGAGCCGCCACTCCTCGACGAACTCGCGCACCCGCGTCGGGCCTTGCCCCGCCTGCTTCAGGCCCGCCAGGTCGATCTCCACGTTGAAATGCCCCGAGTTCGCGAGCACCGCGCCGTCCTTCATCGCCCGCATATGCTCCAGCCGGATCACGTTGACGTTCCCGGTGAGCGTCACGAACACGTCGCCCACACGAGCCGCCTCGGCCATCGGCGCCACCCGATAGCCATCCATCTGGGCTTCGAGCGCCTTGAGCGGGTCGATCTCCGTCACCACCACGGTCGCCCCCGCGCCGCGCGCTCGCATCGCGAATCCGCGGCCGCACCATCCATACCCCGCCACCACCACCGTGCTCCCCGCGATCAGCAGGTTCGTCGCGCGTAAGATCCCGTCGAGCGTCGACTGGCCGGTGCCGTAGCGGTTGTCGAACAGGTGCTTGGTGTCCGAGTCGTTCACGGCGATCACCGGAAACTGGAGCACGCCGTCTCGCGCCATCGCCTTCAGACGGATCACGCCGGTCGTAGTCTCCTCCGTGGAGCCGATCACCCCCGAGACGAGCGCCTTGCGCTCTGCCGGTGACAACGTCTCCACCCACTGCCGCACCGGCGGCGCGAGGTCGTCGAGGCGGTTCAGGGCGATCATATGCAGCGCCCCAACCAGGTCGGCCCCGTCGTCCATCGTGACGTCGGGCCGGTGCGCCAGCGCGGCACGGATGTGGCCGTAGTAGGTGGCGTGGTCCTCGCCCTTGATCGCGAACACCTTGATCCCGTGATCCCGGACCAGGTGGGCCGCGACGTCGTCCTGGGTGGAGAGCGGGTTGGAGGCGCACAACGCCACGTCCGCTCCCCCGGCCTGGAGCGTGACGGCGAGGTTCGCAGTCTCGGTCGTCACGTGGAGGCAGGCCGAGAGTCGACGCCCAGCGAGCGGCCGCTCCCGCGCGAACCGCTCCCGCAGTTGCCGCAGAACCGGCATCGAGCGCTCGGCCCACTCGGTGCGGCGACGTCCTTCGGCGGCGAGGTTCAGGTCCTTGATATCGGAGGCAGCGGCCGGCCGCGCCGTCGTCGTCATGCCGTCACTCTCTTCGACGCGTAGTGCTTGGAGCGCTGCACGGCGAGCCGCAGGTCCTCCACGCGGTTCGTCTGCTCCCAGGTGAACAGGTCGACATCCTTGTTCACGTCCTTGTCGACGAAGCGCCGATGCTCCGGCGTGCGGCCGAAGTGACCGTACGACGCCGTGGCCCGGTAAATGGGGTTACGCAGGCTCAGCGCCTTGATGATGCCGAGGGGGGTGAGGTCGAAGACCTCGCGCACCGCGGCTTCGATCGCCTCGTCAGGGACCGCGCCGGTGCGGAAGGTGTCGATCATCACGGAGACCGGCTGGGCCACGCCGATCGCGTAGGCGACCTGAGCCTCACAGCGGGAGGCGAGCTTCGCGGCCACGACGTTCTTGGCCACCCAGCGCATCGCGTAGGAGGCCGAGCGGTCGACTTTGGACGGGTCCTTGCCGCTGAACGCGCCGCCGCCGTGCCGCGCCATCCCGCCGTAGGTGTCGACGATGATCTTGCGGCCGGTGAGCCCTGCGTCTCCTTGGGGGCCGCCCACCACGAAGCGCCCGGTCGGGTTGATCAGGATGTCCACGTCCTCCACGTCGAAGCCGGTGTCGGCAAGCACCGGGCGGACGACCAGGGCGATGACGCCTTCGCGTAGCTCGGAGTTGTCGATCTTGTCGGAGTGCTGTGTGGAGACGACCAGCTTACTCACGCCTACGGGGCGGCTGCCCTCGTAGATCACGCTCACCTGGGTCTTGCCATCGGGCCGCAGCCACGGGAAATCCCCCGCCTTGCGCACCGTGGCGAGCCGCTCGGCGAGCCGGTGCGCCAACACGATGGGCAGCGGCATGAGCGACGCGGTCTCGTCCGAGGCGTAACCGAACATCATCCCCTGGTCCCCGGCGCCTCCGCGGTCCACGCCCAGGGCGATGTCGCCGGACTGGCGGTCGATGGTTGTGAGGATCGCGCAGGTTTGCGCGTCGAACCCGAAGCTCGCGTCGGTATAGCCGATCGCGCTGATGGTGCCCCGTACGATGTCAGGGATGTGGACGTACGTGGTCGTGGTGATCTCGCCGGCCACGACCGCCATCCCGGTGGTCACGAGTGTCTCGCACGCGACGCGGGCGCCGGGATCCTTAGCGATGATGGCGTCGAGCACGGCGTCCGAAATCTGGTCGGCGATCTTGTCCGGATGGCCTTCGGTCACCGACTCGGACGTGAACACGTGGCGTTGCGCGGGCATCTTGTGATCCGACGAGGGTTTAGACGTTCAAGCTAGCGGTGCGCCGCCCCGCCGGCAACCGGGCGTCGGGATCGAGCAGCTTCAAGTCGACGGCCTCGGCGAGCGCGGGGCGGAGCAGCTCGAGCACTGCGTCGGCGGTGCGCACGGCGAGCGCCGACTCCGCCGCCGAGCGCGCGCGCGCCGCGCTCACGCGTCGCACCATCCATTTCACGAGCGGCAACGCGGGCGGCGCCACCGAGAGCGTGTCGTAGCCGAGCCCGATCAAGAGAAACGCCGAGAGCGGCTCCGAGGCCATCTCGCCGCACACGCTCGCCGGCTTGCCGGCCGCGCGCGCCGCGTCGACCACCATCTTGAGGAGCCGCAGCACACTCGGGTCGTGGGGATTGAAGCGGTCCGCAAGGCGCGCATTACCGCGGTCCACGACGAGCGTGTACTGCGTGAGGTCGTTCGTGCCGACGCTCAGGAAATCGCTCACGGCCGCGAGTCGATCGGCCATCACCGCCGCCGCGGGCGTCTCCACCATCACGCCCACAGGCACCGACGACGCGGCCTCGACGCCCTCCCGCTTCAAGTTCGCCGCCTCCTCGCCGACGATCACGCGCGTGCGGTCCACCTCGTCGAGTCGCGTGACGAGCGGGATCATCACCTGGATGTCCGCGTGCGCCGCGGCGCGCAGCGCCGCTCGCACCTGCGTGCGGAAGATCTCGGGGCGGTCGAGGCAGACGCGGATCGCCCGCCAGCCGAGCTGCGGATTCGCCTCGGCCTGGACGCGGAACGGGCCCGGCAGCTTGTCGCCGCCCAGATCGTAGGTGCGGATCACGACAGGGTGTCCCGTAAACGCCTCGCCCACGCGGCGAAAGTACTCGGCCTGCTCGTCCTCCGTGGGCAGCGTCGTGTGGCTGGTGATGAGGAACTCGGTGCGCAGCAAGCCCACGCCTTCCGCCCGGTGCTGCTGGGCGGCGCGGATTTCGTCGGGGAGGTCGACGTTACCGCGCAGCAGGATGCGCACGCCGTCGGTGGTGACCGCCGGCTGCTCGACCACCTCCTCGAGCTGGGACGCGAGCTCGCGCCGCCGCCGCTCGCGCGCCCGCGCCTCGGCGATCTCCTGCGCCGTCGGGTTGAGGAGGACGGTGCCGCGGGTGCCGTCCATCACCACGGTCGTGCCCTGCTCGATCCGCTGCATCGCGCCCGCCACGCCGAACACCGCGGGAATCCCGATGGAGTGCGCCAGTATCGCGGCGTGCGAGGTGCGCGTGCCCTCCTCGCTCACCAGCCCGACGACGTGCTCGCGATCGAGTTGCACCGTGAGTCCGGGGCCGAGCTCCCGCGCCACCACCACCGACGGCTGAGTGATCCCCTCCCACAGCTCCTCCGCGCCGCGGTGCATGAGGTGCTCGATCATCCGGATCGCCACGCCCGAAAAGTCGGCGAGGCGGTCCTTCAAGCGTGGGCTGCCGGTCGCGGTCCACATGTCGCGTACTTCAAGCGCCTTGAACTCGAATGCCTTCTCGGCCGTGAGGTGGTTCTCACGGATCAGCTCCGCGACGCCGGAGAGGAACTCTTTGTCCTCGAGCATGAGGAGCTGGGCGTCGAAGATCCGAGCCTCGTCGACGCCGGCGCGGTCCTCGGCTTTCGCCTTCAGCTCCTGGAGGTAGCGCTTCACATCGCGCACGGCGGCGCGCAGCCGACGTACCTCCTTCTCCACCTGAGAGCGCGGCACCACGCGGTGCGGAACCTCAGGCATCGTCCAGCGCACCACGACCGCAGGACCCACCGCGATCCCCGCCGACACGCCGATCCCTTTGAGGAGCCGCTCGCTCATGCGCCCTCTTCCGTCGCTCTGTCCTCGGCGTCGCGCAGCTCCGCCTCCCGCAGCTCCGCCGTCAGGTGCATCTCGTGAAAGCCGTCGGCCACAAGCGCCAGCAGCGCTGCCATGGCCGCGTCCGCGTCCTCACCGTCGGTCTTGATGAAGACCGACGAGCCGCACTCGGCGGCGAGCATCATCACCCCCATGATGCTCTTGCCGTTCACAGCGAGGTCGTCCTTGCGGACTTGGACGGCCGACTTGAAGCGGTTCGCCACTTTGACGAACTCCGCCGCGGGCCGCGCGTGCATGCCCAGGGGGTTCACGATCTTCGCCTCCCGCTCGATCACCGCCATACCCAGCCCGCCAGTGCGGCGACGGCGAGCAGCGCCAGGCCGTAGCGCAGTCCCGTGAGTCTCCCTCGCCCCCACCACAGGAGCGGGCAGCCGGCCGCCGCGGCCCCGAACAGCAGCCCCCGCGCCCATCCGGTGAACCCCGCGGCCAGGTAGCCGGTTGACAGCGGCAGCGCGGCGCCCACCACGAGCGCCATCGCCGGGCCGCTCCACGCCGCGGCCCGCTGCAGGAACGGCTGGTGCAGAGCAGCCGCGACGCGCACGCCGTGTGCCCAGCCCGCCCGCAGCGCCCACCACCGGAGCGCGACGTGGCCGACGTTGTACACCACCAGGAAGCCCAGAATCGCGCCCATCCCGAGCCCCAGCGCCACGCCGATCAAGGCGAGGCCCGACGTCACCGGCAACCACCCTGCCCACACGAGCCGGTCGCCGAGCGACCCGAGCGGACCGCACAACGCGCTGCGCAGCCGCTCCACCTGGTTGGGCGTCGCGCCCTCGTGCTCGGCCCGCGCCGCGGCGCCCACGGCGAGCCCGCATAGGTACGGGTGCGCGTTGAAGAAATGCGCCCCGCGCGCCACCGCCGCCCGGTACGCGGCCCCGTTCCCCGCCGCTTGCAGATCGCGCAGCAACGGCTCCTCGGCCACGCCCACGCCGATCCCCTGCAGGCGCTCGTAGTTCCACGACCCCTGCACGGTGAACAGCCGCAGCAGGCTGCGGCCGAGCGGGGGACGGGGCGCGCTGGTCACCGCAGCCACGCCAGCACCGTGCCGCCGGCGATTCCGGCGACGAACCAACCCAGGTTCGCCCCGCGGCCCACCACGCGGAGGGTCCCCGCGGTCGCGGCCGCGATCGCGGCGGCGACCGCCGCGACACCCAGCAACGTCACGCCCCGCAGCGGCAGCGTGCCGGCGAAGTAGACGCGCACCACCTGCGCGAGTCCGAGCCCTGCCGTGGTCACTGCTGCCGCGCGGAGCGCGTCGCGCGCGATGGCCGTGACATGTAGCCGCACCAGCAGGTGCGCATCCCCTGCCTCGAGCCGCCCGGCGACGGCCTGCACCGCACGTGCGGTCGCGCGCCGCACGACGGACATGCTCATCCCGCCGAGCATCCCCGTGACGAGCCCCACTAGCGCGCCGAGCCCGAGCCCCAGCGTCCCGGCCGCGGCGTGTGCCGTGCTCACCGCGGCGACGGTAGCCGGACCGTACTCCGGGTAGCGAACCGCGCCCATCGGCATCACGTCGTACTGGAACAGCTCGAACAGGACGCCGAGCTGGAGCCCGGTCGCGAGGTCGCCGAGGATCGCTCCGGCGACGGACCCGGCCACGATCGGGCGCGCGATCATCATCTGCGGCACGCTCACGAGATCGAGCGCGACGAGCGTGCCCCAGCTTGGCCGCCTCGGCGTCGCTCAGGTACACGTAGCGCAGCCGCTCCGAGCGCCCGGGCTGGTGATGGATGCCGCCGACGTTGACCCGCTTCACCCGATGACTGTTGCTCGAGAGCGCCGCCAGCGCGTCGATGCCGGCCGCGATTACAATCCCGGCCCGCGGATCCGCTTCCCACTCCGGGAGTCGCCGGGCGGCTTCGGCCGTGGACGCGAACACCACATCGATGTGCGGCGGGACGCCCATGCGGTAGAGATCTTGCTCCCATTCGCTGGCGCGAACCGCGTCGTCCACCACCACGATGAAGCCGACGTGGAGCGGCTGTCCCCAGCCCACGACCACCTGACCGTGAATCAAACGGTCATCGATGCGGTAGAGCTCGATGCTCATGCCGCCGGCGTGCGGATCGCCTTGCTACCCGCCTCCGCGGCGCGGCGTGCGGCCTCGAGCGGCGGCAGGTCGCGGTGGAACACGAAATCGAGCAGCATCGCCAGGTTGACGCCCGTGACCACGGCCACGTTCGTCCTGCCCTTGGCGAGCCGGATGGAGCTCGTGAGACAGGAGCCGCCGGGGAGGTCCACGAACAGCACCGCCGGTTGCTCGGCGATCGCCGCGGTGACCCGCGCCGTCAACGCGCCCGAATCGCAGCCCTCGTTGCTCACCGGCACGAGGGCGTCCTCGACCCCGGTGATCGCCGCGACGGCCGCCTTCAGCGCCTGCGCCACCGCCGCGTGCGAGACGATCACTCCGCGCAGCGGCTCACTCATAGTCCTCCTCGAGGTATTGCTGCAGCTCGCGCTGCTCCGCCATCCGCTTGAGCAGCCGCTCGTTGAAATGCTTCGCCGAGTCCACGCCGCTGTAGCGCAGCAGGTGGTTCATCGCCACGACCTCGCAGATCACGGTGAGGTTCTTGCCCGGGTTGAGGGGGACGGTCACGAGCGGGACGGTGATCTCGAGCAGCTGCGTCGTCTGCCCATCGAGCCCGGTGCGGTCGTATTCGCGCCCGGCGTCCCAGTCCTCCAGCTGCACCACGACCTCGATGCGCTTCTGCTGGCGCACCGCGCGGACGCCGAACAGCGCGCGGATGTCGATCAAGCCCACCCCCCGGATCTCCATGTAGTGCCGTGCCAGCTCGTGCCCACGACCGATCAACACGTCGTTCCCGTGGCGGGTGACGTGGACGACGTCGTCCGCGACCAGCCGGTGCCCCCGCTCGACGAGATCGAGCACGCACTCGCTCTTGCCGATCCCGGAGCGACCAAGGAAGAGCAAGCCCACGCCGAACACGTCGGCGAGCGAGGCGTGTACCGTGGTAGTCGGCGCGAAGGCGTCGTCGAGGAACGGCTTCAGGCGCCGGTAGAACTCGGCGGTCTTGAGCTTCGTGCGGATCACGGGGATGCCCTGGTCGCGCGCGAGCTCCAGCAGCTCGGGCGGCGGGTCCTGCGCCTTCGAGATGACGACGCACGGCAAGTCGAACCGGAAGAAGGTCTCGAGCGACGCGCGGCGCTCGGCGGCGCCGAGCGAGGCGAGGTAGGTGATCTCCGTCTCTCCCAGCACGTGGATGCGATGCGCAGCGAAGCGCTTGGTGTAGCCTGCGAGCGCGAGGCCCGGGCTCGACGCCTCCGGCGTAGGGATGAGGCGGTCGAGGCCTACGTCCCCCGTCAGGGCCTCGAGCTGCAAGGGATCGCCCTTGCGCTCAAGCAGGTCGCGCACCCGGGGTCCGGTCACCGGGGCTCACGCCCGACGGCGCGGCGGGCGGCCGCCACGCGGCGTCGCTTCGGCGCCGCCTTGCCGAGTTGGCGGCGCACCCGGGCCACGGCGAGGTCGAGCGCCGAACGGTGGTCTCCCCCCTCGGCGGTGGCGACGTGCACCACGCCGCGCCCGGCGTGGACCCGGACCTCCACCGTGGGCGTACCGTGGTCCGCGCTGAAGAGCACCTGCCCGTCGTGGGGCCGCGTCGCGACCCGGCTCAACCGCTCGACGAGCGTCCGCGCCCGGGTGCGCAGTTCGTCGGGGATCTCGCAGTGACGTGCGGTGATCGTGATGCGCATGGTCAACCCCCCTGAGCGATAACGCGCTGGAGATGCGCCTCTGTGGCCCGGGCCGCGCGCTCCCACGACAGCTGCTCCGCGAACGCGCGCGCCCCCCGCCCCAAGCGGGACACCAGCGCCGGCTCGGCGGCGAGCGCGAGCATGCGGTCCGCCAACGCCCGCTCGTCGCCGTGCGGGACGAGGAACCCGGTCTCCCCGTGGCGCACCGATTCCCGCAGTCCGGGGCTGTCGGAGGCGAGCGCCGGCGTGCCACACGCCGCCGCTTCGACGTTGGAGATGCCCCACCCCTCCTTCTGGCTCGGGAGCACCACCGCCCACGCCCGGCGCAGCAAACGGCGCTTCTCCGCATCCGGCACGAACCCGAGGAACCGAACCGCGTCCACCTGGCTCAGCGCTCGCGCCAGCCGCTCGAGCCGGAAGCGGTCGTCTCCCTGCCCCGCGATCTCGAGCGTAACGTCGGGGCGCTCCGCTCGAGCCAGGGCCAGGGCCCGGACCGCCGTCTCCACTCCTTTATAACGCTTGAGACGCCCCACGTACAAGAACGTCGGCGCTCCCGCCCGCGGCGTCCCGCCATCCGGGGAATACCACGCCGCATCGACGCCCGGGTAAATGACTTCCACGCGCTGCCGCGGGATCCCACGCCGCACCAGGTCGTCGCGGGTGCTGTCGGAGATCGCGTGAAACGCCGCCCGTCGGTACACCCGCGGGATCAGCTGCTCGGCAGCCCAGACGACCGCTGCGATCGGCCAGCTCGCTTCCGCGAACGCGGTCGCGCCAAAGAGGTGCGGCACGATCACGCAAAACGGCAGCTCCGTGAGCTGCGTGAGATAGAGCGGCAGCTTGTTGATGTCCTCGACGAGGATGTCGTAGGAGCGGGTGTGGAGCAACCGTCCCACGACGGCGCGGGCCCGCAGTGCGAAGCTGTGGCGCCCCCCCGAGCGGTGCACGCGCATCCCATCGAGGACTGTCTGGGCCGCGCCTCCGGGCCAGCCGCTCGCCACCAGGTCGACCGTATGCCCCCACCCGGCCAGGCGGCCGAAAATCTCGTGGAGGTGGATCTCGGCGCCGCCGGCATGCGGATTCTCGCGGTCGTTCCAGTTGACCAGCAGGATCCTCACAGCGCGCCGTACTCCCGCGCGACCGCGTCGAGCACCCCGTTCACGAACGCGGGCGCCTTGGCGCCCGCGAACCAGTGGGCGAGCTTCACCGCCTCGTCGATCACGACGCGCGGGGGCGTCGCCCCCTCGGCGAGCTCGGCGAGGGCCAGGCGCAAGATGCTCTTCTCCACCACGCCCACGCGGTCGAGGCGCCAGTGCTCGGCTGCGTCGGCGACGCGGCGGTCGAACTCGGGGAGCCCCGCGATCGCCTTGGCCGCGAGGTCTGCGCCGCGGTCGAACCCCTCGGGTCGATGGCCGAACCCGCCGGCGACGCGCGCGACCACCGTCGCGATCGACGGGCGGCCCGACAATTCCCATGCGTAGAGAAGCTGCAGCGCGCGGGCCCGCGCCTTAGTCTCGGGGCGCTGCACGAGTGAGCTGGGCCAGCACGTCGGCCGTCGTGAGCGCCGCTGCCGCCGCCTCGTAGCCTTTGTTACCGGCTGTGCCGCCCGCCCGCGCCATCGCCTGGTCGAGCGACTCGGTCGTCAGCACGCCGAACCCGACGGCGAGTCGATGCGCGAGCGCGACGTTGCCGAGCCCGCGCGCCGCCTCGCCTGCGACGTACTCGAAGTGCGGCGTCTCGCCCCGGATCACGCAGCCGAGCGCCACGATGGCCGCGTACCGGCCGCTTGCCGCCGCCGCTTCCGCCGCGACCGGCAGCTCGAAGGCGCCCGGCACCCAAACCACGTCGACCTGCGCCTCGGGCACGCCCTTCTCGCGGAGGCACTGCCGCGCGCCCTCCAGCAGACGACCGGTGACGACCTCGTTGTAACGGGCGACGACCACGGCCACGCGGACTTGACGCGGCGCGCGGGGCGAACCCAGGAGCTCGGCCACGATCAGTGCGTGAGCAGGTGGCCGAGCTTATCCCGCTTGGCGTCGAGGTAGGAGCGGTTCTCGTCCGAGGGGGTCATGACGATCGGAACGCGCTCGACGATCTCCAACCCGTAGCCCTCGAGCCCGACCAGCTTCATCGGGTTGTTGGTGAGCACCCGGATGGAGGAGAGCCCGAGGTCGAGCAGGATCTGCGCCCCGATGCCGTAGTTGCGGAGGTCGGGCTTGAAGCCGAGCTCGCGGTTGGCGTCCACGGTGTCGTGGCCGGCGTCCTGGAGCTCGTAGGCCTTGAGCTTGTTGAGAAGGCCGATCCCCCGGCCCTCCTGATCGAGATACACCACCACACCGCGGCCCTCGGCCGCGATCATGCGCATGGCGCTGTGCAGCTGCCAGCCGCAATCGCACCGCGCCGAGCCGAACACGTCGCCCGTCAGGCACTTCGAGTGCATGCGCACGAGCACGCGCGACTGCCCGGCCACGTCGCCGTACACCAGTGCCACGTGCTCCGCCGCATCCACGTCGTTCCGAAAGCCGATGATCGTGAACTCGCCGTACGGCGTGGGGAGGCGTGCGTGGGCGACCCGGTGCACCAGGCGCTCGTTCGCGAGGCGATACGCGACCAGCTGCGCGACCGTGATGAACGCAATCCCGTGCCGCTCGGCGAACCGCTCCAGATCGGGCCGCCGCGCCATCGTCCCGTCGG
The DNA here is from genome assembly GCA_003220935.1 of Gemmatimonadota bacterium. Taxonomy (GTDB): domain Bacteria; phylum Gemmatimonadota; class Gemmatimonadetes; order Gemmatimonadales; family GWC2-71-9; genus 20CM-4-69-16. The sequence continues at coordinate 16,408 of QHTT01000058.1, forward strand.
GGTTCAGGATCTCGCAGATCACTCCCGCGGGGTAGAGCCCCGCGAGCCGGGCGAGGTCCACGCTCGCCTCGGTCTGGCCCACGCGCTGCAGCACGCCGCCGGGACGCGCCCGCAGCGGGAAGACGTGGCCCGGCCGGCGCAGGTCGCCCGGCACCGTGGCCGGATCGATCGCGACGTGCACGGTCGTCGCCCGATCGCGCGCCGAGATGCCGGTCGTGACCCCGAAGCGCGCGGCGGCGTCGATCGAAACGGTGAACGCAGTCTCGTGCGCCTCGGTGTTGTGCTCGGCCATTTGCGTGAGTCCCAGCGCCTGGCACCGCTCCGGCATGAGCGTCAGGCAGATGAGCCCGCGCGCGTGCGTCGCCATGAAGTTGATCATCTCGGGCGTGACCCGTTCGGCGGCGCCCACCAGGTCGCCCTCGTTCTCGCGGTTCTCATCGTCGGCCACGATGACGAGCTTCCCCGCGCGGACGTCCGCGATCGCCTGCTCTATGAGACGGTGCGGCATAGTTGCCTCACGTACTTTCCCAGCGTGTCGCCTTCCACGTGCACACGGTCGCCGACCCGCAGCGTTCCGAGGGTCGTGTGCTCGCGCGTGAACGGGATCAACGCAACCTGCACCACGTCCGGCCCGGGGAGTGCGTTGATCGTCAGGCTCACGCCGTCCAAGGTGATCGATCCCTGCGGGATCGCGATCTCGCGCACGTCGCGCGGCACACGCACGTCGTACACCCACGCGTCGCCCCGCCGCTCGGCCCGCTCGACCGCCGCCACGCCGTCCACATGCCCCTGCACGATGTGGCCCCCGAGCCGGTCTGCCGCCCGCACGGCGCGCTCCAGATTCACCTTCCTACCGGTCACGTATTCGCCGAACAGCGTCCGGCCTTGCGTGGTCTCGATCACGTGGACCGTGAAGGCCCCTTTCACGACCCGCTCGACGGTGAGACACGCGCCGTTGACGGCGACGCTCTCGCCCGGCTTGAGGCCCCGGTAGGGAGCGCGGATCCTCAGCATGAGGCCGGGTTCCCCTTCCCGCTTCCCCCTTCCCCGGCCTTTCCCCCCGTTGCGCGAGACGTGCTCGACCCGCCCGATGGCGCTCACGATTCCGGTAAACATAGTCGCCTGTCCAATACCAATAATGTATCCGGGCCCATTGCGCGCCGCTCCACCGGCGTCCAGCGTGGCGCCTCGGGGAGCGGCGCTGCCCCCACGCCCGGAAAGGCCGGGACGGCGCCTTCTCCCAGCCACACCGGGGCCTGGATCCAGTACAGCCGATCGACGAGTCCTTCGGCCAGCAGCTTGGCGCCGAGCGCCCCGCCCCCCTCACACAGCACCGAGTGGATCCCGGCGCCGCGCAGCATGCGCAGGCCGTCGGCGAGAGACGCCGGTCGGAACACGCGCACGCCGCTCCGCTCGAGCAACGTGACGCTCGCGACCGGCGCGTCGGGCGACGCCATCACCCAGGTCGGCACCTCGCGCGCCGTCTTCACGAGGTCCGCGGTCTCGTTCAGCATCGCGCGCCGGTCGAACACGACGCGCACGGGCGGTCGCCGCGGCGTGAGCGGGCCGCGCACCGTGAGCTGCGGGTCGTCCCGCAGGGCGGTCGTCCCGCCCACGGCGATGGCGTCGAATCCCGCGCGCAGCCAGTGCACGTACTCGCGCGCCGCCTCACCCGACACCCAGCGCGAGCTCCCGTGCGCGTCCGCGATCCGGCCGTCGATCGAGGTCGCGAGCTTGAGGGCGACGAACGGTCGCTCGGCCTGCGTGTGCGCGAACAGGAACGCCGCGTTGAGCGCCGCCGCCGCCTCGGCCAGCACGCCGAACGAGACGGCCACACCCTTGCCGCGCAGCACCTCCGCCCCGCCCCGTGCCTGGGGGTCGGGATCACGGACGGCGGCGACGACCCGCGCCACCCCCGCAGCGACGATCGCATCCGTGCAAGGCGGGGTCTTCCCATAGTGGGCGCAGGGCTCGAGCGTCACCACCAGCGTCGCACCGCTCGCCCGGTCGCCGGCGGCCGCGAGCGCTACGACCTCCGCGTGCGGCCCGCCGTAATCCGCGTGAAACCCCTCGCCGACGAGCGCGTCGCCCTGGAGAACGACCGCGCCGACGAGGGGATTTGGAGCGACGCGCCCCCAACCCCGCACAGCGAGGTCGAGGGCGCGCTCCATGGCCGATCGCTCGGCGGGACGCTCAGAATCCGAAGCGGACGCCGAGGCCTCCGAAGACATGCCCCGCTTTCGGGTCGAAGTTGGAGAACGTGGTGGCGAAGCTCTGGTCCTTCCCGGTCTGGAACCCCAATTCGCCCACCAGCTTCAGGGCGGAGAGGCTCAGCCCGCCGTTCACGAACAACACCTCGCGGGTGTTCGCCGGATTGATGACGATCGTCGTGACGCTCGTCAGGGTCGTCGCATCGTGGAAGCGAATGGTCGTTTGGCTCGAGTTGTAGTGGTCGACGCCGATGCCCGCGGCGAGATCCACCAGCACGAACTTCCAGCTCGCCACCGCGCGATAGTTGTCGGCCCTCATGTCCATGCTGAACTCGAACTGGTCTCCCGTACCGAACGTGGGACCGAGGGAGCCGTACTGGATGCGCGGCAGCGTGCGATGCATCCAGCTCACCGATACGGCGGGGACCGGGAAGCTACCCCCGAGCACACCCACGCGAGCGCCGTAGCCGATGCCGAGGGCGGCGCCGCCGATGTGCGCGGCGTTCGAGTCCACCGACAGGCCCGATACACCGCTGGTCGGGAGCAGCACCGCCGAGCCGAGCGCATCCACCGAAAGGAAGCCGCCGCGGCCCCGCAGCAGCCCCAGCGCCCCTTCCACGACGGGCGCGGGGATGGCGCCGTGGAAGCTGGACGGCACCTGGCTCTGGCTCGCCGAGTCCGGGTTCGGCAGCGACGCCTTGATTGCGTTCACTCGCGCCGTGACCGTGAGGTGTCCGATCCCACCGAGCGACCCGGCCGTGCCCAGCACCGGGTTACCGCCGCTCACGATCATCCCCGCGAGCGGGTGGAACGCTCGTATCGCATCGACCGCAGTGTTGCACGCCGGCCTGGCGCTCGGAAAAGCGAGGGCGTCGCACTGTGGGTTCTGGGCGACGGCAGGCACAGCCAGGACCGAGGCGATTACGGCACAGATGATCGATGGTCTCGACTGACGCATGGCTTCCTCCTCGATTAGCGCGGCTCAAGCCGCGGCTCGGCAGTGCCGCTCAAGCGGCGTCAGTTTACTGACACGGCCGAGCCGCGAGTTTACTCGCGACAAGACTAACGTTCGGCGAACCGCACGCCCCGCGTCCCGACGCGCACTTCGCCGATCAGCCACGTCTCGATCTGGACGCGCCGGGCCGCCGCGGTGATCGCTTCCACGTCGTCGCGGCCGGCGATCGCGATCATGCCGACCCCGAGGTTGAAGACGCGGCGCATTTCGCCGAGCGACACCCGGCCGGCCCGCATTAGTACCCGGAAGATGACCGGCCAGCCCCACCCCCTGGCGTCGACTACGGCCTCGCAGCCGTGCGGCAGGACGCGCTCCAGGTTCCCCGGGATGCCGCCGCCGGTAATGTGGGCGAGGGCGTGCAGCCGCGAGAGGACCGGGGTCACGGCCGTCGCGTAGCTCCGGTGCACGGCCAGCAACACCTGTGCCACCGACCGCCCGCTCTCCGGGAATTCCTGGTCGACATCCAGCCCCAGCGTCTCGAAAACGATCTGTCGCGCGAGGGTGTAGCCGTTGGTATGCAGTCCGTTCGACGCGTAGCCGATCAACACGTCGCCTGGCCGCACGCGGTCACCGTGCAGCGCCGCGCCCTCTTCCACGACCCCGACGATGGTCCCCGCGAGATCGTACTGCCCCGGCTGGTACAGGTCCGCGAGTTGCGCGGTTTCGCCTCCCGCGAGCGTCATCTCGTGCGCGCGACAGCCTCGCGCGATCCCGGCCACGATCGCCGCGGCGACGTCGGGCTCGAGCTTGCCCGTCGCGATGTAGTCGAGAAACGCGAGCGGTCGTGCCGCGTGGACGAGGATGTCGTTCACGCAGTGATTCACGAGGTCCTCGCCCACGGTGTCGTGGATCCCGGCGCGCGCGGCGACGAGCACCTTGGTCCCCACGCCGTCGGTCGAGAGGACGAGGACGGGCCGCTCGTAGCCGGAGGGAAGGCGCACCATCCCGCCGAACGCGCCGATCTCGCCGAGCGCCAGGGTGGTGCGCGTGGTGCGCACCAGCTCGGCGATCCGCCGCCTCGCCTCCGCGGCGACGTCGAGACGGACGCCGGCCGCGGCGTACCGGTCAGTCACGGCTCGGCGAGCTCGTCCACTTCGAAGTGAACGAGCTCCTTGAAGGCGCGCACGCGGGCGCGCACGTCCGCGAGCGCGACGCCGGCCAGCCCCTGCACGCCGAACGCCTCCACGGCGAAGGAGCCCAGGGCGGCGCCGTACACCATGGCGCGCCGCAGATTGGCCGAGGAGAGATCGCCGGTCGACGCGAGATAGGCCATGAAGCCGCCGGCGAACGCGTCACCCGCGCCGGTCGGGTCGAACACTTCCTGCAGCGGGTACGCGGGGACCTTGAACGTCGCGTCGCGGTCCACCAGCAGCGCGCCGTGCTCCCCCTGCTTGATCACGGCGCGGCGGGGGCCGTGCTCGAGGATCCAGCGTGCCGCGCGGTAGATGTTCCAGTCGCCCGAGAGCTCGCGGGCTTCCGAGTCGTTCACCAGGAGAATGTCGATGTGGCGCAGCAGCTCGAGCAGCAGGTCGCGCTTCGAGTGGATCCAGTAGTTCATCGTGTCGCAGGCTACGAGCGCCGGGCTCTTCACCTGGTCGAGCACGCCGAGCTGCAGCTCGGGATCGATGTTGCCCAGGAACAGGTAGCGCGCATCGCGGAACTTGGGCGGCAGCTTGGGCCGGAACTGGGCGAACACGCCGAGCCGCGTGTCGAGCGTCTCGCGGCTGGAGAGGTCGTAGGAGTACTTCGCCTTCCAGCGAAACGACTCGCCGGGCATTTGTTCGACGCCCGCCAGGTCCACACCGCGCGCCTCCAGTGCCTTGAGGGCGCCGAGCGGATAGTCGCTGCCGACCACCCCCACCACCTGCACGGGGTGCAGGATCGCCCCCGCCGCGCTGAAGAACACCGCCGAGCCGCCGGGCGCGTCGGCCGTCTCGCCGAACGGCGTCGCCACGGAATCCAGCGCGATCGAGCCCACCACGAGCAAGCCTGCCGTCACATCCGCTCCGGCGCCGTGATGCCGAGCAGGCGCAGCCCGTTCGCCAGCACCTGTCGCACCGCCGCCGCGAGGACCAGGCGCTCCCGCTCCTCGGGCTCGCCCAGCACGCGGTACTTGTGATACCATGCGTGCGCGATCCGGGCGAGCCCCTCGAGATAGCCCGTGACGCGGTGCGGCTCGAGCGTCTCCGCCGCCCGCGCCACCACGCCGGGGAACGCCGCGAGCTCCTTCATCAGGTCGATCTCCTCGGGTTGCGTCAGCACGCTCGAGTCCGCCGCGACCGGCGTGACGGACGCCGGATCGCGCGCGGCCACCTTGAAGATGCCGCTCATCCGCGCGTGAGCCATTTGCACGTAGTACACAGGGTTCTCGTCCTTCTGGCTCTTCGCGAGATCGACGTCGAACACGAACTGCGAGTCACCCCGCCGCATCAAGAAGAAGTAGCGCGCCGCGTCCACTCCTGTCTCCTGCACCAAGTCGCGCAGCGACACGAACTCGCCCGTGCGCTTGGAGAAGCGCATCTCTTCCCCACCCCGCATCACCCGCACTAGCTGGACCAGCTCGGCGCGGAAGAAATCGGCGGGGTAGCCGAGCGCGTGCATGGCAGCCTGCACACGAGCCACGTAACCGTGGTGATCGGCGCCCCAGATGTCGATGGCGCGCTCGAAGCCGCGCTCCCGCTTGTGGCGGTGGTAAGCGATGTCGGGCATGAGGTAGGTGTAGGTGCCGTCCGACTTGCGCAGCACCCGGTCCTTGTCGTCTCCGAACGCGGTGGACTTGAGCCACAGCGCGCCGTCCTGCTCGTACGTGTACTGCCGCTTGGCGAGATCGGCGAGCGTCTGCTCGATGAGCTTTTCCTGGTAGAGCCGAGACTCGAGGAAGATCACGTCGAACCGGACCCCAAACTCCCGCAGGTCCTCCTCCTGCTCGGCGCGCAGGGACTGGACGCCGATCACGCGACAGCGGCGCAGGCCTTCCGGCTCGGAAAGGTCGGCGAATGCCCGGCCCTCACGCGCCAGGATCCTCTCGGCGACCTCGAGGAGATACTCTCCGTGGTAGCCGCCCTCCGGGATCTCCGCCCGCCGGCCGGCCGCCTGCTGGACCCGTGCCCAGAGTGAGCGGGCGAGCCGGTCGATCTGCGTCCCCGCGTCGTTGACGTAGCACTCGCGCGTCACGGCGTGGCCGGTCCAGTCGAGCAGCGACGCGATCGCGTCTCCCAGAGCGGCGCCGCGCCCGTGGCCCACGTGCAGCGGGCCCGTCGGATTAGCGGAGACGAACTCAACGTTGACCCGCTGGCCGCGGCCCACGTCGCTCTGGCCATAGCGCTCGCCCGCGGCCAGCACGGCCGGGAGCACGGCGGCGAGCTGCTCCTCGGCGAGGAAGAAATTGATGAACCCGGGCCCGGCGATTTCGACCTTCTTGACGATGCCCGCCGGCAGCTGCAGCGCCCCCACCAGCTGCTCGGCGACGGCGCGCGGCGGCTTTCCCAGAGCCTGCGCGATCACCAGGGCCAGGTTCGTGGCACCGTCACCGTGCGCGGGGTCCCGCGGTGTTTCGTACTTGAACTCCGGCAGCGTGGACACGCCGATCGTGTGCGCCGCGTCTCGTAGAGCGCGGACGATCGCCTCGTGCGCCTTCACTTCTCTCCGGAGTTCTTCTTCTGCTTGGCGCTCTCGGCGGGCTTTGACTCGGCCGCGGGCTTGGCGTCTTTCTTCTGATCCTTCTGAGCCTTCTGATCCTGCTGGTCCTGCTTTTCACCGGCCCGCTTGTAGTCGGTGGTGTAGAAGCCGGGGCCCTTGAAGACGAGACCCGCCCCGCCGGAGATTTGCCGCTCGGCCAGCTTGCCGCACGTGGGACACTTCTCCCGGCGCTTGTCGTGCATCATCGGGAAGAACTTCTCGAACAAGTGCCCCGCGGGGCACTTGTACTCGTAGGTGGGCATCGGACAAGAACTTAAGCGACGAGCTGTCAAAACTCGCGCTTCTTCATCTCCGAAAAGAAGTCGCGCAGATCCACGTCGTCCTCTCGCTCCGGAGGAAGCGTGTCGTCGTAGCGGCGACGCTTACTCGGCTTCGCCCTCGCCGCCTTAGCGGCGTTCTTCTTCGCTAGGGCGGCAATTTTCTGGTCGTCGCTCTTGGACATCGCTGTTTCCCCGCGGTGAAGGAATCACAGGTTCGGGCCACTCGTCGAGGTGCATCACGCACAACATAAACTGCGCAGCGGAGGCCCTCCCAGGCAAGTGAGCGGTGCCCGCTCGCTCCCGTGGCGACGCCCAACAATCTCGTGCCGTCGGCCGTACGATCTGGGTGAAGCTGGCGCTATCCCACGCACAGGAGGGAACATGAAGCTGCGCATCGCACTGGTGCACATGGCGGTTGTGGCAGTGACAGCGTCCGCCGCGCTGGCTCAGAGTCCGCCGTCGGTAGCTAGCCCCGGACGGCAGGGGTTCGCGGAGCGGCGCATGCAGGCCCTCTTCAAAGACATCACCCTGACGCCCGCGCAACAGGCGAAGATCGATTCTATCCGGGCGCGCTACGGCACCCAGATGCCGGCGTTCACGCCAGGCAGCCGGCCCGACTCGGCGACCCGGGCCAAGATGCGGGACTTGTTCCGCCGACAGGACGACGAGATTCGCGCGGTGCTGACGGGCGACCAGCAAAAAATCTGGGACAAGAACGTCGCCGAGCTGCGCGCGCGACGCCCCGGAAGTCAGTGACCGGTCGCGCCCAGCCTCGGCCGCGCCGCCGCCGGCACCGCCTCCTGGATGAGGGAGTGCGGCGAGCTAGTGCGGCCACAGCCACACGAACGTGCCCGCGGTGAGGAGAGCATAGATCACCGCATCCACCGTCGCCTTGAGCGTCGTGGTCCAGGCACGGCGGTACCAGATCGACATCTGCCACAGCGCAACCGAGTAGCCGACGAAGGTGGTGACTCCGACGAACCGGAAGACGCGAAACGACTCCGCGCCGGCGGGCAGCGCGCGCCCCGCGACGTACCCAGCGAAACATCCCACCACAACCGCGTAGAGGAACCACAGGATGAGGCTCCTTCCCATCGCCATGGGCCCGTTCGGCATGACGGTCATCATCATAACAGGGCCCTGCTTCACCTTGGCGGCAAACTCCGGGGAGCGCAGCTCCTCCCGGCTGGACGGGCGCGGGATCATGTAGTCGCCCGGCGGGATGGCGAGCGCGCGGAGCGCGTCTCTCACTCTGTCTTCATTCGGCACTTTGGGGTAGTCGCTCTTGTGCCAGGGCGACGCCATGTGGATAGCGGAGCTGACGACGAAGACGATCACGGATGACAGGAGGATCGGCAGCCACAGCGCGGACAGCCCAGTCATAATGACCTCCGTTGGTTGGCGGCTGGCCCTGAATGTACGACCTCCCAGAACTCTGGATAGGAGACGACGAACCCCGCCGAGTTCGTACGCAGAGTCCGCGTGAAGACGCCACCGCCGCTCTCGTAACGGTAGGTCGCCAGATCAATACGGCTGTACCGCTGGACGAGCGGCTCGAGAGCGAACTCGGGGAAGCGGAGCCAGGCGGCCCGTACCACCGCGGCGTCCCCCGGCTGCAGGTTGAGACGGCGAATGGGGAGCGTGTTCGTCGACGGGCTGAAGGCCATGTCGATGTCGAAACAACCGGCAACGTTGGGGCATTCGCTGCCGTTCAGCCACCAGCGCCGATCCGAATCGAC
>QHTT01000064.1 GCA_003220935.1 Gemmatimonadota bacterium
AGAGCGGCGCGAGGGTTCGGGTGAAGGACGACGGCCTTCCCGCCGCTAACGCGTCGAGTGAGTGGAACACGAAGGTGCCAAGCTGGTTGGGCGTCTCGTTCGCGCGCAGCCGCACGGAGTTGAAATAGCCGCCGAGCTTGATGCGGTGCGCCGCGTCGTGCGTCAACCAGGAGACCTCCTCGCGGACCTCAGCCGTGGTATTGTCCGTGTGTTGCGGAAAGCCGTGGTTGCCCCCGAACGTGAGCGTCGCGATGCCCCGGATGCTGTCTGGCAGGTCCGACGTGACGTGCACCCGCGCCTCCGGGACCGCGAGGAACCCCCCAGCATCGGTGTGCTCGGCCGAGACGTAGCCACGCACTTCGTTGATGAGTTGCTCGCCGAAGTGGGACGTCAATGACGCCATCACGCCTCCAGCCCGCTCCCAGCGCCTCCCCCCGGTGGACGGGAGAGCCAGTGACCTGACGCGCGTGGGGTCGTCAGAATTCCACCGTCCGTCCAAACGCAACATCAGTGTGTGCGCCTCCGCCACGTTCCAGTCCATCCGCAGCAGGGCGGCGGTGTTGTCGGTGCCCCGGTCGCCCCGCGCAGCGGGCACACTCACGGGGACGGCGGTGGCTGCCAGCAGCGTGAGGAAGCGCGCAGCGGAGTCGGGACTCACGCCGAGCCGTTCGAGGGTCGCCGGATCCGCTGTGGCGAGCGACGGCAGGGCCTGATCCTTCGAACGTACCTGCAGCGCGCCGAACACGAACAGCCGATCGCGCACGACGGGGCCGCCCATCCCCTCGCCGATCTGGGTCTGCGTGTACCCCTGGCTGAACGGCGATGCTGTCACGCCCCCCCAGGCGAGCGCGCGGTCGCGCCCGTTGTAGGTAAAGGCCCCCTGGGGGACGTTGGTGCCGCTGCGCGTGGTCGAGGCGACGAGCCCGCCCGAGAACTGGCCGCGCGCCACATCGTAGGTGTTCGTGACGACGCGCGTCGCGCGGATGGCATCCTGCGGCACCATCGCCCCACCGAACGACAGGCCGTCCAGCGTGATACGGTTGGCGGTGGGGCGTTGTCCCGCGACCGAAAAGGCCGGACGCGTGCTGTCGGTCTCGGCGATGCCGACCACGCCGGGAGCGAGCGTCGCGAGTGCGGTAAGATCCGAGGCCGCGATCGGGAGACGGCTCATCGCCTCGGACCTGAGGTCGCGTCCGGTCGCGCCCGGCCCCAGTCGCTCCAGCCCGCGCAGCTGGGCCGTCGCTTGTACCGCGACCGGCTCCAGAGTGACGATGGCCAGGTCCATCCGGACGTTGGCGACGAGGCGGTCCTCGTCCGCCTGGCGCGCGATGGTCGCCCGTGCCGGTGCCATGCCGACGTAGCGGACGGTAAGCTGGTACTGCCCACCGCCCTCCGGGAAGACGATGGTGAACCGGCCGCGCGCGTCAGTCGTCCGCTGGCGCGACACCTGGGTCTCCAGGGACGTCGCCTGCACGAGCGCCCCGGCGAGGGGTTGGCTGTCGCGCCCCGTCACCGTACCGGTGATGATGTCCGTGGTCGTGCCGACTTGGGGCGCGGCGGCTCGCGGCAGGGCGAACGCCAACAGCATCGCGACCGCGAGTGTCCCCCCCCTCTCCCCCCTCCCGCGCGGGAGCCGCATCAGGCGTTGACAGCGTCGTAGCGCTCGGGGCCCGCGCCGGTCATCCGGAGGCGGTACAAGTTGGCGTACGACCCCTCCGCTCGCAGCAGCTCGGCGTGCGTGCCGCGCTCCCGCACGCGGCCGGCCTCGAGGTACAGGATCAGGTTCGCGTGAGTGGTCAGCTGCAGGTCGTGGGTGATGAGGAACGTGGTCCGCCCCTCCGTCAGGCGCTCCAGTGCTTCGAGGACGGCCCGTTCGTTTTCGCCGTCCAAGCCCGTGGTGGGCTCGTCCAGGATCAGGAGCGGTGCGTGCCGAATCGCGGCGCGGGCAATAGCGATCCGCTGGCGCTGGCCGTTGGACAGGGTCACGCCGCGCTCGCCAACGACGGTGTCGTAGCCCTGCGGCTGCGCCATGATGAACCCGTGAGCGTTGGCAAGCCGGGCGGCCGCCTCGATCGCCTCATGCGACGCGGCGACGCCAGCGTGTACTCGCGAAGGTCGCGCCCGTCGATCAGCACCCGCCCCGCGGTCGGGTCGTACAGCCGCAGGATCAAGCTGGCAAAGGTGGACTTCCCGCTCCCCGAGGGGCCCACCAGGGCGACGTGCTGGCCGGGTTCGACCGCGCAATCGATCGCCTCGAGCGCGGCGTGGCCCGGGTCGTAGGCGAAGCCCACGCCCTCAAAGCGCACGTGCCCGCGCAGGGGGGGGGCCGGCACCGCGCCTGGCAGATCTCGCACGTCGGGCGTGCGGTCCAGTAGATCGACCACGCGCTCGCCCGCCGCCGACGCTTTGGCGAGCCGGCCGGTGTACTTGGCGAAGTCCTTCGCCGGCCGAAAGGCGGTGCGCAAGTAGGCGAGGAAGACGACCAGGTCGCCCAGCGTCATCGCGCCGCGCAGCACGAAGTGCGCACCGCTCCAGAGCACAAGCGCCGTGGCGACGGCGATGAGTAGGTCCACCGTGCGCTCGAGCGCGGCTTCCAGCCGCGTGGCCGCCGCGCCCGTCGCGAGATTCTTGCGGCTCTGCTTGGTGAAGGCCTGCGCGAACGTCCCCTCCAACGACAAGGCGTGGACTACCTTCACCGCCCCGATCGACTCGGCCGCCGTCGCGGCCATCGCTCCCCAACAGCGCCAGCGGTGCGTTGAGCCAGAGCATCACCCCGGCCATCCCGACGAAGGTGAGCCCGCTCGCGAGGAGCGGCAAGAACGCCGTGACCACCACGTCCTGCAGGAACCCGACGTCGCCCGTCACGCGCACGATGAGATCGCCGGTGCGGGCCCGCGTGTGGAACGAGAGGGAGAGGCGCTGCAGCTGGGCGTACAGCTCGTTGCGCACGGCGGTCAGCACGCGGTTGCCGGCGAGCGCGAGGCCGACGGTGTTGTAGTAGGCGGCCAGAGCCCGCAGGCCGGCGAACGCGACCACCGCTACTGCCGCGAGCGCGAGCAGCGTCCCGGGGTCGAGGGCGGCCAAGACACGGTCCACCCAGCGACCGTGGTGGCCGGCGCCAACGACGTGGTCCAGGACGACCTTCAGCGGCCACGGCTCGAGCAGGCGCAGGCCGATTTCGGCATAGAGCGCCAGCAGCGACACGACGATCAGCGGCCGCTCGCGCCGCACGTACGGCCAGAGCCGCCGCACCAGCCGCCCGAGGCCAGGCAGCGCCGCGCGCAGCGTCAGGGGCCGTCCCACCTAGGCCTCCACCGCGGCCGCGGCGAGTGCCAGCACCCGGGCCGCGACTGCGTCCCACGTGTGGTTGCGGAGCACCGTCGCCCGCGCAGCTCGCCCCAGGCGCGCGCGCACCGCCGGCTCGCACCGCAGTCGTTCGAGCGCCGCGGCCAGGGCTGCGGCATCCCCCGGCGGGCACAGCAATCCGTTGACCTCATGCCGAATCAAGGTCTCCAGCTGGCCCACCCGGCTGGCCACCACCGCTCGAGCCGCCGCCATGTACTCGTACACCTTGAGCGGCGAGAAATAGAAGCCGCTCGCGAGAGAGTAGGGGGCAACTGCAGCGTCGACCGAGGTCAGGAGCCCAGGAACCTCGAGCGGGGCCACCGCTTCCGTGCAATGCACGACCCCGGCGAGCCCGCGGTCCGAGAGGTCGGCGCAGACGCCGGCCCGCGCCGGCCCGTCGCCCACGAGCAGCAACCGCGCGTCGGGGGCGCGCTCGTGCAGGCGCGCGAACGCCTCGACCAGGACGTCCAGTCCATGCCACGGCTTCATCGAGCCGACGAAACCCACGGTAAAGCTTCCGGGCGGTCCGGGGGCGGCCGGCCGCACATCGGGCCGGAACCGCTCCGCATCCACCCCGTTGGGGATCACATGCACGCGACCCCGCACGACCCCTCGGCGCTCGAGCCAGGCGGCGACCTCCGCGGACACGGCGAGCAGCACGCTGGCCGCCCGGAACGCGCGCGCAGCCACGCGGTCGGCACCCCCGGCGTCGCGCAGCCCCCGGTACTGGGCTTGCTCCTCGATCAGCGGCGCGTTCACTTCGAGCAGCCCCGGGACGCCGGCGGTGGCCGCGTGCTCCATAGCGGCGAGGCTCCAGAGCGAGTAACGCTCGTACACGAGGTCATACGGCCCGGCACGATCGAGCAGGGCGGCGAGCTCGTCGTTTAGCGCAGCGATCGCAGCTGCGTGGCTGGACGGGTCGCCATCGCCTAAGGGTGTCAGGTGGTGAATCTGCAGCGACTCGAGTCCGGACGGCGGCGCCTCGTCCACGCGGGCGGCAAACAGGTCCACGCTGGCGCCGTGCCCTTGCAAGGCGCGGAGCATCTCCTGTACGTGGACCGAACAGCCCTTGTGGCCGAAGACGGGAACGCCGGGGTCGGCGCAGACGTACGCGATCCGCATCGTCATGCAGCCTGCACCGCTTGAAACAGCGCCAGCAATCGGGCGGAACAGTGGTCCAGTGAGAAATGCGCTGCGAGCTTGGCGCGGGCGGCTTCGGTCAGGCGCGCCCGCAGCTCCGGGCTTTCCAGAATCCTGTCGAGCGCGTCGGCAAGCATGCCGGGATGGTTCGGCTCCACGAGCAAACCGCTCCGGTCGCATTCGATCAGCTCGGGAATCCCTGATACCGGGGTGGAGACGACGGGCACGCCGCTGGCCACCGCCTCCAGCAGCACGTTGGGGATCCCATCGCGATCACCATCCGCAGCGACCCGGCAGGGGAGCGCAAACACGGAGGCTCGCCGGTAGGCGAGACAGACCGCCTCGTACGGTTGAGCGCCCAGCAGCCTCACGCGATCGTCCAGACCGAGCTGCGTCGCCTGGGCCTTGAGCTTCTCCCGCAGCGGCCCCGTGCCAATGATCTCCAACCTCAGTCGGCGCCCCCGGAGCCGCAGGATATCGACCGCCGCAAGCAGGTCGTCCAAACCCTTCTTCTCGACCAACCTGGCGACGGACAGTATCACCGCTTCCCGCGGCTCGGGCGTGTGCGAACGGGCGCAGCGGAACGGCGCAAGGTCGAGTCCGTGATAAACGCGGAGCACCTTGCCGCCGCATTCCCGCGGGTATCGGCGCAGCAGATGTTGCCGGTTGTACTCGGTGCAGGTGACCACCGCGCGAGCCTCGCGGAGCTTGGCACGGAGATCGTCGGGATGGCTCACGTAAATGTCCTTTGCGTGCGCCGTGAGCGTATATGGAACACCTGTGATTCGCGACGTGAGCAGCGCCACGAGCGCCGGTGACGAAGCGAAGTGCGCATGGAGATGCGTCGCCGGCTGGCCGAACAGCACATCCGCCAAGTAGCCGGCTTCCAGAAAATGGCGTAGCGCGGCCAGTGCGCGCAGCCCGAGCGCCGGCGAGCCGCGATGCCGGCGACGATGGCTCAAGACCTTCACGAGGGCCATGAGCAACGTCCGAAGGTACCTGCCGGGTCGGCGGCGCAGTGAGCGGAAGTTCCCCGGCAAGGCGGACTTCCAGTGGCGCCGGGGCGACAGGTACGTCACGTTCGCCCGCACCAGGGCAACCCCGTCGTGGATCGGACCGGGATTCGGGTCTTTCACGGAAAAAATGCGGATGGAAACGCCGCGGCGCTCCAGGCCGACGATCTCGTTGAGAATGAATGTCTCGGAAAGCCGCGGCCAGGCTTTGACGATGTAGGCGATCGCAAGCCGACCAGCCGATTCCCCGACGCGCAGCGGCGCGTCACGCTGCATGGTGAACCTCGGCGCGGACTCGGCGGCGCGGCCGTAGCGGCGGTCGGATGCCGAAGAGTTCTTCCAGCAGTTGCGGGACGCGGCTCAGGCCGTTGAAATCGATCCGTTCCCTCGCCGGTCGGACCGGGGCCCGCCCGCGAGCGAGCCAGTTGCTCAGGGCCGCGGCACTCAATGCTTCCGGATGGAGCACGTCCACGAGCCCCAGCGCCTGCAACCGCTCGGCGCGGATCAGCTGCTCCTGTCGAGGCGTGACACGGGGCACGATGAGCGCGGGCTTTTCGAACGACAGGACCTCGTAGACGGTGTTGTAACCGCCCATGGCGACGACACAGTCTGCGCGACGCACCAATCGCGTCGGCTCGTGCACGAACGAGACCACCCGGCGGCGAGGATTGCTCGCGACGCTGCGATTCAGCCGTCCCCGCACGCCGCCAGGCAGGCACGGGCCGGTGACGAGCAGGCCGTTGGTGTCTGGCGGGAGTTCCGCTTCCACGAAGGCCTCCGCCAGCTCGGCGCCGTCCTGCCCGCCGCCCACCAGACAGAGCGCGAGCCGGCCGCCTGACCATCCCAGCGCCGCCACCGGGTCCTTGTCGCCGCGTCGCGCGAACGTGAGCCGCGCCCGCTGATCGAGATATCCCGTGTAGCGCACCTTCGCCGCCACGTCGGGAGCGAAAGCATACTCGCGCACCGGGTCATAGACTGCGGGGTCACCGTAGACCCACACGGCATCGTAGTAGGTGCGCACGGCCTCCTGGTTCCGGGCGCGGGCCCACTCGCGTTGTAGCCTGGCCGGCTCGTCGAGCACGTCCCGCAGTCCGAGCACGAGCCGGGTCCGTCCTCGCGCGCGCAGCGATTCCAGGACGGGGTCCAGCTCCCGCAAGGCTCCCCGCGGGACGGTGTCAACGATCAGGACGTCCGGCGCGAACGCCTCCAGCGCGGCGCCGGCGGTTCTCGC
>QHTT01000059.1 GCA_003220935.1 Gemmatimonadota bacterium
CGCACGCGCGCGCCGAGCGCGCCCTCTCAGGGCGCGTTCAAACGATGCGGGTCGCGCGCATTAGGTGGCATGTGGGCTCGGCCTCCGAGCCCGAGCCGTCCCCCCACTAGGGAGTAGGACAATGCTGACGGACTCAAAGGCGTTTTCCGGCTTCAGAGACCCGGCCGGCAACATTCTGTCCGTCCTCGAGGATGCTCAACGATGATCGCGAAGACTCTCGCCGCTGAGGCCCACGCGCCGTCACGCCGCGGCCCGCTCCTCGGAACCAGCCTGCTGCTATTTGTGGCGAGCGCGGCGGCGACTCTCCACTGGTCCCGCTCCATGGCGGGCGGGATGGCGATGCCGGGCGGCTGGACCCTGTCGATGGTCTGGACACTGATGCCGGCCCAGACCTGGGCTGGCAGCGGTGCCCGATTCGTTGCGATGTGGCTCGTGATGATGGTGGCGATGATGTTGCCGCCGCTCCTGCCGATGCTCGCCAGTATCCCGCGGAACCAGCTCGCCGCCCTAGCGGGGGTGGGTTACTTCTCCGTGTGGGCGCTGTTCGGCGCAGCCGTCTACGCCCTCGGGAGCGCCGTCGCCCGTACCGAGCTCGAGTGGCCGGCGGTCGCGCGGCTCGTCCCGCTGGCCACGGGCGCTGCGCTGCTCGTCGCGGGGGCGGTGCAGCTGAGCGCGTGGAAGGCCCGCCAGCTGGCGCTGTGCCGTGCATGCGGCGCGCCGGCGGGCCGAAGTGCTAAGGCGAACTTCCTGCACGGTGTCCGCTTCGGCGTCAACTGCAGCCTGTGCTGCATCGGTCTGATGGCCGCCCTGCTCGCCGGCGGGATGATGAACAGCGCCGTCGTCGCAGCCGTGGCGGTGGCCATAGCCTCGGAGCGGCTCGGGCCCGAATTCTTGGCCCGCGCGATCGGCGCGGCCGTGATAACGATCGGCGCGGTGGTGCTCGCGCGGGCGGCATGACTCCCCGCTGGCCGTCGGCCGGCGGCGTCCGGGAGGACCTGGCGAAGGGGTGAAGCGGCGTGTCGATTCTGGGGCCCCTCGTTCGACGCTTCTATGAAGCCGGGATGGGCCCGGCGCACCGAAACCAAAAGGAACTGAGCACGATGCGATTCATGATGCTGGTGATCCCGAAGGGGTACGAGAAGGCGGGGGCGGACTTCGCGCCCCCGGCCGAGCTTGTCGCCAAAATGACCAAGTACAACGAGTCCCTCACCAAGGCCGGCGTCCTGCTCGGGCTCGACGGGCTGCACCCGCCCGTCAAAGCCGCCCGCGTAAGCTTCTCCGGTGGCAAGACGAAGGTGACCGACGGGCCGTTCACCGAAGCGAAGGAGGTGCTCGGCGGCTACTGGATGATCCAGGTGAAGTCCCGGGCCGAAGCGATCGAATGGGCGAAGCGCGCGCCCATGCAGGACGGCGACCTGATCGAAGTGCGCCAGGTGCAGGAGATCTCGGACTTTCCACCCGACGTTCAGAAGGCCGCGGGGAGGTAAGCAGCACTAGCCGACGTGGGAAGGGGAGTGCGAAATTCGTCAACTGGTATTCCTCGCACTGGGGATGCGTAGATTGTCCGCCGTCATTCGTTGGGCACGTCATGAAAGGAGTCAGTCATGAGCGGTGTACGGGTGCTGGTGGGTACCCGCAAGGGTGCGTTCATCCTGGCAGGGGACGGCAAGCGCAAGCAGTGGAACGTAAGCGGCCCGCACTTCGCGGGCTGGGAGATCTATCACATGAAGGGATCATCCGCCGACCCGAATCGGCTGTATGCGTCACAGACGAGCGGGTGGTTCGGACAGATCATCCAACGCTCCTGCGACGGCGGCAAGACGTGGGAGGCGCCCGGCGGCGGAATGACCATGGAGCCCGGCCAGATGCCGAAGGGCGAGAGCAATAAGTTCGTCTACGACGCGTCGCCGGAAACGGGCAAGCCCCTCACCACGCACCAGTGGTACGACGGCACGCAGCACCCCTGGGAGTTCAAGCGCGTCTGGCATCTCGAGCCGTCGCTCTCCGATCCGGACACGGTGTTCGCCGGGGTGGAAGACGCGGGGTTATTCCGGACGAGCGACGGCGGCAAGACGTGGCAGGAGCTCGCCGGGCTGCGCGGTCATGGTACAGGGCCCAAATGGCAGCCGGGCGCCGGCGGCATGTGCCTCCACACGATCCTGCTCGATCCCGCCAACCCGCGCCGGATGTACGTCGCCATCTCTGCCGCGGGCGCGTTCCGCACCGACGACGGCGGCAAGACGTGGAAGCCGATCAACCGCGGCCTGCACTCGCAGTACATTCCCGATCCGAACGCCGAGGTCGGCCACTGCGTGCACCGCATCGCGCTGCACCGCTCGCGGCCCAACGTGCTGTTCATGCAGAAACACTGGGACGTCCTGCGCTCGGACGACGCCGGCGACTCGTGGCGCGAGGTCAGTGGGAATCTGCCCACCGACTTCGGGTTCGTGGTCGACGTGCACGCCCACGAGCCGGAGACCATCTACGTCGTCCCC
Source organism: Gemmatimonadota bacterium (assembly GCA_003220935.1). Classification (GTDB taxonomy): domain Bacteria; phylum Gemmatimonadota; class Gemmatimonadetes; order Gemmatimonadales; family GWC2-71-9; genus 20CM-4-69-16. The sequence continues at coordinate 2,496 of QHTT01000059.1, forward strand.
ATCAAGAGCGACTCCGAGCATTACGTGCCCGACGGGAAGCTGCGCGTGTACCGCAGCCGCTCCGGCGGCACGGAGTGGGAGGCGCTCACGCAGGGGCTGCCGCAGCGCGACTGCTACGTGAACGTGCTGCGCGACGCGATGGCCGTCGACTCACTGGAGCCGTGTGGCGTGTACTTCGGCACCACCGGCGGGCAGGTGTACGCGTCCGCCGACGCCGGCGACAGCTGGGCGCCCATCGTACGCGATCTTCCCGCCGTGCTGTCGGTCGAGGTTCAGACGCTGCCATGATCCGCGTGGTGCTCCCCCCGCACCTGCGGACGCTGGCGCAGGTCAAAGGCGAGGTGAAGCTCGACGTCCCGGGCCGGGTCACTCGGGGCGCGGTGCTCGACGCACTCGAGGAGCGCTATCCCATGTTGCGCGGGACCATCCGGGACCACGTCACCGCGCAGCGACGGCCGTTCCTGCGATTCTTTGCATGCGAGCGGGACCTGACCCACGACCCGCCCGATGCCCCGCTGCCCGAAGCCGTGGCATCGGGGGCGGAGCCGTTTCTCGTGATCGGGGCGATCGCCGGCGGGTAGTCCTCACCCCCTGACCCCCTCTCCCTTCGGGAGAGGGGGAACGACATGAGTCCCCCCTCTCCGGAACGGAGAGGGGGACAGGGGTGAGGACCCCTAAAACGGAGAGGGGTCATGGGTAGACCTCTTGGACAGGGACCTAACAGTGTAGGGAGCCACATTCGTGAGATACATGCTGCTGATCTACCTGGACGAGCAGGCCCTGAGCCAGACCGAGCGAGAGCAGTGCTACCGCGAGTCCACCCAACTGGCGCACCAGCTCGACGCCGCGGGCCAATATGTCGCCGCCGCCCCGCTCGAGCCTACCGCCACGGCGACGAGCGTCCGGGTACGCCAGGGCAAGCGCGTGGTGACCGACGGCCCGTTCGCGGAGACCAAGGAACAGCTGGGCGGCTACTTCCTGGTCGATGCGAGCGATCTCGACGAGGCGATCGCCATCGCCGCGCGCATTCCCATGGCCCGGCGCGGCACGATCGAGGTCCGGCCGGTCATCCACATAGCGGACCTGCCGGCGGATTAGCGCGCGCCGCGACAGCCGGCCGGGGTCGGCGTGTCGATTTCGCCGACGCCCGTTCGACGTGAGGGTATGAGGGGAAGTCCGTGAAATCGGTACGCTCGCGCGACGGCACCACGATCGCCTACGACCAGCTGGGAGCGGGACCACCGGTCATCCTGGTCGACGGCGCGTTCTGCAGCCGGTCGTTCGGGCCGATGCCGAAGCTGGCGCCGCGCCTGGCGCGGGACTTCACGGTATTCATGTACGATCGCCGTGGTCGCGGCGACAGCGGCGATACGGCGCCCTATGCCGTCGAGCGGGAGATCGAAGATCTCGACGCCTTGATCCGCGAGGCCGGAGGGTCGGCGTTCGTGTTCGCCATCTCCTCCGGCGCGGCCCTCGCCCTCGAGGCGGCAGCGAGTCGCCTCAACGTCAAGAAGCTGGCGTTGTACGAGCCACCGTTCATGGTCGGGAACCCGGCGCACGTGCCGCCCGTGGACCATCAGACTCAGCTCGTTCGGCTGATCGCCGAGGGGCGCCGTGGTGATGCCGTCAAGTACTACATGAAAGACATCATCGGCATGCCCGGCCTGCTCGTAACAGTGTTCCGCTTCTTGCCGATGTGGCCCAAGCTCAAGGCGGCGGCCCCCTCACTCCCCTACGACTCAGCAGTCATGGGAGACTTCTCGTTACCAGCCAGTCGGGCCGCCTTGCTGAAGCTGCCGACGCTCGTGATCAGCGGTGACAAGAGCATGCCGGTGCTGCGCCAGGCGGCACAGCGGCTCGCCGAGGTCATCCCCGGTGCACAGCTCCGCACGCTGGTCGGTCAGACCCACAACGTGGCGGCGGGGACCATGGCCCCCGTGCTGACGGAGTTCTTCGCCTCATGAAAAAGTTTGCCTCGGTGCCCGCCTACCTCAGGGCGGTCCCACCCGCCCCGCGGGCCGCGCTCCAGAAGCTGCGCAAGACGATCAAGGCCGCCGCGCCCGAGGCGACCGAGGTCATCAGCTACGGGATCCCGATGTTCAAGCACCACGGCATGCTGGTGGGCTACGCTGCGTTCAAGGATCACTGCAGCCTCTTCATGAGCACCAACATCACGAAGGCGCTCAAGAAGCAGCTCGCGTCGTACGCCACGTCCAAGGGCACCATTCGCTTTACCGCCGACAAGCCCCTCCCCGCGACGCTGGTGCGGAAGCTCGTCAAGGCGCGTATCGCGCAAAACGAGCACAAGCGGTGACGCCATCCGCCACGCACAGCGCGATCGACGCCGTCTGGCGGATCGAGTCCCCCAAGCTCATCGCCGGGCTTACGCGGATCACCGGCGACATCGGTCTCGCCGAGGACCTCGCGCAGGATGCGCTCGTCGTCGCGCTCGAGCGCTGGCCCGAGTCGGGCGTCCCGGACAATCCGGGCGCCTGGCTCATGGCCACCGCGAAGCATCGCGCGATCGACCAGCTGCGCCGGGGCAAGATGCTCGATCGCAAGCATGAGCAGCTCGGTCACGAGCTCGAGGCCCGGCGGGACGCGGCAGTGCCGGATCTCGACGCCGCGATCGACGATCACATCGGCGACGACCTGCTCCGCCTCATGTTCATCGCCTGCCATCCCGTGCTCTCGACCGAGGCGCGCGTGGCGCTCACGCTGCGGCTGCTCGGAGGACTCACCACCGACGAGATCGCGCGGGCGTTTCTCGTGCCGGAGTCGACGGTCGCACAACGGATCGTCCGGGCCAAGCGGACCCTGCGCGAAGCGCGCGTCCCGTTTGAAGTCCCCCGCGGGGCCGAGCTCACGGCGCGCCTGGCGTCGGTGCTCGAGGTCATCTATCTCGTCTTCAACGAGGGCTACTCGGCGACGGCCGGCGACGAGTGGGTGCGGCCGGCGCTGTGCGAGGACGCGCTGCGGCTCGGCCGGATTCTGGCCGAGCTGGTTCCCGACGAGCCCGAGGTGCACGGCCTCGTGGCGCTGCTGGAAATCCAGGCGTCCCGCCTGCACGCTCGCGTCGGCCCTGGGGGTGAGCCCGTCCTGTTGGCCGATCAGGACCGCGCGCGCTGGGACCAGCTGCTCGTGCGTCGCGGGCTCGCGGCGCTCGAGCGTGCCGAGCAGCTCGCCGGTGCCCTCGGCCCCTACGCGCTCCAGGCCGCGATCGCCGCCTGTCACGCGCGAGCGCGCACCCCGGAGGAGACCGACTGGACCCGCATCACGGCGCTGTACGATGCGCTCGCCCAACTCACGCAATCCCCCGTCGTGGAGGTGAATCGGGCGGTGGCGTACACCATGGCCTTCGGCCCGGCGGCGGGCCTCGAGATCGCCGACGCACTCCGCTCCGAGCCCGCACTCGCGAATTACCACCTGCTGCCGACCGTGCGCGGCGATTTCCTCGCCAAGCTGGGCCGCTTCGAGGAGGCGCGGGCCGAGTTCGAGCGCGCGGCAGCGCTCACGCGCAACGGCCGCGAGCGCGACCTGCTCCGCGCGCGCGCCGCCGCGTGCGCACGCGGCTCGACGCCCAACCATCCGCAGGAGTGCTGATGCCCCCTACGAACGGCAAGATCTGCTATATCGAGATGCCCGCGGTCGACATCCGTCGTTCGGCCGACTTCTACGCCAAGGTGTTCGGCTGGGGGATCCGCCAACGCGGCGACGGATCCACCGCATTCGACGACACCACGGGCGCGGTGAGCGGCGCCTGGGTGCTCGGCCGGCCGGCGTCCCCGCAACCGGGCCTGCTCATCTACATCATGGTGGACAGCGTGGCCGCGACCATCGACGCCGTATTGGCGCACGGCGGCGCGCTCGTGCAACCGATCGGGGGAGACGCGCCTGAGATCACGGCACGGTTCCGCGATCCCGCGGGGAACGTGATCGGCCTGTACCAGGAACCCGCTCGCTAGCGCAGCGGCAGCGCGATGATCGTTCATCTCGTGGACGGCACGTACGAGCTGTTCCGCCAGTTCTACGGCCGCCGTCGCGCCAACGAGGGCAAGGATGCGCCCTTCGGCGCCGTGCGTGGCGTGCTGCATTCCGTCCTGGAGATGATCGAGCAGGGGGCCACGCACGTCGGCGTAGCAACCGATCACGTCATCGAGTCGTTCCGCAATCGCCTCTGGAGTGACTACAAGACCGGAGAAGGCGTCGAGCCTGCCCTGCTCGCCCAGTTCCATCCCCTCGAGGAGGCGCTCACCGTCCTGGGCGTGGTGGTGTGGCCCATGATCGAGCTGGAGGCCGACGACGCGCTTGCCTCCGCAGCCTGGATCGCCTCCCAAGACGACCGCGTGCAGCAAGTCTGCATCTGGACGCCCGACAAAGATCTAGCGCAGTGCGTCCGCGGCGATCGGGTGGTGCAGGTCGACCGTAAAGCACACAAGATCCGCAATGCGGCAGCGGTGCGTGACAAGTTCGGCGTCGAGCCCGGCCTGATCCCCGACTTCCTCGCGCTCGTGGGCGACGCGGCCGACGGGTATCCCGGCGTTCCGGGGATAGGCGCGGTCACGGCAGCACGGCTCCTGAACCAGCACGGCGTCATCGAGCACTTCCCGCCCACCGTCCTCGGGGAGCACCGCGACCGGGCGCTGCTGTTCAAGCAGCTGGCGACACTCCGGACCGACGCGCCGCTCTTCCGCGACGTGGACGAGCTCGAGTGGCGCGGCCCTACCGACGCATTCGCCGCGTGGACGGAGCGCTTGGGAGACGCAGGCCTGCGGGAGCGCTGCCTCAAGGCAACACAGGCTACGCGCCTGTGCTAACGGCTTAACTAGGAGGACTCGTGACCGATTCCGCTCTGGCGTCTCGCTGGCGCTCCGCGGCGCCGTACCTGCACAGCATCCTCCGGATCGTCGCGGCCTTCGTCTTCATGCAGTTCGGAACGGCCAAGCTGTTCGCGTTTCCGGGCGCCATCATGCCCGGCGGTGGCACAGTGCCCGTCGCCTCGCTGCTCGGCCTGGCTGGCGTCCTGGAGGCCCTCGGAGGTCTGTTCCTCCTCGTCGGGCTGTTCACCCGTCCCGTCGCCTTTCTGCTGGCCGGCGAGATGGCGGTCGCCTATTTCATCGGGCACGGGTCGCACGGCTTCTGGACAGTCCTCAATCAGGGCACGCCCGCCGTGATCTACTGCTTCGTTTGGCTCTACATCTCGGCCGCGGGCGCGGGGCCGTGGAGCCTGGATGCCAAGCGGGGGAGGTAAGCCCCTCGATCGCTCCATCGTCGAGGGTCCGCTCGCTCGCGCCGTCTGGATGCTCGCTTGGCCCACGATGCTGCAGAATCTCATCGGCGGGCTCCAGGGGATGGTCGATCACGCCCTGGTGGGGCATTTCGTGGGGTACGCCGGGAACGCCGCCATCGGCGTGGCCATCCAGATCTTCATCGTCGTCATCGTGTTCGTCATGTCGGTGTTCAGCGGGATGGGGGTGCTCGTGGCTCGCTTCGCCGGAGCCAACGAGCCCGAACAGGTCAATCGCACCGTCTACCAAGCCTTCCTCGCGGCCCTGGCGCTCTGGGGATTGCTGCTGGCGCCGCTGGGCTGGTTCCTCGCGCCCTCGCTCCTGGGCGTGGTGAACGCTGCGCCCGCCGTCCGCACCGAGGCGTTGCCGTTCCTCCGGATCATGTTCGTCGGCAGCATCGGCATGCTGCTCTTCTTCATGGTAGGGGGAGCCTTGCGGGCGGCAGGCGACGCGCGCACGCCGTTGTGGTTGGGCCTTCTCCTCACCGTACTGAACATCGCATGCAATGTCGCGTTCATCACGGGTCTGGGACCATTCCCGCGATTAGGCACCGCCGGCGCCGCGGTCGGCACCACGGTGGCGGGCCTCGTGATCAGCAGCGTCGCCGTGTACTGGTTGATCTCGGGAAGGCTGCCGGTCGTGTGGCACCGCGGCATGGACTGGCGGCCCGACTGGGGCATCATCCGAGCGCTGTTCCGCTTCGGCCTCCCGACCGGGTTCCAGGGAATCGCGATGAACGTCGCGGGTGTGTTGCTGCTGCGGTTCATCGGCTCGCTGGCACAGAGCGCCGAGGCCCAGGCCGCCTATGCGGTCGGCTACACCGAGCTGTTTTCGTTCATCACATGGACATCGGTGGGGTTGATGGGCGCCGCCGCCGCAGTCGCCGGTCAGAACCTGGGGGCGGGCCGCCCCGAACGCTCAGTGCACGGCGTGCACGTCGCCGCCGGACTCGGGCTCGGGCTCGCGGCGGCGATCGGCGTGCTCTTCATCACGATCCCGCGCTCCCTGCTCGCGCTGTTCGGCATGACCGACCCGGTCGTCGTCGGCCTCGGGGTGCAACTGCTCGGCTTCCTCAGCGTGTCGGGGCTGTTCGTCACCGTCGCGCTTACCTACACGGGGGGACTCCAGGGTACGGGCGACACCCGCTCGCCTCTCTTCATCTCGATCGTCTCCCAGGCCGTCGTGCCGCTCGGCCTGTGCGCGTTCTTCCAGGCGACGCGCGGCTTGCGCCCCGCCGATATCTGGACGGCCATCTTGCTGGGCCATATGACGCGCTGTGCGCTGAGCGTTGTGCGGTTCCGTCAGGGGAAGTGGCGCAGCATCCGCGTGGAGATGGCGTCCGCACACTCCTAACCCACCGCCGGCCGCGGCGCACGCAGCAGTCAACCTCTGACGAATCGCCTGTATATGGCGTCGCCTTCCGCCAGGAACGCCTCGAGCCGCGCCCCAACAGGTAGCGAGCCGTGACGCCACCAAATGAGCTCCCTCTGGGCACCCGCCAGCGAGTGTCCGAGGTGGGCCACGAAGTAGGCACGAATCTCAGGTGTGAAGAGCGCCCCGACCGCTGCGGCATCGTCGCCGGCAAGTACGTATACTCGAGCGAACTCAGAGGTGGTGCCGGCCCAGAGGGCACGCTCGTCGGGTCGAGCGAGCCAGCTCAAGAGCCAATCCGCGCCTCGTGTCCACAGGTCCTTCGGCGTGAGGGAGAACTTCGGGAAGACCGCATCCGGGGTCTCCCACAGGACGGCACGGATTCGAGACGGCCACTCTCTGCGGGTGCTGGGGTACCACTCATATTCGAAGGCCGTGAACGTCCGACCGCCGTACCTGCCGGTGATCGTGAATCCCCAGCGACGGCGATCCCCTTCCAAGAAGAGGTCGAGGGTGGAGGTGGAGGCATGGCGCGTCCATTCCTCTGGGCGCTCCGGCTCAAACTGGAAGCCACGGTCCGTGGCGTAGCGTTGGTGCCTCTTACCCCGCCACGTCCGTCTCGCCCATTGACCGCCGTGGAGCAACGCGTATAGAGCGACGACGACCAGGGCGGCCCAGCCGTGATCGACGGACATCTCGCTCCTCCGCATGCCCTGGCCCGGATTCGAACCGGGACGCCTTACGGCACTGCCCCCTCAAGACAGCGTGTCTACCAGTTCCACCACCAGGGCGGGTCGCGAAAGCTAGAACTCCGCCGGGCCGTAATCAAGCGGAGCATCTGGCCTCGGGCGCTTCGGGGGATAGCTTACACCGCATGGAATTGTGGGTGGCGTTCGCGTTCGGCGCAGCGGTCGGAGCGTTCATCGGTGTCTTGCTGGGGCGCTACCGCGCGACAGCCGCCGCTGGCCGCCTCGCCGCCGCCCGCGCGCCCGCCCCGCCGCCGCCGCCAGTGCAGCACGTGGTGCTCGATGAAGGCTCCGCGAACGTGTTGAACGCGCTCAACAACCGGCTTGCCGCGATCGGCGCGCTCGCCGACCTGCTACACGGCAGCCCGCTCGACCCCGAGCGCGCCCGCGCGCTCATGATGCTGCACGGCGAGGTGCGACGGGCAGCGGAGATCACCCAGCACTTCCTCGAGCTGGCGCAGCACCCGATCGGCGCGGCCGAGCCGTCGGACGCGTCGATCGTGCTGAACGGCGTGCTGGCCGAGCGTGAGGGCACGCTCAAAGAGCTGGGCGTCAAGCTGGTGCGGAGCATCCCGCACGACCTGCCGATGGTGTCCTGTCCGATGGCCCAGCTCACCGAGATGCTGATGAAGCTGCTCGACTTCTCACTGCGGCGGCTGCGCGACAGCCAGCCGCCGCGGGAGCTCCGGATCGGCGTGACCGAGGGCGGGCCCGCGCTCGTCATCTCATTGTGGGACTCGGGCGCCCCGCTGTCGGTCGAGGCGGAACAGCGCCTCGTGACGCCGTTCCGATTCACGCAGAGCGCCGGAGGCGGGGAAATCGAGTTCGCGCTGGCGCGCGCGCTGGCACAGTCGTCGGGCGGGACGCTGCGGCTCCGGCCCCGCGGTGGAGGGGGGGCCGAAGTCGTCGTCACACTTCCCAAGAGCGTGCTGGCACCGCTCGCGCGCGCCACTCCCTCCACCCCTCCCCTCCCCAAGCTCCGCATCCTGGTCGTGGACGACGACGCGGTGAACCGCCAGGCCATGCGCCTGTTGCTCGAGCGCGAAGGGCACGAGGTGGTCGCTGTTGAGAACGGGCTGGAAGCGATCGAGCGGCTCGGGCCGGCGAGCGACCGGTTCGACGCGGTCGTCACCGACCTCCAGATGCCGCGGCTCGGCGGGCGCGCGCTGTACGAGCAGCTGCAGGAGCAGCGGCCGCAGCTCGCCGAGCGCTTCGTATTCGTCACCGGGGATCGCGCCCGCGACGAAACCCGCCGCTTCCTCGACGAGTGCGGCCAGCCATCCGTCATGAAGCCCTACGACTTCACCGACCTGATCGCGGCCATCGGCAAGGTGGCGAGCAAGGCGTAATCAGGGCGGGGCGCAGCGCTCGCGTGTCATCTTCCTGACAGGTTCGCCGAGTAGCTTCCCGGGACGACGAACCGTCCTCCCGGGAGCAGTGGTGCGCGTCTCTTCTCTTGTCGTGGGGCTCGTGGCGGTGACGACCGCGCCGCGCGTCGCTGCCCAACAGCCGGTGACACGGGCCGAGGCGGTAGCGGCGGCGCTGGCCCGCGGGGCGCGGGCGGCATTCGGCCGCGCCGACACGGCCCGCGCCGCAGGCGTGCTGCGGGCAGCCCGCGCGTTTCCCAATCCGTCGCTCGCCGCAACCTACACGAAAGACGTTCCCCATTATCACTACATCGCCGACTTGGCACTCGACCTGCCGTGGTTGCGCTCGGCACGGATCGGTGCCGCTGCATCCGCGCGCGACGCGGCGCGCTACGGCTTCGCCTTCGAGCGCGCCGCGCTGCGGTTCGACGTCGACACCGCCTACACGCGGGCGCTCGCCGCCGCAGCGCACGCCCGGCTGTCGCGCCGCACCGCGAGCGACGCCGACAGCCTGCTCCGCATGGCGCGGCTGCGCCGCGAGGTCGGTGACGTGAGCGAACTGGATGTGCGGCTCGCCGAGGTGAACGCGGGCCAGCTCGAGAACGTCGCGGTGGACGACTCGCTCGCCGCGCTCGACGCGCTGCTCGGTGTCCAGCTCGCCATGGGGCTGCCGGCCGACACGCCGGGCATCACGCTCGCCGACTCGCTTGTCCCGCCGCCCGACAGCGCGCCTGACGACGCCGGCGAGCCGCTGCGGGTCGCGGCCGCGGCGGCGAGCCTGAGCTCGGAACAGCGCGCGCTCACGCTCGCCCATCGGAGCCTCATGCCGGCGCCGAGCGTCCAGGTGGGGATCGAGCGCAGCGATCCCGCCGAGCCTTCGGGGACGCTGCTGCCCACGGTCGGGCTGTCGCTCGCCCTGCCGTTCTTCAACTGGAACGGTGGTGAGATCGCGCAGGCGCGCGCCGCGCGTGACCGCGCGCAGGCCGACCTCGACCTCACCCGCCGGGAAGCCGCGGCGGACCTGAGCCGGGCACGTCGCGGTCTCGTCGCCGCGCTGACGCGCCTCGCCCGCGACCGGCGGCTGCTCGCGAGTGCGGACCGCGTCGCGGGGATGTCGCTCCGGGCCTATGCCGAGGGCGCCATCCCGCTCGCCAACGTGCTCGAGGCTCAGCGCAACGCGCGCGAGGCGCTGGGCCGCTACGTCGACGATGTCGCGCTCGCGAACGACGCCGCGGGCGCGGTGCGGCTCCTCACCGCCACGGCGGCCCAGCCGTGAGCCGCTTCGGCCTGCTGCTCGCGCTCGCCGCGCTCCCCGCCGGCTGCCGCGTGCGGGCCTCCGCCGATGAGACCGACGCGGGCGGCGTGCACGGCGCCGTCGCGGTGCAGACCGCAGCCGCCACCGCGCAGCCGTTCGCGCGCGTGGTGCGTGCCATCGGCACCGTGACGCCGCGCCCGGGGCGCTTCGCCGAGCTCGCCGCGCCGGGCCCGACGCGGGTCGCACGCATTTTCGTCGCCCCCGACCAGCGGGTCGCCGCGGGCGACACGCTGATCGAGTTCGAGCGCGCGCCGTTCGACGCGGCGGCGCAGAGCGCCGCCACCGCGCTCGCGACCGCGCAGCGCAACTACACCCGTGCGGCGCGGCTCGTCCAGGCGGGCATTCTGCCGCAGAAGGACTCCGACCAGGCCGCCTCCGAGCTGGCCCAAGCGCAGGTGGCGGCCGTGACCGCCCGCCGCGCCCAGCAGCTCGCGACGCTGCGCGCCCCGCTCGCGGGAGTCGTCACGCGCATGACCGCCGTGCTCGGCGCCTCGGTGGATGTGAGCCAGGCCCTCATCCAGATCGCCGACCCCAGCGCGCTCGACGTCGTCTTCAACGTCTCCCCCGCCGACGCCGCCATGATCGACGCCGGCGATTCGGTGGCGGTCACAGCCGGTGAGTCCGCGGCGGGGGACCCGCTCGGCTCCGGCACCGTGACCGGCGTCGCGGCCGCGGTCGATTCCCTCACCCGCGCCGTCGCAGTCCGCGCCCGGTTGCGGCATCCCGCCCGCGCCCTGCGGCTCGGCGAGTCGCTAGTCGGGAGAATCGTGACCGCGGTCGTGCCCCGCGCCGTCACCGTGCCGGTCGCCGCGCTCGTCCCGGCCGCCGGCGGCGAGGGGTTTCAGGTCTTCGTCGTGGATTCCGAGCAAGTCGCCCACGTCCGGCCCGTCACAGTCGGCGGCCGCAGCGAGGTCGTGGCCGAGATCGTGGCGGGGCTCGCGGCCGGCGAGGTCGTCGTAACGAACGGGGCGTACGGCATCGCCGACGGCGCGAGGGTCGCGCGGGCCCCCTCGACGTCCCGATGACGCTGTTCGACGTCCTGAGCCGCCAGCGCCGCGTCGTGTTTCTCGCAACG
>QHTT01000060.1 GCA_003220935.1 Gemmatimonadota bacterium
AACGCCACGCGCCGCCTCGTGCTCCAGGGCGCCGACGGCGTGGTGTTCGTCGCCGACAGCCAGGCGCGGCAGCTGGACGAGAACCTGGAAAGCCTCCAAAACCTCCAGAGCAACCTGCTCGAGCACGGCGTGGACATCCGCACCATGCCGCTCGTCATGCAGTACAACAAGCAGGACCTGCCGCGCGAGCTGATCCTTTCCACCGCGGATCTGGATGACGCCCTCAACTTCCGCGGCGTGGCGAGCTTCAGCGCCGACGCGTTGCACGGCGTGGGGGTGTTCGAGACGTTGAAGGGCGTCTCGGAAATGGTGCTGAAACGGCTCGCCGCCGGGAGCACCGCGTGACGACCGCGCTCAACCCCAAGTACACGTTCGACACGTTCGTCGTTGGCACGGCGAACCGGCTGGCGGTCACGGCGGGACGTACCGTGGCAGAGAACCCCGGCTCGGCGTACAACCCTCTCTTCATTTATAGCGGGTCCGGCCTCGGGAAGACCCACGTCCTCATGGCCATCGGGCACGCGGCAAAGAAGCTCGCCCCAACCCTGAACGTCGAGTACCTGACCCTCGACGAATACGTGGAGGCGTTCCACGCGGCGATTGCCGCCGGGCAGGGGGACGCGTTCCGCCGCCGCTTCCAGAACGTGGACGTGCTGCTCGTGGACGACGTGCAGTTCCTGTCGAACCGCAAGGAGATGCAATCCGAGCTGCTGCGCCTCACGGAGGCGCTGCAGGGCGCTGGGCACCAGATCGTGCTCACGAGCGACCGGCCGCCGCCCGAGATCGCGGACCTGGACGAGCGACTGATCTCGCGTCTCTCGGGTGGCCTGGTGGTGGATATGGGCGTCCCCGACTACGAGACCCGCGTCGCGATCCTGCGCCGCAAGGCCGAGGAGCGAGGGACGACCTTCCAGCCCGGAGTGCTCGAGACGGTGGCGGGCCTGGAGTTCGCCAATGTGCGCGAGCTGATGGGTGCGCTCAACCGGCTGGTGGCGTTCCAGGCGGTCAACGACCAGCCGATCAACGCCGAGGCGACGAAGCAGCTGCTCGGTGCCGCCGCGGGACTAGCCCCGGCTATGGCCCCGGGCGTGAGCCCGGGGCCGGGCGTGAGCCCGGGGCCGGGCGTGAGCCCGGGGCCCCCGCCCGCGTCCGGCGACGAGTTCGGCGCGTTCCTCGCGGACGTGACCGTGACCGTGGGAAAGGCCGTCGAGGCGTGGCGCGCGCGGGTGGGTGAGGCGGTCCTGCGCTGGCGCGGCGAGGGCTACCGCACGCATCGCCTCGAGCGCCTGCTCGAGCAAGAGACGCCGCCCGCGGTGGACGAGGCGATCACCCAATTCGTCGAGGACGTCGAGCGGCTCAAAGCCCTCGAAGCGGAAGTCGGGCAGCTCGATCCGCAGGCGTCAGGGGACAGCGTGTTCCGCGATCCCGAGCGCATGGCCGAGGCGGAGGAAGCGGCGGCGCAGGTGCGCGCGGGCGTGGCCCCGCCGCCCGGCCCGTCGGGCGCCTTCCCGCTCGGCGGCTATGCGGTCGGGTCGTCCAACGAGGTGGCGGTGAGCGCGGTGCGGGCCGTGCTCGACCAGCCCGGCAAGAAGTACAACCCGCTGGTGCTCGTGGGCAAGAGCGGGCTCGGCAAGACGCACCTCCTGAACGCGCTCGGCCTCGAGCTAGCCCGCGCCAACGGTGCAGTGGTGGCGTGCCTCTCGACGCAGGCGTTCATCGACGAGCTGATCGCGGCGATCGACGGCAACCGGGTGGACTGGTGGCGCGCGCGCTACCGCCGCGTCACGGCGCTGCTGCTCGACGATATCCACCTGGTCGCCGGGAAGGAGCGGACCCAGGAGGAGCTGTTCAACCTCTTCAACCTGCTGCAGGACCGAGAGCGGCAGCTCGCGTTCACGGCGCCGGCACATCCCAACACGCTCACCGGGATCGAGGAGCGCGTCGTCTCGCGCCTCGAAGGGGGGCTCGTCGCCGAGCTGAAGGAGCCCGATCGGGCAATCAAGCGGTCGGTGCTCGAGCGGCTGCTCGCGGGTCAGAACGTGACTCCCGAGCCGGCGCTGCTCGATTACCTGGCCGACCGCCCCACCGACTCGGTCCGCAGCCTGGTGGGCGTGGCGCAGCGCGTCGTGGCCGCGGCCGCGGCGGAGGACGTGCCGCTCACCGCCGGGCTGGCGCGCGAGGTGCTGGAGGGCCAGGCGCCACGCGAGGAACGCCGCTCGGGCGGCTTCCGCACCAGCGGGATCGTCGTCTCGAGTCTGGGCGGCATCAAGAGCCGCGAGAAGATGGTGTGGGACTGGCCGGAAGTGGCGGATCGCCTCATCGAGGAGTTGCGCTGATGGCCATCAAGGGCTCGCTGAAAGAAGCCTCGCTTCCCGACGTGCTCCAGCTGCTCGCGTTGGGCCAGAAGACGGGGTGTCTCTCGATCGCCGACCGCTCGAACTTCGGGTACATCTTCTTCGACAAGGGCCGAATCTGCTACGCCTCGATCGTCAACCGGCGCGACCGCCTGGGCGACATCCTGGTGAAGCACGCCAGGATCACCGACGAGCAGCTGGCGGCCGCCGTCCACAAGCAGGAGACGGCACGGAGCAAAAAGCTGGGTGAGATCTTGGTCGGCATGAGCGTCATCACGCAGGCCGACTTGGAGCGCTACATGCGCGTCCAGATCGAAGAGTCGGTCTATTACCTGTTCACCTGGACGCAGGGGACGTTCAACTTCGAGGTCGACGTCCGGCCGGAGCAGCAGAACTTCCTCGTCTCCATCAACCCCGAGTCGCTCCTGCTCGAGGGGGCCCGCCGCGTAGACGAGTGGAGCCTGATCGAGAAGAAGATTCCTTCATTCGACCTGATCTTCCTGCTCGACAAGGACCGCCTGGCGATCAGCGAGGCCAAGCTCACCGACACGCAGCAGCGCATACTGCCGCTGCTCGATGGATCCCGCGACGTCAATCAAGTCATCGAAGACTCGGGGCTGGGCGAGTTCGAGATCGGCAAGGCGCTGTACGGGCTGATCACCGCCGGCTTCGCGCACCGCGCGGGGCGCACTGCCTCCGCGGCGGACCAGCAGATCACCGATGCGCGGGTGGAGGAGCACCGCAACCTCGGCGTGGCCTTCTACAAGACCGGGATGCTGGACGAGGCGACCCGCGAGTTCCGACGCGTGGCGGAGCTGCGCCCGGGCGAGCCGAACGCACACTTCTACATCGGACTCGTGGCGCTGAAGCAGGCGCGGTGGCGCGAAGCGATGGAATCGCTGCGGCTCGCGGCCGAGCGCGGGGGTGGCCGCCCGGCCGTGTTCCATAACCTCGCGTTCGCCTACGAGCAGCTCGGGCGGCTGGACGAGGCGGAAGCGGCCTACGGCGAGGCCGCGGCGCGCGCCCGGACCGACGCCAAGGTGTATCTCGGGTGGGGTATCGTCGCCCTGAAGCGGGAGGACTACGCCGGCGCTGCGGGCCGGCTCGACCGGGCGCGGGAGCTGTTCGGCCGGGTGCCGCCGCCCGCATGGTTCTGGGCGCGCGCGCTCACAGCGGCGTGCGCCGGCGAGTTCGAGGTGGCCGAGGACTTCGCCGAGGAGGGCGCGGAGGCCTACCCATCGCACGCGCCGCTGCGCAATAACCTCGCGGTGCTGAAGGAGCTCGCGGGCGACCTGCCGGCCGCGGAGGACCTGGTGCGGGAAGCGCGCCAAAACGAGCCCTCTCTCCCCCAACTGTCCAAGAACCTGGGCGACCTCGCGTATCGCGGCTCGCGCTACGATGAGGCCTGGGACGCCTACAGCAGGGCCGTCGAGCTCGCGCCCGACTTGGGAGACGACGTCTACTTCAAGCTCGGCAACATCGCCTACAAGCGGAACGACCGCGAGCAGGCGGCGCAGTTGTGGCGCAAGGCGCTCGAGATCAACCCGAAGCACGAGCTCGTCAAGGCCAATCTGGACACCTTGAGCGCGCTGTCGTGACGTCGGAGCCGGACGCGCGAGCCTTCCAGGCGCTCACTCAAAAGATCTCGCGGGCGCGCGGCGTCGCCTGCGGCTCCTACAAGGACCGCTGCCTGCGGCGGCGCATCGCCGTCCGGATGCGCGCGCGGGGCGTCCACACCTACGACGACTACAGCCGCGTGCTCGATACCGACCCCCACGAGTACGACCTGCTGCTCGACGCGCTCACCATCAACGTCACCAAGTGCTTTCGCAACCTGGAGACGTGGCAGGCGCTGGCCCCCCGTCTCGCGGCGCTGTGGGCCGAGCGCCACGGGCACGTGCGCGCGTGGTCGGCTGGCTGCGCCTCCGGCGAGGAGCCGTACACGCTCGCCATCGCCCTCGCCGAGGCGGCCCGGCAGCTCGGGCAGGAGAGCCTGCTGGAGCACGCCTGCGTTGATGCGACCGACATCGACCGCGCGAGCCTCGAGCGCACGCGCGCCCCGGCGTTCCCGGATGCAGCGTTCAGCGAGATGCCGGCCGACCTGGCCCGCCGCTACTTCACGGTCGAAGCGCCGCGTCGCCCGCTCCCAGCGCTGCAACGCATCGTGCATGTGCTCAAGCACGATCTCACCACGCAGCCGCCCCCGGCACCGCCCTACGACCTGATCGTGTGCCGCAACGTCGTGATCTACTTCGACCGGCCGCTGCAGGAGCGGTTGTTCGAGACGTTCGCGGACGCGCTCACGCCCGGGGGGATGCTGGTGCTCGGCAAGGTGGAGACGCTGTTCGGACCCGCCCGCCAGCGGCTCGTCCTGGAGGAGCCGCGGGAGCGGATCTACCGCAGGCCTGCGCCCGGATGAGCGCGCCCGCGCCGCCGGAGACGATCGTCAAGGTCGCGGAATGGGCCGCGGCGCGGACCGATGGTGTGATCGTGACGCTGGGGCTGGGCTCCTGCGTCGCGATCATGCTGCACGATCCCCGAGCCGGCGCCGGCGCCATGGCGCACGTGCTTCTCCCCTCCAAAAGCCTCGCGCGCGACATGAGCAACCCGGCGAAGTTCCCCGAGACCGCGGTGCCGTTCCTGATCGAGCGCCTCAAGGCGCTGGGCGCCGACCCACGGCGACTGGTCGCGAAGCTGGCGGGCGGGGCGAGCATGTTCGCACAGCTCATGACGCCCGCCTCGATTCAGATGGGGGAGCGCAACGTCGTCGCGGCCAGGAAGGCGCTCCGGGCCGCGGGCATCCCCGTCGCGGGCGAGGCCGTCGGCGGTGACAAGGGCCGGTCGGTCCGGTTCCACGTGGCCGATGGGCGCGTCGAGATCCGCTCCGTGGGGGCCGATGCCGTCGTCATCTGATCGCCGCCCGAGCGTGCTCGTCGTCGACGACAGCGCGCTGATGCGGCGCGTGCTGTGCGACGTGCTGGGGAGCGACGCGACCGGCCAGTTCCGGATCGTCGCCACGGCGCGCGACGGCTTCGACGCCGTCCGCAAGGTGCACCAGCACGACCCCGACGTCGTCACCATGGACCTGGAAATGCCCGAGCTCGACGGCCTGGGCGCGATCGGCTACATCATGTCCGAGGCACCGCGGCCCATCGTGGTCGTCAGCGCGCACGCCGGCCCCGGCACCGGCGCGGCGATCCGCGCGCTGGAGCTCGGCGCCGTGGAGATCGTCGCGAAGCCGGAGGAGGCAACCCGCGCGGCACTCGAGCGCATGGGACCCGAGCTCCGAGCCGCGGTGCACCGCGCCCTCGCCGCGGACGTGTCGCACGTGCAGGTGATGGCCCGCCCGCCCATCGTGGCGCGGGGCCCGGTCGAGGCGGGGCTCCGCGCCCGCGCCCGGATCGCGGTCGCCGTCGCCGCTTCGACCGGCGGCCCGCGGGCGCTCGCCGAAGTGCTGCCCCGCCTCGCCACCGGCCGCGGCGCGGCGGTGCTGGTGGTGCAGCACATGCCCCCGAGGTTCACCCGCTCTCTCGCCGAGCGGCTCGATTCGATGAGCGCGCTGCGCGTGGTGGAGGCCGATCACGGTGCGCCGGTCGTCGCCGACACGGCATACGTCGCCCCTGGCGATTATCATATGCGGGTGGTGTCCGCGCCGGACGGTCCCGTGATCGTGCTCGACCAGGAGCCCCCCATCTGGGGCGTCCGGCCGGCCGCCGACCCGCTGTTCCGTTCCGTGGCGCAGCTGTTCGGCCCGCGTGCTGTGGGCGTCGTCCTCACGGGCATGGGGCGCGACGGCGCCGACGGGGTGCGCGCCATCCGCGCCGCCGGCGGAGGCGGGCTCGCCCAGGACCGCGAGTCGTCGGTGATCGCCGGGATGCCCGCTGCGGCGGCGCTCGGAGGCGTCGACGCGGTCTTGCCGCTCGGCCGGATCGCCGAGCGGATCGACCAGGAGCTGATCGCGCGGGGGGCGGGCCTGGGAGACAAGGGGCGCGCGTGACGGGATGCGTGAGGGTAGGGGCGCAGCATGCTGCGCCCCTACAGCGATCGTGAGCCGCGGTTACCTGCTCGTCCGCGTCGACGGGAAGCACTACGGGCTGCCGCTGGCCCGCGTGCTCGAGGTGGGCGATCTGGGCGAGGTGCTCGACGTGCCCCGCGCCCTCGCGGCGGTGCGCGGCGTCACGCCGCTACGGGGCCGGCTGGTGCCGCTGGTGCATCTGGGGGCGCTGCTGGGCGAGCGCCCGCCCCCGGCGGAGCGCGGGCGCGCGGCCGTGCTGGTGCAGTTAGGGGCGGGAGAAGGGCTGCGGCAAGTGGCCCTCGAGGTCGACGACGCGGACGATGTGGTCCGCGAGACAGCGCTGCCGGTGCCACCGGGCGAGTCGCTGCCATGGGCCGCGGGCGTCGCGCGCCGCAGGGGGGCACTCGTTCCCATCCTGGACCTGGACGCGTTGGGAGACCGCATCACATGACCAGCGGCGACGACGTCCAACTCGTCACCTTCAAGGTGGCCGGCCAGGACTTCGCCTTCAACATCTTCCAGGTCGAGCGCATCCTGCGCTACGAGGCGCCCGCGCCGCTCCCCAAGGCGCCGGACTTTCTCGAGGGCGTGTTGCAGTACCAGGGCGGCGCGGTCCCGCTCGTCGACCTCCGCAAGCGGCTCGGCACAGCGGCCCCACATCGCGAAGAGACGCGCACCGTCATCCTGGAATGGGAGGGCGGGAAGCTCGGCGTCGTGGTGGACGCCGTGACCGAGGTGCTCCAGGTCGCGGCGACCGAGGTCACGGCGCCACCGAACATCGTGAAGGGACTGGCGGCGGAATACATCACCGGGATCGTGGTGAAGGACGGGCGCACCGTCATCGCGCTCAACACGGCGCGGCTGTTCAACTCGAAGGAGAAGCTGGCCATCGAGAGCGCGCTCCAGGAGACAGCGAAACCCTAATGGTCGACTCGCCGATCCGCGCCCTGCGGGCGGAGTACGACACGATCGCGCGCAAGCTGGATACCGCGGCAGCCGGGCCCGAGCGTGAGGCGGTGAAGCGCGACATCGTGGCGTACTTCAAGCGGGTCGACTCACTCATCGGCGAGCTGGGCGAGCTCAAGGAGGAGATCCGCAAGCTGGTCGACCGCTACAAGCAGCTCACGTCGTCCACGGCGGAGGCGTCGGCCCCCGAGTTCACCGGCACCCGCCCGGCGGTCCACGCCGATCACCTCGGCGCCTCGACGTTCATTGAGAAGGGGTGGAGCCTCATCTCGCTCGGAGACCATGCGGGCGCGATCCAGGCGCTGCAGAAGGCGCTGCAGCTCGCGCCCGGTGAGACCCAGGCCGAATCGCTGCTCGGCTGGGCGCAGATGCTGCACGAGGAATACGACGACGCCCTGGCCACCTTCCAGAAGGTCCTCATGAAAGAGCCGGCCAACTCACTCGCGCGCATCAATGTTGGCTACATCTGCCTCAAGAAGCGGATCTTCGGGGAGGCGATCGAGCATTTGTCCAAGGCGATCCGGCTGGACAACGACAAGAAGGCGACGCTGTACGCCCACTTCTACCTGGGCCTTGTGTACCTGCAGCGGGAGATGTACGAGGACGCCCAGACATTCCTCCAGAAGGCGCTCAAGCTCGGGCCGAACCTGATCGAGGCCCACTACGAGCTGGGCCGCGCCTACTGGTTCGCGGGCGACCCGGACCGGGCGCAGCAGACGTGGGAGGCGGGCTTCAAGGCCAATAGGTTCAACCCCTGGGGCAAGAAATGCGAGGAGACGCTCGTGCTCACGCGTCAGGGTCAGGAGCCGCCGCGCGCTTAGCCCTCGTTGTTCTCCTCGCCCAAGGCCCTGCGGCGGTGAGCGTCGGTCGCGTGACGGCGGTGGCGTGGCCGCCGCAGCAGGGGCTGGCCGTGGCGCTCGCCGAAGCCGCCGATCGGTCGCCGCCGTTTCCCGGCGTCGGCCCGCTCGCCGACCGCCCCATCCGGCTGATCCTCGCGCCCACGCGGGCCAGGTTCGACTCGCTCACGCGTGGGCGCCTCCCCAGCTGGAGCGAAGGCGCTGCGTTCCCGGACGCCGGAACCGTCGTGCTGCTGTCCGCCGGTCCGCCTGACCGGCTGCCCGCTGCCTTGCGCCACGAGCTCGCCCACCTCGCGTTGCGCTGGCGTGTCCGTCGCCTCCTGCCGCTGTGGTTCGAGGAAGGCTACGCCGCGGTGGCGAGCGGCGAGTGGGACCGGCTCGACGTGCTGCGTCTCAACTGGCAAGTGGCACGGGGCGTGGAGATGGATCTGGACTCGCTCGATCGGGTGCTGCGCGCCGACCGCACCGATGCGGAGACCGCCTACGGTCTAGCGACGACCGCCGTACTGCTGCTCGAGCGCTGGGGTGGGGGTGGAGGTGGCGGTCGCGACGGCGGTCTCGGGGCGCTGATCGACAATCTGGCGCGCGAGCCGACGTTCGATGCCGCGCTGCGGGCCACGTATCATGTGACCGAGGGCGATTTCGAATCGCGCTGGCAGCGCGACGTCGCGCAGCGCTACGGCTGGATCTCGTGGGCTGGCGCAGCGGGGGTGTTCTGGGCGGCGCTGGGGCTCGTCCTGGCGTGGTTGGTCCGGGTGCGGCGGCGCCGCGATCGGGCGCGGAAAGCCCTGCTGGACGAGGGCTGGACGGTGCCGGAGGAAGATGGCCCAACTGCTTGACGAGCTTGGAATTGGCGGGTAAACTCTCGGCCTGATGCCCGACCAGAGTCTGGCGCGCTCGCGACTGCACTTCGGACCGAGGAACTGGGTGTTTCTCGCCGCCGCCGTGGTGTCGCTCGCAGCCGGGTACTGGCTCCTGGCACGCGGGTCGACCACGGCCGCCCCGGTTCTGCTCGTTCTCGGCTACTGCGTTTTCTTTCCGGTAGGCCTCGCCCTTTAGGGACCCGCGGTGCGACGGGCGAATAGCTCAGTCGGTTCAGAGCGCCTGCCTTACACGCAGGAGGCCGGGGGTTCGAATCCCTCTTCGCCCACTGGGGTATCAGCCTGCAACGTGAGAGGACACCGCGTGTGAGAATCCTGCGACTGGTGGCCGGGTGCGTGGTGGTCGTGGCGGGCGCTGGTCGGGCGCAACTCGCCGTCCAGCAGCCGACGCAGAAGCTGCTCCTCCTGCCGCTCGCCGTGAAGACCGCGGCGGACTCGGGCGTCAGCATCGCGACCATCGATGCCGCACGCGCCCGGCTCGAGCAGCTCGCGAAGTACAAAGTCCTGGTGATTCCCAAGACCAAGCTGTGTGACGCCCTGAAGGCGTCGGACTTCGCCTGCGACGTGCTCCTCGACGACGCGCAGGCGCTGTTGCTGGCGCGCTTCCTCAACGTGAACGCCTACAGTACCGGCACCCTGGAGCGGAGCAGCGGGCTCAGCGCCCACCTGCGGGTGCGGGACATCGGCTCCTCGGGATACGCGTCACTGTTCACGGTTTCGAGCGGCAACCCGGCCACTCCGGCTGCCCTGGGCGAAGCGATCGCCCAGAAGCTGAACGCCATCGTCCGCGCCGGAGAGCAGGCGCGCGACTGCAACGATCTGCGGCAGAAGAGCCAGTTCCAGCGGGCGCTCGAGGCCGCGCGCAAAGCGCTCGCGAGCGAGCCGAATCTCCCCGCTGCGCATCTCTGCGTCGCCACCGTGTACGAGGCGCAGCGGATGCCGCTGGACAGCCAGCTCGCGGCCTATCAGCGGGCGGCCGCGCTCGACTCCCTCAACGCCACAGCCTGGGAGAACATCGCCCGCTTGTATCAGCAGAAGGGCGACACCCTCAAAGCGATCGGCGCGTTCATCCACGAGCTGCAGGGCGAGCCGCAGAACACGCAGCTGCGCCTCGGGATCGCCGAGCTGCTGCGTCAGCAGAAGCAGTACCAGCAGGCGGTCCGCCTGCTTGACGACGGGCTCGTCCACAGCGCGTCCGACCCGAAGCTGGCCGACTTGAAGCAGCGGATCTGCCTCGAGGGCGAGCTGTGGCGCTGCGTGGTGGACGGGTTCGTGAAGACGCTGACGAGTGACAGCGCGAAACAGTCGGACTCGACGTTCCTCAAGGCGGCGATCGGTGCGGCGCAGCAGATCTCGGACACCACGAATCTGCTGCTCTTCGCCCGCGCGGCGACGCGGCATTTCCCAAGGTCCCCGGGGTTCTGGGAAGCGCTCGGCACGACGTTCGATCTGAAGGGCCAGCGCGACTCGTCGGTGTGGGCGTACAAGCAGGCGTTTGCGGCGGATCCCAACCGGCTCAAGACTGCCCTACTCATCGCCAAGGCGATCGTCGACGGAACGGTGTACGACACGGCGCACGCGCCGCCCAAGTCGGACACGGTGGCGCTGCGCGCGTACCGCAACGCCTTCGCCGACAAGCTCGATACGGCGCGGGCGTATGTCACCAAGGCCCTCGCCTCGCCCGACACCAGCTTGCGCACCAGCGCCGCGCTCATCCTCCTCAACGGCGGCTCGAAGATCGCTCAGCAGGCGCAGGGCTACGACCGCGCCTATCCGTGGCTCAATCAGACGCTCCAGCTCGTGGCCCCGGCCTCCCCGGCCGACACGGTGGGTCCGCGACAGCAGATCCGCGTCACGGCGAGCTTCTGGTACGGGATTGCGTCGGTCGCGTCGCTTTCCGGCCCGTACACCGAGATGGTAAAGTCCAAGAGTTGCGACCAGGCGAAAGCGATCAACGATCGCATCGCCCGCACCAAGGAGGCGCTCGTCCTCGGTGCCCGGGTGCATCCGCCCACGGCGAACACGATGCTGCAGAACGTGGGCAAGTTCGAGGCGATCATGCCGCAGGTGAAGAAGCAATTCAAGTGCAAGAATTTCTAGGCATTGAATTGACTTCCGCGCTTCCCTATATTGCGGCCTTCCGTCGCAGGGGGCTGTAGCTCAGCTGGTTAGAGTGCCGGTCTGTCACACCGGAGGTCGCGGGTTCGAGCCCCGTCAGCCCCGCCTGAACCCGCCTCGCGGGACGACGCACCCGGCCCCGCCTGCCACGGCAGGCGGGGCTTTCGTTTGTGTGCCTAGCATGACCACTGACTTGGAGGTGAAAGTCCTTTAGGAACTTGATCGCGGGGACCTGAGCGAACCGCCAGGCGTCCGGTCGTGAGGCCGGCGCTGAAAGCAGCGGGGAGCGCGACCTGCGGGGCGACGGACAGAAACCAGATAGGAGGCGGGGCCGACCAGGGCGAGCGGGCAAACGACCGCGAAGCTCTCGCGATCAAGGGAACGCTCCGTAAATCTGGCGCTCGTGCAGGGACAGTCAGGGGTCTTACCTGGGGAGATCTCGCCTTGCACCCGAACGGGTGACGCTGGTGGATGGCGGCGCGAGAAGTCAGCCGAGGCCATAGTAGCCACGTGGGCGCTCCTGCGGGGCGAAGGGCCGCACAGTAAGGAGAGTGCATCGACCGTGTCTCTCGGAAGGGCCAGGCGCCAGATGACGAACGCGCAGTTCGAGCTCCCGCTCGGCGCTCCGGGTGAAGCCCGGGGCCGCGAGCGGAGCGGCGAAGCCTGCCCGGCGGGACCCGGCAGCGAACACTCAGGAGGCGCCGTGCCCGAGGAGCTGATGGGCGCGGTCGTCGCGCGCAGCAACCTCGTGCGTGCCCTCCGGCGCGTGCGGCAGAATCAGGGGAGTCCGGGGATCGACGGGATGACGGTGGACGAGTTACCGACGTATCTGCGAGCGCACTGGCCCGGGATCCGCGAGGCGCTCCTCGCGGGGACCTACCAACCGCAGGCGGTGCGGCGGCACCAGATTCCGAAGGCGGGCGGCGGGGTCCGGCAGTTGGGGATTCCGACCGTGCTTGACCGCTTCATCCAGCAGGCGCTGCTGCAGGTCCTGCAGCCGCTCTTCGATCCGACCTTCTCGGAGCACAGCCACGGCTTTCGGCCTGGGCGCTGCGCGCACGATGCCGTGCGCGCAGCACAGCGGTACATCCAGGAGGGACGACGGTGGGTGGTCGATGTGGATTTGGCGCAGTTTTTCGACCGGGTCAACCACGACGTGCTCATGGGGAAATTGGCACACCGGATTGGGGATCGGCGTCTGCTCCGGATCATCCGCCGCTACCTGGAAGCCGGGATCATGGTCCAGGGAGTGGTGGTGGAGCGGTACGAGGGGACGCCGCAAGGCGGCCCGCTCTCGCCGCTTCTGGCGAACGTGCTCTTGGACGAGGTGGATCAGGCGTTGGAGCGACGCGGGCATGCGTTTGTCCGGTACGCCGATGACTGCAACGTGTATGTGCAGTCGGAGCGGGCGGGGCGGCGCGTGATGGACGCCTTACGGGGTCTGTACGCGAAACTCCGACTGCGCATCAATGAGGACAAGAGCGCGGTGGCGCGGGTGTGGGGGCGGCAGTTCCTGGGCTTCAGCTTTTGGACCGCTCCCGGGAAGGTGATTAACCGCCGCGTCGCGCCCAAGGCCCTGCAAGCGATGAAGGAGCGGGTCCGACAGCTCACCGCTCGGAACGGGGGACGGAGTATCGGGCGGGTCGTGGCCGAACTCCGCCGCTACTTGGTGGGGTGGCGGACGTACTTCCGCCTCGCCGACACGCCGGGGGTCTTTGCCGATGTAGACAAGTGGCTGCACCGGCGCTTGCGCGCCCTCCATCTCAAACACTGGAAGCGGGGCACGACGGTCTACCGGGAACGGCGGGCTCGGGGCGTTTCCGACCCCATGGCCGGCATGGCCGCGCGGTTTAGCCGCAACTGGTGGCGAGTGGCGGGTCACCGTGCGCTCCATGTCGCGCTGCCCACGGCGTATTTCGATGGCTTGGGAGTGCCGCGGCTTGCCGCGCGCTAACCGCAACTTGCTGAACCGCCGGATACGGACCCGTACGTCCGGTGGTGTGGGAGGGGCAGAGTAGGGATCACCTACTCTCCC
>QHTT01000061.1 GCA_003220935.1 Gemmatimonadota bacterium
ATACGATCTCCCGAGCGGGGGTGAGAGTGCGGGTACTGACATAAAATTCGTGCTTAGAATGCACAAACTGGATGACACTACGCTACTACCCATTCGGGTGGGTTGAACTATTGTGCTATTGTTTGTGCATAAGATGCAGATTTTCAGCGACGCGTGGGCCTACCCTTAGCGATCGGCGTGCCACGACGCAGATATGGCGCGACCCTCTGGGCCCAAGCGGCCGGGCGAGGGCGCACAGCAGCACCGCAACCGCCATGCTACCGAACAGACGCCGAACCCAGCCCCAGTCGCGCACCGCCTTGAACCATGACTCGAACTGATACCACAGGCGATCGTAGAGGTAGTCGATCGAGACGAGCTCGAAGGGACTCGCACGGACCTGTCCGACAAACTCCGGGAAGGCACGCGGTTGGAGGTACTCGGTGAGGAGCGCGTGGCCCCCGGGCCGGACGACCCGATGTGCCTGGTCCAGCGCGAGCCGCCGCTCCTCGGCCGGGAGCTGCCAGCTATGCAGCCCGTCGGAGAGCACGACCACGTCGAACGTCCCCGCGCGGAACGGGAGCGCCGTCGCGCTGGCGACGACGCAGTGCGCGGGCCGGCCGAGCGCGCGCAGCCGTTGCCGCGCCCCGCGGATCGCCGTCGGCGACAGGTCCACCGCAAATAGGGCCTGCGGGAGACGCGCGAGCTGCGCCGTCAGCTGTCCCATGCTGCAGCCGATGTCCAGCAGTCTTGCGGGATTGGGGTCGAGGCGCCGCACAGCCAGGCAGACGAAGCGATGACGGAGGATCTCGGCCGCACGCCGGCTGTAATCGAAGGGCTCCCCGCGCCGGTGCATCTCCTCGAACACCCTGGCGCGGTCCACCGCTAGCCGTAGCCTTGAAACGGCTCCGTCAGGAGCCGGAGGGTGAGCGGCTTATATGTGAACACATGGCTCAGACGCACCTCGCTCGCCACCCGCTCGACGTGGGTCTCCACGAGGTCGAAATCCTTCGCGTCGCCCAGCCCCATGGCGTTCAGGCGCTCGGCTTCGGCCTTACACACGTCCCCGGGCGTCGGCTTGGGGTTGGGATAGGCGTCTTCGTGATGATCGCGCAGCGCCTTCCAGTGCTCGTCCCCGGCGCGCTCTACGGCGGCCCGGATGTCGTCGCGCGTGAACGGCATCGGATTCGCTACCGCCCGAGCACCGCCGGGATGTCCTGCTCTCTCACGGTGCGGTTGAACGCCGGGACGTCCGTCTCCACGATCGCCTTCAGCCGATCGAGATACCCCTGCAGCTCGGCCACGAGCTGGTCGAACACCTGGTACGCTTGATCAGTGGGCGGCGCGTCGGCGCTTCCGACCACCCCGGCGAGCGACGCGAGCTTGTTGTTCACCTTGATCGGGAAGTTGAGCGGATCCTCGTTGCTTCTGTTCCTGATCTGGTAGATGGATTCTTCCACGGCGCCGAGCTTCGCCTGGAGCGAATCCCCCGCCCGCGCGACGGCGGCACCTTTCCCGGCGGGCAGCGCCTTGGCGCGTTTCGCGGCGGCGTCGATCTGTTCCTTGACGTCACGGATCTGCTGCACGGCGTCGTCCGCTGCGCTCACGCGGGCACGGATCCGGACGAGCAGGTCGAACTGCTTCTGCAGGTCGTCCTGCGTGGCCTTGACCCGAGGGTCCATTGTGACGTTGAAGCCCCGGGTCTCCGACCAGCCCCCGACGGTGACCCGGACCTTGTAGCTCCCTGGCACCGCGAGCGGACCCCGCGTGTTCCCCGCCCAGAACACGAGACCCTTGAACCGGTGTGCGTCCGCGTAGCGCAGATCCCAAACGAATCGGTTCAGGCCCGCGTCGGGCTTGAGGGAGTCCCCCGGCTCCTTCGGGCGACTCGAGAACCGTCGAACTACCGAGTCGCGCGCGTCGAGGACCTCGAGTGTCGCTTCCTCTTCCGGCTTCTGCTTCAAGTAGCAGTACACGATCGCGCCGTTCGGTGGGTGTGCGCGATCTCGTCCGACAGCTGTTCGAGCGGCGTGATGTCGTCGAGCACCCAAAACGCCCGGCCGTGCGTCGCGGCGGCGAGGTCATGATCCTTGATGGCGAGATCGTGCACCGGCACGACCGGCAGGTTGAGCTGCAGCGTCTGCCAACTCCCACCGTCGTCGAACGACACGTACACCCCGAACTCGGTGCCGGCGAACAGCAGCCCCCGGCGCGCCGGATCCTCGCGCACCACGCGGACGAAGTGAGTCTCCGGGATCCCGGTCACGATCTTCTTCCACGAGCGACCGTAGTCCGTCGTCGTGTACACATACGGTCGGAAGTCATCGAGCTTGTAGCGCGTCGCCGCAACGTACGCGGTCGCGGCGTCGTGGGGCGACGCTTCGACCGTGCTCACCAGCGCCCACTCGGGCAGCTCCTTGGGCGTGACGTTCTGCCACGACTTCCCGCCGTCACGCGTCACCTGCACGAGGCCGTCGTCGCTGCCAACCCAGATCACGCTCGAATCCTTCGAGCTCGGCGCGACCGTGAAGATCGTGTTGTAATACTCGATGCTGGTGTTGTCTTTGGTGATCGGACCCCCGGACGAGCCCTGCTTGCTCTTGTCGTTGCGCGTCAGGTCCGGACTGATCGCCTGCCAGCTCTGCCCCTCGTTGCCGGACTTGAACAGCAGCTGCGCTCCGATGAACAAATCGTTGGGGTTGCGCGGCGAGAGGACGATGGGGAACGTCCACTGAAAGCGATACTTGAGATTCGCCGCGCCCCAGCCCATCGGGTTGTCGGGCCACGCGTTGATGGCGCGGGTCTGGCCCGTCCGATGATCGTAGCGCGTGATGAGGCCGCCGTAGCTCCCGGCGAACACGATGTCAGGGTCGTCCGATCGCGCGGCGATCCAACCGCTCTCCCCACCCCCAACGTCGTACCAGTCTTTTTCGGTGATGCCGACGCCATCGGTGCGGGTGGCAATGCACACCGTGCTGTTGTCCTGCTGGGCGCCGCACAGCTTGTACGGGAAGTGGGTGGTGGCGATGACGTGATAGAACTGTGCCGTCGGTTGATTGCCTTGGGTGGTCCACGTGGCGCCGCCGTTGGTGCTGATCGTCGCCCCGCCGTCGTTGCCGTTAATCATCCGGGTTGGGTCATGCGGGTCGATCCATAGGGCGTGGTGGTCCCCGTGGGGACCGCGCAGCGTCGTGAACGTCTTGCCGCCGTCGATCGATTTGAGGAGGGCCGTGTTGAGGACGTATACGCCGTCCACGTTCCCCGGATCGGCGAACACGTGGGTGAAGTACCAGGCACGCTGGCGGATCTCGTGGTCGTCGCTCGAGCGGGTCCAGGTCGTGCCGCCGTCGTCCGAGCGGAACAGGCCGCCGGAGTCCGCCTCCACCAGCGCCCACACTCGGTCGTGGTCGAGCGGCGAGACGGCGAGCCCAATCTTGCCGATAACCCCCTTGGGGAGCCCCTTGTTGCGGGTGATCTCGCTCCAGCTGTCGCCACCGTCAGTGGATTTGAAGATCCCGCTCCCGGCCCCACCCGAGACCAGCTCCCAGGGCCGCCGCAGCGCCTGCCAGAGCCCCGCGTACAGGACACGTGGGTTGACGGGATCGAGTGCCAGGTCGATCGCCCCCGTGCTGTCGTTCCGGAACAGGACCTTGTCCCAGGTCTTACCGCCGTCCTTGGTGCGGAACACCCCTCTCATTGCGTTCGGGCCGAAGGCGTGGCCCAACACCGCCACGTAGGCCAGGTCGGCGTTCTGCGGATGCACGGCGACGTGAGCGATCTGGCCGGCGTCGGCCAGCCCGGTCTTCTTCCACGTCTTGCCGGCGTCGGTAGACCGGTAGAGGCCATCGCCCGGGGACAGGTTGCCGCGGAGCGGCGACTCGCCGGTGCCGGCGTACACCACGTTGGGATCGGAGGGCGCCACGGCGAGCGCGCCGATCGACCCGGCGGTGAGATACTTGTCCGAGACCGGTTGCCACGTCAGCCCCCCGTCCACCGTCTTCCACACGCCGCCGCCCGTGCCACCCATGTAGTAGACGAGCGGCTGGGCCGAGCTGCCCGCGACGGCGGTGACCCGGCCGCCGCGGAACGGGCCCACTTCGCGCCACACGAGGCCGCGGTACAGGCTGGTGTCGTACTTCGCGATCTGGCCGCCGGCCGGCGAAACCGACACGGCCAGCGCCAGCAGCTGGACGAGCAGTGGGGTCGCGCCGCGGAGCGACAGCAATCCGATCGTGGCCGGCATGTCTCGGCATCTGTAGGGAACGAGCCGGGAAATTACCGCCCATCACCGGAGCCGCAACTCCACGTGCAAGTGGTCGCCCGTGCCCACGTGCCGCAGGGTCCCGAGTCCCACGCTCCAGAAGTACAGCTGCACCAGGCGGTTCTTCACTTCGCTCCGGCCGCGCGTGCGCAGATCGACGGCGTGGATGTAACCGTCCGCCTGCACGTAATGCAGCGACCCGTCAGCGGGCCGCATCCCCATCGCGGCGTAATCGGCCCGCTGACGGGCGACGTCCGTGATGACGATGTCCGCGTCCACCAGGATCCAGGTGCTGAGGGCGACCCGGAGCAGTGGATGGAGCGAGCCGTAGTACGCGCGCACCTGGTCCGACTTGGCGTTGCCGCTGGAGAGGTAGATCAGGGCGTAGCTGCAATACGCGAGTACCAGCGGCAGCGCGACGCGCCGGGCGAGCACCAGCACGTTGACCCGACCGGTCAGCCGGTGCGAGAGCCAGCCGGCGTATGCGGTGACGACCAGCAGCGTGCACCCGGCGCCGCCTGCCAGCGCAAGCCAGGGTCCGGCGCCGCGGTGCGTGTACAGCAACACCGAGCCCCGCACCAGCACGAAGAACGGCAGCACGGCGAGCACGGTGAGCTTCCCGGCGAGCGCGAGGGCGCGCCGGGCGAGTGGCCGCCACGGCGGGAGCTTTCCGGGCGCGGCGATGCGCGCTTCCAGCCGCTCCCACTCCCGCAGGGCCGCGAGCTTGAGTTTCCGGATCGCCATGGCCGGCCCTACGGGGCCGGGGGATCGCCGGTTCCCTCCGGTGTGCAAGCCGCTCTGTCTCATGCGTCTCTCATGGGACCTCAACCGGGATTTTCACGATGCGCAGACCGATCCTCGCCGCGGTGGCACTCGCCATCGCCTTGACTGCCTGTCTGGGGCGCCTCGAGCGCTCCGACCGGACGGACGCTCGCGACAGCGCGGCCAATCGAGTGGCCGGCTATGCGCCAGGCACGAACTTGAGAGCCGAAAGCAGGCCCGCAGCGGCCCTGGGCCTCGCCGTCGCCGCGCGGGAGCGAGCGCCGTCGGACTTCCCACCGATCCGGCCCGCCGACGTGACTCCCGCCATGATCATCCGCGCCGGCCAGGCGAACATCGAGGTGGACTCGCTCGAGCCCGCGGTCACATTGGTGCGCAAGCTCGCCCATCAGCTCGGCGGCTACGTCGCGAACACGGCGATGCAAACCGGCCGCGGCCAGCTCCGCTCGGCGACCCTCGAGGTGAAGATCCCGGCGGCCCGCTTCGACGAAGCGCTGGGCGGGCTCGCACCGATCGGCAAGCTCGAGTCGGTGAACGTCAGCGCCGAGGACGTCGGCGAGGAGTTCACGGACGCCACGGCCCGCATGGCGAACGCCAGGCGACTCGAGAACCGGCTGATCGAGCTGATCGCGACACGAACCGGAAAGCTCAAGGACGTGCTGGATGTCGAGCAAGAGCTGGCACGAGTGCGCGAGGAGATCGAGCGCTATGAGGGGCGGCTCCGCTATCTCCGGGCGCACGCGGCCCTGAGCACGCTCACGATCTGCGTACATGAGCCGGTGCCCGTGGTGGGGCATCCCGGCTCGAGCGTCGTGGCAGAGGCGTTCAAGCAGGCGTGGCGGAATTTTGTCGATCTGGTGGCCTGGTGCATCCGGTCGCTCGGAGTCGTCGTACCGTTGGGCGCAGTCGCAACGCTCGGCTGGCTCGCAGTACGGCGGTGGCGCAAGGGCCAGGTGCCGCGTCCCGCAGAAGCCTGACCGCGGCGTTTCCTCGCCCGCTCCAGACCCGCTTCGCGGGTGATAGAATTCCCCCATGCGGGGGCCACTGGTCTGCGGGCTTGCGGCGGTGCTGAACGCAATCGGTCCCGCGGCGCGTGCGCAAGACGCAACCCGCTCGCGCCAGACCGCGATCGTCACCGCCGCCGCCCGCGTGGCGCCCGCGGTCGTGAGCGTGAACGTGCTGCGGCGCGAGCGCCGCATGCCCGCCGACCCCTTCGACCTCTTATTCATGCCACGGGGATACGAGCAGACCGTCGAGGGGTACGGGTCCGGGTTCATCGTTTCCTCCGATGGTGTCGTGATCACCAACCAGCACGTGACGCAAGGGGCGGAGCAGATCGTCGTGACCACCCGCGACGGGCGTGACTTCCCCGCGAAGGTCCTCGGCGAGGACCCGCTGACGGACATCGCCGTCCTCAGAGTGAACGGGTCGGATTTACCCGTGGCGCCGCTCGGTCAAAGCACCGACTTGATGATCGGTGAGTGGGTCCTGGCCATCGGGAATCCGTTCGCCTACCTGCTCGGGAACAGCGAACCGACCGTCACAGCGGGAGTGGTGAGCGCGACGGGTCGGAACCTGCTCCCGTCGGAGGGACAGGCCGGGATCTACGTCGGGATGATCCAGACCGACGCCGCGATCAACCCGGGAAACTCGGGAGGACCGTTGGCGAACGCCTCGGGTCAGGTCGTGGGCGTCAACAGCAATATCTTGACGCCGAGCGGCGGCTCGGTCGGAGTGGGGTTTGCGATCCCCATCGAGCGAGCCGTGCGGGTGGCGGATGAGCTGCGGCGGTTCGGGACCGTGCGCCGGGCGTGGGTGGGGCTCGACGTCGCGGGTGCCGATGACCTGCGCGGCTGGAAGCGGGTGGGTGGCCTGCGGGTGACGCAAGTCGCGGAGCATGGTCCCGCCGCACGCGCCGGGATCGCCGAGGGAGACGTGCTGCTGGTCGCGAAGGGCCATCGCCTGCGCACGTTCCTCGATTGGGAGGCGGTCCTGCTCGACACGGGTCCCGGCGACTCACTCACCGTCTCTTACCGGCATGCGGGCCAGGCCCGAACGGCGCGGCTCACGGTCACGGACCTGCCCACCACGCTCGCGGAGAAGGTGGCCATTCTGGGCGGTATGAAGGTGGTCACGGTGACGGACGCGGTGCGCGCCGAGCGCGGCATCCAGAGCGACCACGGGGCGCTGATCTACGACATCCCGGACGAGATGCAACAGGCCACCGGCTTGAGGTCCGGTGACGTGGTGCTGCAGATTAACCGAGCCAAGATCGCCGGCGCCGAGGACCTGCGACGCGCCTTCTCGCGCGCCGCGGGCGGAGGCGCAGTGACCGTGTGGTTCGAGCGCGGGGGCCGGCTCGGGAGGACCGCGTTTTACGTGCGGTGAAGCGGCGGACCAGCGGTCTGGCGGCCAGGCGGACGGCGCGCGATAGTCAAGGCCGCACGCGAGACCAACCAGGAGGCCGCCATGCCCGACACGATCCGGAAGGTGAGCTACTACTACACGACGGCGCCGGACAAACCGGGCGAGGGCGCCCGGCTGCTCCAGGCCTTGCGGAACGCCGGCGTCAACCTGCTCGCGTTCCACGCCTTCCCGAGCGCTCGCAAGTCGCAGGCCGATTTCGTCCCGGCGGACGCGGCGGCGTTCGAAGCGGCCGCGAAAGGCGCCAAGATCAAGCTGTCGAAGCCGAAGACGGCGTTCGTCGTCGAAGGCGACGACCGCGTTGGTGCGCTCGCGAGCATCATGGGGCGGCTCGGCGACGCGAAGATCAACGTCACGGCAGTGAGCGCCGTCTGCGCTGGAATGAGCCGCTATGGCGCGATTTTCTGGGTGAAGCCGCGCGACGTCGCGAAGGCGGCGAGCGCCGTGGGAGCCATGTAACTGCGAAGGCGTCACGCAGAGGCGTCGCGCAAAGACGTCAAGCTAAGACGTCACGCAGAACCGTGGGGTGGGCGGCCCCGGGCGCGGCCCAGCGCGTCGGGGCCGAATTTTTCCCGCACCTCGTCGATCACGCGGGAGATGGTGCGGTCGCGCTCTGTCTCGAGGGGCCGAGCCTCGTCGAGCAACGAGAGCTGCGCCCTCGCGTCCGGCGTCACGAGCTGCGACACGGCGACCCCCAGCAGCCGCGCGGGCGTGCGGCGCGCCGCGCGCAGCTTCCGCAGCAGGTCCCTCGCCACCTCGTACACGACACGCTCCGACCGCACCGGGTCGGAGAGCGTGCGGCTCGCCTGCCGAGTGGTGAAGTCGGCGTCGCGCAGCTTCACTGTGACGGTGCGCGCCAGCAGGCCGACCTCGCGCAGGTCCGCGGCCGCACGGTCGGCCAGGGCACGCAGCCGCGCGGCGAGCGCGGCGTCGTCCGCCAGGTCCTGTGGGAACGTCTCGTCCCGGCTGATCGACTTGGGCTCGCGATTGGGCTCGACCGGCGCGTGGTCGATGCCGCGCACCCGCTCGTGCAACCATCGGCCCGCGCGCTGCCCCAGCCAGCCGACCAGCGTCGCGCGCTCGTACCGGAGCACGTCGACCACCGTGCGGAGGCCCAGCGTCCCGAGCCGCTCCTGGAATTTGGGCCCGACAAAGGGAATGTCCGCGAGGGCGAACTGCCGCATGAACTCGAGCTCGGCACCGGGGGCGACGACGCGCACGCCGTCCGCCGGCGTCCCAGGACGCGGCTTCGCCACACCCGCGGCGAGCTTCGCGACCAGTTTCGAGGTCCCGCCCCCCACTGAGACGGTGAGCGCCGTCTCACGCGCCACGACGTCGCGGATCCGCCGCGCCGTGGTCGCGAGCGGCTCGCCGCGGTACAGCTCGTCGGTGCCCGTGAGGTCGACGTAGAACTCGTCGCTCGACGCCTGCTCCACCGCCGGCGTGAACCGTCGCAGGACATCCCGGATCTCCCGGCTCTTCCGGGCGCACGCTTCCCACGGCACCGGCACCACGGTGGCGCTCGGGCACAGGCGTACGGCGCGCGCCATCGGCATTGCGGAGTGCACGCCGTACGCCCGCGCTTCGTAGGAGGCCGACGTCACGACGCCACGACGCTCGGCCGAGCCGCCCACGATCAAGAGTGGCGCTTTCCCCGCTCCGTCCGGGTCCACGAGCCGCGCCACGGCGACGTAAAACGCGTCCGCGTCGACCAGCAGAATGCGGCGGTCCCAAGGACGCAGGGTCAGCCGGTCAAGGTCCCTTCTCCGGCGGGTGGTCCTTGAAGATCTGTTGCACGATGTCGCGCCGCTCGGCGAGGGTGTAGAGCGTGAGCCGGTGGACTTCATCATCCACACCGCCCAATACGCCGCCGTAACGGCCCGGCTCGGGCGTGATGTGGCGCGTGGACTTCTGGACCAGCCGCACCTCGTCCAGCTCTACGAGCGAGAAGGCGTAGGTCGAGTCCCCGTGGCGGACGACGAGCGTGTCGCCCGCGAGCTTCACGAGACCGAGATCCCAGAAGGTCTTCCCGCTGTTGAGCGTCACCTGCCAGCGGTCCTGCGCGGCGCAGGGCAGCGCCGCGAGCACCCCGAGCCACAGCGCGAGGCCGACCCTCATGCGGGCTTCGCCCCCGCCTTCCCGGCGCTGGGGGTTTCCCGGCCCCGCTTGCGCGCTCTCGCTTTCTCACGCTTCCGGCTGCGCGCATTGCCGTGCGTGCCGCGGTAGAGCTTGCCGCGTCTGCTGCGAAGATCACCTTTGCCCATGAGTCGAGTCTCTCCAGTCGGTTGTCCGCTATTTCAGTCCACCGAGCTTGAGCAGCCGCTCGTATTGGTCCAGGGATGCCGGCATCACCGACAGCCGTCCGATCCGCACCAGAGCCAGATCGGCGAACGCCCGCTCCTTCTTAATCTCGGCGAGCGAGACCGGCCGCGGGAGTCTCCCGCCAGCTTTCAGGTCCACCACCGCCAGCTTGGGGTCCTTGTGCTTGGGGTCCGGATACGCCTCGGACGCGACTTCCGCCACGCCCACCACGGCCTTCTCGTCACCGGTGTGGTAAACGAGCACCCGGTCACCGGGCTTCATCTGGCGCAGATGCTTGAGAGCGAGGCTGTTCTTGACGCCGTCCCACACGGCGGTCTTCTGGCGGGCGAGGTCGTCGAAGCTGTAGGTCGTCGGCTCGGTCTTTACGATCCAGTAGTTTGGCATGCGCTCTCCCGTGAGCGGGCTGGGGTCTCGCTTCGCGACAAAAATACGCAGTCGCTGCGCGAGACCCCAGCCCGCTCACAGTACGGCCTGTGCCGACCACTCGACTATCGCATCCGCGATCTCGTCCATGATCGCTGCGTCCGCCCTGCCCGACCGCTTGAGCATGTGGAACGAGTGATCCCCGCCCTCCACCAAGTGCAGCGTGGCCCGCTCGCCGAGCCGTTTCACGACCGGCCGCAACAGCTGCAAGTCCGCGAAGTCGTCCCGCGTGCCCTGCAGGAATAGCATGGGAATCTCGACCTGTGCGAGATGCTCGGCGCGCGCATCGCCGCGCCGCCCGGGCGGATGGAGCGGAAATCCGAGGAACACGAGTCCCCGCACGCCGGGGAGTGGCTGCTCCGCCTGTGCAGTGGACGTCATCCGTCCGCCGAACGACTTGCCGCCGGCCACCACTGGCAGCTCCGGCGCGAGACGGGCGGCTTCGGCCGCCGCGGCCCGCACCGTGGCGGCGGCAACGGCGGGTGGATCGGGCCGGCTGGCCCGCCGCTCCATGTAAGGAAACTGGTAGCGCAGCGTCGCCACATCGCGCTCGGCGAGCGCGCGCGCGAAGGTTTCGAGAAACGGGTGGCGCATCCCCGCCCCAGCGCCGTGGGCGAGCACGTACAGCCAGCGCGCGCCGGGCGGGCGCATCAGCAGGCCCGACACACTGGCCCCGCCATCGCCGACGGTGATTGTGACCGGGTCACTCGAGACGAGCATGGAGCTTCTCCAGCGCGCTCACTAGATCGGGCTTCTCCTCGAGCACCGCCCAGAGCGGGTCGTCCTTCAGCTTTTTCATGCGCGCCGGCGCGTTCGCGATCGTGAACTTCCGGATGTCGAGCTTGGGCGTCACCTCGCTCCACGCGAGCGGCATCGACACCGGCGCGCCGGGCAAGGGCCGTGCGCTGAACGGCGCGACGAGCAGGCGCCCGTGGCCGTTCTGCACGTAGTCGAGATACACCTTGCCGTCCCGCTTTTGAACCTGGCGTGTGACCGTGGCGATTTCCGGCAGCTCGGCCGCGATGACCCGCGCCAGGAGTCCGCCCAGCGTGCGGGATTGCTCATAGGTGACCTGGCGACCCAGCGGGATCAGCACGTGAAGGCCGGTCGAGCCGCTCGTCTTGATGCCCGTCGGCAGGTCGATATCGTCGCACAACGCCCGGACCGCCTTCGCGACGGTGACCACATCTGTAAACGGGGCCTCCTTCGGATCGAGGTCCAGGATGCACCAGTCGGGCGTTTCCAGAGTCGCCACGCGGGACGACCAGACGTGGAGCAGGATCGCCGCCATGTTGACGATGTAGAGGAGCGAGGACTCGTTGTCGCACACGAAATAGTCCAGCTCGCGCTGCGAGTCCTCGCTCCAGATCGTGACCGTTCGCACGAAGGCCTGGGCATACTCCGGGGCGTCCTTCTGGAAAAAGGATTTCCCGGTGATGCCGTCGGGGAAGCGCGTGAGCACGAGGGGCCGATCGGCGAGATAGGGCAGCATCCACTGCGATACGGCCCGGTAGTACTCGATCAAGTCGCCCTTGGTATAGCCCGCTTCCGGCCAGAAGACCTTGTCGAGATTCGAGAACTTGACCTCGGGATGCGAGATGCGGGATGCGGGATGCGTGAGTGCCACCGGCGGCTCCGCATCCCGCATCTCGCTTCCCGCATCCCGTTTCGCGATCTCCGTGACCGGTTTGTCATCCCGGAACCTCACGAACACCGGCTGCCTGAGGAGCCCCTCGTCCGTCCATTCCTTGTATCTCACCTCCACGACGAGCGTCGGCTCGACCCAGGTGTGCCCCTTGTCCGGCGGCGCGGGGCCCTCGAACGGCGGCTTCGCCCGGACGCTCTGCTCGAGGACGGCGCTCACCTCCTTGAGCTGTGCCGCCGTGAACCCGCTGCCCGCCCGGCCCGTATACACGAGCTTCCCGTTCTCGTACGCGCCGAGATCGAGCGCGCCGAACCCCGAGCGGGATCCTTTGGGTCGCGTGAAGCCGACGACGACGAAATCGTCGGCGCGGTCCGCGCGGATCTTGAGCCAGTTGGGGGAACGGCCGGCGCGGTAGGTGGAGTCCGCTTTCTTCGCGACGATCCCTTCGAGCCCCAGCTTCACGACCTGCTCGTACAGCGCCTCGCCGTCCCGCTCGAAGTGCGAGAGATACTTGATCGGGCCCACGCCTGGCACGATCCGCTCGAGCAGGGCCTTGCGCTGCTCGAGCGGCAACGGCCGGACGTCGTAGCCCTCGAACGCGAGCAGATCGAACAGGTACAGCACCGCCGGCGTCTCGACCGCGCCGCGCCGCACATCGGGCACCCGGGACACCTTGGCGCGGTTCTGGAGTCGCTGGAAGCTCGGCCGGCCGGCCTCATCCGGCACGACCAGCTCGCCGTCCAAGATGAATCCCTCATAGGGCAGCGCCGCCAGGGCGCGGGCGATCTCGGGGAACGCGGGCACGATGTCGTGCCCGTTGCGGGTGACGAGCCGTGCTTCGCCTCCCTCGCGCGCCGCGCGGACGCGGTAGCCGTCGAGCTTGAGCTCGAACAGCCATCCGGGCTTCGAGAACGGCTGCTCCCGCGTCTCGGCGAGCATCGGTTCCGCCTCCTCGACCGCGACGGCACGGCGCGGCGCCTTGAGCCGCGCGAGCTGCTTCACCACCGGCGCCGTCCGGTCCTTCCCAGCCTTTAGCTCCTCGACCGTGAGCCCGGACAGCACCGACTCAGGCGGGAGCGCGCCCCCCCCACCCCCCCCGTCCGGGGCGGCGTAGCCGTCCTTCTCCTTGATGAGGAGCCATTCCTTCTCGCCCTTCTTGAGCTTCACCAGGGTCCATTTGCCCTTGAGCTTGTAGCCCTGCAGCTCGAACAGCAGCTTTCCTTTTTGCATCCCTTCGTGGGGGTCCTCGAGCGGCACCCAGCGCCCGCGGTCCCACACGATCACCGCCCCCGCGCCGTAGTTGCCTTCGGGGATGATCCCCTCGAAGTCGCCGTACTCGAGCGGGTGGTCTTCCACATGGACCGCGAGCCGCTTGTCGGCACGGTTGGGCGAGGGGCCCTTGGGGACGGCCCAGGATCGGAGCACGCCATCCATTTCGAGGCGCAGGTCCCAGTGGAGCCGCCGGGCGGCGTGCATGTGGACGACGAACAAACCGCCAGCGGACGATGCGGGGGTCGCGGGACGGGCGCCGGGCTCCGGCGTGCGGTCCAACGACCGCTTAGCACGGTAGGTACTGAGCGGATCGGACCCGGGCTTCCGTTTTGCAGGCATTGGGGTGAAATCTTATCATTCCTCCTCCACGAGCGCACCGACCGACCTATGAGCGCACACCCACTCGGTTCAGCTACCCTGTCCTTCGGCCTCGTTTCCGTGCCGATCAAGATGTTCTCGACCGGCGAGTCGTCGGCCGCCATCAGCTTCAACTGGCTGCACAAGAAGGACGGTGCACGCCTGAAGCAGCAGTATGTGTGCTCCAAGGACGGCGACAAAGTCGAGAAGGACGAGATGGTGAAGGGCTACGAGTTCACGAAGGGGCAGTACGTGATCTTCTCGCCGGAGGAACTGAAGGCTCTCGAGGAGAAGTCCACCAACACCGTCGAGATCACCGAGTTCGTACCGGCGGACCAGGTGGACAGGAAATACGTCGAGAAGTCGTATTTCCTCGGCCCCGACAAGGGCGGCGACCGGGCCTATCGTCTGCTGGCGGAAGCGCTGAAGCAGACGGAGCGCGTGGCGGTAGGACAGTACGCGGCGCGCGGCAAGCAGTACCTCATCGCCGTGCGTCCCGAGGCGAACGGTCTCGTCATGGAGCAGCTGCGCTACGCGAACGAGATTCGCTCGATCGCCGACGTGCCGATTCCCAAGGTCGAGGTGAAGAAGCCGGAGTTACAGCTCGCCGTGCAGCTGGTGGAGCAGGCGGCCTCCGCTGGCTTCCAACCCGACAAGTACGAGGACAACGTGCGCAAGCGGGTCCTCGAGCAGATTCAGCGGAAGGTGGAGGGCAAGGAGATCACCGAGGAGCCGACCGAGGCGCCCAAGACGCAGATCATCGACCTGATGGAGGCGTTGAAGGCGAGCCTCAAGGGCAAAGGGGCCACAGGGGAGCGCAAGCCGGCGAAGCGAGTCGAGGGCAAGGCGGCGAAAGCGGCTCCGGTAGCCAAGCGCAAGGTAGGAGGGGCTAGGGGTTAGGGGTTAGGACGGGATGAAGGGATACACCTCCCGAGATGTCGCCCGGCTGTTGCGATTGACCGTCGCGCAGGTGCGAGACTTCGCGCGCGACGGTTTTTTGACGCCCGGCCGCGGCCCGCGCGGTGAGCTGCTGTTCTCCTTCCAGGACCTGGTCATCCTCCGCACCGCCAAGGGGCTCGTTGCCGCGCGGATTCCCACCCGTCGCATCCGCCGGGCGCTGCGCCGGCTCCGGACCGAGCTGCCCCGCGGCCGCTCGCTCGCCGAGCTGCGGATCGCCGCCGAGGGCGACCGCATCGTGGTGAGCGACGGCGAGTCCACCTGGAGCCCCGAGTCCGACCAGATGCAGCTCGACTTCGCCATCTCGGACCTCGCCACACGGGCGGCGCCGATGGCGCGGCGCACCGCGCGCGCCGCCCGGCTGGTCGAGCAGGACTTCTCCGCCCAGGACTGGTACGACCTCGGGCTCGAGCTCGAGGTGGCCGCGCCGGCCGAAGCCCGCGACGCTTACCGCCGGGCCCTCGAGCTCGACGCTCACCACGCCGACGCCCACGTCAACCTCGGCCGGCTGCTGCACGAGCAGGGGCTCGTGGAGGAAGCCGAGCGCCATTACCGCTTAGCGCTGCGGGAGACCCCCGAGCACGCCACCGCGGCCTTCAATCTGGGGATCGCGCTCGAAGACCTGGACCGGCCGGCGGATGCGATCGACGCGTATCGCACCGCGCTCACGATAGACGCGCGGCTCGCCGACGCCCACTTCAACCTGGCCCGGCTGTACGAGAAGGCGGGGAAGAAGGCGGCAGCGCTGCGGCACCTATCCCTCTACCGCAGGCTGACCATGTAGTTTAGCGAGGCTGCTGCGCGAGCAGGGAGCCAAATTCCTGCGCCAGCTTTGGCCCCATGCCCGACTCCTCGTGCTTGAAGAAGATGAACGCGTCCTGCCACCCCTGCCCCAGCTCCTGGACCGACTTGGCCCACTGCTCGAGAGCCTGCTTCTTGTAGCCCTCGTCGCGCAGCCGCATGTAGCCGAAGTCGGGGGTGGCGACGAGCGGGGTATGCCCCTCCGCCGTGTCGGCGACGCACAACGCCGCGTTCCCGACCCGCAATGCCTCGTAGACGTCGTCCGCGAACCACGACTCGTGACGGAACTCCCAGGCGCACCGCAAGTCTGCCGGGAACTGGGTGAGGAGCCGAGCTTGGAGCCGAGCTGGCGCGCCGTCTCGAGAAAGTAGCGTAGCGGGTCGTCGACGTCTCTGAGCCGGGCGATATGAGTGATGCGCTGCGGCGCCTTGAGCACGAACGTGAAAGCCGCAGGCGTGGCGGCGCCCCAGCCGGCGACGGTCTTCGCGTTCGGCATCCGGTAGAAGGTATAGTTGATCTCGACCGTCGCGAGTCGCTGGGCGTAGTACTCGAGCATCTGCGACTCGGGAAACTTGGCGGGATAGAACGTCCCCTTCCACTCGGGGAAGTTGTAGCCCGACGTCCCGACGTGAACCCTCACGCCACCCAGACCGTCTTGATGTTGACGAACTCCTTGAGCCCGTACTCCGACAGCTCGCGCCCGTAGCCCGAGCGCTTGATGCCCCCGAACGGCAGCCGGGGATCGGACTTCACGAGTCCGTTCACGAAGACCGAGCCCGCCTCGAGCTCGCGCGCCAGCCGCTCGCCCCGTGCCGAATCCGCGGTCCACACCGAGGCGCCGAGCCCGTAACGGGACGCGCTGGCGACGCGCACTGCCTGCGACTCATCCTTGACGCGGATCACCGCGGCCACGGGGCCAAACACCTCCTCGTCGAACGCGGGCATGCCCTCCGCCACCGCCGCCAGCACAGTGGGGGCGTAGTAGAAGCCGGGTCCCTCGGGAAGCGTCCCGCCGAGCACCAGCTGCGCGCCGCGCCGCACGGACGCTTCCACCTGGCGGTGGAGATTGGCGCGCAGGTCCTGCCGCGCCTGCGGGCCGATCTGGGTGTCTGGCGCCAGCGGATCGCCCATGCGCCGCGTTCGCATCGCGGCGACGAACGCGTCGAGGAACCGGTCCGCCACCGGCTCCACCACGATGAACCGTTTCGCTGCGATGCAGCTCTGCCCGCTGTTCAGGAGCCGCGCTTCCGCCGCGGTGCGAGCGGCCAGCGCGACGTCGGCGTCCTCCAGCACGATGAATGGGTCGCTCCCGCCGAGCTCGAGCACCGTCTTCTTCAAGTGCCGTCCGGCCTGCTCGGCCACCTGGCTGCCGGCGCGATCCGAGCCTGTGAGCGTCACCGCCCGCACTCGCGGGTCGGCGATGACAGTGGCGGCGGCTTCGTTCGAGAGGATCAACGCCCGGAACAGCCCCTCCGGGAAGCCCGCCTCCTGGAAGATTGCCTCGATCCCTAGCGCGCAGCGGGTGACGTTGGGCGCGTGCTTCAAGAGCCCCGCGTTCCCCGCCATCAGGGCCGGCGCGGCGAAGCGAAACACCTGCCAGAACGGGAAATTCCACGGCATGATCGCGAGCACGGGACCGATCGGATCGAAGCGGACGAAGGCCTTCGAGGCATCCGTCTCGCGAGGTTCGTCGGCGAGAAACCGCTCGGCATGCTCGGCGTAGTAGTCGCACACCCAGGCGCACTTCTCCGCCTCCGCTTCCCCTTGCATCAGCGGCTTGCCCATCTCGAGGGCCATGGTGCGTGCGTGCTGAGTTTTGCGCTCCCGCAACAGCCGTCCGGCTTCCCGCATCGCCTGCGCGCGCTGC
Organism: Gemmatimonadota bacterium; assembly: GCA_003220935.1. GTDB lineage: Bacteria > Gemmatimonadota > Gemmatimonadetes > Gemmatimonadales > GWC2-71-9 > 20CM-4-69-16. The sequence continues at coordinate 17,089 of QHTT01000061.1, forward strand.
GCGTACGAGCAGCGCGACCAGCTCTGGTAGGCGGCGAGCGCCTGGTCGAGAACTCGTTCGAGCGCCGCGGGCGTGGTCTCGGCGAAGGTCTCGAGCGTTTCGCCGGTGGTGGGGTTGATCGAGGCGACGGTCATGACGAAAGCGGCTCCTGATCTATCTGATCTAGGTGATGCCCGTCACACAACATTACAGTGTCATTGCGCCGCGCCATCCCCGAACTGCAACCCCGCTTGGCGTGCGAGCTGCGTCCGACCCGTCCGTCTATCCTCATACCGCTGAGCCACTTGCCACGGGGCTTGGGGATGGGCACGCGCCTTGCGCTCGATCTGTAGCGTCGCCTCGGCGCGAGGCGGACGCGGAGTGGTTGGATGCGAGACCCATGGTTACCCGAGCGTGAGCCCGATAACGACGAGTGGGACGAGCTGTTTGCCGAGGCCCGAGAGGCGTGGCGCGGCGCGGTCCATCTCGAGCGCGAGTCGTGGCGGGGGAACGATGAGGCCTGGCGCGGCGAAGAGCATCTCGCCGACTGGCCGGAGCACGCGGCCGGTCCGGAGTACTGGATGTTCAAGGCGATGACCGACCGCGTCTAGGTACGCGTCTTGCCACCGCTGTCGCCTGCGGATATGGTGACAGCCATGCACTTCCTCGGCGCCTTGGCGCTGCTGTGCGTCGGGCCGACGTCCCGCGATACCCTCTCCGGTCGCGTCACAGACTCCGACGGCGCCCCCGTTCCAGCCGCGACCGTCCTCATCTCCGAGCTGCATCGCGTCGCCACGACCGGCGCCGATGGCGGCTTCGGGCTCGCGGGCCTGCCGCCCGGAGAATACACGGTCATCGTCCGCCACGTCGGGTTTGCGCCGTTCGCGCGCGAGGTCGCCGTCCGCGGGCCCACGACCCTCACCGTCACGTTGCGCCGCACGCCGGTGTGGGTCGAACCCGTCACGATCACCGCCACGGGCGCACCCATCGCCGCGCTCGGCTCGCCGCTGTCCACAGCTGCCCTCTCCGCAGACGGCCTGCGCCGCGAGCAGAGCGTGTCGCTCGCGCACTCCCTGTCGCGCTTGCCCGGTGTCAACGCGCTCAGCACTGGAGCGCAGATCGGCAAGCCGGTGATCCGCGGGCTGGCGGGGGCGCGGGTGCTGGTGCTCGCGAACGGGAACCGCCTCGAGGATTACTCGTGGAGCGATGAAGACGGACCGTCCGTGGATACCCGCCTCGCCCAGCGCGTGGAGGTGATCCGCGGGCCCGCCAGCGTCCTGTTCGGGTCTGACGCGCTGGGCGGTGTGGTGAACGTGATCCCCGCGGAGCTACCGGATGCGAACGGCGGCCCCCGCATGATCCGAACGGGGTTCGAAGTCTCGGGCGCGACGAACAACGCCGAAGTGGAAGCGGCTGCCCGGATCGAAGGAGCGAGCGGTGCATGGGCATGGCGCGCGTTCGGCATCGGGCGCGCAGCCGGAAGCCTGCACACGCCGGCGGGTGAGCTCGACAATACCGGTTTCGGCGCGCTGAACGGCGAGGCCGCAGTCGGCCGCCGCGGCGCGGGCGGCAGCACGACGCTCCGGTATACCCGGTACGCCGGCGAGTTCAAGCTGCTCGAAGCGAACGAGCGGCCGAGCGGCGCGGAGGAGGGCGGACCCGAGCGCAAGCTGTCCGACGATCGCGTCCAGCTGGCGGGTGACTATCGCGTGGGATCGCTGCGCCTCGAGACCAGGACGCAGTGGCAGCGGCACTCGCTCGTCGAGGTCTCCGACACGGGCACCAGCCCGACGGGGACGCCGCTCGAAGGGACGGCGTTCGATCTGCTGCTCAATACGACGTCGCTCGACGTCCTGGCACACCACGGTGCGGGCTCGGCCGTGCGCGGCACCGTCGGCGTGTCGGGGCTGTATCAAACGAACGAAACACGCGGGCCGATCCCGCTTGTCCCCGACGCCCGCACGCGCTCCGCGGCTGCGTTCGTGTTCGAGCAGGCGACGCGCGGGCGCTGGAGCGTGCTCGCCGGCGGCCGCGTCGATCTGCGCCGTCTCACCGCCGACAGCAACGCCACGCTCACCCTGGCGCCGCAGCGGCGCGACTACACGGCGTGGTCAGGGGACGCAGGCCTGGTGTACCGGCCCGTCGAGACGCTCGCGATCACCGCGAATGTCGGCCGCGCGTGGCGCGCGCCCACGCTGTTCGAGCTGTTCTCGAACGGCCCGCACTTGGGCGAGGCACGGTACGAGATTGGGGATCCCGGCCTGAAGCGGGAGGCGGGGACGAACGTGGATGTCGCAGTGCGCTGGCAGAGCGCGCGCGTCCGCGCCGAGCTCGCGGGGTATCGCAACGCGATCGCACACTTCATCTACATCACGCCCACGGGCTCGTTCGTCCATGTCACGCCCGCGGACTCGCTGCGCGTGTACCGATACGCCGAAGCAGACGCGCGGCTCACGGGCGGCGAGGCATCGCTCGGCATCGATCTCTCCACGCCCCTCTCGCTGCACGGGCGGTTCGACGCGGTGCGCGGAACCAACCGCGCGACGGACGCGCCGCTCCCGCTCATTCCGCCCGCCCGGGTGGCCCTGGGCGCGGAGCTGCACGGCAGCGCCTTCCGCTGGGCGGATCGGGCGCGGCTCGCGATCGACGGCGAGTTCGTGACCCGGCAGACACGGCTCGATTCACTCGACATCCCCACCGCCGGCTATGCCCTCCTTAACGTCGAGGCGGGGCTCGAGCGGCCGCTGTGGGGCCGGGAGGTCCGGATCGATGTCGCCGTGCGCAACCTCGCGAACACGGCGTACCGCAGCTTCCTGAGCCGCTACAAGGAGTTCGCACTCGACCCCGGCCGGAACGTTGTGCTGCGCGTATCGCTCGAATAACAGAGGACGCATCCACCTAGGAAGGCCCGTCGTGAGAATCTCCCTCGTGACTGCGGGGCTCGCGATCGCCGCGTCGGCGGCATCCGCCCAGACCTTTCGCCAGAAGAACTTTGACGCCTACGTGAACCGCGGCCTGGAGCGGCTGCAGATCCCCGGCGCGGCGGTTGCCGTCGTGAAGGACGGAAAGCTGCTGTTCGCGAAGGGCTACGGCGTCCGCACGCTCGGCGATACCGGCCGCGTCGATGCCCACACGCTCTTCCAGATCGCTTCGAACACCAAGGCGTTCACCACCGCGGCGCTCGCGATGCTGGTGGACGAGGGGAAGCTCGCCTGGGACGACCCCGTCACGAAATACCTCCCTGACTTCCAGCTGTACGATCCGTACGTCACGCGCGAGTTCACCATCCGCGACCTGGTGACGCACCGCAGCGGGCTCGGGCTCGGCGCCGGGGACCTCCTGTGGTTTCACTCGAACTACGACCGGGCGGAGATCATCCACCGCATTCGCGCCGCGAAGCCGGCGTCGAGCTTCCGCAGCCGCTACGCCTACGACAACGTGCTGTACATCGCCGCTGGAGAGATCGTCGCGGCCGTCAGCGGGAAGAGCTGGGACGACTTCATCACGCAGCGCTTCCTCGCCCCGCTCGGGATGACCGAGAGCGGGACGCGCGTGGCGGTCTTGAGCTCGACGCGCAACGTCGCCGCGCCGCACGGGGTCGAGAAGGGCAAGCTGCAGGTCGTGCCGCGCGATTCGATCGATAACACCGGGCCGGCTGGCGGCATCGTCTCGAACGTCAGCGACATGGCGAAATGGCTCCTCTGCCGGCTCGACTCGGGTCGCTACGCGGGGGGCCGGCTGTTCAGCGAGCGCCAGGCGCAGGTGATGTGGTCGGGGCAAACCATCCTGCCGATCGGCGATCCGCCGCCTCCGCTCGCCGCGCTGCGCCCCGACTTCTCCGAGTACGGGCTCGGCTGGTTCATGCGCAACTATCGGGGACGCAAGCTCGTGGCCCACACCGGGGGGCTTGCCGGGATGACGTCGCAGGTGATGCTCGTGCCGAGCGAGCGGCTCGGGCTGGTCATTCTCACCAACGGGGAGTCGTCGCTCATGTCGGCCCTCGCATATCGCCTGCTCGACGCGTTCTTCGGCGCGCCGCCGACCGACTGGGTCGCCGCATTCGCCCAGGCCGAGCAGCTGGGGCGCGCGGCGGCGGATTCGATCGTGCGCGCCAGAGCAAGCTCGCGCGACTCGCTCGCCGGACCGTCGCTCCCGCTTGCGCGATACGGCGGGACGTACCGTGACGACCTGTACGGCGACGCCACGATCACCCTCGAGAACGGCCGCCTCGTGCTGCGGTTCAGTCATTCGCCGGCCTTCGTAGGCGATCTCGAGCATTGGCAGCACGACACGTTCATCGCCCGCTGGCGCACGGCGCACATCGAGGACGCCTACATCAGCTTCGCGCTCCGGCCGGACGGTTCGATCGAGCAGTTCAAAATGGAGGCGGTCTCGCCGCTCGCTGATTTCAGCTTTGATTACCAGGACCTCCTCTTCAAGCCCGTGGCCAAGTAGTGCAGATTTCCGTCATGCTCGAGCTGTTGCACCGCCCCTGGCCATGGTACGTGACCGGGCCGCTCCTAGGGCTCGTCGCTAGCGGTCTGCTCGTGATCGGCAACAAACAGTTGGGCGTGTCCGGCAATTTCCGCCACCTCTGCGCCGCCGTGTTCCCGCGGAACGTCGCGTTCTTCAAGTACGACTGGACACGGTCCGGCCTGTGGAACCTGGCGTTCGCGGGCGGCATCGTGGTGGGCGGGTTCATTGGCGGCGCGCTGCTCGCGAGCCACGAGCCCGTCGCCATTTCGGCCCGAGCTCACGCCGACCTCGCGAGCCTCGGCGTTCACGATTTTACGGGGCTGGTCCCCCGCCAGCTGTTCCACTGGGGCGCGCTGCTCACCCTCAAGGGTCTGTTGCTCATCGCGGGCGGCGGGTTCCTCATCGGTTTCGGCACGGCGTACGCCGGCGGCTGTACCTCGGGTCACGGGATTACAGGGCTGGCCGATCTCCAGTTCCCGTCCTTGATCGCCGTGGTCGCGTTCTTCGCGGCCGGGGCGGTGGCGAGCCACTTCCTGCTGCCGCTGCTTCTTTCCAGGTGACACGGTGACGATCACCGTTCCCGCCACTTCCGTGGCTCGCGCTCGAGAGCGTCTGCTGCCGGCGTATTTCCTGGCCGGCGTGCTGTTCGGAATCGTGCTGACGAAGGGCGAGCTCGCTTCGTGGTTCCGCATCCAGGAAGCGCTCCGGTTCGACGGCCTGTATCTGTACGAGGTGTTTGCCTCGGCGCTCGCCGTGGCGATCCCGCTGTTTTGGATGCTCGAGCGGCGCCGCGTCCGCTCCCTGGTCGGCGAGCCAATCGTCATCGCACCCAAAGCGCTGGGTCGCGGGCGTCGCTACGCCATCGGGGGTACGATCTTTGGACTCGGCTGGGGCGTCACCGGAGCCTGCCCGGGTCCGTTGTTCGCGCTGCTCGGCGCCGGAGTCGGGGTGATCGCAGTGATGATCCTCGGCGCTATGGCCGGGACGTGGGTATACGGATACCTGCGGCCGAGGCTGCCGCACTAGCCCGGCCCAGGATCGTCGCGGCGGCGCTGGTACTGGTCGCCGCCGCGGTGTTGCGTTACTACGAGATCCCGCCGGTCCCCACCTGGCTCTATGTCTTCGCCTGGTATCCGACCCTCCTGATCCTCGACCAGCTGGTCGTGCTGCTCGGGGGCGAGTCGTTGCTGGCCCAGCCGCGCGCGCTCATCGCCATGCTGTGGTGGTCGGCGGTGATCTGGTTCCTGTTCGAAGCCATCAACGTCCGACTGCAAGACTGGTACTACGTGTTCCTCCCGGTGAATCCCGTCGAGCGCTGGGCGGGGATCACGCTGTCGCTCGCGACCGTCGTCCCGGCCGTGCTGCTCCCCGAACGGGTGCTCGACTGCCTCGGCGTGTGGCGACAGCTGCACTGGCGCCCCATCGCGGTCGGTCCCAAGGAACTCCGGGGCGCCTCCTGGCTCGGGTGGGCGGCGCTCGTCGCTACACTCGCGTTCCCGCGCTACCTCCATCCCTTCTCCTGGGGCGCGGTGTGGCTCATCGCCGAGCCCGTGCTGTATCGGACGGATCCGGAGCGCTCGCTGTTCGCCGACATCGCGGCCGGGAGCTGGGGTCGGATCGCCCGGCTCATGGCGGCCGGGCTGTGCGCCGGCACCCTGTGGGAGTCGTTCAATGCGGCGGCCCGGGCGAAGTGGATCTACACCGTCCCGTTCCTCGAGCACATGAAGATCTTCGAGATGCCGCCGATCGGATTCCTCGGCTTTACCTTCTTCGCTCTCGAGGTGTGGTCGCTGTATCACCTGCTCGCGCCGCGGACGCGGCCCCGCACAGTCCTGCCGTCGGTGGCCGTTGCGGCACTCGTCCTCGCCGGAATAGACCACTGGACAGTCAGCTCGGTGACGCCGCGGCTCGGCGATCTGCCGGGGATCAGCGACGAGGTGCGGGGCCGGCTGCAAGACGCGGGATGGACGGACGTGTTCCGGCTCGCCCGGACCCCCACCGCCGAGCTCGCCTACCGTGCGCGCATCACGCCCGAGGCAGCGCAGGTGGCGCGCCAGGCCGCGCGCCTCAGCACGCTCCGGGGGATCGGGACACGCCATGCCGCCGCACTCATCGCGGGCGGCATCGCGACCGTGGAAGCTCTGGCTCAGGCGGACCCCGACTCCGTGTGGCGAGTCGCGCACCACAGCGCGCGGCCGACGCCGGCCGAGGTGCGGGTGTGGATCTGGGCGGCACAACGAGCGGCCGGCGGACCGGTGAAGCACACCTCGGATCCACCGTGACGACCGTCGGTCCGAAGGCGGAGCGAAGTCAGTGCGAGTGGCGGACGCCGACCTCGTCGAGGTGCCGCAGCAGGTCCGCCGGATCCTGGTACACACGATAGGCGCCCGCGCCCTCGAGCTCGTCCTGGCCGTACCCTCCCGAGAGCAGGCCCACGCCGAGTGCCCGTGCGCGGCGCGCGGCGAGGAGATCCCACACGCTGTCTCCCACCACTACCGCATCGCCGACCGGCACGTTGAGCCTGGCGGCGGCCGCGAGAAACAGATCCGGATCGGGCTTGGCGTGCTCTACTTGATCGCGGGTGACGACCGGCACGTCGGACCGGACGCCCAGCATCTCGAGCAGCGGGCGCGCGCTCTCGAGCCGCCCGCTCGTCGCGATGGCCCAGGGCACGCGGGCCTGCGACAAGTAGCTGAGCAGGTCGCAGGCGCCCGGGAGGGGGCGCACCTGCGATACCTGCCGCTTGAAGGACGCCGCGTGGACCTGCTGGATGCGCTTCTCGTCCTCGGGCGTCAGGCGGCGGCCGGTTTCCCGCGCCAGCCCGTCGAGGAACAGTCCGCCGCTCATGCCGATGCGCCGGTGGATGCGCCAGACGGACAGCTCGATGCCCCCCTCCTCGAGCGCCTCGCGCCACGCCAACACATGCTGGTACACGCTGTCCACGAGGGTGCCGTCGAGGTCGAACAGGAACGCGAGGTTGCGCGCGGCGGGCGTCACCGGGTCGCCTGCGCCCGCGGCGCCCGCGCCGGCGAGGGCCGCGTGGGCCCGGAGCCCGCGCCGGTGCGCGCGATCGCCGCGGCGATCTCCTCCAGGTCGGCGGGCGCGAGCCGCAGCGTCGCGGCCCTGATCCAGCCGTCCACCTGCTCCGGCCGGCGGGCGCCGACGATCGCGCCCGTCACGCCGGGCCACGCGAGCGTCCAGGCGATCGCGACGGCCGACACGGTCGTGCCATGGCGACGGGCGATGGGCCGGAGCGCGTCCCGCAGCGCGAGGTTCTTGCCGAGGTTGGGCTGCTGGAACTCGCGCGCGCGCCGCCGCCAGTCATCCGGCGCAAGCTGCGTCACCCGCTCCACCGTGAAGCCGTCGGTGAGAATTCCCGACTGCATCGGACTGTACGCGAGGACGCCCGTCCGGTGCTCCGCGCACCACGGGATCTCCCGCTCGGCTACATCCCGGCGGATCAGGGAGAAGGGGGGCTGCAGTGAGTCTGCGTGGCGGATCTCCTCGCACCGCGCGAGCAGCCCTAGATCGAAGTTCGAAACGCCGGCCGCCCGCACCTTCCCCTGCTCCACCAGCCGCACCATCGCCTCCCAGGAGTGTTCCACGGTCGTGCCCGTCTCGTCCGGCCAATGGAACTGGTAGAGGTCGAGGGGTTCGATCCCGAGCCGGCGCAGCGAGGCTTCGGCCTCCTTGCGGATCGACTCGGGCTTCAGGACCCGTCGCGCCTCCGCCATCGGATGGCGCTCGTCCCACACGAGGCCGCATTTGGTGAACACCAGTGGCCGCTCCCGGGGGTGCAGCTCGCGCAGCAGGCGGCCCACGACCTCTTCGGAATGACCGAGGCCGTATACCGCCGCCGTATCGATCCAGTTGATGCCCAGCTCGAGGGCGCGTCGCATCGTGGCGACGGAATCGGCATCGTCCTGCGGTCCCCAGCCGAATGCCCAGCCGCCGCCTCCGATCGCCCAAGCGCCGAAGCCGACGGTCGTGATATTGAGTCCGCTCTTGCCGAGCGGACGGGTTGGTAGAGTCACGGCTTCCCTCCGTCTTAGGGAATCAGCAGCAGTTTACCGGTCGTCTTGCGTGCCTCGAGTGCGCGATGCGCCTCGGCGGTCTCGGCGAGGGAGAACTCGTGCTCGATCCGCACCTTGAGAGTGCCGCTCTTGACCCACGACAGCACCTCCCCCGCTCGTGCAACCAGCTCCGCGCGCGTGGCGACGTAGTGGGCGAGGGTAGGGCGCGTCAGAAAGAGCGAGCCTTTCTGGCTCAGCACCTGCGGGTCGAACGACGCGATCGGGCCGCTCGATTGCCCGTACAGCACCATCATGCCCCGACGCGTGAGACAGTTCAGTCCCTTCTCGAAGGTGGTTTTCCCCACCGAGTCATACACGACCTGCAGGCCGAGACCGTTGGTGAGGCGCTTCACTTCAGCCTCGAAGTCCTGCTCGGTGTAGAGGATCACGTCGCGGGCGCCCGCCTCTCGGGCGAGCGCCGCCTTCTCGCGAGTGGACACGGTCCCGATAACCCGAGCGCCCCGGCGGCTCGCGATCTGGCAGAGCAGCAGACCGACGCCGCCCGCGGCCGCATGCACAAGGCACGTGTCGCCCGCTTTCAGGGGGTAGGTCGTGCAGGCGAGATAGTGCGCCGTCATGCCCTGCAGCAGGGCGGCTGCAGCCTGCCGCGCGGTCACGCCGTCCGGCAGCACGACGACCCGGTCGGCGGGGACGACCGCATACTCCGCGTACGCCCCGAGAATGCTCGTGTACGCCACCCGATCGCCCACTTTGGGGTCGGTCACGCCGGACCCGACGGCGGTGACCACGCCGGCGGCCTCCTGACCGAGCGTGAACGGCGTTGCCACCTTGTACAGCCCGGTCCGCTGGTACACGTCGATGTAGTTCACGCCGACCGCTTCGACCTTCACCAGTACCTGCACGGCCGCGGGCGACGGCTGGGGCACGTCCTCGTAGCGCAACGCTTCCGGACCACCGGGCGACTGGACGCGAATTGCCTTCATGTGTGGATGATCCAGCCCCGGCAGCCCTCAGGCAAGGACCTCGAGAGTCAAGCGGGGACCCGCCGCTTGCGCGTTGTGGCATCGACGTCTTCCGCCGCCGGCCGGTACGTCGGGTAGTCGGTGTAGCCACGCGCGTCGCCGCCGTAGAAGGTCAGGCGGTCGGGCTCGTTGAGCGGCGCGCCAAGTCGGAAGCGCTCCACCAGGTCGGGGTTGGCGAGGAACAGGACGCCGAAAGAGACGAGATCGGCTTCGCGGCGCGCGAGAGCCGCCTCTGCGGTGCTCGCTGTGAACCCGCTGTTCACCACGAGGGCCCCGTGGAAGGCGGCACGAATGGCAGCGAGCGTACGGGGCGCCGAGGGATCGAACGCACGGCTTCCGGGGACCGGCTCGACTACGTGCAGGTAACTGAGCCCGAGGCTCGCCAGGGCACGCGCCGCGCCGCTGAACGTCTGCACGGGGTCCGAGTCGCGCATATCGTTGAGGGAACTGGTCGGGGAGAGCCGGACACCCACCCGACCCTCACCCCAGACCCCGACGACCGCCTCAGCGACCTCCCGGAGAAAGCGAACGCGGTTCACGAGCGAGCCGCCGTAGCGGTCGCTGCGGTGATTCGTGGCGTCGCGCAGGAACTGATCGATCAAGTAGCCGTTCGCTCCATGGATCTCTACGCCGTCGAACCCGGCCTGTTTAGCGCGCCGGGCAGCGTCGGCGAACTGCGCCACGACCCGCGGGATTTCATGCGTCTCGAGCGCCCGCGGCGTGACGAAGGGCGCCCGGCCCCGGGGCGTGACAGCCTGCCCCGCAGGCTTGACGGCCGAGGGCGCGACCGGCAGCGCCCCGCCGGGTTGCATGGAGGGGTGCGAGATGCGCCCCACGTGCCACAGCTGCAGCACGATCCGCCCACCCGCCGCGTGGACCGCGCGGACAACGTGCTGCCACCCGGCGACCTGCTCGTCGGTGTGGATGCCGGGCGTGTCAGGATACCCCAGGCCTTCGGGCGCGACTTGCGTGGCTTCGGTCACGATGAGTCCGGCGGACGCTCGCTGCCGGTAGTACGTAGCCATCAAGGGAGTCGGCACATTGCCCGCGCCGGCACGGTTGCGGGTCATGGGTGCCATCACCATACGGTTCGGCAGCCGCAGCACACCCACCGTGGTGGGGGTGAGCAGCAGCCGGGGAATTGTGGTGATCCGTCGATCGAGAGCGGGCTTCAAATCACTCCTCCGCCAGCGAGTGTTCAACTCATGAGCTACCGGACGTACGCGCGACGCGCGACGTGCCATCGCGCACGTCGTGGACAACGCACGGCGCGGGAACGGAGTTCCTACGAACGCTGTTTCGCTATCGTGCCCAACGTGAATTTCACATTGGAGGTGGCATGAGAGTGGGATTCATCGGTCTCGGCAGCATGGGGCTGCCGCTGGCGCGCCGCTTGTTGCAAGCGGGCCACAAGCTCAGCGTGTACAACCGCACCCGCAGCCGCGCGGATCAGCTCAAGCAATTCGAGCCTGTGATCGCGGACTCCCCCGCTGGCGCGGCGCGCGGCACCGAAGTTCTGATCACGATGGTCGCCGACGACCCGGCGCTCGAGGGCGTGCTGCTCGGCGAACAAGGCGCGCTCGCGGCGCTGCCCCGCGGCGCGATCCATGTTTCGATGAGCACCATCAGTCCGGGACTGTCGCGCCGGCTCACTGAGCGGCACCGGGCGACGGGGCACGCCTACGTCGCAGCCCCCGTGTTCGGCCGTCCTGACGCAGCGGAGGCTGGGAAATTGTGGATCGTGGCGGCGGGCCCCGCAACGGCGATCGAGCGCTGTCGCCCGTTGTTCGACGCGATGGGCCAGGGCACGCTGGCAGCGGGCGAGGAACCCGCCCGGGCCAACGTGATCAAGCTCGCCGGCAACTTCCTGCTCGCGGCAGCGATCGAGGCGATGGGCGAGGCGTTCGTCTTGGGACGCAAGTACGGGATCCCGCCGGCCGAACTGCTCGACGTCGTGAACGGCAGGCTGTTCCGTTCGCCCATCTACGAGAACTACGGGAAACTAATCGCCGACCAGCGTTACGAGCCTGCCGGGTTCAAGCTCAAGCACGGTCTCAAGGACGTTCGGCTCGCGCTCGCCGCGGCGGAGGAGGTCGCGACCCCGCTTCCGCTCGCGAGTCTCATCCGCGATCACTATCTGTCCGCGGTCGCCCGCGGCTGGCAGGAGATCGATTGGTCGGGCCTCGCGTTGGTCGCGGCTGCGGACGCCGGGCTCTGAGCGCGCTACCTCGAACGGGTAGCCGCCGCCCACCCGATCGTGTGTAGACGCCGAGCACTACGCCGCGTTACGCTGTGACCATGATCAATCGCCACGTCTGTCGCAACGACCAGACGCAGTCAGTCGACCGAAGGCGTAGGTTGCAGATGTAGTCGGCACACCGGCATCGGCCGGTCGCCAACGCCCCCACGCTGCGTCGCACAAGCGTGGGGGCGTTCGCTTGCACAACCACTTCGAATGCTTCGACGGGAGACTCCAGATGATTCGTTGGACAGCGACTCGCGCTCCGATCTTGGCCGCGGTGGCCGGCGTCTGCGCCGTGCTGCCAGCCGCGCCTTATCGCGCCGCGGCAAGCCGGCAACCGCGGTTGACGTTTCACAGCGTGTTCACCGGCGTGGCCCCCGACGGCCAGCACTGCACCTGGGAGGGAGCGGTGGAAGGCTCGGCGCGGGGTCGCCTGACTATCGCGCTGCGTCAGGTGGAGGAGGCCAGCGCAGCGGCCCGCCCGATCTGGCACGTCGCGTCCCGTTGGGACGTGAGCGACGAGAGCGGGACGCATTCGTTCAGCGCCGACCTCGAGGGCATGGTGGACTGGAAGGCCGGCACGATCCGGCTCGGGGGTGCGATCACGGGCGGGTGGCTGAAAGGCTCTTGGGTGGAAGCGGACGGTCGGCTCTCGAACGGCGATCTCGCGGGCTCGTTTGCGATCACGCCCGCGGCGGCACGACAATGAGCCATCCGCTCCGGGCCTGCGTCGTGATCGCAGGGGTGGTGCCGCGACGGACGTGCGAGAGCACGGGGTGCAACGGCGATACAACAGCAGGAGGTGCCGCTCACCCCCCAGCGATCGCGGGAATGACCGTCACCTCGTCTCCATCCTGGACGGGCGCGGCGAAGCCGCCGCGGAAGCGGACGTCCTCGTCGTTCAGATAGAACACGACGAACGGATACGGGTTGCCGTCCTTGTCGCGCAGGCGCGGTCCGAGGGCGGGGTACTGTGCCGCCACGTCGGCAACGGCTTCACCGAGCGTGCGGCCGCTCGCGCGCAGCGTACGCACGCCGCCAGCGTGAGTCGCGAGTACTGAGGGAAGGTTCACCGTGATGGACATGGCACTGTCTCCTGAGTCAGGCCGGTCACCTGATAGCGGCCCGCAGGCCGGCTGAGGACGAAGGTCTCCACCGTGACGCCCAGCGCCCGCCACGCGTGTGCCATCGCGTCCGCCACGCCCGGGGCGGCGGAGGCGGGCGTCACCGCGAGAATCGACGAGCCGGAGCCCGACAGCGTGGCGCCGAACGCGCCGGTCGCGCGCGCCGCCGCGGTCACCGCGTCGTAGCCGGGCACGAGCGCGCGCCGGTGCGGCACGTGCAGCACGTCGTCGAGCGCCGCCGCGAGCAGCCCCGCGTCGGCCCGCGCCAGCCCGGCGATGAGCGCTCCGGCTTTCGCGGCCGCCGTCGCCGCGGTCCGGTGGGACACGCTGGGCGGCAGCGCCGCGCGGGCGCGCTCGGTGGCGACCTCCACGTCGGGGACGGCGAACACGAACACCAGCGACGCGTGCACCTCGAGCGGAGCGACGGTCAATCGCCCCTCCGGCCCGGGGACGGCGAGCACCGCGCCTCCGTAGATCGCCGGCGCGACGTTATCGGGGTGGTGCTCGACCTCCGCGCACAGACGGGCGAGCATTTCGTCGTCGAGCTCGAGCCCGAGCAGGGCCCGCGCGGCCAGTGCCCCTGCGACCGTCGCCGCGCCCGACGAGCCGAGGCCGCGCCCGACCGGAATGTCGGAGCCGGCGTCGATCACGAGGCCCGCCGGCACCCGACAACCGGCACCGCGGCAGGCAGCGGCGAAGCCGGCGAACAGCGAGTCGCGGTCCGGCGGCACAGTCACGGCGCACAGCGTGCCGCGCCGGTCGATGCGGACCGGCGCGCCGGGCGACGGCTCAAGGCGGGCCGTCGCGCTGAGGCGGCGGTCGATCGCAATCCCGACGCAATCGAATCCCGCGCCGACGTTCGACGTGGAGCCGGGGACGCGTACCAGCACGCTGGCGGGCGTCATCCGTCGTTCCCGTCCACCAGCGCTGCCACTTCCTTAAGCCGGGGCGCGATCAGCGGCACCTCCGGCAGCGCGCCGCTCACCGCCTCGACGGTCTTCAGGCCATGTCCCGTGATGCACAGGACGACCTCGTCCTCCGGCCGGAGCCGCCCGGCGCGGGCCAGCGCCAGGGCCGCCGCCACGGTCACGCCGCCGGCGGTCTCCGCGAACACCCCCGCGTCCTCGGCGAGGAACCGGATGCCCTGGACCAGCGCATCGTCGCTCACCGCGGCCGCCCAACCGCCCGACTGTTGCATGGCGTGGGCGGCGAACGGCCCGTCGGCGGGGTTACCGATCGCGAGCGACCGGCAGATCGTGTTGGGCACTTCGGGCTCGAGCCGTGTGCCACCGCGCTCCACCAGCCGCACGATCGGCGCACAGCCGCTCGCCTGCGCGCCGTACAGGCGCGGCGCCCTGCCAGCGACGAGCCCGGCGTCCAAGAACTCCCCGAACCCCTTGTGCAGCTTCGTGAGGAGCGAGCCCCCCGCCATCGGGGCCACAACCGCTGTCGGCAGCCGCCACCCTAGCTGCTCCGCGATCTCGTACGCGACCGTCTTCGACCCCTCGCCGTAGTAGCTGCGCAGGTTGACGTTCACGATCCCCCAGCCGAACCGGTCCGCCAGCTGCGCGCACAGCCGGTTGACGTCATCGTACGTGCCGCGTACCCGCACCAGCCTGGGGCCGTAAACGCTCGCGCCGATCACCTTCGCAGCCTCGAGCATGTCCGGGATGAAGATCCACGCCTTGAGCCCGGCGCGGGCGGCATGGGCGGCCACGGCGTTCGCGAGATTGCCGGTCGAGGCGCAGCCGATCGTGTCGAGCCGGAACGCCACCGCCGCGTTGATCGCCGCCGCCACCACGCGGTCCTTGAACGACAGCGACGGGTGGCAGACGGTGTCGTTCTTGATCCAGGCACGCGTCACACCGAGGCGACGCGCCAGTACGGGCGTCTCGACGAGCGGCGTGAACCCGCTGTCGAGGGACAGCACGGGGTCGCCGTCGAACGGCAGCCACTCCTTGTAGCGCCAGAGCGAGGGGGCCCGCGCGGCGATCGCCGTGCGGTTGGGAAGCCGCCGGCGCGGCTGGTACACCGGGTCGAGCGGCCCCAGACATTGCTCGCAAATCGAGACCGGGCCGGCTGCGCGGTCGGCGCCACAGTTGCGGCAGCGGAGCGGACGAGCGCTGAGCAAAGCTCGAGAGGCGACCGGCGCGGTGGTAGACGTCATCGAGACCTCAACAAAAATGCCCGGACGATCAACGCCGCGGGCGGTCGCTTTTTAGCACCTTGTTTAACGTGGCGGCAATACGCGGCAAATCACCACGGAAACTGTTGTCGGTGGTAAGATACCCGCCGGCCGGAGGAGGTCAAGGCGCCGGTCCGCCGAGCCCACCCTTCCGGGTGGGAACTAGCGGGCCCCCACTCCTGCTAAGCTCCCCACGAAGGTCCGGATCCGCTGTAGTGCCAGATCGATCAGGGCGGGATCGGTCGCGTAGCACATCCGCAGGTGACCTTTCCCGCCTGGTCCGAACGCCGAGCCAGCGAGCACGGCGACGTGCGCGTCCTCGAGCAGCCGCTCCGCGAACGATTCGCTCGTCAGGCCCGTGCGCTCGAGCAGCCCGCTCACGTCCGGGAAGCAATAGAACGCGCCGGCGGGAGTAGCGCAGGTGATCCCCTCGATGGCGTTGAGGCCGCGCACGAGCTGATCCCGCTTGCCGCGCAAACCCGACACCATGCGTTTGACGGCGTCCTGCGGTCCCGTGAGCGCCGCGACGCCGGCGTACTGCACGAACGTCGCCGTGCACGAGATGTTGTTGATGAGCAGCGTCGTGACGGGGTCGGCGAGCCACTTGGGCATGACGCCGTAGCCCAGCCGCCAGCCGGTCATCGAATAGGCCTTGGAGAAGCCGTCCACGATGCAGGTGCGCTCCGCCATCCCCGGGAGCGCGGCGATGCTGTCCCACTTGCCGTCGTATCGAACCTGCCCGTATACCTCGTCCGAGATCACCCAGAGATCGTGCTGTCGCGCGAGCGCCGCCAGGCGCGTGAGATCGTCTGGCGCGGCCACCCCACCGGTCGGGTTGTGCGGCAGGTTCAGAATGATCACGCGCGTGCGCGGCGTGATTCGGTCGGCGATCGCCGCCACGTCGGGCGCGAACGCCCGGGACTCGTCCAGCGGGTAGTAGACCGGCCGGCCGCCCGCGAACCGCACGACGGACTCGTAGATCGGAAAGCCGGGATCGGGGGTGAGCACCTCGTCGCCCGGCTGGATGAGGGCGAGCGCCGCGGCAAACAGCATCGGCTTCGCGCCCGGCGTGACGATCACGTTCTCCGCCGCTGCGTGCACGCCGCGCGCGGCCAGGGAGTGGGCGATCGCGTCGCGCAGCTCCGGCACTCCGGCCGCGAGCGCGTAGCGGGTGAGACCGTCCCGGAGCGCGCGAATGCCCGCCTCCACGACGTGCGGCGGCGTCGG
Source organism: Gemmatimonadota bacterium (assembly GCA_003220935.1). Classification (GTDB taxonomy): domain Bacteria; phylum Gemmatimonadota; class Gemmatimonadetes; order Gemmatimonadales; family GWC2-71-9; genus 20CM-4-69-16. Next base: position 33,378 of record QHTT01000061.1, read on the forward strand.
CATGTCCGGCTCGCCGATCTCGAGGTGCACGACCTTGTGGCCGGCCGCCTCGAGTCGCCGCGCCGCGCCGAGCACCAGATAGGCCTGTTCCGTACCGAGCAAGTCGAGCCGCGTGGCGGAGCGCATCATCGGTCCTCTCAGTGACAAACGAACCCCGGGGCGAGGCCCCGGGGCTGGGATGCTAAGCAATTTATGCGCCTGGGTGTGGTCGCGACCTACCCGAACGGGCGGGCCCTATTTCGCCCGTTCCAGATAGACGCCTTCCCGTGGGTCGACTCGCACCTTCTCCCCCTCATTGATGAACTCCGGTACCTGGATGGTGACGCCGTTCGACAGCTTCGCCGGCTTCGTGCTGGCTGTCTTGGTGGCGCCCCGCATCACTGGGGACGTCTGCGCCACGGTGAGCTCGACGACCGAGGGCAGGTCGATGCCCACGGGACGTCCGTCGAGCCACTCCACCTGAATGTGCATCTCGGGTTGGAGCCACGCGGCGTGGTCGCCCACGGCCTCGCCGTCGAGCGTGTGCTGCTCGTAGGTCGTGGTGTCCATGACGTGCACGCCGCCCTGATCGGCGTAGAGCACCTGGAACTCCTTGGTCTCGAGCGGGGCTTCGTCCACGAACTCTGTAGCCGCGAGCCGCGTGTCGAATGTGTTTCCGGTGACCAGATTGCGGAGCCGCAGCTGCACGAACGCGCGCAGATTCCCGGGCGTGCGGTGGGTGAAATCCATGACGCGGCACGGCTGCCCATCGATGAGGATGACGTGGCCGCGCCGGATGTCGGTCGCCTTCATGAACCCAGCTCCTAGAGAAGCAAACGGCGCGAGCCGACCCGGCGGCCCGCGCGTGACGGGTGGGAAGATAAACCGGATCCGGCCCGGGGCAACGGGCGCATCGCCTTGCGGCGACGCGCGTTGGCGCGTCATATACGAGAGACCACGCAGCGGAGCGGGCAGATGGGCATCGCGCGGCCGGGGAAGATCGTCGGCATCGGGCGCAATTACCGCGAGCACGCGGCAGAGCTCGGGCACCTGGTCCCCCAGCAGCCGCTGCTGTTCCTCAAGCCGCCCACGGCGGTGATCGGCGACGGGGACACGATCGTGTTGCCGCTCGAGTCGGAGCGGGTCGAGTACGAGGCGGAGATCGCCGTCGTGATCGGCAGGCGCGTCCGCCGCGTGTCGGAAGCCCAGGCGCTCGCCGCCGTCGCGGGAATCACCTGCCTGAACGACGTCACCGCCCGCGACCTGCAACGCAGCGAGGAGCAGTGGACCCGCGCCAAGGGGTTCGACACGTTCTGCCCAGTGGGCCCGCGCGTCGCCCCGCTCGACCCGGCGCGCCTCTCGGAGCTCGAGGTCCGCTGCCGCGTGAACGGCGTCGAGCGGCAGCGGGGGAGCGCGCGCGACATGGTGTTCGGCATTGCCGCGCTCGTCGCGTTCGTGTCGCAGGCGATGACGCTCGAGCCCGGAGACCTGATCGCGACGGGGACGCCCGCGGGGGTGGGCCCGCTCGTCGCCGGCGACGTCGTCGAGGTCGAGATCCCGAATGTGGGTGTGTTGCGCAATCCGGTGAGCACGGAACCCCGCAGGCCCGCGACCGCTAGATAGAGGAGTGTCGCGCGCCCGCCACCCCTGGTTCTACACTCTCCCCGTCGCACTCACCCTGGCCGGCCCGCGCGCGGTCCCGGCCCGCCCAATCGCGCCTGTAGCCGTCCCCGAGTTCGCCGTCCTCGCCGAGCTGTTGCGCGAGCGGCAGGGCATCGATCTCGGTGGGCCGGCCGGGGACGATCGCGGCTCGGCGTCCGTGCCGCACTCTCAACAGTTCGGCACCGGCGAGGGCGGGCCGCTCGCCGCCTTCGAGGAGCACGCCGACGGCACTATCTATCTCGCCTATCTGCCCCCTGTGGGGCCCGAGTGGTATGACGTCGGCCGCGCCGACGACACCGAGGAGAGTCGCGACCGCGTCATCCCGGTCGGCCGGGGCCGGCGGCGCTTCGCGGACGCGCAGCAACGCAACGTGCGCCTGGACCACTGGGAGTCCGCGGACAGTGCCTTCCCGGCCGGTCGCGCCCCGGTGCCGCGGTGGCTCGCCTTTCCATTACCGCTCGTCGATTCGTGCGCGGCCGACCGGGCGCGGCTCGCCGCGCTCGAAGCCGGCCAGGAAGAGCGAGGACACGGGGCCCGCGCCGTGATCGGGCTCGTCCGCCGCGGCATCGAGCGTGCCTTCGGCGCGCGGCTGCGGCGCCGCCTGGCGAGCCCGCGCTGCATCAGGCGCCGCGCGGCCGACTGGGGCACGGCGCTCGCGGCCGTGGCCGGTGCACGGGCACACCTCGCTGTCGCGCGCGCCACGCCGCCCCTTCCCGGTGCCGGCGACTACTGCTTCCGCGACGTCGTCTCCAAGCTCGACCCCATCTTCGGAAACAGCGGCCCGCCCGAGTGGCAAACCATCCTGCCCGACAGCCGCTCGGTCGACGATAGCCAGGAGAACGGTCAGCGTCGCCGCAATCCGGACCGACCGCTCGACGCGGCGGGCAATCACGCCGTGTCGTGGGACGAGCTCGTCCACCTCACGCAGACCGACCTCTCCAGCGCGTTCCGCATCCTCCGCTGGGACGGCCACCCCAGCCGTGAGGACATCAAGGACCGACCCATCCCCTGGATCGAGTCGGCGGCGGACGGCATCGTGACGAACAGCTTCCTGTCCGGGGCCGACTACGCGGGCGACCACTACCAGCCGCCCGAGGGGTATTGGCTCGGCGTCGCTCCCCCGGTCGCGCCCGAGGGATGCGGCACGTTCAATGCGCAGCACGCCCTCTGCAACGACTGGATCGTGTACCTGCGCCCCGACCCCGAGTATGTCCCGGTCGGCTATCGCACGGAGCCGGGCGACCGGATCCACCTGGTGGGGCGCTGGGTGATCGACTGCGGGCACGAGGACTGGCACGCCGAGCTGCACCCGATCGAGGCGTTCGTGAGCACCCACGCGCGGGTCCGCTCGGCCGCGAGCGACGGGTTCGAGGGCCTAGCGTCCGTCGTGGTGACTGGCGACTGGCCGGGTGGCCGGCTGGCCCTCGACCTATGGCCCCCCGCCCGCCCCGCCGCTGCGACGACGCTCGCCTGGCGGCGCGACCGCGCTGGCGCGCTGTCCGGCCTATCGGTCACGGAGACGCTCGAGCCGGGCGACGCGCCGAACCACCTGCATCTCGAGGTCGTGTCGACCGACGCACGCCGTCCCCTCGCCACCGGCGACTGGAACGAGGTCGAGCCGCACTCGACGCGGCGGCTCGCGACGCGGTATCACCTCTGGTGGAGCGAGAGGTCGGCGAGCGACAGCGGGCCGGTGAGATAGCCGCTGAGCTCGCGCGACCACCAGGCCCCCGTGCGGGAGCGCTCCTGCGCAGTGGTAAACCGGTAACGGTAGGAGACGAGTCGCACGTAGCGCGGCGGCGCGCCGGGGAACGGGTTCGACCCGAGCAGGGAGAGGACCTGCGGCGTTCCCTCGAGCAATCTGCGCACCAGACCGGCCAGCCACGGCTCGGCGCCTTCGGGATCGAGCGCCGCGAACCACATCTGCCAGTCGAGTCGCGGCTGATGCGGGGCGACGAAGCGCGGCCGACGCGACACCGCCCCGGGCTGCCAGCGGAACTCGTACTCGAGCCAGTGCACGCTGTCCCGACTGCCTTCGATTACGATCTCCGGCCGCTCGGTCGTCATCACGCGAAACACGCCGTAGCCGTTGACCGAGCGGAGCGGCGCGACCGCGCGGAGCAGCGGGTGATCGAGAGCGCCGCGGCCGCCGGGAAGCGTCGCGCTGATCTCGCGGGCGAACGTGAGCGCGCTGAGCGACGCGATCACCGCTGCGAGCGCGACCGTCACACGCTGGCGCCACAGCGGCTCGGGCTCGCCGGCGGCGAGCCGCAGCGGCAGCACGGGCCGCAACACGGCGTCGTCCAGCAGCGGCACGCACAATACGATCGCGAGCAGGTTGAAGAACCCGTAGTTCCCCGTCGCGGCGATCCCGAGCTGGCCGAGTCCGAGCAGGGCGCACGCGGCGATGCGCAGCCGGCGCCAGGGGGAGGGCGCGAAGATCAGCCAGGGTACGCCGAGCTCGATCGCGAACATCCCCAGCGTCATGCCCTTGTGCACCCACGCGGGGAGCAGCTGCGCGTACCACGCGGTCCAGGGGGGCAGCGGCTGCGTCCAAAAGTGGTAGTCGAGCGCGGTGAGGTGGCGCCACGTCGGATCGCCGCTGGCGAGCTTGGTGATCCCGGAGAGGAACATCAGTTTGAAGAGCAGCAGCCACACCAGCCACCGCACGGCGCGCGACGGGGCTCGCTCCTGCTCGAGGCTCGGCAGCCACTGAGTGGGCGCGTACAGGACCGCGAGCAGGCCCGCCTCGAGGAGCAACCCATCCCACTGGAACCACAGGAAGGTTTGTCCCACGACGCTGAGTGACAGATAGCACGCCCACAGCAACGCCAACACCGGCGCCTGGGCCACGCCGGCGAGCAGCAACAAGGCGAGGATGGCGCCGCTCCAGCAGAGAGCTCGCAGGGCCCCGTCCCCCGCTCCCAGCCAACAGGCGGTCGGGTGCAGGCGGTAAGCGGCCGCTCCGTAGAGCCCCCGGGCCCGCTCGAGGAAGGCAGCGGCCGGGAGGATCCCGTGCTCACCGACGAGGCCCGTGACTTGCAGCGCCAGCGAGACGAACGCGATCAGGTAAACGAGGCCCAGCAGCCGGAGAAACAGCCAGCGCGACAGGACGTAGGTCGGCTCACCAGTGGAGGATTCCGTGGCGGTCGGTGGCCGCTGGGTAGCCCGGGGCTCGGTAACGTCCATCGCTGTGGTCTGAAGATGGGACTCGTTATTGATTGAGGGAACACGGCCTGTTGCGGCGAAACTACGTCGCGCCCTGCGGGGTAGGAGTCTCCTATCCCAACGGGGTGTTCGCCCCCGGCAGCTGTGTGACCCACGTCACCCAAGTTCAGGTAGGAGGTTTCCAGCACATGTTCAAGAACGGCCGTCTGGCGGCGGGCGCTGTGTGGCTCCCCCTCGCGCTGCTCGTCGCCGCAGGGTGCAAGCAGGGCCCGTCTCCCGAGGTGCAGGCGAGGATGGACAGCCTGTCGCAGGCGTCCTCCGAAAAGGAACGCCTGATGTCGGAAGTCGCCGAAAACACGCGCATGGTGAGCGAGATCAGCAAGGAGCTCGCGACCGTGGCCGTGCCGGCCAAGCGGCTGAAGGTGGGAGCGGCGGAGTCACCGCTGCGGGCGTCCCGCGACACGATGATCTCGAAGATCCGCTACATCACGGCACGGGTGAGAGAGATGGAGCCGAAGCTGCAGCAGACGGAGCAGCGCGTGCGTGAACTCACCACGCTCTCCGACAGTCTGAAAGACGATCTCGCCTCGACGATTCAGAACCTCCAGAGCGTGATCGACAATCAGAAGGAAACGATCTCCGCCCTCAACGACCAGGTGGAGAAGCTCTCGGCCGAGAACGTGGCCCTGAAGGACACCATCGACAACATGGCCACTGAAGCCAACACGGTCTACTACATCGTGGGGACCAAAGACGAGCTGGAGCAGCGCGGCATCGTGCGGGAAGAGGGCGGCGCCCGGTTCCTGTTCGTCCTGTGGAAGAGCGGCAAGACGCTGGTCCCATCCCGTAACCTCGACCCGACCGCGTTCACGCCGGTCGACCGGCGGGCGCTGTCCGAAATCCCGCTCCCGGCCGCCGACAAGGAGTACCGCATCGTCTCGCGTCAGGACGCGAGTGCTCTCGCCATCCCGCCTTCGGCCGACGGCACGATTACGGGCAAGGTAAAGATCGCCGACTCCGCCCGCTTCTGGGCGAACTCGAAGTACCTCATCATCGTCGAAGGCTGACGCACTTGGTCCCCCCACATGCCCGGCTTCGTGTCGAGCCCACACGAGGCCGGGTCTGTGGCAGGGCCGCAGCACTTTTGGGGAGGGGTGATGTGACATGGCCCACGACTCGATGGCGGCAAGCGCACGTGCTGGGGCCGGCCATCGGCGCGGGACTTGCACTAGGGATCACCAGGCACACAGGGGGGCTCATGCACGCAGTAATCCGGCGGTACCGGGTGAGGCTGGGGACGGTCGCGGAGGCGGTACGCTATGCGGAGAAACAGTTCGTGCCGCTAGTGCGGCGGATCCCGGGATTCGTGGGGTGCTACCTGATGGACGCAGGCAACGACGTGCTGACGTCCATTGGGCTGTTCCACACGCAGGACGGCGCCGAGGCCGCGGTCAGCCTACAGCGGGACTGGTTCCGGGACGAGTGGTCATCGTTCCGGCCGCTACCGCCGGAAGTCGTCATCGGCGCGGTGCTCGCGCAGGCCACGGCCGACAGCGCTGTTCCGGCGGAGCGCCGGCGGCTGGCCGATCGGCGCAACGCCGCGGCGGTGCTGCCCGTGGGCTCCTGGAGCGGCGTCGAACGGCGTATCCGTTCTGATCGACGCGGCGGTGCAGAGCGGCGCCCGGAGTTCGCCGGGCAGGCTGAGTGGCAGGCAGCCGCAGGCTGGAGGGCGGCGGGCTGATACGCGCCCGCCGCGCAGCCACGCGCGGCGGGTCATACGACATACAAAGCGGGGAGTGGGCCGCAACTGCTCACCGGTGGATTGTGTCTGGCCCGGTCGCAAGACCGACCGCTGGACCCCCGGCGGCGGTTCCACTCCTCGCTCCGCTTTAGGCCTACCGACCGCGGCGGATCCGCGCTATTTCATCCCACCCATGTCGCTCGCCCGCCGTCTGCTGCTCCGTGCCTCGCGCAGCCCGTGGCTCGCAGCTCAGCTGCGCCGTCGCGCCTTCTTCCGCCGCGCGGTCCGGCGTTTTCTACCGGGCGAAGACTTGGGCGCGGCGCTCGATGCTGCCGCCGAGTTCGCGCGCGCCGGGCTGGGCAGCGTGCTCACCCAGCTCGGCGAGCAAGTCGGCAACCGGGCCGAGGCCGTCGCCGTGCGGGACCACTACCTCGGCGTCCTCGCCGCGGTGCGGCAACGCAGGCTCCCGAGCGAGGTATCGGTCAAGCTCACCCATCTCGGACTCGAAGTGGATCGCGGCGCCTGCGAGCAGGCGCTGAGTGCGCTCGCGGCCCGGGCGGCCGACTGTGGCTCCCTCCTGTGGATCGACATGGAGGAGTCGCGTTACGTGGACGTCACGCTCGAGCTGTTCCGCCGCACGCGCGCCGAGCGCAACAATGTGGGGGTCTGCCTCCAGGCATATCTCCGCCGCACCCCAGACGACCTGGTGGGGTTGCTGCCGCTGGGCCCAGCGATCCGTCTCGTCAAGGGCGCGTACAACGAGCCGCCCAGCATCGCGTTTCCGCGGAAGCGCGACGTGGACGGGTGCTACGCAATGCTCGCAGATCGCCTGCTTCAGGAGGCCACCCGCGGACGGGGGCGGCCGGTCTTTGGGACGCACGACGTCCGGTTGATTAAAGGGATCCGTGAGCAGGCCCGGCGACACGGGACCCCTGCGAGCGCTTACGAGATACACATGCTGTACGGCATCAAGGCCGCGGTCCAGCGTGCGCTCGCAGCCGAGGGGTGCACGGTGCGCGTGTTGATCAGCTACGGGAGCGCGTGGTTCGCGTGGTACATGCGCCGCCTCGCCGAGCGGCCGGCGAACGTGTGGTTCGTGGTGCGGAATCTGGTGTAGGAGACCGCGTCGCTCCGCCGCCCATGACGACCGACACAGCCTCTGCCCTGCTCGCGCGCTGGCGCGAAGACACCCCCGGCTGCCGTGAGCGCGTCCATCTCAACAACGCCGGCGCGGCGCTCATGCCGCGACCGGTGCTCGAGACGCTCACCCGCCACCTCGAGCGGGAAGCGCTGATCGGCGGCTACGAGGCGGCGGACGAAGCCGACGCGCGCGTGCGAGAGAGCTATGCACGGATCGGAAGGCTGATCGGCGCCGCGGCCGGCAACGTCGCGATCGTGGAGAACGCCACGGTCGCGTTCGCGCAGGCGCTCTCGGCGTTCGATTTCCGCCCGGGCGACCGCATCGTCACCACGCGCACGGATTATCCCTCGAACCAGCTCATGTACCTGTCGCTGGCGCGCCGTGCGGGAGTCGAGACCGTGCGTGCCGACGACCTCCCCGAGGGGGGTGTGGATCCCGAGAGCGTGCGTCGCCTCGCGCGGCATCCGCGCACCAAGCTCGTCGCCGTCACCTGGGTGCCGACCAATTCGGGGCTCGTGCAGGATGCGTCCGCGGTGGGCGAAGTGTGCGCCGGGCTGGGCGTGCCCTACCTCGTCGACGCGTGCCAGAGCGTGGGTCAGATGGCGACGGACGTCGGGACGCTACGCTGTGATTTCCTCGCCGGGACGGCGCGCAAGTTTCTGCGCGGCCCGCGCGGGATCGGCTTCCTGTACGTCTCCGACCGCATGCTCGAGCGAGGGGCATTCCCCCTCTACCCCGACCTGCGCGGCGCCGACTGGACCGATCCCGACGCCTTCCGGCTGGCCGACAGCGCGCGCCGCTTCGAGAACTGGGAGTTCGCCTACGCCCTCGTACTGGGGCTCGGCGAGGCGGCGGGCTACGCGCTGGCGGTCGGCCAGGAAGGGGCCGACCGGGCTGGGCAGCTGGCCGCCCAGCTGCGCGAACGCTTGCAGGAGATCGACGGCGTGCGACTGCTCGACCGCGGCCGGGAGCGGTGCGCCATCGTCACGCTCGCTGTAGCAGGCCGGGACGCGGCGGAGTTGAAGCTCCGACTCCGCGAGCGGGGGATCAACACGAGCTCGGCCGATCGCACCGCCGCCGGCGTGATCGATATGGACGAGAAGCGGGCCACGTCGGTGTTGCGTCTTTCGCCGCACTATTACAACACCGTAGAGGAGCTCGATCGGACCGTCGCGGAGCTGCGCGAGCTGATCCGCAGCTGAAGCCTCTTGTCCCACACCGCACAGCTGCTAGGTTCCCACCCGATGACACGCCCCTGCCGCCCGAGCCACCAGCCGAATGCTCTTTCCACTTCTAGAGACGAGGTCGTTTCCATGAAACGGGCGATGCTGCTGCTGCTCTTCACACTGCCGGCGTGGATCGCGCCGGTGCCGTCAGGCCCCGAGGACGAATCGGTATTCGTGAAGAACCTGAGGCCGGACCAACGCGAATCCCTGCTCTATGTCTGGACCAGCGACGCCGATGCCAAGCAGCCGGACTTCCTCACGGTCGTCGACGTCGATCCCAAGTCGCCGCGCTACGGCAAGATCCTCACGACGGTCCCGACGGGCTCGACCGTGGACAACGAGGCGCATCACTTCGGCTACACGGTGAATGCGGACCGCATCTTCGCGGGCGGCCTGATCTCGAACCGGCTCTTCATCTACGACGTCAAGACCGACCCACAGCATCCCAAGCTCATCAAGACGATCCCGGACCTGGGCGCGTTGAGCGGCTACACCGGCCCGCATACCTATTATGCCGTCCCCGGGGGCGTGATGATCGCCATGCTCGGTTCCAAAGACGGCACCGGGCCGGGCGCACTCATTCGGCTCGATGAACAGGGGAACTTCGTGTCCGCGCTTCCCGCTCCCAATCGCCCCGACGATCCGGGGTACATGTACGACGTCGGCGTAAAGCCCGAGCTGAACCGGATGGTTACGTCCAGCTGGACACACCCGCACCACTTCCGCGCGAACCCGATCGCGCCTGAAAACGTCGGCGACGCGGTCGTGGTATGGGACTGGAAGGCCGGCACGGTGCTCCAGGTTGAGCACCTCGACAAGATGCCGCTGGAGGTGCGGTGGCAGCACGGCCCCGCGGCGCGCGGCGGATTCATCAACTGCGCCGGAGCGAGCACGATCTGGTATTGGGAGGACAAGGACGGCAAGGTCGCGTTCAGCCGCGTCATCCAGCTCCCGGCGAACTCGACGCCCGCGGACGTGCGGATCTCGTACGACAACCGGCTCCTCTACGTGTCGCTGTTCAGCGGCAACGCCGTGCAGCAGTACGACGTCGCCGATCCCCTGCACCCCAAGTTCGTGAGCGAAGTCAAGCTGCAGGAGCCGAACATGATGAAGCTCACGCCCGACAGCCGCCGCTTGTACGTGAGCAATTCGCTGCTCTCGAACCTCGACGGCAAGGTGCCGTTCCGGGTGTGGCTCCTGAACGTCGGAACGGGCGGCATGACCCTCGACGACAAGTTCGTGGTGGACTTCGATCAGTTCCCGACCGGGGCGGGCCGACCGCACGACATGCTGTTGAAATAGCGCGGATGCCCCCCCCGACGCCCCGGCCTTACGGCCGGGGGCGATGGGGCCACGGGACCCCGGGGCTACGCCCGCCACGCCTTCCAAGCCGCGTAGAAAATGTCTGCCTCGTCCACGAAGCCGCCATGGCGCGGCTGCCAGCCGAGCAGCCGCACGGCCTTGCGGGCATCCACATGCTGGTCCACTGCCAGCGCGTCCGCGAAATCGCCCATCGTGCGACGCGCTTCCCCCAGGGGCACCGGTCGCAGCTCGCCCTGGAAGCCCGCCGCGCGTGCGGCCGCCGTCGCCATCTCGAGCACGGTGGCGCGCGACCGGTCGGTCACGTCGAACACCTCGCCGGCCCGTCCGCTCTCCGCGGCGCGCACGTAGGCGTCCGCCAGATCGTCGAGGTGCACCATCGTCCACCGATTGTGACCCGACCCCACTACGGTGGGCGCCTTGCCGGCCGTGGCGGCGGCGAACCAGTCGCCGGTCAACCCGCCGC
>QHTT01000075.1 GCA_003220935.1 Gemmatimonadota bacterium
TCCGGGCTCTCGTCGATTGCGGTCTCAGGCTCGGCCTGGACGGTCTGGTCGCCAATGCGATCTTTCGAGAGGCTGAGTCCCTCAACATCTACGCATTCGGACAGATGTGTCGCTCCGCTGAGCTGACGCCGGAGCGCTTGATCGACCAGTACGCTGGTTTCGTTGCCGACGAGAAGACGAGGGGCGTTCTGGGGCGAGTCCTCCGCTACATTGAAAACCACAGCAATTGGCAGAACAGCCTCCCGGTTTCGTACCGTCTTAAAGACTTCGACCTGCCGCACGCCCGATCGGCGCGAGTGGCGCTCGACCTGCTAGCTCAGGTCAAGCCCCGTGTTCAGCCGGCAATTCCGCTTTTGGAGCCTCCAGCCATTTACCTGGGCCGACTGAAGAAGCGTTTGGAAGCCATCGCTGCCGGGCATATCGGCGGCACCTCAGGCTAAGCGCAACCGAGACTCTTGAGCGAGCAGAATGATCTTCGTCATCGCGGGCGGTCGCAATCGGACGGCCGTTACGTTCACCGCCGGAGGGGAACCGGCTGTTTTTGTGGAGTGAAGCCAACGGGGCGTCCGGCTTCGTGACAACGCAAGCGACCGTGGTCGACCTCACGCACTAAGGACTACAAGTACCCGCATAGCTGTCAGCCGGACTCTGGCCATTCATGGAGAGCAGAGCTTCTCTGGGGCCGACGTTACCGCGAGGGTCGTCATTCCATGACGCTCCAGCGTCCGATTGAACGTCGCCAAGTCCAGCCGAACGACCTGCCTCCAGCGCCCGACAAGGTTCCGTGGCTCGTCGCAGCTCGAGCGGGCGACCGCCAGCGTCGCCTGGGTTGGCGCGTGATCGGCGTTGTCCTGCGCGTTCAGCTCGAGCGCAAACTCGCCATTCAGGGCAACAAAACTCCATGCGGTCGGTCGCGGCTGCCATACTTCGCGGGCATCGCTCAACGAGTCACCCGCGAGCGAATCCAGCCTCGTCGCGAGCGTCTTGGCTGCCTTCCCCACTTCCGATGCCGTATCACCCGCGGCGAGGGTCGTGACGGCACCGCGCAGCCCGGCCACCGGCATGAAGTCAGCCCACGTGGCCTCGAGTCCCGCATACAACCGCATGACCAGGGCATGCTGCGCGGCGACCGCTGCCCGAGAGACCCGCGAACGCGGATCGCGCTCCACGGTCAGCGGCTGCGTGTAGTGTTTGCCGTCGACCGTGAGCCGAATGGTATACAGACCAGGGAGCGCCAGCGGGCCCTCAGGCGCCATCGGGGTGACGCCTGGGTTGCCGTTGAATTCGAATGAGTGCGCGAACGCGGGTGGTGGATCGTATCGCAAATCCCAATTGGCGCGATTCAGGCCGACGTTAGCGGGCAGGCCGCGCCCCGGCGCAAGCCAAGAGCTTTCCATCGGTGGGCGGGCCGTTTCGCGCACGGCTCGAGGCGGAGCGCTGGACATGCGCCGCACGACGCTGCCCCTCGCATCGAGCACCTCGATCGTGATCTCGGACGACGGCTTCGCGCCGAGCGAGTAATACATGATTGCGCCGTCCGGCGGGTTCGGCGCCTGGGGTACTTCGCGCGGGAACGGCGTGTTGTACATCACGTTCCGTCGTACACGCACCGCGTCGCTCGGCTTGAAGAGATGGGCCGGCTCGGTCGCCGCAGCGCCGTTGAGCTGCCGCAATACCGCAAAGTCGTCGAGCACCCAGATGCCGCGGCCGTACGTGCCGACAATCAAATCATTGTCGTGGATCGCGATGTCGCGGTACTCCGTGGTAGGAAGATTGAGCATCAGCGATTGCCAATTGTCGCCGTCGTCGAAGGACACGTACACCGCGCTCTCCGTGCCGGCGAACAGCAGACCGCGCCGCTTGGGATCCGCTCGAACGACGCGCGCGAACGCGCCGCCGGGCAGCGTCGCCGGCAGTCCCGTGACGATCCGTGTCCACGTGTTCCCGTAGTCGCGCGTGCGGTAGATGGACGGGGCGTCGTCGCCGCGAAAGTGTGCGTCGAGCGCGGCGTACGCCGTGCCCGCGTCGAAGTGGGAGGCCTCGACCGAAGGGAGGATCGGGCGTCTCCCTATTTCGATGCCCGGGATTGTGACGTCGCTCCATGACTTCCCGTGGTTGCGCGACCCCTGGATGATGCCGGTGTTGGTCGCGACCCAGATGACGCCGGGCGTCACGGGCGATGCCGCGATCGACACGATGCTCGGGAACGACGATCCGGACGTATCGCTCGGGGCCGGGTGGGCCCGCGTTTCGGTGAGATCGGGACTCAGCTTCGTCCAGGTCGCGCCACCATCTGTGGTCGCCATGAGATACTGATAGCCGGCGAGCAACTCGCGCCTGCGGTTCCACATCGCGAAGGCGATGGGCGGGTTGAACACGCCGCGCAGCTTGAGCGACGGATCCTGGTCCGGCCCGATTTTTATCCACTCCTCGCCGGGATAGGTAATCTTCGAGATGCCGAGTCCACTCGAGAAGACGACGTTGGGATCGCGCGGATCGGGAAGGATCGTACCCCACTCCCAGCCGGGCACCGGCTTCCAGTCTATGGGCGTTATCGCCCCCAGGTTGCCTCGACTGCGCGTGGCGATCGCACCCGCGTCCTGCTGGGTCGCGTAGATCCAGTAGGGAAACGAGTTGTCAGTGGCGATGTGGTACACCTGCTCCGTCGACTGATTGTACCACGAGCTCCAAGTGTCGCCGCCATCGAACGAGACGATCGCTCCCTGGTCGTAGCCCATGAGCATGCGCTTGCCGTTGGTGGGGTCGATCCACATCACCTGCGGATCGTCGCCGCCGGGAGGGCCTCCCTTGAATCCGGTGAAGCTCTTGCCCCCGTCGGTGGATCTGTATGCGGTCACCTGGAACGTGTAGACGATGTCGGGATTCTTCGGGTCGACGTACACGCCGCAGTTGTAGCCGCCCTGGCCGTTGGCGATGCGTTTGTCGTCGGCGGCCATATGGCGCCACGACGTGCCGCCATCGTCGGACCGATACAGTCCGAAGTCACCGATGAGATAGACGCGCTGCGCGTTCGTGCCGATCGCGACCGCGATGGAGATGCGACCGGCGAGACGTGGGAGCCCCCCGCCGAGGAACTCGCGCCAGGTGAGACCGCCGTCCGTCGATTTGTAGAGTCGCGTCCGCATGCGTGCCGTGTCCGGTACGGGCCAAATGGCCCCTGGCGCGACGTAATGCAAGTACGCAGCGGCGAAGACGACGTCGGGCGCATCTGCCGCGCGCGCGAGGGTCGCGACGCCGGTTTGATCGTCGACGTACAGTGTCCTGGTCCAGGTGGCTCCGCCGTCGCTGGAGCGGAACACGCCACGCGCGTCGCCCGGCGTCCCGAATCTTCCCAGTGCGGCAACCATGACGATGTTCGGATCGTGTGGGTCCACGAGGATGGCAGGGATCTGCTCCGTCCCCTCAAGGCCGATGCGACGCCAGGTGCGTCCGGCGTCGGAGGACTTATACATCCCATCGCCCATGCCGTCGAAGTAGGAATCGAGGTCGCCGGTGCCGACATAGATGACGTTGGGGTCCGATGGTGCCACCTCGATGGCGCCGATGGACGAAACGGTCGGAATAGAGTCGAAGACGGGAAACCACGTTTCTCCCGCGCTCGTCGTTTTCCAGACGCCGCCGGCCGGCGTGCCGGCGTAGAACACTCCCGGCTGTCCAATGACCCCCGACACGGCGGAGACCCGTCCCCCGCGGAATGGACCGACGTTGCGCCAAACCAGTGGGGAAAGGAAACGTGCATCAAGGGGCCCCGCTCTCGGTGCCGCGGATTGCGCTCCGAGCGGAGCAACCGCGAGCGTGACGGCGCAGAGCATGAGCAGGGATGGTGGGCGCATTACCTCAGTCCAACGAGGGAGACCGTCCAATGTATCGCGCCAGCCGCGCGTGCGCTTCCTCCGATCATGATGCGATCATGATGAGGCGTTAGCGGCGTTGCATCCGCGCAATACTTGACGGTGGCCCGCGCGGAGTCGCATCGTGGCCCGCGCATTCTTGGCGTGAATAGTGCCATCGCCTCCCAACCCCGAAGCCCACTTCTCACCGGGAGAGCGCCTCTGCGGATCTCACATCACGGGGCGGAATAGCAGAAACACGCCTTCTGAACCAGGAGGGGATCATGAAAGTGGCTCACGCGATTGGTGGGTTCACCTTGGTGCTGGCCGTCTTCGGCTGTCGGGAAGTGTCGACTGATCTCCAACGACGCAACCCAACTGATCCTTCGCCCACGTTCGACGTCGCAGCGAATCGGACTACGGTGTTCCACTTCGTCGCCAATGGTGACTTCGGAAACGTCTCGTGGTCTGCGAACTCGCTGTTTGGCTTCGCCAGCGTGTCCACCGGGGACACTCTCGGTCTCTCGTACTCCATATTCCAGTTCGACCCATGTTGTTCTTTTGCAAGCGGCGTTGGCCCGGTTCCCGTGAGTGACTTCACGGGGAGCGGCGGGGGCAGGTTGGTTTTGAACACCGACACCTGCGCGGACCCGGGCTTTCTCACCTTCGAGGGCGCTTGCGGGCTGGTCAGCATTGAATTTGATAAGACATCGTTCTTCACAGGGCGCAATCAAGGCACGTCCTCCCAGACGTTCGGGGACTTCACGTTCCATTCCGTGGGGACATCGGAATTCTCATCGGCTCAGGCGACGGGTACCGTTGTGGGATTCCCGATTACTTCGCCCAACGACGGAAGCATGGGGATGAATCACAACGTCGCGGTCAGCATCTCTCGTTAGGAGAACGAGTCTGCCTCTAACCGCTGTGCCGGCGCCGGGCCGGCGCGAGCGCGCGACGTCGGTCGTGGTCCACTAGTGTTGTCGGCCGCGCGACATTGGGGTGCCCGCAACTGACGGTGTGTCGCCGACGCAGCATTCTGATGCCGTCGCCGAGCGCTTCTTCGCCGCGGCGCCGGGCGGCCGCGTGGCCCCGTTTTTGATCGCGGTGCGGTCGGGTATTTCCGGACATCGCCCGTTTCAGAGGCCGCATCTTTGGAGCTGGTTGCCAGCGAGCTTGCTACGCTGCCCGGCGTCGCGACCCGAGAGTATCGGTCGGGCGAGTCGCTGCGCCCCGAGCGACTCAAGCAGCTACACATCTACATCCGCACCGGCGCGATCGCGCTGCACGTGGCGCTCGAGCGGCCCCCGCATGCGATTCTCGAGGTGTGCGGTCCCGGTTGGCTGCTGAGCCCGCCGTTGTGGGAGCCGACGCCGACTCCCGAGCCCCGACACGCTGTGGCGCTGCTCCCCACCACAACGCTGGAGCTGCCGGCGGACGTGTTCAGCCGGTATCTGGCGGCGGATGCGCCGCTCGCGTCCGCGGTGGCGTCCCGGGACGCGCACCAGTACGCGTTGGCGTTGGACCACCTTGCCATGCTCACGGTGCGCGACCCGTTGCGGCGCGTGCCGGAGGCCCTCCTGTTGCTGCTGGAGCGGCTCGGCAGCGGGCCCGACCCCGCAGCGAGCGGGCGCTTGAAAGTCAGCCAGCAACTCATCGCTGCGTTCGCGAACTTGAGCCGCCAGACCACCAACAAGCAGCTGCGCCGGTTGGCGCGGGCGGGCCTCGTGGGCCTCGAGCGCGGCGTCGTGAACGTACGTGACCCTGTGGTGCTGCGCGATGTGGCGGCGGGAAGGCCGCCCCACGCTAGCGGTACGTCGACAGCGTAAACCTCTCTATGTCCGTCGGTTGACACTATCGCACGTCGATGAGTGTGCAGCTTGTGCAGTTCTGTCCCGGCACTCATGTTATACGCGGCAGCAGGCGTTTGGCCGTCAACAACCGGTTGGACGTGGGCAGATGGCTACCAGAGTCGCCGTGCAGCAGGATCCACCAGACGCGTTTCGACAGTGTCTGCGGGAGCGTGTGCGGTTAGCGCGGGAGCTCGCGGCGCTGCGCGCCGGGTTCGCGACGGTCGCCGAGCACTACGAGCGCGTCATTCGCACGATGCTCGTGCTCGGCCCGACTCTCGGCATCGAGCTGAACGACATCGGTCATCCGACCGACCCGCAGTGGGGCCCCGCCGCCCTGCTCATGTACGGCGACGACCGCTTTCTGAAGCACGAGCAAGCGGTTCTGGACCGGTTGCTCCGCAAGCTGCCCGACTGAACGCCCACCCCGCGGCTACATCGTCTCCAGCAGCACATTGAGCGAGCCCCGCTGACGGGCGCGCTCGAACCCCTCCAGCCCTTCGCCCAGGTACGCTCCTTGCCGTCGCGCACCGGGCGGTACATTTTCGCGGACATCCCCCCGTTGGTCGAACGATTTCGCGGAGGTGCTCGACGCTCCCGCCAGTGTGGTTGCTTGCGGTGCTGACCCTGGCGGACAGCGCCCGCAGCTTCAAGGTCCCGCTCGCGCCCGGGGAGTCGCTCGCCGTCGCGATGGCCGGCGCGGGTCGGTCGGTGGTGCTCATCCCGGGGTTGTTCGGCTCCGAGTTCGGCTTTCGCCAGCTGGTGCCGCTGCTCGACGCGGCCGGCTACCGCACCATCGTGATCGAGCCGCTCGGAATCGGCTCGTCCACCCGGCCGCCGCGCGCCGACTACTCCCTCACGGCGCAGGCCGACCGGATCGCCGGCGTGCTCGATTCGCTCGGGGAACGTCAGGCGCTGATCGTGGCGCACTCGATGGGCGGATCGGAGGCGTTCCGCCTCGCCTACCGCCGGCCCGACCTGGTGCGCGGCATGATCTCGATCGAGGGGGGCCCCACGGAGGCGGCTGTGACCCCGGCGTTCAAACGGGCGCTCAGGTTCGCGCCCTGGATCAAGCTGTTCGGCGGGGTTAAGCTCGTGCGGCGCAAGATCCGGAGCATGCTCATCGCGTCCTCCGGCGACACGACGTGGGTGACCGACGACGTCGTATCGGGCTACACCGCCGGCGCGGCACGCAACCTCGACGCCACGCTCAAGGCCTACTTGGCGATGGCGAACTCGCGGGAGCCCGGAAAGCTGTGGCCACACCTCGCCGACGTCCGCTGCCCGGTGCGCCTGATCGTGGGCGGGGAGCCCCACGACGGCGATGTGAATGCGGCGGAGATCAAGCTGCTGCAGCGGACCGTGGGAGCGTTCGCCCTTGACTCCGTGCCGGGGGCGGGTCACTTCATTCAAGAAGAGCAGCCCGAGGCCGTCGTCGCGGCCGTGGGTCGTCTCGAGGCGAGTCTCGCGCGGCGCCCGTGACGTCGAGCCGGACCGCCGGGTCATGCTCTCTGAAGCCGGTCGCTCCGGCGGCGCAGGATCACCGTCAACCCTAGCTTGCGGGACCCGAATGCGCATCGCGCTCGTCGCCGAAGACTACTATCCCCAGTTCGGGGGTGTCCCCGAGCACGTTCACAACCTCGCCCTCCAGCTCAACAGCTGGGGGCACACCGCCACCGTCGTCACATCCCACATGGGCGCCTACCCGGATGCGGCGTTCGTGCGCCGGGTGGGGACGAGCCGGATGATCTATTCGAACGGTGGCGTCTCGCGCATCACCACCGGTTGGGGATTGCGGCGCCAGCTCGAGGCGCTGCTCCGGGAAGGTCGCTACGACCTCGTGCACGTGCACGGCGGCCTCGCCCCGACGTTCGGGCTCGCAGCGCCGCTCGCCGCCTGGCAGGTCGGCATTCCGGTGGTCGCCACCTTCCACTCGTGGTTCGCGCGCTCGCTCGGCTGTCGCGTGTTCCGGCGACCGCTCCAGAAGATCCTCGACCGGCACGCGGCGACGATCGCGGTGAGCGAGCCGGTGGTGGCCGCGAATTCGCGGTACTTTCGTGCCCACTGGGACATCATTCCGAACGGCGTGGACGTCGAGTTTTTCCGACCGAACGGGCGTCGTCCCATCGACGCGCTCACGCACGGCCCGCGGCTCCTGTTCCTCGGTCGCATCGAGCCGCGCAACGGCTTGGGCACGGCGCTGGCGGCACTGCCTCGCATCCTGGCGCGCCACCCGAACGCGGTGCTCACGGTTGCCGGGGACGGCCCCTGGCGGGGCTACTATGAGCGGCGGGCGCGGGCGCTGGGCGACAGCGTGCGGTTCGTCGGGCAGGTGTTCGAGGAGCGCCCGGAGTACTACGCGTCGGCGGACCTCTATCTGTGTCCCACCACGATCGCCTCCTTCGGCGTCACGCTGCTCGAGGCGATGGCGTGCGGCACACCGATGATCGTGTCGGACAACCTCGGCTTCCGCTCGGTGATCGCCGGCGGCGCCGAGGCCGTCATGGTGCCGAAGGACGATCCGGCGGCATGGGCCGAGACGGCGCTCGACTTGATCGCCGACCCCGAGCGGCGCCGGGTGATGGGAGAAGCGGGGCGCGCCAAAGCGGCGCGGTTCGCGTGGCCGCGCATCGCGCGGCGTGAGCTGGCGGTGTACGAGCGCGTGCTCGGCACCCCGCCGAGCGAGCCACGCTACCTCCGCGCCGGGCAGAGCTCCGGGATCGTCTCCCCGAGCTGCTGACCGGGGTCAGCTGGCGGCGGGGTTCATCACGCGGCCCAGGAACAGAATCGTTCCCGAGAGACGCTCGCGAATCGCAAAGACGAACGGGCGATCCACCACGATGGACGCGGGCACGCTCGTGACTCCGATCCCGACCGCCGTCGCGGCCGCCGCCTCCGTGCCTTCCTCGTTCACGTCCACGAAGGCCTTGTGCATGACGTCCGTAATGCACAGCGCCCCGCTCGGATTCATGCGTGTGAAGTCGGCGCGTTGCGACTCGCAGAACGCGGACGGCATCCCGAGCGCCTTCAGCACGGCGTTAATCGTGAGGCCGTAGGTGAGCGTGAACTTCGGCAGGAACACCTCGAAGGACCCGGAGTCGAGCCCGGCGATCCAGGCGCTCCAGCGCTCGCCGGTCAATCCCTGGACCAGCGACTCGATGCCGCTGGCCTGCTGTGGCAGCGCGATGGTCATGCTGTACGCTCCGCCCCCGTACGGCAGATCGAACACGATCAGGCCGTCGGCTCTCGCAACGCCCACGCGGACGGTGCGCCCGTGCGTCATCATCGGTACCGTGACGGCGGTGCCGTTCGCGAGTCGGAACGGTCCGGGCCGAGTCCGGCTCCCGTCGAACTGGGTGGTCCAGCTCCCCTTGAAGTAGATCGCGTCGATCAGGTAGGCGACGACGTCGGAGCCGATCGGATCCGGCACGATCGCCGGGATCTTGCCGCCGGTCTGATCGCTGACCCAGCTGTTTATCGTGGGTGCGGCGCTGGGACTCCTGAAGTCGAGGCTCTCGACCCGCGCGTCGAAGTATGTCCTGGTCGCGGCGAGGAAATCGGGCGTCGGCGCGAATCGAGGGTCCGGGTCGTACCACACGGAGTTGGCGAGCGTGAACGCCACCTGCGGGTCGAGCCCTCGCAACAGCGCGATCAAGCTGCGGTAGGACCGCTCGACGTCGTCGAGCGTCAGGCCGTCGAGCTGCAGCACCTGCTGCATCTCGGTTTGCGTGGCGCCGGCGGCCCCGGTGTACGCCATACCGAGCGCCATCGCGGTGCTGAGCGGCGAGATGAACAGATTCGAATCGGGGCCGGCCTGCCGCGCGATCTCACCGAACAGCGTGAAGGCGAATTGGTTGTCTCGGGCGATGAGGCCCTGTTCTGCGGCGCTGAGCTGGCGCGGCAGGGTGGTGATGGGTGGCGGTGCGGTCACGGGGGCTTCGCGGCACCGCGCGGCGAGCACGCCGACGGCCAGGGCCAGCAACGGACGGACGAGCGGTCTCATGATCTCTCCCGAGACGGGTGCGTTCCTTGCATGACCGCCGCATTACCGGCGGACGGGCCGCGCAATTAACGGCCTACCGTAAATTACCCCCGGGACTCCCCCGCGAGGTCACAATGAAGGTCGTCGCTGCGCTGATCGTCCGCTGTTGCGTCATCACCACGCTCGTCGCAGTCATCCGGGGTGGCGCGCACGACCACCCGCACTCGTGACGTCACGCCCGGCGCTGCGGTTGGGGGGCCTGGTGGCGGTGATGTTCTTCACCGTCTCCGGTGGGCCGTTCGGCTTGGAAGGGCTCGTCGGGTCGGTCGGTCCCGGCGTGGCGATCCTGCTGCTTGTCGCGACGCCGCTCATCTACAGTGTCCCGGAGGCGCTGCTCATCGGGGAGCTGGCGTCCATGCTCCCCGCCGAGGGCGGCTACTACCAGTGGGTGAAGCGCGCCTTTGGGCGCTTCTGGGGCTTTTGGAACGGGTGGCTGTCCTGGGTCTACTCGCTGATCGACATGGCGATCTACCCGGTGCTGTTTCTGCAGTACCTGCGCTTCTTCTTGCCGGAGCTCGGTCGCCTCGAGTCGTGGCTCGTCGCGCTGGCGCTGATCTGGGGCGCCACCTGGCTCAACCTGCGGGGCACCCGGGTCGTGGGGACGGCGTCCGGATGGTTCGTGGCCCTCGTGCTCGCGCCGTTCGGCGTGCTCGCGACGGTGGCGTTGGCGCGCTGGCTCGGGCAACCGGCAACGCCGTTTCCCGCGACCCCGTTCCACGCAACGGGTACGTCGTTTCTCGGTGCCCTGGGCATCGGGGTCTCGCAAAGCATCTGGAACTACAGCGGGTGGGACAACGCGTCGACGATCGGCGGCGAGATCGAGCAGTCGTCGGCGACCTATCCGCGGGCGCTGGCGCGCGCGCTGCCGCTCGTCACCGCCGTCTATCTGCTCACGATACTTCCCGCGCTTGCGCTCACCGACTGGAAGACGTGGACCGACGGCGCGTGGCCTCAGATCGCGGGGGCCGTCGTCGGCCCCTGGCTCAGCGTCTGGGTCGCCGCCGCGGGTTTGGTGAGCGCGTTCGCGCTGTTCAACGCACTGCTCCTGGCGTACTCGCGCATCCCGCTGGTCCTGGCGCAGGACGGGCTGCTCCCGGCCGCGCTGGCCCGGACGGACGAGCGCGGTACACCCCGCAACGCGGTGCTCGTGTCGGCGCTCGCGTACTCCGGGTTCACCCTCGTGCCGTTCGGCGGCCTGCTCGCGGGCGACGTGCTGCTGTACAGCGCAGCGCTGGCGCTCGAGTTCGGGGCGCTGCTGCAGCTGCGGCATGCCGAGCCGGCGCTGCGCGGTGCGTTCCGGGTGCCGCTGGGCGCCCCCGCCCTGGCGGTGCTCGGCGCCCTGCCAATCCTGCTCATCCTGAGCGCGGCGGGCCTCGAGATCCAGAGTCGCGAGATCGGCCTGCCCGGCGTGCTCGTCGCGGCAGTGTTGGCCGCGGCGGGCCCGGTCGCGTACGCGGCGCTGGGCGGCGGCCGGCGCAAGGTCAAGGAGGGAGTGGCCGCGTAGCCGGGATTTTCGGCCTCCTTGCGGACTGCACGAATCGCGCGCAAGCTAGCCCCGGACCGTCCCGGGTTTCCGACTGTCACATCGCGCAACGAGGGTATGGAGGAGCCGTGGTCAAGCGCACTTGGTTCAGCACGCTCGCGCTGAGCTTGAGCGTCGGCATCGGCGCCGCGTTCGCCCAGCAGCGTCCCATCAGCGGGAAGGTGACGAGCGCCGCTTCGGGGGAGCCCGTCGCGGGGGCGACCGTCTCCGTGGTCGGCACGCCTGTCGCCGCGGTCACGAACGAGCGGGGGGAGTTCACGCTGAATGCGCCGGTAGGTGCCGCGACGCTGTTGATCCGCAACATCGGATTCAAGCACCAGCAGATCGCGGTGGCGCCGGAGCAGAGCCGCGTGGAGGTGCGGCTCGAGCAGGACGTCTTCAACCTCGAGGCAGTGGTCATCACTGGCCAGGCGACGGCGGTCGAGCGACGCAACCTCGCCAACGCAGTGACCACCGTGAACGCGGAGCAGCTGACCCGGGCACCAACCCAGACACTGGAGAGCGCGCTGCAGGGCAAGGTGCCGGGCGCCGTGATCCAGATGAACTCCGGCGCGCCGGGTGGCGGCGGGCAGATCAACTTGCGGGGGGTGACGACGATCAACGGTGGCGTGGACCCCTTGATCGTGGTGGACGGGCTGGTGATCGCGAA
The DNA here is from genome assembly GCA_003220935.1 of Gemmatimonadota bacterium. Taxonomy (GTDB): domain Bacteria; phylum Gemmatimonadota; class Gemmatimonadetes; order Gemmatimonadales; family GWC2-71-9; genus 20CM-4-69-16. Next base: position 11,933 of record QHTT01000075.1, read on the forward strand.
CGATGCGATCGGTAGCAACATGAACGCCATCACGGCGGCGGCGGCCGGCGGCAACGCGTCCAACCAGGACAACCCCGTCAACCGCCTCGCGGACTTGAACCCCAACGACATCCAGAGTGTCGAATTCTTGAAAGGGGCGTCCGCCGCCGCGATCTACGGCTCGCAGGCAGCGAACGGGGTGATCGTCATCAGCACCCGGCGCGGGCGTCCCGGGGCGCCCCGCTTCAGCGTGACGCAGCGGTTCGGGACGGCGGCGCTCTCCAACACGCTCGGCTTCCGCGTGTTCAGCGACTCCAACGAGGCGAAGGCGGCGTTCGGCCCGACCGCGGCAAAATTCTGCAACCTGCCGGGCGGCAAGTGCCCGTTCTTCGACAACGAGACCGCGCTGTACGACGAGCACCCCCTCTCCACCGAGACCGACGCCAGCGTCACCGGGGGGAACGATCAGACGACCTACTACGTCTCGGGTCTCGTCAAGCAGGACGGCGGGATCGCGCCGAACACGGGCTATCAGAAGCAGTCGGTCCGGGCCAACCTCGACCAGCTGCTCGGCAGCCGATTCAAGGTCACGCTAAACCTGAACGCCATTCACAGTCTGGCGAAACGCGGGATCTCGAACAACGACAACACCGGAACCAGCACCTTCCTCGTCTACCCGACGACGCCGAGCTTCGTGGACCTGCGGCCGGTCAACGGCGTGTACCCGACGAATCCGTTCGCGCCGTCCAACCCGTTGCAGACGTTTGCTGAGCTCAAGAACAACGAGGATGTGTGGCGCATCCTCGGCACAACGACCGCGAGAGTAGAGGCAGTCACGACGGCGAGCCAGCGGCTTGTGCTCAGCCTGACGGGCGGCCTGGACTTCTTCAACCAGCGCAACGACATCCTCTCGCCGGCCGATCTCCAGTACGAGCCGTTCGACGGACAGCCCGGCACGGTCGTGCTCGGGAAGTCCTCCGACCTCCGGCTCAACCTCGTGGGCAGCGCGGTGCACACCTACAGCCCCGCCTCCAACGCCTTTCAGGCGACCACGTCGGCGGGCTTCCAATACGAGAAGCGCGATCTCAACCTCACCAACGTCGTAGGCCGTACCATCGCGCTTGGCCTCCAGAACGTGAGCCAGGCTGCGAGCATCACGTCGACGCAGTCGGAGCAGCCCGTGAAGAATGTGGGCCTGTACGGCCAGGAAGAGGTGCTCGCGGCGAGCCAACGGCTGCTCCTCACTGCGGGCTTCCGCGCGGACCGCTCCAGCGTGAACGGCGACCCGAGCAAGTACTTCTTCTTCCCGAAGGCTGCGGCGTCGTACCGGATCGTGCAACCGATCGGCGGCGTGGACGAGATCAAGCTGCGCGGCGCCTGGGGCCAAACGGGCAACCCGCCGCTCTTCGGAGCGCGCTTCGTGCTCGATAGCACGCAGGCGATCGGCGGTCAGGTGGGGCAACTCGCGCCGTTCCAGTTCGGCGATTCGGCGATCACACCCGAGCGCAACACCGAGATCGAAACGGGGCTGGACGCGACCCTCGGGAAACAGTTCGCCACTGTGGGCGTGACGCTGTACCAGAAGACGGTCACAGACTTGCTCCTGGTGCAGTCGGTCGCGCCGTCGACGGGCTACCGGTTCCGCGTCTTCAACGGTGGTAAGCTGCGCAACCGGGGGATCGAGGCGTCGCTCGCCGTTTCGCCGGTGCGCACGGCAGAGCTGAACTGGATCGTGCGCTCGACCTTCTACCTGAACCGCAGCAAGATCGTGGAGCTGCCGGTCCCGGCGTTCAACACGGGGGGATTTGGCACGTCGCTCGGCGCGTTTCGCATCGCCAAGGACAGTTCGGCGACCCAGATCGTGGGGTCGGAAGGACTAGTGGGCGACGCCAACCCGGATTTCCAGATGTCGTTCTCGAGCGACGTCGACTACGAACGGTTCAGCCTCGGCTTCCTGTGGGACTGGAAGCACGGCGGGGACGTCATCAACCTGACTCAGCTCTTGTACGATGCCTTCGGCAACTCGGTCGATCAGGTCCCGGCCGGGAACACCCGCATCGGCGCCTGGGCGGGCGGGAAGACCAAGGTCTACGTGCAGGACGCCTCGTACCTGAAGCTGCGCGAGCTGAACCTGTCCTACAACTTGCCGCCCCAGGTGCCGCAGCACTTCGGGATGCGCACGGCTCGGATCTCCGTCGGCGGCCGTAACCTGCTGCGGTTCACGCCGTACAAGGGGCTCGACCCCGAGGTCTCGAACTTCGGCAACCAGGCCATTGCCCGGAACATCGACGTGGCGCCATTCCCGCCGAGCCGCAGCTACTTCTTCTCGATCGACCTGGGGTTCTGACCATGCGCGCGCACAGCGAAGGGAGACCCGTTATGAAGCCGGCGATGGTCGGGCTGACCTTAGCGACCGCCCTCGTGCTGGCCTGCGACTTCAACCTCACCGATCCCAACAGCCCGTCGCCACTCGGGCCGAACGCCACCGTCGACCAGGTGAGGTCGGCGGCCGTCGGCACGCTGGTCGCTCTCCGCGTCGACTTCCCGCGGTGGGTGCTCAATGGCGCGATCCTGGGGCGCGAGGGATACCGGCTCGACACCGCCGACCCCCGATTCACGACCGAGTTGCTCCACGGTCCGCTCGATCCGAGCAACGACGCGTTCGGAGGCGGCCAATGGGCGACCCAGTTCCGCACCATCAAGAGCGGCTACGGGATCCTCAATGTGATCGGGTCGGCGAAGCTCGACACCAACGCCGCGAAGAACACGGCAGCGATCAACTCGGTCCGCGGGTATGTGCACACGATCCAAGCGCTCGCGTTCCTGATGGTCCTCAACTCGCACACCGAGGACTCCATCCCGATCGACGTGAACCACTCCCTCCCGTCCCTGGCGCCGCTCGTCACGAACGATTCGGCGTATCGCCATGTCATCTCCCTTCTCGATTCGGCGAGGACCGAGCTCCAGGCGGCCGGCACCGCGTTCCCGTTCGACCCGGGCCCGAGCTTTGCGGACTTCAACACGCCGGCGACGTTCCTCAAGTTCAACCGGGGGCTGGCCGCTCGAGCGTGGGCGTACCGGGCAAGCCCGTTCAAGCCTGGCGCGAATTGCGCGGCGTGCTGGGACTCTGCGGCTGCGGCCTTGGGAGCGTCGTTCCTCGCCCCGGCCGCGTCGCTTGATCTCGGCGCCTACATCTCCTTTGGCACCGGGAACCAGGACACGCCGAACCCCCTCGCGCAGGCCCCGGGGTCGGCGATCAACCTGGTGCATCCCTTCATCAAGGACTCGGCCGAGTTTCAGAGCGGCAGCACCACGCTCCGAGATCGGCGCTTCCTCGCGCGGGTGACGGCTCGACCCGACACGTTCTCGCTTGCCTGCTTGAGCTCGGCGTTGTCGTGGATCCACTACCCGACCCCGATCTCCTCCATTCCCATCATCCGGAACGAGGAGCTCATCTTGCTGGACGCGGAGGCCCAGTGGTTCAAAGCCGTGCCCAACAAGCTCCAGGCGGTGGCGGACTTGAACACGATTCGCCAGACATCCGGCGGCCTGGTGCCGACCACCGTGACCGCCGCCAGCACGGATTCGGTGTTCATCAACGATCTCCTGAAGCAGCGCCTGTACTCGCTCTTGTACGAGGGCGGGCACCGCTGGATCGACATGCGGCGGTACGGCCGGCTGTCGCAGGTCAAGCGGGACCGGCCCACGGGCTGCGCGGCGACCAAGGACACGGTGTCGGACAAGGTGTTCTCCACGCTGCCGATCAACAGTTTCGAGGTCCAGGCGCGCCAGTAGCCGCGCCCGCCGGATATGGAGTGTTCGACACCCGTTCTGTTGCTTCACCCTGTAGCTCGGTTCGAGGAGGGATTGTGGTAAAGCGCACTTCGCTACTCGCGCTGGTGCTGGTGCCGCTCGTTGGTGTCGCCACCGTCGCGGCGCAGCAGCGCCAGATCACCGGCCGTGTGACGGCGGCGCAGACCGCCGAGCTCGTCGCGGGGGTGACCGTGACGGTGACGGGCACCGCGTTCGCCGCCGTGACCAACGCTGAGGGCCGCTACGCCGTCTCCGCCCCCGCGGGCGCCGCGACGCTCGTGTTTCGCGCCATCGGCTACAAGCGGCGCGAGGCCTCCGTCGCCGCGGGCCAGAACACCGCGGACGTCACGCTCGAGCAGGACGTCTTCAATCTCGAGGCCGTGGTGGTCACCGGGCAGGCGACGGCGACCGAGCGTCGCAACGCCGCGATCGCGACCACGGTGGTGACCGGGGCGGAGGTGACGAGTGTGCCGGCGCCGGCGCTGGACCGTGCGTTGCAAGCACGCGTGCCCGGTGCCTACATCCAACAGAACTCGGGAGCTCCCGGCGGAGGCACCCAGATCCAGATCCGCGGTTCGAACACGGTCGTCGGGTCCGCCGACCCGCTGTACGTCGTGGACGGGGTGATCGTCAGCGACGCGTCGCTCCCGACGGGGTTGTTCTCCGTGACCGCGAGCGGCAACCCGCAATCCACGCGCAACGATGGGGAGAAGCAGGACGACCCCGTGAATCGGCTCACCGACCTGAACCCCAACGACGTCGAGTCGATCGAGGTCCTGCGCGGTGCCGCTGCCTCTTCGATCTACGGCTCGAAAGGGGTGAACGGTGTCGTCATCATCCGCACCAAGCGAGGGACGGCCGGGACGCCCCGCGCCACGATCACGCAACGGCTCGGCTTCTCCGAGTTGCTGCGCGGGCCGGGCACGCGGCCGTTCGACACGACCACGGCGTTCGATCAATTCGGGGACACGGCGCTGATCCGGTCCTACGAGGTGAACGGCGTCCTGCCGACGTACGACCACCTGCGGGAGCTCGCCGGCAACAAGCCGCTCGGCTACGAAACCCAGTTGGATGTCTCGGGGGGGGCGGGCAACACCCGGTACTTCCTGTCGGGTAACGTGAAGGGCGACGGCGGGATCATCGAGAATACCGGCGCCCAGCGGCAGAACCTGCGCGCCAACGTGGACCAGAGCTTTTCGGATCGGTTCAGCGTCTCGCTCACCAGCGCGTTCAGCCGCACCACGACGCAGCGTGGCTTCACCAACAACGACAACGCGGGCGCGAGCGTGACCTACGCGCTCGCCTACATCCCGGGCTTCGTGCCGCTGGTCCCGGTCAACGGGGTGTATCCCGATCCTGGTGGGCTGAGTTACTTCGGGGCCAACCCGCTGCAGACGACCGCCCTCGGCAGCAACGACGAGGCGGCGGTGCGGTTCACCGGCGGCCTGACCGCGACTTTCCAGGCGGTGCAGACGGCGCGTCACAGCCTCCGGTTCGTCGGCGCTGGTGGAATCGACTTTTTCAACCAGAAGGACGAGGTCTTCGCGCCGCCCGAGCTGTTCTTCGAGGCGCGTCAGACCAACCCGGGCGCCTCGACCCTGAGCAACGCCGACAGCCGGCTCGCCAATTGGAACGCCAACGCGATCCACACCTTCACGCCGGCGGGCGGCTCGTGGAAGGCGACCACGGCGGTGGGCGTGCAGTGGGAGGACCGCGGGCTGGGCCGCTCGCGCGTGATCGCGCGCGGCTTGCTGCCCGGCCAGAAGAACATCAACCAGGGATCGGTGCTGCAGGGCTTCGAGGAGAACACGCACGAGCGCACCATCGCGCTGTACGGCCACGAGGACTGGCTGGGGGCGGGCGAGCGGCTGCTGCTCTCCGCCAGCTTCCGCGCGGAGCGGTCCAGCGCCAACGGCGATGTGAAGAAGTTCTATCTCTTCCCCTCGGCCACCGGCTCGTACCGGTTCCCGGGCCTGTTGGGCGAAGGCAGTGAGGTGAAGCTGCGGTTCGCGTACGGCGAGACGGGCAACCAGCCGCTGTTCGGTCAGAAGTTCACCACGCTGCAGGGCGGCGCCGTGATCGGCGGCAACGTCGGCACGGTGGTGGGCGCCACCGCCGGTGACCCGATCATCAAGCCGGAGCGCACGCGGGAGGTCGAAGGCGGCGTGGACGCGACGCTGCTGAGCGGCCGCGCTACGCTCGAGCTGACGCTGTTCCAGCGCCGGACGAGCGATCTCCTCGTACCGGTCACGCCGGCCCCTTCTTCGGGGTTCTCGCTCGCGTTCATCAACGGCGGGAAGATTAAGAACGAGGGGATCGAGGTGGCGGCCGGCATCACGCCGGTCCGCCGTGAGCACTTCGACTGGTTGTTCCGAACGACGTTCACGAGCCTCAAGAACCGCGTGCTCGAGCTGACCCTGCCCGGGGGCGCGCAGGGCTTCCGGCCCGCGAACGCCGGCTACGGCCTCTCCTACGGGGAGTTCTTCGTCCAGGTCGGCCGGCCCATCACCCAAATCATCGGCTACGATGACGCAGGCAACGTGATCTCGCTCGGCCAGACGAATCCCAAGTTCCGCTGGGGTTTCCAGAACGAGTTCACGTATCACCGCGCGGCCCTGTCGTTCTTGTGGGATTGGCAGAATGGCGGCGTGGCGCAAAACCAGACGCTGTCGCTGTACGATTGCAACAGCCTTGCGCCGGATGGCGGTACGCCGGCCGGCAAGGCGCGCACCGACGCCTGCCTTAACACCGGCGACGCGCGGCCGTTCGTGCAGTCCACGTCGTTCGTGAAGCTCCGCAACGCGACCCTGTCGCTCGATCTGCCCAATGCCTGGGCGGCCCACTTCGGGGCGAGGTCCATGCGGGTGAGCCTGAGCGGCGTCAATCTCATTCTGATCACGGACTACTGGGGCTACGATCCCGAGGTGTCCAACTACGGCGCGCAATCGATCACGCGCAACATCGACCTCGGGCCCTATCCGCCCTCGCGGCAGTTCTTCTTCACCATCCAGGCGGGGTTCTGACCATGCGCACGAGACGCAGCGCGATCGCGGCCGGCCTCCTCGCCTTGGCGGCGGCCTGCAACTTCGATATCACCAACACGAACCAGCCGACGCTCGACGACCTGGTGGCCAACCCCACCCGGGCAAAGCTCTCCGCCGCGGCCACGGGGCTGTTCGCCGGCGCCCGCGGCGGCATCCAGGCGCTCATCTGGAGGCTCGGCTCGATGGGACGGGAGGGGGTCAACCTCTCCGGGAACAACCAGCCGGATTTCGTGGAACCGTACTTCGGGCCGGTGGGAGCCGGTGGCAGCTTCGGCGGCACACTCTGGCTCGACCGCTACGTTCACATCCGCAGCGTCAACATCTTCCTGCAGGCGCTTGCCAGCAACGCCACCGCCGCCCTGCCGGCCCCGGACCGCCTGTCCGCGGCGGAAGCCGCCGGCGCGCGCGGGGTGGCGAACACGCTCAAGGCGTTGACGTTCCTCTACATCATCCAGACGCGTGGCTCGCTCGGCGCACCCGTGGACGTGGATCGGCCCGTGGACGCGGACCCCGCGCCGTTCGTTACCGAGGACTCGGTGTACGGCTACATCCTCGGCCTGCTGAACGGCGCCAATGCCGATCTGGCCGCGGGCGGCTCCAGCTTCTTTACGGGATTCCAGGTGCCCCCCGGGCTCGCCGCCTTCGCCACGCCGGCGACGTTCATCAAGTTCAACCGGGCGCTCGCCGCCAAGGCCAATGTGTTGCGCGCTACGGCGCTAAACGGCTGCGGTGGAACCAAGGCCACGTGCTACGCCGCCGCGCTCACCGCGCTGGGCGCGTCCTTCATCGATCCCGCGGCCACGACGGCGGCGGCGTTCCAAGCGGGCGCGTACTTCGACTTCTCGACCGCCTCGGGCGACGCCACGAACGGCCTGTCGTCTCCGCTGAACGAGTTCACGTTCTACGCGCTCCAGAGCAACCTTTCCGATGCGCAGCTCCAGCCGGGGGGAGCGAAGGATCAGCGAGTCCTCGACAAGATCGCCGCGGCGACCGACACGCAGCGCGCCCTGCTCGGCAGCATCCCGATTCCGGGCGAGCTCAAGTTCACGCTCTACTTCACGAGCGGACAGGCGGACCCGAGTCATCCGATCCCGATCATTCGGAACGAGGAGCTGATCCTGCTCCGCTCCGAGGCCAATTGGTTCGGCGGCAGCAAGGCGCAGGCGATCCTCGATCTGACCCAGGTTCGTCAGAACTCCGGCAAGCTGCCAGCGACGACGGTCACGGCCGTGAGCCCTGACTCGGTGTTCGTGAAAGCGTTGATGTACGAGCGCCGCTACTCGTTGCTCTGGGAGCAGGGCACGCGCTGGACCGACGCGCGCCGCTTCGGTCGGCTGACGGATATTCCTGTCGCCGTGCCCAGTGGCAATGTGCCGTCTGTGATGCCGGTGCCCCAGTCGGAGTGCGACGCGCGCGGCCTGACGGCGAGCGAGGTCATTCCCGACGTCTTGACCTGCACGCCGCTGACACCGTAAGGCCAGCGGGCGAGACGGGCACGGCAATGAGAAAGGGGGCGCGGCACTCGCGCCCCCTTTCTCATGCTCCACCCCGCCGGTCAGGCCTCCGTGTAAATGTAGGCCCCCACGACGCACGCCAGCGGAATCTTGATCAACGCCACGACCGCTCCGATCGTGTACAACCGCGCCGGAAACAGCCCCATCGGCGCTTCCCCGATCGCGCTCATGAGGCCGATGAAGAACCACAAGGCGAGTCCTGCGATTACCGCGGTCTTCGCGCCGGGGCCGAACCGCGGCCGGATGGCTGCATACAGCCACACGAGACCGATCCCCATCACGAAATCCCACACGACGAACACCCAGATCATACTGTCAGGTATCGGCGGTTTGCCGAGCGCCTGCATCGCAGCGGCCATGTCCTGCTTCATCACCATGCCGTAGTAGACGAAGTCCACCACGTTGAGCACCAGACCCGCCAACAGCCCGCCTAGGATGACGCGACCCCAGTTGATCTTGCCCACAGCCCACCCCCGTGGAGAGTGATCCCCTCTACATTACGGCACGAGCAACACGCCGACCATGCCTCCCAGCCCGTCGGGCACCGCGGCCACCCCGTTGGGCACGACCCAGTCGTTACCATCTACGAGGAGGTTGAAGTGGTACAGGCCGCGCCTGAGCACGAGCGCTCCCTCCCACAGATTCGCGCCGAGCGAGTGCAGCGGCATCGGTTGCCACTGGTTCCAGTCGCCCGCAATCGCCACCGAGCGCACACTCTCGAAGCGGAACCGCACGACGAGACTGTCGCCGCGGGGGTCGGGGACGAGCGGTGACCACTGCGGACCCTTCGGGGGTGCCGCAGGCGCGGCAGGCGTGGTGTATAGCCGCACGCCGAGCGTCAGGAACGCCGCCCGCGGTAGGCCCTGATACGGATCCTTCAGGTAGCTCCCGCCGCCCGCCTCGAGCGCGATGCTCGGCGAGACGAAGAATTGGAGGGCGGCGCTCCCTGCTGCGGTCGAAGGGGAGATGCGGGAAATCCGCGCGGCAGCCCAAAAGGCCGCGATCGCGGGCCCGCGTGTGAGGGTGACCTGCGCGGCCGCGTCGGTGAACCACCCCTCGGGGAGCCGCGTCGGCTCGATCGTGAGCTGCCAATCAGCGCGTGTCGCGTCTCCGCCTGGCCGCCACCAGACCCGCGCGCGGGTGTGAAGCGCTGTGGTCGATGATTCGTTCGCGATCCACCCGGCAGAAGGCCCCGCGCCGACGCCAAACCCCCACCGCGGCCGGGACCACAAGAGCTCGCCGATGCCGTGGGCCGCTGCGGTCCAGCCGCCATCGGTCCAACTTATGCCCGCGAGGATCCCCTCCACGCCGATCCGCCACCCGTCACGGATCGGGCGCGACGCGAGCCAGAGGTCGCCGCGCCCTTGGCTCGACCACACTCCGCCGGGAAGCGAGGCGAACGAGCTTGAGACGTCGGCGCTGACGGTCGGGGACGCGAAATGCAGCGTGGGGGAGAACGACCCCGAGCTGAAGGTTGTCCCGCCGGTATCGCGCACCGTGCCGACGCCCACGCCGAACGACGCCCGCGCCTGCGCGCCCAGCGGTCGGACGCCCAGGCCGGCGGCACACAGAAAAAGGAAGAGCCGCCACACGCGTACAAGCTAGCGTTGCGCGGCGGCTGCGGTGAGCGTGATCCGGGGCAAAAAAAACGTAGGGGCGCAGCGTGCTGCGCCCCTACCACCCCTCCGGAATGCTCCGGCGTTGCGTTACGGCCGGTGAATACCCGACTGGCCCGGGCTTGCCGGTCTCTGCGGTGGCTGCGCCGGGTGCGGCGGGCTGCCGGTAGGTGGCGCAGCGGGTAAGGTAACGCCGCCCGCCGCAGGCACCGCCCGTCCCACGGCCGGAGTCGCGATCGAGCTCGGCCGGTTGGAGAGTCCGCCTGCCACCTCGCCGCGACGCTGGGTCGCCCGGTGCTGAGCACTCTGGGAGTGCGCACCAGCCATGGTTTGCCCCTTCGGGGACGCGTGGCCATTGGGAATCGTGGGCGTCTGGGCTGCCAACAGGCTTGGTAACGCAAGGGCTGTGGCGAGCCCGATAAGTTTCCGGATCATGCACCCTCCTTCATCCGCACGTTAAGGGGGCGGGCGGTGCCCCCTGGGGCTGCGATCTTCGCTATGAAGACGGCGGCCGGAGGCTTCAGGTAACCCCCCTGCCGGAAGTCGCGGTGGGACCGAACGTTACCTCCGTGCCACAAGGCCACTCTTTACGGCTGGAGCCGGTTGCCGCAGCCTGAGCGGGCGTCTACCATCCTCTGCGTACTCTGGCAGCCGAGGTGGCTCGGTTGGGTCTGCGGGAACAGGCGACGGATGGGGAAGTCGTCCAGGCCGTGCTGGCGGGAGATGTGGAGCAGTACGCGGTGCTGGTGCGCCGCTACCGCGACCGCTATGCCCGCTTCGCCGCCCGGATGCTCGGCTCGCTCGATGCGGCCGAAGACGCGGTCCAGGACGCCCTGGTTCGGGCATTTGATCAGCTGGCGCAGTGCCGCGAACCCGACAAGTTTGCGGGGTGGCTGTTTCTGATCCTACGAAACCGCTGCTTCGCCGAGCGGCGCCGCCAGACGCGCGAAGGGCGAGGGCTCGAAGCCACCGACGAAGCCGTGGCCGGGCCCGACCGACCGGACGGGAATGTGGAACAGGTGGAGCGGACGCGCGCGCTCGAGCAGGCGCTAGTCAAGCTGACCCCGGAGCAGCGCGAAGTGTTTGTGCTGAAGCACGTGGAAGGGTTGGCGTACGAGGAGATCGCGGCCATGACCGGCGCCACGGTGGCGTCGCTCAAAATGCGGATGCATCGCGCGTATGACCGGCTGCGGGAGCTGCTGAAGGAGCACTCATGACCCAGGCGTATCATCAGTTGGTGAAGCGGCTGTTGGACGGGGAGCTGTCGCTCTCGGACCTGCCAGCCGAGCTCCGCGCCGAGGGTGCGGAGGCGCTGCGCCTGCTGGGCACCGTGGATCGCACGCCCGTGTTGCTCCCGGTGCAACTCGACGCTCGCGTGATGGCCGAGGTGCGGCGGCGCGCCCGCTCTCCGCTGCGGCGCGCGTGGCGTCGGCTGGTCGAGCCCCGGGACGTCGAGCTGCGGCTGCGGGTGCGACCCTGGGTCGTCTGGGGTGGCGCGCTCGCTGTGGCGGCCACCGTCGCCTTGCTCTTCGCCTGGCCGCCGCCGTCCCCGGGCGGTGCGCGGCCAGTTCGCATGGCGGCGCGCGACAGCGTGTTTGTCCGGTTCGTGCTGTACGCTCCAGGGGCGAAACGCGTCGCGGTCGCGGGGACGTTCAACCAATGGGACCAGAACGCCGCACCATTGGTGCGGCTGGGAGCCGGCGGGATCTGGACGATCACGCTGGCGCTGCCCCAGGGGCAGCACCAGTACGCCTTCGTGGTGGACGGCGAGCGCTGGGTCCCCGACCCGGCCGCCCCCGGGATCGACGACGGGTTCGGGCGACGGAACAGTGTGGTTGCCGTGACCGCTCACGGGGCGCGTACTCTGTGAAACACGCGGCTCTCGCCCTCGTGATCGCCTCGAGCGGAGCGCTCCGCCTTGCCGCGCAGCAACCGGACGTGGCGGCGCGGCTGAACGGCCGGGTCCGCGCCGAGGTCGTGCCCGCTGTGGCGGGCGTCGCGGCTTCGGCGGCCAGCCGGGGCCTCCCCGTGGAGCCGCTTATCCAGAAGGCGATCGAAGGCGGCGCGAAAGGCCGGCCGGCCCAGCAGGTGATCGCCGCGGTGCGCGCGCTGGCCGATCAGCTCGGCGCGGCGAGCGGTGCGCTCCGCTCGGGCGGCTTCGACCACCCGGACGCGGATCTCGTGGAAGGCGGGGCCTACGCGCTCGGCGCCGGGCTCAGCGTGAGGCAGGTGCAGCAGTTGGCGCGCGCGAGCCGCCCGCCCTACGAGCCGGCGCTCACCTTGCGCGTGGCGGGCACGCTCGCGGCACTCGGTGTCCCCCCGAAGAACTCCCTGGACTTGGTGGAGGCCCTGATCGACGCGGGTCGCTCGCCGAGCGACCTGCTCGATCTTCCGAGCGAGGTCCAAGCAGGGGTCGCCCGCGGCGCGACGCCGGCGCAGGCGGCCGAAGGCTTGGCGCGCGGCGCAGCGCATGCGCCGGGCAGCGGCCCGCCTGGCGGCGTGCCGCCAGGGCAGGCGAAAGGGCGCGGGAACCCGCACAAGCCCTGAGCGCGCACCGCGGTGCCGCCGCCTTACACGCGCCGCGCCGGGCCGCCTCGAGCGACCCGGCGCGGTCGTTTTCACAGCACTCCCCTCGGCACTCGCCCTCGCTAGATTCCCCTTCCCATGACCATCGCTCATAATCTTGGCTTCCCACCGCTGGGCGCGCATCGCGAACTGAAGCGCGCCACCGAGGGCTACTGGAGCGGCAAAGTGCCACAGGCGGCGTTGCTCCAGACCGGCGCGGAGCTGCGGGCTGCGCACTGGCGGCTGCAGCGCGACGCAGGCGTCGATCTCATTCCGTCGAACGACTTCTCTTATTACGACCGGGTGCTCGACGCCTGTGCCATGGTCGGCGCCGTTCCGACGCGCTACGGGTGGTCGGGCGGCTCGTTCGACCTCGACACCTACTTCGCGATGGCGCGGGGCGTTCAGTCGGGTGGGCGCGACGTGACGGCGATGGAGATGACGAAATGGTTCGATACGAACTACCACTACATCGTGCCCGAGTTCGAGCCGGGCCAGACCTTCCGCCTCGCGTCGACCAAGGTCGTCGATGAGTTCACCGAGGCGAAGGCGCTCGGCTTCCACACGAAGCCGGTGCTGATCGGTCCCGTGACGTTCCTGCTGCTCGGCAAGACCCGGGCCGGGCGGGTCGACCGCCTCGACCTGGTCGACGCGCTGCTGCCAGTGTACGCCGACGTCCTGGGGCGGCTCGACGCGGCGGGCGCCACGTGGGTGCAGATCGACGAGCCGTGCCTCGCGCTCGATCGCACGCCTGCGGAACGAGCGGCATACGTTCGGGCCTATCGCTTCCTGGCCGACCGGGCCCACGGCCTGAAGCTGCTGGTCACGACGTACTTCGCGGGCCTCGACGACAACCTGGCGACGGCGCGCGAGCTACCGGTGGCGGGGTTGCACGTCGATCTGGTGCGGGCGGGTGGAGGGCAGCTCGACCAGCTGCTCAAGGCGTGGCCCAAGGGTCGGGTGCTCTCGCTGGGGGTGATCGACGGGCGCAATATCTGGCGCGCCGATCTCGCCACGGCGCTCGGGCAGCTCGAGCGCGCGCGGGAGCGGATCGGCGCCGATGACCTCTGGGTGGCGCCGTCGTGCTCGCTACTACACGTCCCGGTCGACCTGGATCTGGAGCACCGGCTCGACGCGCAGCTCAAGAGCTGGCTCGCGTTCGCCACGCAGAAGCTGGTCGAGGTGGCCACGCTGGCGCGGGCGATACGCGACGGCCGCGCGGCGGTGGCGGCGGAGCTGGAGGCGAACGCTCGGCTGATCGCCGGCCGCCGCTCGTCGCGGCGGATCCACGAGCCAGCTGTCAAGCAGCGCGCGGCCGGCGTGAGCGAGAAGGACATGCGTCGCGCCTCGCCGCACGCCACGCGTCGCAAGCGACAGCTGCGTCTGCCGCTCTTTCCCACGACGACGATCGGTTCGTTCCCGCAGACAGCTGAAGTGCGGGCGGCGCGGAAGCAGCTCCATGACGGCAAGCTGACGCCGCAGGAGTACGACGCCTTTATCGCCGATCAGATCGCGCGCACGCTCAAGCTGCAGGAGGAGCTGGGGCTCGACGTGCTGGTGCACGGCGAGTTCGAGCGGAACGACATGGTCGAGTACTTCGGCGAGCAACTCCAGGGCTTCGCCTTCACCGAGCACGGCTGGGTGCAGTCGTACGGCACGCGCTACGTGAAGCCGCCGCTCATCTACGGCGACGTGTCGCGCCCCAAGCCGATGACCGTGCGCTGGAGCACCTACGCGCAGTCCAGGACCTCGAAGCCGGTGAAGGGGATGCTCACCGGTCCGGTGACCATCCTGCAGTGGTCGTTCGTGCGCGACGATCAGCCGCGCGCCGAGACGGCGAAGCAGCTGGCGCTCGCCATCCGCGACGAAGTGAAGGACCTCGAGGCCGCGGGGATCCGCGTGATCCAGATCGACGAACCGGCCCTGCGCGAGGGCCTGCCGCTGCGGCGGGCGGAATGGCCGGCGTACCTCGACTGGGCGGTGAACGCGTTCCGCCTCGCGACCGGCAGCGTGTCGGACGCGACCCAGATCCACACCCACATGTGCTACAGCGAGTTCAACGACGTCATCCGCGTGATCGAGAAAATGGACGCCGACGTCATCTCGATCGAGAATGCGCGCTCGGGCTCAGAGCTGCTCGAGGCACTTAAAGAGTACAAATACCCGAACGAGATCGGTCCGGGGGTCTACGACATCCACTCGCCGCGCGTGCCGAGCGCGGCGGAGATCGGGGCGGCCCTGAAGCGGATGCAGGGCGTGCTCAACGACCGCCAGATCTGGGTGAACCCGGACTGCGGACTGAAGACCCGCGGCTGGGAGGAGACGCTCCAGGCGCTACGCAACATGGTGCAGGCGGCGCGCCAGCTGCGACCGGTGCCCACCGGGGGTTGAACGCATCCGCAAGCCACAGCATACTTCGCCATATGGACGCCGAGATCCGCATCACCGCCGAGCCGATCGACAACGCCCACTGCAAGTTCCTCGTGAGCCTGCCGGTGCACTCGGGCGGCGTGCGGCGGTTTGCGTCGTCCGAGGCGGCGCGAGGCTCGCCCCTCGCCGAGGCGATCTTCGCTATCCCGGGTGCAGAGGTCACCGAGGTGATCGTCTCGGGGAACCTCGTCACGGTGGTCAAGCGAAGCGCGGCGCCGTGGCAGGCGGTCGGTAAGTCGGTCGGCGCAGCGATCCGGTCCGCGCTCGCGAGCGGTCGCGCGGCCGTCGCGCCGAAGCCCGCGGGGGCGGCGGTGCCGGGCGGGGTCGACGACGACGCGCTCTACGACCGCGTGGCCGAGCTGTTCGACGCGCAGGTCAACCCGATGGTCGCCCGGCATGGGGGACGCGTCGAGCTGATCGACGTGCAGGACGCGGTGGTCATGCTCCGGATGGCCGGCGGCTGCCAGGGGTGCGGGATGGCGGATGTGACGCTGCGCCAAGGCATCGAGGCGATGCTTCAGCAGTCCGTCCCGGAAGTCAAAGGGATCGTCGACATCACCGATCATACGGCGGGCACCAACCCCTACTTCGCCGCCGCAAAAAAGTAAGGGCACGGCAATGCCGTGTCCATCCAAGCCCCGCCTGCTGCTGCTCCTTCCGACCGCCACCTATCGCGCCGCGGCGTTCGTGGAGGCGGCGCGCCGCTTGGGTGTCGAGCTCACGGTCGCGTCCGAGCTGCCCAGCACCTTCCAGCAGGCCCAACCCGACAGGCTCGTCACGCTCGACTTCTCCGACCCGGAGCGAGCGGCGCAGCAGGCGTACCAGTTCGCGCGGACGCACGCGATCGCCGGCGTGACCGGCGTGGACGACACCGCCGCCGTCGTGGCCGCGGCGATCGCCGAGCGCCTGGGGCTCAGGGGCAACCCCGTGTCGGCCGCCCTCGCGGCACGCGACAAGCACCTGCAGCGGAAGGAGCTCGCCCGGCGCGGCGTGCCGGTGCCGCGGTTCGAACTGCACGAGCTGGGTGAAGACGTGTCGGATCTGGCCGCGCGCATGCACTACCCGTGCGTGCTCAAGCCGTTGCGGCTCTCGGCCTCGCGCGGTGTGATTCGCGCCGACGACCCGCCGGGATTCGTGGCGGCGTTCGCGCGACTCCAACAGATCCTCGAGCAGCCCGACGTGGCGGCGTGCGGCGGCTGGACGCGGTACGTCCTGGTCGAAGACTTCGTCCCGGGACCCGAGGTGGCGCTCGAGGGTCTCGTGATCGAAGGCCGGCTCCATGTGCTTGCGCTGTTCGACAAGCCCGACCCGCTCGACGGCCCCTTCTTCGAGGAGACCATTTACCTCACACCATCGCGCTTACCGGAGCCGGCCCGGCGGGTCATCGTCGAGTGCGGGCAGGCGGCCGTCGCTGCGCTGGGTGTGCGGGAGGGGCCGATCCACGCCGAGCTGCGCTACAACGCGGGGGGGCCATGGCTGATCGAGCTCGCGGCGCGCTCCATCGGCGGTAGGTGTAGTGCCGTGCTGCGGTTTACGGCCGGGGAAAGGGGAAGGGGGAAGGGGTGTGCGTCACTCGAGGAGTTAATCATTCGTCACGCCGTTGGCCTGCCGATCCCGTCGCTCGAGAGGGAGCAGTGCGCCGCCGGCGTCGTGATGATTCCTGTACCGGGAGCGGGCGTTTTGCGCGAGGTGCGGGGCATCGCTGAGGCGCGTGCCGTGCCGCTCGTCGAGGACGTGGTGATCACGGCGCACCCCGACCAGCCGCTCGTACCCTGGCCCGAAGGGTCGCGCTACCCGGGGTTCATCTTTGCGCGGGGGGAGACACCGGAAGCGGTCGAGGCAGCGCTGCGGGCCGCCCACGGCCGGCTCACGTTTGTCTTGGGGTAGGGGCGCGGCATGCCGCGCCCCTACATCATACGGCGGTGGCCACGCACTCGAGCCAGTTGCGCGGCACGCTGTGGAAGCCCGTCTCATCCATGGCGCGCCGCAGGCCTTCCTGGAGTGCCTTCGAGCCTTCCTCCAGCGGCACCCCGGGCAGCGCGCCCTCGATGAAGAGGGAGAAGCGCCCGATGTCCTCAATGCTCTCCGGCGTCATCTCGATGCGCACGAGCTCGACGCTCGGCCGCGAGAATCCGGCGTGGACGCACAGCTCGGCGTACTCGTCCGCGGTGAGAAACTGACGCGCGACGGCCGTAGCGGTGTGTTGCACGTCCAGCCCGCGCTCCCGCAGCACCTGCACCGCTCGCACGACCCAGCGCCGCCAGAAGCCCGACGTCCCCTCGACATAGGCGCCGTTGAAGAACGTCGTGTTGAATGCGAACACGCCGCCCCGCTTCAGAACCTTGCGAATTTCCGCGATGACCTGGGCCTTATCGGGTACGAGGTGGATCGCGTTGAGGAAAACAACGGCGTCGGCGGACGAGACGAGACGCGAGACCCACTCGGCACTGCCCTGGACGAAGTCGACGACTTTGGAGTGAATCGCGGCCCGCGCTTTAGTGAGCGCCGACGGGGACGGATCGATCCCGATCACCTTCGCGTTGCCGGCGTCGCCCAGCCGTTCCAGGATCAGCTTCGTGACCGCCCCCGGCCCGCACCCCAAGTCGACAATCTTGCGGCGCCCGGGACAGATCACTCGCTCCACGATCCAGCGGTTGACCTCGGTGAAGAACGGATGCCGCGTGAACGCTTCAAACGAGAAGCGTTCGGACTCATCCACCGTGCGACTAGCCATGCGACCTCCCGTCCTACAGCTTGTGGATCCCGAGCGCGCTCAAGTGTACATCGAGATTGTGATTCACGCGATAGCCCACGATTCCCCGCGTGTCGAGTCCCGCCGCCGGGGCGGAGTAGACTTCCTTCCCATTCACCTGGAAGGTGACTTTCCCGCCGCGGACCAAAATGCTCAGCTCGTTCGTCGCCTGGCCGGCCGAGTCCGCCTTCACGACCGCGTCGCTTTCGGTCCAGTCGGGGGTGACCACGGCGGTCGAGTCGCCCGCGACGCGCCGCTTCACCAGGAACTTCCCGTCCCCCCGGACCAGGAAGTACGTGTACCGATTCTGGGCGTCGGCCAGATGGCGGCCGCCGATGAACAAGCCGTATGCCTCCGGATGGCGCGGGTTCTTGGTCTGAGTGAACGTCGCGACGACGTGGTAGTTGCCCGTGGCCTTATCCCGGTCGCGCCAGAGGACAACGGCCGGGCCGAGCGTTACGTGCATACCGCTCCCCATCGTGGTGATCTTCGCGTCGGAGAGCGTCCGGTTCTTGTCGGTCCTGGCGTGCCAACCGGTGGGGAGCGCCCCGCCCCCGGCGATCTTCACGTCGGGATCGCGCTCTTGGGCGAACGCCCTTACCGCGGGACCTAACCACAGCAGCATGCAGACGGCTGCAGCCGACAACGGGGTAGCACGCATCGGCAACCACGCCTCGCGCAACGGGAATAGGGCTAGACGGCCCCCGTAATGGTGCTAGTATGCAAAGCCCCACTACGTAAATCAAATGAAAAATCTAAGTGACCCAGCCAAAACGTCTTAGTCAAGAGGCCGAGCGAACGCTAATTCGGCGCCTGAAGGCGCGGGACGAGCGGGCGCTGGAGGAGCTGTACGACCTGCTGGCGCCGTGGGTGCTGGGCCTCGCCTTCCGAATCCTCCAGGACGAAGACGAGGCCGAGGAGGTCGTGGCAGACGCGTTCGCGCAGGTGTGGCGTCGCGTCGACAAGCACGAATCCGAGCGCGGGCCGCTGGTGCCGTGGATCCTCGCGATCGCGCGGAACCGGGCGCTGGATGCGCTGCGGCGGCGCCGGCGCTCGTGGCGCAAGGCCCAACGGTGGGAGCGGGCGCTGTCCGCGCAGCAGGGTGCCGACGCCGGACCCGCGCTCCACGAGGCCTCGGTGCCAGGCTGGCCCCTGCACCGCGAGGTGCATGCGGCGCTTGCGGCGCTGCCCGAGGAGCAGCGCCGCGTCGTGCTGCTCGCCTACTTCGAAGGACTGACGCACAGCGAGATTGCCCGGCGACTGGACCAGCCGCTCGGCACAGTGAAGACGCGGCTGCGGATCGCGCACCAGAAGCTGAGCGCAGCACTGGACCACTTGAGGGATTGGACGGCATGACGGACTGGCTGGGCATGGCGGCGCATCCGAGAAGGCCGGGCCCCGAGCTGAAGGCGCGGGTACTCGGGCGCGCCCTGCAGCGGCCGCGCCGGATCTGGTCGGTTGCGGCGGCGGCGGCGTTCCTGCTGGCCATCGGCGGGGGCGGCGGCTATTGGGCCTCCCGCACGATCCGTGGCCTGCGCGCGGAGCGCGACACGCTCGCGGCCCGCCTCGCGGCGCTCCAGGACACCCTGGACAGCTTCATTCACGGGACGGCGACGCGGCTCGTGCAGGTGCCGGTGTCGACCGGAGGCCGGCTCGGCGCGGTCACCATCTTCGCCGACGGCGCGCGCCATCGCTGGCTGGTCCGCTGCGACGGCCTCGCTCCGAACGAGCCCGACCAGGCGTATCAGTTGTGGTTCATCACGGACAAGGGGATGAAGCCCGCGGCGCTCATGCCGATGGATCAGGAACGCCCCATGGTCATGGCGCTCGAGATGCCCGGGGGCGACGCGCGGGTGATGGGTGCGGCGATGAGCATCGAGCCCCGGGGGGGCTCGGCCGAGCCCCGCGGCCCGATGGTCTTCCACCTGCTGCTCTAGACTTTCTTCTCCGCGAGGTCGTGCACCGTCTCGAGCTCGACGATCTTGAGGCGCCGCTTCCCCAGCGGTAGCGTGATCGCCACCGCCTCGCCCACCTTGCCGCCCAACAGCGCCTTGCCGAGTGGTGAGGCCATGGAGACGGGCATCTCTGTCGCGTCGTCGTCGCCCTCGATGAACTCGCCAAGCGTGAGGGCGTAAGTCTCCCGCTTTTTCGTGTCGAGATCCTGCACCGTGACCCGCGAGCCAAAGCCCACGCGATCGCGCGGGATGTCGTCCTCCTTCACGCTGGAGAGTCTGGAGAGCCGGAGCCGAAGGTGCGAAGCGCGCGCCTGAGCGAACTGCTGCCGTTCGAGCGCCGCTTTGAATTCGGAGTTCTCGCGCAGGTCCCCGTGAGCGCGCGCCTTCTCGATCTCCTTCGGGAGGACGAAGTTGATCTCGTGATTGAGGCGCTCGACCTCGGCCTGCAGCTTCTGCTTGAGCTCGTCGATCATGGTGACGGGAAAAGTAGCGTGGCCCGACGCTACGACGCTACGTGGTACGGCGTAGGACGTAGCGTCGTAGCAACCTACAACGCATCTTCTTACCATCATGCCTCTCAACATCCGCACCTATCACGACCTGACCGAACCCGACCGCTCCGGGCTGGCCGAGCAGATCGGCGCCCAGCGGCGCCGGGTGGCCGAGCGCTTGGCGGTGGTGGCCCGCGTCGTGGCGGTCATGAGCGGTAAGGGGGGGGTGGGGAAGAGCTTCGTAACGGCCCAGCTCGCGCGGGCCCTGGCCCGGATGGGGCGCGCGGCAGGGGTGCTCGACGCGGACCTGAACGGCCCAACCGCACCTCGACTGCTCCGCCTCCCCGTTGCCAGTTGCACGTTGCACGACGGCGTCGTCGAGCCTGCCGTGAGCCCGGAGGGGGTTCGCTGCTTCTCCATGGGACTGCTCCTCGAGGACG
Source organism: Gemmatimonadota bacterium (assembly GCA_003220935.1). Classification (GTDB taxonomy): domain Bacteria; phylum Gemmatimonadota; class Gemmatimonadetes; order Gemmatimonadales; family GWC2-71-9; genus 20CM-4-69-16. The sequence continues at coordinate 32,532 of QHTT01000075.1, forward strand.
GGCGCCCGCTGGCGTTCCGCGGCCCCGCCGCGGAGAGCTTCGTGTGGCGAGGAGCCCTCGAGGCCACGGCGTTGCGGGAGCTGCTCGCGGACGTGGCGTGGGGCCCGTTGGATGTCCTGCTCGTCGATTTGCCGCCCGGGATGCAGCGCCTCGCGGAGCTCGCCGAGCTGCTGCCGGCGCCGCCGGCGGTGCTCACGGTGACCATCCCGACCCCTGAGTCGCGCGACGCTGTCCGCCGCGCCATGCACGCCGCCCGCGCTGGCGGGTCGGAGCTCGTGGGCATCCTCGAGAACATGGTGGGGGGGGAGTTCGTGGGGAGCGCGGGTGAAGAGCTGGCCACCGAGTTTGGCATCCCCCTGCTCGCGCGACTCCGATTTCATCCCAGCGTTCACGAATGGGACGGGCTCGCACACAGAGTCGTGGGGTCGGCGTGAGACATTCCGCATTCCGCACTCCGTATTCCGCACTATGAAGTTTCTCTGCGTCGAATGCGACCGCCAGATGGCGTTCGAGGAGCGGCGACTCCCGGGCGACGGCACGCTCGCCGCGGCGTTCCGCTGCCCGCAGTGCGGCCGGGTAGTCGCGCTGCTCACGAACCCGATGGAAACCCAGCTCGTCGCGTCGCTCGGGGTGAAGATCGGCGGCACGACGCTCCCGCCCCAGCCGCTCGAGAGCATTCGGGGCACCGTCACCACGGGCAAGCACGATGCGTTCGAGGAATCGGGGGAGAAGGGAGAAGGGAGAGGTCCGATCTGGTCAGGGGAAGCTCAGGAACGGTTGGCCCGGGTCCCGGGGTTCGTGCGCGGGATGGTGAAGAAGATCTACGCCGAGTACGCTAAGGAGCACGGCCTCGCCGAGATCACGCCCGCCGTGATGGACACGGCGCGGAGCGAATTAGGGCTCGAGGGGATGTGAGCAGGCTGCAAGAGCGGCTGGTCCATGGCCTGCGCGTCGTGATCGACCGCGATCAGTGTGTCGGCTTCGGGGACTGCGTAAAGGAAGCGCCCGAGGGTTTCAGATTGGACGACGAGACCGTAGCCACGTTCCTGAACCCCCACGCCGTGGAGCGCGAGCGGTTGCTGCGGGCGTGCGACGCGTGCCCGGTGGATGCGATCACGGTGTACGACGAGCAGGGGAGACAGCTCGTTCCGTCTGGATCCACACCCTGAAGGGCGGGCTCGGCGAAACGTTGTCCTGAAGGACAGCGATCGAGCTTGACAGCGCCTACGTGGGCCCGCATACTCGCCGCACGCTGCACCGAAACCCGAGTTTCCTGGCGGGCGCCGCCCGTCGTGACGTCGGACATACACTCACGCCTCGACGCAGATCGATACCGACCCGGCGGTTCGCACCGGGTCCGGCGCGAGGAGAGTGTATGCCCGGCACGTGCTGCCGAGGGAGGTGCCGGTGTACCGCGAGATCTTCGTCCCCGTCGACAACTCCTCGCATTCGGATTGGGCGGTCGACCGGGCGATCGAGCTGTGCCGGAAGGCCGGCGGTCGCATCACCGGCAACCACGTGTACGCCGCCCGCCTTCACGATGTCCGCTTTCGGCAGCTCGAAACCGGCCTCCCCGCACAGTTTCAGACCCCCGAGGAGATCAAGAAGCAGCGCAAGATCCACGACAAGCTGATCGAAAAAGGCCTGCAGCTGATAGCCGACAGCTTTTTGGACCAGCTCGGCAAGCGGTGTGACGCGGCAGGCGTCGGCTTGACTCGCCAGCTCCTGGAAGGCATCAACTACGAGGAAATCGTGAATGAGGTGAACCGCGGCGCCGGCCGGCTGCCGGGGCTCATCGGCTTCGACCCCAACCGCGCCGCGGGCTACGACGGCGGGGGGCGCGTGCGCAGCGACGTGAAAGTCGGCGAGAACGGCCGGCTCGTCGCAGAGGAGGAAGATGCCTCCGCCCGGCTCGTCGGCTCGTCGGGACGGCGCTACGACCTCCTCGCTATCGGCGCACACGGCCTTGGCCGCCAGCCCTACTCGCAGCTGGGCGGAGTGGTCGCGCGCGTGCTGCGTGGCGTCGAGAAGGACCTGCTCCTCGTGCGCGACGACCGGCCCTTCGACGGCGGCCGCTTCCTGGTGTGCGTCGACGGCTCGTCGTACGGCTACCGGGCGATGCGCGTCGCGCTCGAGCTGGCCCACGCGTTCGGCGGGTCGCTGTACGTGTGCAGCGCGTTCGACGTGGAGTATCACCACGTCGTGTTCCACAACATCAAGGATGTGCTCTCCTACCAGGCCTCGAAGGTCTTCAAGTTCGAGGAGCAGGAGGAGCTGCACAACAACATCATCGACAAAGGCCTCTTGAAGCTGTGTCAGGCGAACTTGAAGCGCGCCGAGGTTATGGCGCGGGAGTGCGCCGACGTCCCGCTCAAGACCCAGATCCTCATCGGCAAGCCGTTTCAGGTGATCATGCAGTGGGCCGAGGAGATCACGCCCTCTCTGCTGGTGCTCGCCCGCCATGGCGCGCACCGCATCGAAGGCACGCAGCTCGGCAGTCAGGCCGAGAATCTCGTGCGACTTGCAACGTGCAACGTGCTACTGGCTGGGACGGTCGGGGTGCGGCCCGAAGACGTCCCCTGGATTGAGGAAGACGGCGTGACCGGGCTCCCCTGGGCGCCCGAGGCCGAGGTGCGGATTCTGCGGGTGCCGCCGTTCGCGCAGGGGATCGCGCGCCGGGCGGTCGAGGAGTACGTGCTCGAGCAGACGCACGGGGAACCGGCCACTGTCACGAACAAGTGGCTCGACGAAGCGATTCGCAAGCTCCTCCCCACGCACATGCAGCTCATCATGGGGATCGGCACGGCGGAGGAGATCGCGCTCGCCGAGGTCAAGGCGCGGGAGCAGATGAAGGCGACGAAGGTCCTGGGGCACGACGCCGACCCCCAGGCCCTCACCCCTGACGTCGAGGTCCGGTGTCCGGTGACCGGGTCGGTGAGCACGCGTCCCCGCGTCGCCACCGATCCCATCGTCTGGACGGAAGAAGCGTGGGCGCGCCTCCAGCTGGTGCCGCTCATCGCCCGGCCACTGGCCCGCAACACGGTGGAGCGGTTCGCGCGCGGCCACGACATCTGGCGGGTCACGACGGCGGTGATGGACGACAACAAGCAGGCGATGATCGCGGCCGACGAGTTCGACGTCGAAACGATGATGGTGATGTTCACCGAGCTGCGCGCGAAACAGATCCGGGCGGGGGCGGAGGGAACGGACGCGCTTTCCCCCGAGATGCGCGCGTTCATCGAGGAGGCGAAGGCACAGGGCATCACGCGCTGCCCCATCCGGGACATCGAAGCGAAGATGGGGAAGTGCCCCGTCGAGTTCAAAGGCATGACGCCCCAGGAGGCGAAGGAGGCAATCGAGCGCGTGCTCGAGGAGCAAGCGGGCGACTGACGTGGACTACGTCCCCCACGTGGTGGCCTGGAACCTGACGCGGCGCTGCAACTTGGAGTGCGCGCACTGCTACATCGCGGCGGGCCCCCGAGAGGACGCGACCGCGGAGCTCGACACGGCCACGTGTCTGGACATCGTCGACCAGCTGCTCGGTGTGAACCCCGCGCCGATGCTCATCCTGTCGGGGGGCGAGCCGCTGATGCGCGAGGACTTGACGCAGATCGCGCGCTACGCGGCGGCCAAGGGCGCGACCGTGGTCGTGGGAACGAACGGCACGCTGCTCACGGACGAGCGGATCGGGGCGCTCAAGCATGCGGGCGTGCGCGGCGTCGCGGTGAGCGTCGATTCGCTCCGGCCGTCCTACCACGACAACTTCCGGCACGGCAAGGGGTCGCTCGCCGAAACGCGAGCCGCGCTGGCGCGCCTCGCCGCTCGACGGCTCGACTTCATCATCCAGACCACCGTCACCAAGGGCAACCGAGCCGAGCTCGGGGCGCTGGTCGAGTGGGCCGCGGCGCAGGGCGCGGTGTCGTTCAACTGCTATTTCCTCGTCTCCACCGGACGCGGGGCGTCGCTCACGGATCTCGCGCCGCCGGAGTACGAAGCGGTGCTCGCCGACCTGGCGCGCTGGCAGGGACAGTACCGCGGCCGGATGCTCGTGCGCGCCAAGTGCGCCCCGCACTTCATGCGGCATGTCCACCAGGCCGATCCCGAGTCGCCCGTTCTCAATTACGGGACGCGCTGCCCGTGCGGCACGCAGTACTGCCGCATCACGCCCGACGGGAAGCTCACCCCGTGCCCCTACCTGCCGGAGGTGGCAGGCGACCTGCGTACGCAGAGCTTCGCGGAGATCTGGCGGTGGGCGCCGCTGTTCCGGCAACTACGGGAGGGCCAGTTGGGGGGGAAGTGCGGCGCTTGCGAATACCGCAGGCTGTGCGGGGGGTGCCGGGCCCGAGCGTTTGCGCTCGAAGGCGACGTGCTCGCGGCCGACCCGTCGTGCGTATACGAGCCGGCACCTGGCGCGCCGGTCATCGAGGGGGTGCGCGAGGTGACGTACGGCGCGGAGTTCCGACCAGCCCTGACGTGGACTCCGGCTGCGCGCCAGCGCCTGGAGCGCATCCCGTCGTTCGTGCGCGGCGTCGTCATCCAACGCGTGGAAGACTGGGCGCAGCGCCAGGGGCAGGACGAGATCACCCCCGAGCTGCTCGCGGAGGTTCGGCAAGCTTTGCCGATCGATTTCTCGAAACGGAAGCCGTTTTTCGTGACCGATGAATAGATCCGACAAGCAGATCCTTCGCGCCTTCGGCGCTCAGGAAGACACGCTCGGTCGCTTCGTGAGAGGAGAGAAAGGAGAAACGATGTGTCCTCCTTCCTCTTTCCAAGGAGCGGCCCCGTTTGTCATCCTGAGCGAGCGCGCGGAACGCGCGCGAGCGAAGGATCTGCTTCGCGGGATTCCGAATGCCTGAGGCCCTCCTCCTGCTCCAAGCCGCGGCGGACACGAGCCACGCATACGGCGAGTTCCCCCTCATCGGCGCGCGCGCAGCGGTGTGGATTGCGGCCGAGGTGCACCTGATGTTCGCAGCGTTCGTGCTTGGGGTGCCGATGTTCGCGGTTGTGACGGAGGCGATCGGGATCTTCGGCGGGGACGAGCGTTACGACCGGCTGAGCAAGGAATTCACGCGCCTATTGCTCGTGGCATACAGCGCGACGGCGATCTGGGGAACGATCCTCGTCTTCTTCTTGGCGACGCTGTATCCAAAGTTCTTCGCCTACCTGCTCGCGGTCTTCGCGCCGTCGACATGGGTATACGCGGGCCTGTTCTTCGTCGAGTCGTTCACCCTGTACCTCTACTACTACGGGTGGGACCGCTGGAAGAAGGGCCGGGCGAAGGTGGGGCACTGGACGCTGGGCATCCTGCTCAACGTCTGGGGCACGATCGTGATGTTCATCGCGAACTCCTGGCTCACGTACATGATGACCCCGCCCCGGGACATCACCCCCAGCACCGACCCGACGACGATCAAGCTGTGGCACGCCATCGCGAACGCCACGTGGATGCCGATCAACGTGCACCGGCTCATCGCCAACGTCGTATTCGGCGGCGCGATCGTGGGCGCGTACGCGAGCTACCGCTTCCTCGCGGCCCGCACCGAGGACGAGCGCGCCCACTACGATTGGATGGGATACGTCGGGAACTTCATTGCGATGTCGGCCCTCATCGTGCTCCCCTTCGCAGGCTACTGGCTAGGGCGCGAGATCTATCAGTACGACCAGTCGATGGGGATCACCATGATGGGCGGCTTCATGAGCTGGCTATGGGTGATCCAGGCGTTCCTCATCGCGGTGCTGTTCCTGACGGGGAACTATTACCTGTGGATCGGCATGGGCCGCATCCCCGGCGCCGAGCGGTTCCGGCCCTATACCAAGTGGCTGCTCGTCATCCTGGTGCTCGGCGCCATCGTGTGGGGCACGCCGCATACCATGATCGCGGACTCGAAGGAGCTGGCGGCGATGGGCGGCTCGCATCACCCCTTCCTCGGGGCGCTCGGCGTCATGAGCGCCAAGAACACGGCGGTGAACCTGATGATCCTCACCACGTTCCTGTCGTTTCTCCTGTACCGCCGCGCCAACACTCGGCCCGTCGTTCCCTGGGCCAGGACCGGGACACTGATCCAGGGCGCGATGTTCGCGATCGCGGCCGGTATCGTTTTGTTCTACGGGATCCGCGGCTATTTCGTCGAAGCAATCGTGCGGATCGGCTTCAGCGTCTACCAAGTGCTCGCCGTGCTCGCCTGCATCCTGTGCGTCACGGTGATCGACCTGCTGATGGCGCGCGGCGCCCAGTCGCTCGGCGCGATCCGGTGGGGCAAGATGCCGCCCCGCTCGCAGTACGCCCTGTTCATCCTCGCAGTGACCTTCACGTGGCTGATGGGTCTCATGGGATTCGCGCGCTCGGGCATCCGCCAATACTGGCATGTGTGGCAGGTGATGCAGGACACCAGCGCATACGCGGCGACGCCCGCGCTCGGCTACGCCGCGAAGATGATCAGCCTGTGCGTGCTGATCTTCCTCTCCCTAGTGGCGTTCGTGTTCTGGCTCGGCGGGTTGGCCGAAAAATCGACGTTCGTGGCGGCAGCCCCGGGCGTAAGCCCGGGGACGCGGGGAGCCCAGCATGTGGGCCACTAACCTCAAGGTCGTCGGCGTCGTGCTCGGGACGCTGGCGCTCTATACCCTGATCGCCAACAAGATCCCCCAGGTGCAGTCGGAGGTGCCCCAAGCACTCACCACGCGCGCCCCCAACCTGCTCACCGACGAAAAGGGCACCGGCCTGATCGGCGCGCGCTGCGGCAAGCGGGAGCCGGGGAAGAGCTGCAAGCAGTACCTCTTCGAGTCACTCGACAACCCCACGGCGTACGTCGTTCCAGGCTACCAGCCGATCATGCCGGTGATGACGAAGCAGCTCTCGCCCCAGCAGATCTGGGCCGTGATCGCGTTCCTCGAGTCGCAGGGCGGCACGGTGGACGTGAGCGCGTCGGACATTCCGGCCGCGGGAGCGGGGGTAGCCTCGGGCGTCAGCCCGGGGCCCGCGGGCCCGGGGCTCGCCGGCGGCAGCACCGACCCCCAGGCGATCATCCAGGCTGCGGGCTGTCTGGTGTGCCACAAGCTCGACGGCCAGGGACAGGTGATTGCACCGGACTTGACCCACGTGGGCTCCCGCCGCACCGCGGAATCGATCCGCAAGAAAGTCCTCGACCCGACGTCGTCGATCGCGAAGGGCTACGAGAAGCTCGCCGGCATCATGCCCAAGACATTCGGCACGATGCTGAACGCCGCGCAGCTCGAAGCGCTCGTGCAATACCTGGCCGCGCACAAATGAACTTGCGCCGCTACGCCGACCACCCGTTTTGGCAGGCCGTGGGGATCGTCGTCGCCGCCTATGCGGTGATCGTGTACGTCGTGCCGCTCCTGCCCGGGAGCGCGCTCGTTCCCAAGAGCGTGGTGCTCCAGTACATGGCGACGGTGCTCGTCGGCGTGCTGATCTACGTAAGTGATAACGAGGAGCGTTGGGCCAGCTTCCGGGAGCCGATCCATGCCGCGTTGGTCGAGCCACGCCTCCGGCTGGTGCGTGCCGGGCTGCTCGTGGCGGTGCCGGCGCTCGTCGGGCTCGTCGCCTACGGTCAAGTGCGGACGACCGTCGCCGCGCCGCCGAACCTGCGCTCGATCCATCCGGCGCCGCCAGCGGAGATCACCTTCCGCGGGAAGTCGATCACGCTCACCGGGCTCGACAATCCATTGCGCCAGCACCCGGAGTCTACGCCCGCGTACACGGCCGAGGGCAAGCGGATCTACTACCAGAACTGCCTCCCGTGCCACGGCGACCATCTCGACGGCCAGGGGCACTACGCCGCCGGCTTCAACCCGATTCCGGCGAACTTCCAGGACAACGGCACCATCGCCCAGCTCACCGAGAGCTTCGTGTTCTGGCGGGTTGCGAAGGGCGGTCCCGGACTGCCGCGCGAAGGCACGCCGTGGAACTCGGCGATGCCGCGCTGGGAGGACTTTCTAACGGAGCGCGAGATCTGGTCGGTGATCCTGTTTCTCTACGACCAGACGGGATGGACACCGCGCACCTGGGAACGGTCCCAAGGAGGGGCACGGTGAATCGCGTCGGACCGTTAGTCGGTGTCTTGATCGCTGTTCTGTCCGCCAGTCCGACCGTCCGACTGTGCGGCCAAGACACCACCGCAGGTAAGAAGGTCTACGAAAAGTGGTGCGCCGGCTGCCACGGCGACACCGGTGCGGGCGACGGTCCCGCGGCGGCGCACATGCTGCCCCGCCCGCGCAACTTCACCGGCGCCGTGTACAAGATCCGCACGACCGCGAGCGGGCAGCTGCCCACCGATGCCGATCTGATGCGTGCGATCGACGAGGGTCTGCCGGGCAGCGCGATGCCGGCGTGGAAAGGCCGGCTCTCGGACGCCGAGCGCCGCGACGTGATGGCCTACCTCAAGACCTTCTCGTCGTTCTTTGCCGACACGAGCCAGCACGTGGCCGCGCTCAAGTTTTCGAGCGCCCCCGCTGGGGGTACGGACCCGTCAGCGCTCAAGGAAGGGCGCCGGTTTTACGAGGACTCGATCCACTGCAACAAGTGCCACGGTGATCAGGGACGAGGCGACGGCCCCTCGGCGCCCACGCTCAAGGACGACGCTGGCTTCCCCATCTACGCGGCCGACTTGCACGAGAACTGGCGCTTCCGCGGCGGCGGCACCGTCGAGGACATCTATCACCGGCTGCGCACCGGGCTCGACGGCACGCCCATGCCGTCGTTCTCCGACCTGATCGAGCAGAAGTTTCTGACCGACGAGCAGCTGTGGCGACTCGCCCAGTACGTGCGCAGCCTGTCGCCGGCGCGGACACCAGAGGTGCGCGACGTCATTCACGCGCCGCGGGCGGCGGGACCGCTGCCGGCAGCGCCGGACGACTCGGCGTGGGCGCGCGTGGACCGATACTGGTTCCCGCTCGTCGGCCAGGTGATCCGCAAGCTCCGCTGGTTCGCGCCGGCGGTCTCCGGGGTGTGGGTCCAGGCGGTGCACGACGGCAAAGCCGTCGCCGTGCGGGTGAGCTGGGATGACCGCTCTCAAAGCCCCGACACGGCGTGGCTCGGCTTCGAGCGGCGGGTGCGCGAGACCGTGGCCGGCGACGACTCGGGCGCCAGCGCTGAGACGGACCGCTGGCCCGACCAGCTGGCGGTGCAATTTCCGCGGCGGATCCCGGAGGGGATGGAGCGGCCGTACTTCCTGATGGGCACCGAGACCGATCCTCGACACGCTCCCGGCAGCCCCGGCATCCGGCGCGGTGTACGATCACGGGGAGTGGCGCGTCGTGTTCACCCGCTCCCTTGCGACCCCTGATACGGCGAACGAACTTCAGTTCGCGACGGGCCGTGCAATTCCGGTCGCGTTCTTCGCGTGGGACGGTTCCAGCGGGGAAAAGGGCACGCGAATGGCTGTGAGCAGCTGGTACTTTCTCGCCCTCGACCAACCCACGCCGTCACGGGTGCTCGTGACGCCGGTGGTCGCCATGCTCCTCACGCTCGGTTTGGGTATAGTGGTGGTGCGGAGGGCCCAACGGCGCCAGGCCTGATGGGCGGCTTCCTCATGGAGGGACAATGAGACGCGCGATGCTGGCTGTGGTGTGTGGTCTGTTCGTGATGGCGAGCGCCAAGGAGCGCCCGGCCGATCCGCAAGGAGGCGCGACGATCACCGGGAAGATCAAGTTCACGGGGACCAAGCCGGCAAACCCCAAGATCGACATGAGCGAGGAGCCGAAGTGCAAGGCTAAGTATCAGACGCCGCCCACCGAAGAGATTGTCGTCGTCAACCCAAACGGCACGCTCGCGAACGTCTTCGTGTACGTGAAGGCCGGCCTGCCGCCGAGCTACAAGGCCCCCGCCCCGGCGGGGGCGGTGACGCTCGACCAGGACGGGTGTCGCTACCATCCTCACGTACTGGGCATCATGGTAGGTCAGAACCTGGAGATCAAGAACTCCGACGGCATCCTGCACAACATCAAAGCGAAGGGAACGAAGAACCGCCCCTTCAACATCAGTCAGCCAGCCATCATGACCTCGACGCGCACGTTCACAGCCCCCGAGGTGATGGTGCCGCTCGAGTGCAACGTGCACGGCTGGATGCACGCGTGGCTCGGCGTCCTGCCGCACCCGTTCTATGCGGTGAGCGGCGCGGACGGCAGCTTCTCGATCAAGGGATTGCCACCGGGGACGTACACGATCGAGGGCTGGCACGAGAAGTACGGGACGCAGACGGCCACCGTGACGGTGGCCGGGAGCGAGACGAAGACTCAAGACTTCACCTTCGCGGGCAAGTGACCGACTGAGGAGCGACCCATGTCTTGGTGGCTGCCGCTCAAAGGTTCGACGTTCGCCGGAGACATCGACGGCCTGTTCCTGGCGATCCTGATCATCACCGGGATCGCGTTTGTGGTGGTCGAGCTGGGACTGATCTGGTTCGTGATCAAGTACCGGCAGCGCCCAGGCAAGAAGGCGTTTTACACGCACGGCAACGCCCGCGCCGAAGTGATCTGGACCGCGATTCCCGCCGTGACGATGGTGGCGCTCGGGCTGATCAGCAATCACTACTGGATCCGGATCAAGGGACGCGACAGCGTTCCCCCCAACGCGTACCCCATCGGCATCCACGCGAAGCAGTTCGAGTGGCAGGTGACCTACCCCGGGCCCGACGGGCAGCTCGGGACCGCGGACGATTTCACGGTGCGCAACCAACTGCACGTTCCGGTGGGGCGGCCGATCGTGGTCCACCTGTCGTCGGAGGACGTGATCCACTCGTTTTTCGTGCCGGTGTTCCGCGTGAAGCAGGACGCCGTGCCGGGGATGGACATCAAGGCGTGGTTCCAGGCGACCGTTCCGGGTCAGTATGAGCTCGGCTGCGCCGAGCTGTGCGGCATGGGCCACTACCGCATGCGCGCCCAGGTGTTCGTGCATTCGCCCGAGGAATACGACGCCTGGATGAGACAGGCGGCTCAGGAGGCAAAGCAATGACCAGCGTTGCCGCGACGGCGCGCGTGCCCCACGCGCATCACGACGACCGGAGCTTCATCCGGAAGTACATCTTCTCGACCGACCACAAGATCATCGGG
>QHTT01000062.1 GCA_003220935.1 Gemmatimonadota bacterium
CACGCTGCGTCCCGCGCCCGCGTTGGGCGGCGCGGCCAGTAGCCGTTTGGCGGATTCGTTCAGATCGATGACGCGGCCGTCACGATCCAGCACCGCGATCGCGTCCGGTACTGCGTCCATCACCAGCCGCAGGTGGCGCTCGGCGTCGGCCGTGGCGGCGAGCGAATCCACCAGGGAGCGCGTCTGGGTCGCGACCTCGTGGCGGCGAGCGAATCCACCAGGGAGCGCGTCTGGGTCGCGACCTCGTGCTCCAGCACCTTGGCGTAGCGGCGATCGGCGCGGCTCGACGCGAGGAACCGGGCGGCGCCGGCCGCCAGGCCCGCCCCGACCAGCCCGGCCGCGGCGATGGTGCGGCCGTGGGTCTCGAGGAGATACGCGCCGACGATCACCGCCAGGGAAGGGGCGACGGCAGCGACCCAGAAGCGAGCTGTTCCGGCCGGGAGAGTCACTGGAAGCCTCATGGGCTAACCTAAATACCCCCGTCACTGGTGGCGAGGGTTGGTTATGTTTTTCCCTCCGGATGAGCCGCCTGGGTTGGATCGACGCGCCGCGTGCGTCGTTAGCGCAATGGGAAGACCTCACCCGCTTCGCCGACGCGGCGCAGCGCGACGGATTCACGCGCGTGGTCGTGTGCGGCATGGGCGGGTCGAGTCTTGCGCCCCAGGTGCTGGCGACCAGCTTTGGAGCGCCCTCCCTGACCGTCCTCGACAGCACCGACCCGGCGGCGGTGCTCGCCATCGAGCGGACCGGGATCGGAACCACGTTGTTCGTCATCAGCAGCAAGTCGGGGACGACGGTGGAGACGCTCGCGTTCTACCACTACTTCGTCGCCCGCGCGCGGCCGGGGCAGTTCGTCGCCATCACGGACCCGGGGAGCCCGCTCGAGACGCTGGCCCTTGAGCGCGGTTTCCGGGCCGTTTTCCACCACCCGGTGGACGTGGGCGGCCGCTACGCCGCGCTGACCATCGTGGGGATGCTTCCGGCGGCACTGATCGGCGCGGATGGGCGGACCCTGCTCGAGCGGGCGCGGGCCGTGCGCGTCGACCGCGCCAAAGCCCTCGGGGCGCGCATCGCGGCGGCGGCGCAGGCAGGACGGGACAAGCTGGTGTTGCGGCCGCCCGGCCCGATCGCGCGCCTCGCCGACTGGATCGAGCAGCTCGTGGCCGAGAGCAGCGGCAAGGAGGGCCGCGGCGTCGTCCCCGTCGTCGACGATCCCGTGAGCGAGCGCCGGCCGGATTCGGAGGTCGTCGCCGAGTTCTCGAGCGACCCACTCGACCTGGGCGCAGAGTTCCTCACGTGGGAGTACGCGACGGGGGAGCTGGGCGAGCGCCTGGGCGTCGACGCCTTCGACCAGCCCGATGTCGAGGAGGCCAAGCGCCTCGCGCGGGCGGAACTCGCGGGGGGCCCCGAAGGGGCGCAGCATGCTGCGCCCTTACCCACCATGACCCCCGAGACGCTGCGACGCGCTGCCCGCCCCAGCGACTACGTCGCGATGCTCGCCTATCTGCCGCCGCGCCCCGAGGTCGCGGCCCGGCTCCACGAGGTGCGGGGCAGGTGGGCACGGGCGACGGGCTGCGCGACCACGCTCGGCTTCGGGCCACGCTACCTGCACTCCACGGGGCAGCTCCACAAGGGTGGTCCCAACACCGGGCTGTTCCTGGTGATCACCGCCGAGGACATCGAGGACGCGGAGGTTCCCGAGATGGGGATCACCTTCGGTCGACTGAAGCGCGCCCAGGCGCGCGGCGACATCCGCGCGCTGCTGGCGCGCGGTCGCCGCGTGGCGCACGTGCACCTGGCGCGTCCGGAGGACGTGACCGCGCTCGCGTCTCTATAGGCTCAGCCAGTAGTTGAATTTCACGAGCAGGACGTTGGTGGGCCGGTCGTGGAGCAGCTCGCGCCCGAGGTCGCGCACCACGTCGAAGCTCGCGTCGTAGGGAAAGTAACCCGAGCGACTGTGCGTCCACGCGAAGAAGATCGTGGACCCTGGGCGGTATTCCCAGCGCCACACGGCCTTCACGCTGAGCGAGCGCGTGCGGAAGTCGGGGTTGTAGAGCGCGAACTCGGGGGCGGGTCCCGCCCCGTCTGGATCGACACCCGAGCACTGCGCCGGGCCAGCGCCCCCGCAGACCGCGGGGTCACCGGGGGTCACCGTGGAGCCGTTATCCCGGCCGTACGTGTTGAAGGTGAACGTCTGGCGCGCCTGCAGCTCCTTGAAGCCGCGATAGGCGCCCGTGAACGTGAACGGCTGCGCGTACAGCTGAAAACTCAGGGTGGGCGAAAACGTGGCGTTCACATGCAGGGTCGCGCTGATCTCGTGCTCGATCAGCTCGGCGAACACGTAGCGCGCGCCGTCCGTCGCCGTCGCGAAGGCGTCGCTGACGCGCCTCACGTACTGGGCCGCTGAGCGACCGGTGAAGTACTCGGGCGCGAGGCTCAGCGAGACGGCTGAGCTCGGCCGCAACGTGAGCTTCGGGAGTATTTCCAGCGACCAGCCGCCGGCCGTATCGTGCGTGACGGCTGCAAATGCGTAGGCACTCATCTTCTTTCGGTCGTCGGTGTAGGCGTCGGCAGTCGCGGACCAGGAGGGCGGCTTGCGCGCGAGCGGGCCGCCTCGCGTGAGCCGGTCATCGATGGCGCCCCCCGAATAGGTCGTGGCCAGCTCGGCGATCCAGAAGTTGCGGAATTGGCCGAACGCGTACATGCGGACTTTGCCCTGAATCGGGTCGCCGTCGTAGTTCCAGCCACGCCCGTGCGACACTTCGACGACAGCGTGCTGGAACGTCTTCCCCGGCCGGCTCCAGCGGCGCCGTCCTGCCACGGCCGCGGAGATGCGGTCGACGCGCTCCTGGAACCCGAGATCGTTCACTTCGAAGCCGGGCGAGGCGAACTCGCCGCCGACGCTCCAGTTCCACGGGCCGGCGACCTTGTTGAGAAACAGGTCCCCAGTGGTCCCAGCGAGTGAGGTGCGGTGCGGATCGTAGCTGAAGCGCCCGGCGTCCGGCCGCTGGTAATAGCGGCTGGAGGACAACTGAGCCTCCTGCAAGGCGAGGGTGTCGCCCTGGATGTAGGAGCCGCCGAGGCTCGCGGCCAGCGTGTAGGTGTGGTGGCCCCAGCGGTGGAAGAAGTCCACACCGCCCGTATAGGCGGCGCTGCCGAGCATGTTTAGCGCCGGCGTGTCGAGATCACGATTCACCGCCGTGGCGACGAGGCCGAGGGTGGTGTTGCCGTGACGCAGGTCGCGCTTCAGGCGGCCGACGAAGTAGTTCGTGAGAGGCTCGACCTCATCGCGATGGCGCAGGTTGGTCGTCGTGTCCGCCACTGTGGCCCACTCGCGTGCCGTGAGCGCGTCCAGGATACCGATTGACCAGCCACTCGCTCGCTTGCCGCTCAGCTTCGCCGCGCCGAGGATGGTGCTGTTCGTCGGGATGTCGGAGAACTGTCCGTCGGAGGTGACCTCCCCCTGCGGGGGCTGACCGATGCGTCGCGAATAGAAGAACTGCGGCCGATCACTCAGCCTGGCGAGCCCGCCGCCGTTCCCCGCGAACCCGAAGATGTTTCCGCCTTCGACGAAGAACGGACGCTTCTCCTCGAGCTGCACCTCGAAGGCGGTCAGGTTGTCGAACGCGGGGTCCAAGTCCACCTGGCCGAAATCGGGGTTGACGGTGGCGTCGAGGGTGAGGTTCGAGGTTACCCCGTACTTGAGATCGGCGCCCACACCTCCCAGGTACGCGCTGCCGTGGTCGAAGGGATCCCTCGGGGAGTTCGGCGTGTCGTAGTGGCCGCGCCCGACCACGTAGGGTAAGAGCTCCACGCGCTTGGGCGCCGGCAGGTCTTCGAGCCCCAGGAGATCGGCGAAGCGCGACGCGACACCGCTCTCGGTCTTGCGGACGAGCGGCAGCATGTCGAACTCGTTCTTGCGCTGGATCCAGCGCTCGAAGCGCACCCCCCACACCTGGGCCCGCACCCCGGAGAACCGGAGCTGCGAGAGCGGGATTCGCATCTCGACGGTCCAGCCGAGCGAATCGACCGCAGTCGCGGCCTCCCACACGGCGTCCCACGAGTCGTCCGAATAGCCCCCATCGTCTCCCAGCAGGATGTCCCGCTTCGCGCCGGCCGCGTTGACGATGAACTCGAAGGCGGTGCGGCGGTCGTGGTAGCTGTCCAGGAGCACTCGAAACTCGTCGCTGTGCGTCGTGGCGTCACGGCGTCCCAGCCGGCGGATGATGCTCTGGGGCGAAGCGTCGAACAGGCGGGCGCCGATGAACAGTGCTTCGGCGTCGTACAGGATCCGCACGTCCACTCGCTCGGTGGCGGGCGCGCCGTCCGTCGAGCACGGGTCTCGAGGCGGGTGCGACCCGCGTGGCGGTGACGGTCGCCGGGGCGTCCGGGACGCGGGCCCGGTCGACGGACGCTGACTGCAGGAGCAAGAGCGGCAGGATGGGGATCACGGTATGGTCTCCCTCGCCATCAGCGCGGTGTTCAGCACGCCCTCCAGGATGCGCGCCGAATCGAAATGCGTCTCCGCGAAGCACACGGTGCGGTCGCTCACCCAGGCGTTCTGGAAGTCCATGCACGAAGCCTTGGCGCAGCTGAACTCGCCGCGCGATTGCTGGATGTACGAGCGGTACGCCTTGGGGCTGCCCGGTCGGTGTTGGCGCCCACCTGGGCGGCAGCGGGGCCGGGAATCAACGCCGCGAGGAGGAAGACGAGCGGCCAGACCCGACGGGATCTCAGGCTGGCGGCGGGCAGGCGCACGCAGAACGTCCGGGGCGGCGGCATCAGCATGGGGTCAAGGCTCCAACATCGAGTACCGGGGACTGGTCGAGCGCGCGGAACCAGCGTTCGACCTCGGCGAGCTCTGGAAACCCCCAAGCGGCGCGCTCGCTGAGCAGCGCCAGGGCTGGCCAGATGATGCGGTTGGCATAGCGCCCACGCTCGGCAGTGTCGAAGAGATCCGTGAGCTCCGGGACCGCGGCGAGGCGCCAGCCCGCGGGAGCGACCGCCTCCCGGTAGCGCTCGAGGATCCACGCCCGCTCCTCGGGCGGGAACCGGAGGAGAAAGGCGGACAGGTCATAGCTGAACGGTCCGACGCCCACCCGATCCCAATCGACGAGCTGTGCCCGCAATCCTCCGGCGGTCGGGGCCACGAAGGCGTTGATCGTCCACAGATCGCCGTGGAGCAGGGTATCGGGCCCCCCCGCTTGCTCGAACACCTGCGCCCGCCGCGCGGCGTCGGCGCGCAGGCCCACCAAGCGCTCCAGCAACCGCTCCGTCACCCCGGCCTGCTCGGGCGGCGGCTCGATCGCGGCGGCGACCAGCGCCTCCAACGCGGCGATCGCGTCATGCACATTCGCCGTGAAATAGGAGAACCCGAGGGCGCCGCCGTAGCGCCGCACGTCGGGGAGCACCGCGTGGCGGGCGCCGCGCGTGTGCAGCTGAGCAATGAGATCGACCGTCGCCGTGACGCGCTCGCGAGTCGGGTCGCTCGCCAAGGTCTCATCGCCCAGATCCTCGTAGGCGTGCCAGCTGGTCGCGCCGGCTGCGTCGGCCGCTACGGCAAGCAGGCGTGGACAGCGATCGCCCAGGCCGAGGGCGGGCAGCCAGCGCTCGGCGACGAGGCGGACGCGCTCCGCCACCCCCGGCTCCAACCGCTTGAGCACGACCGAGCGATGTCCAGCCGGTCCGCTCGTTAGCTCGAGCCGGTATACACGCTGCTTGAGCCGCTGGACACGGCCTACGCCACCGGGGCCGTCCAGCAACTGCGCGAGCAGCCCGCGCGGCAGATCGACCTCTTTGGTCTCCCGGACTGCGGAGACGCGGGGCTCGAGGGCGCGCTCCAGCACATTCCCCACGACGCGTCGCGCGTCGAAATGCTCCTGGACCAGCGCCCGGGCGAGGGCCGCGTGCCGCTCGTAGTCCGCCTCGGCGCTCGTGAGCGCGGCGGTGGCTTCTTCGAGGGTGCGGAACCGGAACAGGCCCTCCGCCTCGGGCAGGAGACGGCTCGGGCCAGTGTGCTGTACCACGGCGGGCTTCCCGCTCGCCAAGTAGCACAGCGTGCGGTCGCTCACCCACGCCGTTTGCAGCGTCACGTAAGCGGGCTTCGCGCAGCTGAATTCACCGCGCGACTGCTGCACGTAGGTGCGATACGCCTCGGGGGTGGCACTCACGTCCCACGCCTCCCGCAGCGTCCAGCCCTTGGGCTCCATCAGCTGGCGGTACTCGTCGTAGTGCTCAGCGAGGCAGACCGCCAGCTCGAGCGGGACGGGCGTGCGGGTCGGCAAGTCGAGATACTCGAGAAAGGAGACCCGCTTTTCGTTGCAGAAGGTGGTTCCGTTGTACTCGAACGTCCCGCCCCACCAATGAGCCACCGTGGTGTACCGGCCGGGCCCGCTGGGCGGCAGCGCGGGCCACTCCGGCAGGAAGATGGGAGGGGGCGTGTACAGCCAAGCACGGCCGCCGTCGGGGAACGGCGCGCCCGGCTGACCCACCGTCTCGCCGATCGTGAAGTAGATGTCGTGCGGCGCGAGATCGACGGCGCCCGTCGTCATCCAGATCTGGAGCAACCCTGGATCGGTGTCGACGAACGCGGAGCGGCGGAACCGCTGCACGACCGGGGCGGGCGCCGAGTGCCACAGATTGAGGAGCAGATCGGCGCCAGCGGCAGCGTCGACGTCCAGCGAGCCTTGGGCGACGTCCTCCGGGACCGCGGCTCCGTTCAGCGCGTAGAGCGCCAGCGTGTCGGCCAGGCCGTAGGGCTCCAGGCGCGTCTTGAGGGTCGCGACGCAGTCGACAGCACGGCCACCGCGCCTGCGCCGGCGGCCCGCAGGGGACGTGTCGCTGTCGTCGACATCGATGCCCTCGAGCCAGATCACTCGGCAGCCGAGCGCCTTGAGCGCCAGAGCCCAGTGGAGGTAGACCCAGAGGTGACCCCCGCCGTTGGGGTACGCCACGGTATTGGCCGGCGCGAGGCAGACGGTGAGGCTCATGCGCCCGCCCGCTGCAGTGCCGCCGGCTGTGTGCTCAGCGCGGCGTTCAGCGCCGTCTCCAACACGCGCCGCGCGTCGAAATGCGTTTCGGCAATGTCACGGGCCGCGCGGCAATGGCGTGCGTAGTCGCTGGCGATGCTCTCCAGCGCCTCGACCGCCTCGGGGAGAGAGGTGAAGCGGAACATTCCCTCGCCGTGGGGCAGGTACGAGCTTGGGCCGGTGTGCTGCACCACGACCGGCTTCCCGCTCGCCAGGTAGCACAGCGTGCGATCGCTGACCCACGCGTTCTGGAATTCCATGCACGACGGCTTGGCACAGCTGAACTCGCCGCGCGACTGCTGAACGTAAGCGCGGTACGCCTCGGGGCTGCCGGCAACCTCGCGCGAGTCTCGCACCCGCCACCCGTGGCTCTCGAGGTGGGCCCGGTCCGCTGCGTCCTTCTCGGCCTGCTTGAGGCGCCTCTCGCCCTCCGGATCGCGGTCGAGGAGGTACAACGCGAGCTCGAGCGGCTGGCTCGTGTGGCGTGGCAGATCGACGAAGTCGAGGAAGGACACGCGCTTTGTGTTATCGAGGAGCACGGTCTCCCCGTTTCGGTCCACCTTCAACCAGCTGGCCGAGGACCAGCTGGAGACAGTTGTGAAGGCTACGGATCGGGCATCAGAGGTTACCGGCCAGAGGTCGAGGCAGACCGGGGGACGGATGTGTGTCCACCGCAAGCCGCAGTCGGAGAAGCGAGCAGCGGGCGTGCCCACAGTCTCGCCCGTCGTCAGATAGCTGTCATGCGGGGGCACTTTGAGCTGCCCCGAGCTCATCCAGAATTGCAGCAGCCCCGGGTCGATGTCCACGAGCGCCGTGCGCCGGGCGCAGGCGAGTAGCCGCGGATCGATGGCGTAGTGGAAGTTCAGCAGCACGTCCGCCCGCCGCAGCACGGCCTCGGCCTCACCCCACGTGCAGCCGATGAAGCGTGGATCGCCGTCCAGGGTGTAGAGCAGCGTCCGGCCCTCGAATCCGAGCTGCTGCATCAGCTCCAGGAAGGTCGAGATCACGTAGCTCTGCCGCTCGGGATCGCGGGCGGGGCGCAGCTGCTCCAGCCAGTAGACGTCGCACCCCAGGCGGCGCAGCCCCAACGCGTATTGCAGGTACACCCAGAAATGGCCGCCGCCGTCCGGGAAACTGGCGACTTTGTAGACCGACATGACGGCCGTGGTCATGTCGCCTCCGCCGTCAGCGTCGCCGCGGGCGCGCCCGCCAGCAGGTCCCGGAATCCCATCAAGCGGAACCCCCGGTCGCGGATCGCCTGCCGCACTCGGGGGTCACACAGCGTCCGCAGCTCGAGCTCGCGCTCCACGAGGTAGCTCGAGCGGTATCCGGGTTCGACGTAGCCGGGGTGGCACGAGAGCTCGGTCACGCCCTCTCGAACCTCGGCGTCCAGCATGCGCAGCAAGCCCTCGACCCCGATCTGCTCGGGGCGGGTGGCGCCGCCCCAGCGGCCGTAGAATTTCCCGAGGTGGCGGGCCCCGGAGTGACCCCGCACCGGCGCGCCGGCTCGCTGGGCGAGCGCGAGCACGTGCGGCAGCACGTGTGGGTCGCGGTGGACGTCGTGGTGGGAGTCCACATGGGTCGGGCGTTCCCCAGTCAGCTCCCGGAACTGCGCCAGCTGGCGCTCGCATTGAGCGGCGACTCCCCCCTCGTCCAGGTCGCCCGCGTCCAGCTCCAGGTGGAGCCCGAGGCTCAGACCGGCGTGCTGGCGCGCGAGCGCGGCCGCCTCGATGCTCGCTGGCCGGTTCACGAGCAGGCTCGCGCTCGTCAGGATTCCGTCGTGGTGCGCCTGGATAATGCCGCGGTTGATCCCGCGGCTCGCACCGAAGTCGTCCCCGTTGATGATGAGCCACTTCATGGACCTACCTCGACCGCCGGCTGGAATACCGGTCGCCCGCTGGCGGCGCGCTCCGCCGCCGCGTAGAAGTAAGACGCCAAATGCGACGGCGCGTCCGGCACACCCTTGAAGCCCGGGATGCTGGACATATCCACGACGTATGTCCTTCCCTCGCTCTCGATCAAGTCGACGCCGTACAGGTCGATACCGAACGCACGGCCACAGCGCAGCGCGATGTCGGCTTGCTCGGCAGTCGGGGCGAACGGCTCGCCGTACTTCTCCGCCTCCGTGATGGCCGGGAAGACCTTCCGGACGCCGAAGAGCCGCTTGCCGATCACGTAGATCTTCAAGTCGCGCCCCTCGGGCGGGTGATAGCGCTGTGCCAGAACGGGTGGCGGCTTGTGCGACGGACGTGCCTCGGCGAGGAGCTCGGCCTCGTTCCGGACGACGCGCACGCCCAACCCGCAGGTGCCGTCGTACGGCTTGACGACGAGCGGTCCCCTGGCCAAGAGCGGCATCAGGAGTTCGGGGTGCGACACGACGTACGTGGCGGGCATGGGCGCCCCGGCGGCCTGGAGAATCCGGGCGGCGATCACCTTGTCGCGGAGTGCTACCGTCACGGGATACGGATTCACGATGGCAGCGCCTTGCGCGTGCAGGGCTCCAGCAAGGCTCATCGGGATGCCGGAGATCTGCTTCAGCACGTACAGGTCGTGCTCCACCCGTACGGTCGAGAGGTCGATGACCCGCCCGTTGCCGGCGATCACGTCGACCACCACGCCTGCGTCGGCGAGCGCCTGCAAGGTCTTGGGGAAGATGCTTACATGGCCCGCGCCATAGGGCCGCCTGAACAGGAATCCGATCCGCAGGCGTCTCATCCGGCCCGGCCCTGCAGAGTGGGGCGGGGGCTCGCCCGGCCCGCTCGCCCCGGCCAGCCGAAGCGATCGAGGGCGTGCGTCAGTTCCGCTTCATACATCCGCAGATTCGGGAGAAACGCATCGGCCCAGGGACGAGTGAGGTGATGCCCGTCCCAAGTGATCACCGCGAGTGCGCGCCACACGGCCCCGCACGTCGCCAGGCGCTCGATGTCGGTCTGGTCGCAGTTCGGCCACCGCTCCCGGACCACGGCCCAGTAGGTGGCGAGGTCCGGGCTCGCGGAAATGCGGCAGGACGGATCGACCGCTTGAGCCAGGTCTATGCCGGGAACGGCCCGCCCGGCATCCTCCCAGTCGAACGCCCCGATCTGGGCGCCCTGGGGAGACGCCTGCACGCGCAGATTCTTGGCGTTGAAGTCACCGTGGATCAGCGTGGGCGGGAGGCCGGTGCAGGCGCGCGCGAGCCGCTCCCAATCCTCGTCCAGCTCATTGAACCGCGCCACCAGGACGTCGAGAAACGCCACGTCCTCGGCGCTGAAGGCGGGATTGTCCACCTGGGCTCGAATGAGGTCCCGCGTCGCGCGCATCTGGTCGCGGTAGCGACTCGGTCCACCATCCGGCAATCCGGCCTGGTCGGCAGCGGATTGCGCCTCGGTGTGCAGGATCCCCAGCCATCGAGCCGCGGCGGCGCGGTGGTCCGGGCGCAGCATGTCGTACTTCTCACCCTGGATTTCCCCGATGAAGAGCCAGCACACGTCCTCCGCATGGTCCTCGTGCGACCCTGAGACGGTGCCGTAGTAGCGAGGTCCAGCGAGCGGCACGTGCGGAAGGATACGCTCGTACACGGTACGCTCGATCTGGCCGCCGCCCTGCGTGCAGCGCTTCGCGATCACCGCCGCGCTATCGACCCCGACGCCTTCGAGGCGGTACACCGTCAGGTTGGGCCGTGGCTTGTTCGGCTTGAACTTGGCCGGCGTGATCCGGTCGGGCACCACGCGGTCAGGGCGGAGCTCGCGCCATGCCTGGACCGCCGGGTGCGCCAGCAGATTCTCGCGGCGTTTCTCGGACCGGGCGCGTGTGGGGGTCCGGCTCGGCGGCGCGGGGGTGGGCAGGGGCTCGACCGCAGCCGGCGTCGTGTCCGCGACCACTCTGCCACCGTCGATGGTGAGCAATGCCGAGCAGCCGGCGAGCGTGGTCGGCCGGTGACTGATGACGATTACGGTGCGGCCCTGTTTGAGACGCTCCAGCGCGTCGACGATCGCGGCCTCGGTCTTCGCGTCCACCGAGCTCGTGGGCTCGTCCAGGATCAGCACAGGACTGTCCTTCAAGAACGCGCGCGCCAGCGCGATGCGCTGCCGCTGGCCGCCTGAGAGCTTCACACCGCGCTCCCCGACCTGCGTGTCGTAGCCCTGGGGCAGGCGCTCGATGAACTCGTGGGCGTTCGCCGCCTGGGCCGCGGCGACGACCTGCTCCCGCGTCGCGCCGGGCGCCGCGTACGCGATGTTTTCGGCGATGGAAAGGGAAAACAGCACGGCGTCCTGGAGCACGACCGCGAACTGGCGCCGCAGGTCGAGAAGCTTGTAGTCACGCAGGTCTACGCCGTCCAGTAAGATCGCTCCCTCCAGGGGGTCGTAGAAGCGGGTGAGCAAGCTGATGAGCGTGGTTTTGCCGGCGCCGGTCGCGCCCACGATGCCGAGTCGCGTTCCCGGCGCGATCTCGAACGACACGTCATGCAGGACGGGCCGGTCGGGTCCGTAGGCGAAGGACACATGCCGGAAGGCCACGGCGCCGGCGGCGCGCCCGATGGTGCGAGCGTGGGGGCGCTCCGGCACCTCGGGCTGCTCGTCCAGCAGCGCGAAGGCGCGCTCGGCGCTCGCGAGGTAGGACTGGATTCCGGCTGCCTTCTTGCTGATGGTCTTGAGGGGCTCGTACAGCTTGTCGAGGTACCTCAGCGCCATCCACAGCTGCCCGACGGTGAGGACCCCTTCGACCACGTGGCGCACGCCGATGAAGAGGACCGCGGCGGTCCCGAGGGCGCTCGTCAACCCCACCAGCACGCCGTAGCGACCTTCCATCAACGCCAGGCGGATGCGCGCCGCCACTCCCTCGGTCGAGCGATGCACGAAGCGGTCGGTCTCGCGCGACTCCTGCCCGAATGCTTTCACGACACGGAGAGCGCCGAGCGTTTCCTGCACGACCGCGAGCGCCGAGCTCTCGAGCTTTTTGACATGTCGCGACTGGCGGCGCATGCGGGGCCGGTACAGGCGCGACAGCACGAACAGCGGCGGGGACACTCCGAGGGCCACGAGCGCGAGCTGCCAGTCGAGGCGCAAGGTCACCACGATCATCATGACCAGCGTGACGGCGGCGGCGACGAACGGAATGATTCCCTCGACCATGATCTTGTCGATCACCGCCGCGTCCTGCTGGATGCGATACAGCGAGTCGGCGCTGCCCTTCGAGTCGTGATACGACAGGGACAGGCGCTGGGCGTGCTGCACCAACCGGGTGCGGAACCCGAGCACCAGGCCCTCGCCGACGTAGGCCTGCATGAAGCGGTTGGCGAGCGCCTGCAGCTGGGTGAGCGCCGCGACCCCGAGCAGCAGACCGATCGCCACCAGCAACGCGTTGGCGGGTCCCAGGGCCGCCGCTGGCAGGACTGTTCCCAGGTACGCGGGGAGCGGATGCGAGCTGAGCACCGAGTCGAAGACGATCCTGAGCGGCACCGGGTCGAGGAGCGCGAGCGGGCTGGCGAGCAGCCCGATCCCGAACAGGGCGGCCAGGTGGAGCCAGTACGGCCGGGCTTGGCGCAGCAGGCGCCGGTACAGCGCGAGGTCCGTCATCACGCCGAACCGCGCCGCAACTGGGCGACGGCCTCCCGGATCGTGGCCATGGCAGCGGTGGTTTGCTCCAGGGTGCGCCACGCGAACAGCAGGGCGCCGAGCCCTACGACCACCGCGGCTACCCAGGCGTGATCGTGCGCCGCCCCGAGCGTGAGCCCGCCGAAGCAGAGCGTCAGCAGCGGTCCCCGCAGCGGCAGGGCGGGCCACCAGCGGAGCCGAATCAGCTGCTTCCCGCCGGCGTGCTCTTCCACTCCCATGAGCAGCCGGGCGGCGCCGAACAAGCCGCCCCGGACCTCGAGATCCCAGCGAGTGTGCCGGCCCCCGCGCAGCACGCACGCGCCGTCCGCCCGGAGTCCCGCCTCCATCGTGCGCAATCGCTGCTCCTGCTCCTGCCAGCGCTCGGTCCAGATGGAGGTCGTGACGGGCCAGAGCGGCGTTGGCCGCGGCGTGCCATGCCGCCGCCAGGGTGTGAGGCCCTCGTTGAGGCGGCCCCGCAGCCGAGCGAGCGGCTGGACCAGGTGGAGCGCGGCCGTGAGCAGCCGGCGCCGCAGCCGGGCCACCCAACCGTCGGGGCGGTCGGGAAATCTGGCGCGGAGCGCGCTGAGCCACGCCTGCGCGACCGGCGGCACGATGGCGGCTACCAACAGCGGCACCGCGAGCGTGAACGGCCTCCAGGCGACGCTCAGCGCCGCGATCCCCGCGAGGCTCGCCGTCATGAGATGCCATTCCGGCATCTGGGGGAGCGAACCCAACAGACTGGAGCTGGGTTGGTAGAGCGACTGAAACGGCGCGACGCCCCAGACGCCGTGATAGACCCGCGGGCGACGCCACCCGAGCGTGTACGTCAGCCCGTCGCCATAGATGCGGCCGGCCCAGCGCACGTGCCCCAGGCCGTTGTATTTCTCGGGCCACTTGCGCTCGAGCATCGCCTCCGCCCGGCCGTAGCCGATCTGCTGGCGCCAGTAGGTGCGCAGCGAGTTGCGGCGGTGGTGCCAGACCATGGCGGCCGGATGGAAGCCGAGAGTCCAGCCGCGCTCCTGCAGCCGCCAGCACACATCCACGTCGTCGCCGGCGGTGCGGAACTGCGGGTCGAAGCCCCCGATCGCCTCCAGGCAGGACTTGCGGAACGCCATGTTGCAGCCCGGGATGTGCTCGGCCTCTCGGTCGCTCACGAGGACGTGCACGGGCCCGCCGGGCGCCCGGGCCACGCACTCGGCGATCGGTCCGTCGCCAAGTGGGGCGATGTTCGGTCCGCCCACGCCGGCGTGCGACGTGCTCAGGAACGTGGCCGCGAGATACGTGAGCCAGTGCGGGTCGGGATAGGCATCGTCGTCCAAGTAGGCGATGATCTCGCCCGTGGCCGCTGCCAGGCCGGTGTTGCGCGCGCAGGCCAGGCCGCGGTTGGGCGTCCGGATCAGCCGCACGTCGTAGCCGCGCGCGATGGCGCCCGCGGTATCGGTGGACCCGTCGTCCACCACGATGACTTCGTAGTCCGGATAGGCGAGACGCCGCAGTCCTTCGCAGCAGTCGCGGATCGTGCGCGAGCCGTTGTAGGTGCACACCACGACCGACATGCGGGGCCACGGAACGGAGGGGGCGAACGGCGCCTCGGTGAACGCCTCGCGGACCGCTTCCAGCGCGGGCTTGGGCGATCGGTCGGCGCGCGTGAGGCCGAAGGCCCATTCCTCCACGTCATGGCCGTGTCGATACCACTCGTCGGTCCAAGAGAAGACGAACACGCCGGCGCACCCGGCGGCGAAGGCCGTGCGCACCTGCCAGTCGAGCGACCGGGCCTGGCCCCCCTCGCCGTTGCGGAGGCTGTCGAGCCCCAGCTCGCTCATGATGAGCGGCCGATCGCCGGCGATGTTCTGCAGGCGGGCGAGGTACGCGTCGAATCGCTCCTGCGACTCGAGGTAGACGTTGAAGCACACGAGGTCGAGGAACGGCAGCTCGAGGTATTCCGTCGTGGGATAGTTCACGTAGGTGACGAGCCCGCCCGGGTCCTCGTCCTTGATCACCCGATACAGGCGCGCGAGGTACCGTTGAATCCGGCGGCGACCCAGCCAGCGCGCGATAGGCGCCGGGATCTCGTTACCCAGCGCGTAGCACAGCAGGGCGGGATGACCCGCGCAGCTCTTAACCTTCGCGCGAATCAGCGCCTCGATGTCCGGGGCGCCGCGGCGGTCGATGAGATATCCCACGTACTGCTCGGCCGAGAGCCCGACCATGACGTACAGGCCGTGCCGCGCCGCAATGTCGAGCAGCGTCCGGGGCGGCATCGTGTGGGGAATGCGCACGGCGTTGATGCCGTTCGCCGCCATTTGGGCAAAGTCCCGCTCGATCTGCGCGACGTCGTGGTATTCGTTGCCCTGCGCATCCGGCTCGAACGCGCCGTAGGTCACGCCGCGGACGGAAAGCTTCTCGTCGCCGAGGAAGAGGAACTTGCCGCCCACGCGCGGGCGGGGAGTCCAGGGGGACACGCGGTGCACCCGGGGCGCGGGCAGTGCGCTCGGGGAGGCGGCAGCGACGTCGCTGCCGCGCGGGCTGAGTGGGCGGCGCAGCCGTGAAATGTGACCCGAGTCTCCCGGCCGAAGTGCGTGATCTGGGTGCGACTCCGAGCAACGACGTGTCAAGTTGGCAAGGCATGTGCCATCCGGAGGGACGGCCGGCGATCAAGTGCACAAAGTGCGCGGCCCCCTGCAAAGACAGGGCCAAAGAATTGGCGTTGCATGGAACGACGCGCGGCGACTCCAGGGCGTCGCTTTGCGTGGGCAGGGGGCCTACGTTGTGAGCAAGTAACTACGGCGTGGCCGCGTCGCCGTCGCGGCGACGCATCACTCCTCGAACGCGTGTCCGGCGCGGCGTTACTTGGACTGACTTCCGAGCCTCTTTAGAAGTTTTGCCCTTCAGAGCCCTGGTTCGTGATGCACGTCACCCTCAGTACACGTCCACCCAGCCGCGTTGCCTGGCCTGCTTAGGATAGGCCGACCCCGACATTGCGGCAACGAGGGCACAGGAAGAGTACAGGATCGAAGTGTTCCCGACCACCGCGACGTTGTCGTTCACGTCGACGCTCGCCGCCATCACGGCGCCGGAGACCTTGTTGCCGGTCCCCGACATCTTGAGGCCACGCCGCACGATGACTACTCCATCGAACGTGAAGTCGCCGGCAATGTTTAGGTCGCCGTCGACCAGCAGGATGCCCTGACCGCGACCCGTGGTGACCTTCAAGTCGCCCAGCGCGTGGATGATCGGGAAGTAGCTCTCACACGGGGTCGCCGGGCTCGCGTGGGTCGGCTCCCCCCAGTTGGCCGGAATCACGCTGGACTGGCACACGCCGCCAAGCACGATGGGCCCGACGCCGGTGAGCTGGGTGTTGCCCGCATAGGTCAGATTCGCGGACGCTGCGATCGACTGATAGTTCGAGCTTCCATAGTTGAAGTACGTGTTCGTGTCGCCGGCCGCGAGGGTGGTGAGCACGGGCGGGCTCCCGTCAACAGTGACGCTCCCGTTGACCGTGGCCGTGGTTGTGGGGGTTATCGCCGCCCCGGCGACGTTCGCGGCGTTGGGCCCGCAGGCGGTCCACGAGGCCGGGGGCGCGTCGTTCCCATTCACCGTGACATTGCCGTTGATGGTGGTATTGCCCTGGGTCGTGATCGCGCCCAGGAAGTTCATCTGCGGTATGTCGAGCCGGAAGAACGTGCCGTAGCGGCGCCGCGCCGTAGCTTGACTCCCCAGCGCTCCCGCGGTGCCCTCCGAGACCGCCCAGAAGTACACGCCGGAGACCCTTGTGACGGTCACCTTCGCGCTCGCCCCACGCGGCGCCGTGTAAGATATGACGAGGGGGTTGCCCACCTGGCGCTGGTTATTGGCCAAGTTCCAGTCCTGGGCCAGGCGGTTCAAGCCCAGCTCGGCGGCCGCAGCGGCACGCGCCTGGCGCACCGTGTTGCCACCGATCCGGTAGTCCTGCGTCGTCACGAATACGACGCCCCCGATCAACACGCCGATGATCACAATGGCGCCGAGAGCCATCAGCAGCGCCATGCCTTTCTCTGACTGCAACGTCGTACGCATACTGTTCCCTCGTGTCCTCTACTTACGGTTGCGCAGCCCGACTTCCATGCGCAGCGAATCGCGGAACACCGTTGCGCCGGCCCCGGCGAGGTTGAGGAGCGTTGCCCCCTGGCCCCGCACGACGAGGCTGATGCGCGCCACCAGGGTGCGGGTCGCGGTCACCGCGCCGGTGGAGTCGTAGTAAGCGAACTGCAGCCCGCTCGTCCCGGTCGCCGAGTACGGCTGGAACGGGCCGGCGATCGGCTGAGTGCTGGTGCAGACCGGCACGCGGCCGGTCACGCAGTCAAAGAACCCCAGATACCACTGGTTGTCCGTGTCCTTGTAGATGCGGTAGCGCACCCGCCGGAAGAACCGCATCGCCGCGCCCACGGGGATGACGGCGGGTGCCGCGGACACAAAGGTGAACTGGTAGCTCGGATTGGCGGCCGAGATGTCCCCCGCCTGCGTCAGTCCCGTCGCGACCGGGCAGCCGTTGGCGACGTTTGTGGTTACCAGAGTCACGTTCGTGATCTGGGACAGCGACCAGACGTCGTCGGCAACCAGTAAGGTCCCCTGGTCGTTGTAGACGGCGAGTGAATCACCGGCCGCCGGCGGCCTGGTCCAGTTCGTCATCGCTGCCCCTGAGGCGAGGACCCGCGGGACGGTCGAGAGCTTCCCGCCTGTGTTCACGCACACGATCGAGCTGCCGAACACGGAGCGAAACTCCAGCGACGAGTCGTGCTGCCGTGTCTGGATCAGCTCGGTCGTGCTGTTGTAGAAGCGCTGCTGGCGCAGCAGCAGCTTGACGATGGCGCCCGCCACGAAGCTCACGAGCACCAGCGTGATGACGAGCTCGACGAGCGTGAAGCCGGCCCGGCCGACCGGGGTTGGGTTCGCGCTCAGCATGGCAGGAAGCTCCGGAATGTTTCGGTCCGCTGGCGATGGCTGCTCAGGAAGGTGACGTTCACCGTTACGTCGTCGGCGCGGGCCAGGCGGTTGAGCGTCCATGCCTCCGAGATGCCGCGGCTCACGGCCGACCCGCCGGCGCGGCTGACGCACGGGGTGGCGCGGACCCGCTCGAAGCGGGATTCCGCCACGCTTGCCGCGATGGTGCGCGACTGGGTGCTCGTGAGCGTGGACATGATCACCGACGCCGTCCCCGCCATGGCCAGCAGGCCGACGCTGAAGATCATGACTGCGACCAGGAGCTCGACGATGGTGTAGCCAGATTCCCGGCTCATGGGCAACTCCGCGTGGTGATGCGACCGAGGCCAGTCACGCACAGCGTATCGGCGACGGCCCCGATCTTGACGATGAGCTTCGGGGTTTGCGTCACGTTGGCGACGAACCCGCGAGGGTCGAACTGGATCGTGTCCTTGGGGCTCGCCGTCAACGTGGCGCCGTAGCGTTGCGCCATGTCGATCGAGGTGCGGAGCTGGACGGGCGTGCCCGAGGAGTCGACCAGGATCTTCAGGACGTTGCCGCTCCGCACCAGCCACGCCGTCCGGCTCTGCTGGATTGCGATGGTGCGGGCCCGAAACAGATAGGCCGTCACTTCGCGGCTACCCGAGCGCCGCGAGCTCGCCACCCAGGTCCCGCGCACCGACTTGACCATGATCGACAGCATGATCCCCAGGACGACGAACACGATCATCATTTCGATGAACGTGAACCCGGCGGCCTGAGACCGACGCGACAGCGTGGGACTGAGCACGGACTCCCTCCTCGCAACGTTTAGAACGACGGCCGTTGACCAAGCAAGGCGCATACCACACCAAGGACTGCCTCAGCAACGAGACCGTTCAGCTTCTGAACAGCGTCAATCTCCCATACATCGGGCAAGGTGCAACAACCGCTCATGGTATAGCATATAGATGCTATATAGCGTCCAGTTGTAACATCAGACAAAGCCGGTGTCGGAATTCCGCACACTCGGCACGCCGTGGTGCGCACCGTCACACACCGCCGGTGACCGCTGCAGGATGTTGATGAGAACTTTTGTGACGCAGGTGCGACAGGACGCGTGACTTGAGGCGCCTGCGCGGATCGCTAGCGATCGATCGCTGGTACGGGAAGCAGGCCGGCGTGCTTGGGTATCGGCAGCCGCGCGCCCGGTCGGACGCTGGTCCAGATCTCCCAGTTCAGCAGCGCCTCGTCTGCCGCATCCGCTTCCGCGAGATCGCGGGCGGGAATGCGCGAGCGAAAGGCGCGCGGGTTGAGCTGGTCGAGTGGCCAGGTATTCGGTAGGGCTGTGAACGGCGTCGAGTCTAAACGTCTCGCGAACGCGTTCCACAACGGCGTGGCACCAGCGTCGTACTGGCTGAGCGGCGCCAGGCCGAGGATCAGCTCGATCGAGCGGAGCACCGAGCTGGTCGTATAGAGCGTACTGTCCACCACCCCGCTGCGGGCGTAGGGGGACGCGACGAGCAGCACGGAGCGGTGGGCGTCGACGTGGTCGGGGCCGTCCTGCGCGTCGTCCTCGAGTACGAACAGGGCGAGCGAGGGCCAGGCTGCGGAGTGAGTCAGGCGCTCGACGATCTGGCCCAGCGCGAGGTCGTTGTCGGCGACCATGGCGCGGGGCGTCGGCTGGCTCGCCACCCGGCCCTGGGTATGATCGCGCGGCAGCCAGAGAATGACGAGATCGGGAAACCGCTCCTGCCGGTCCCAGCTGGCGACGGAATCGGCGAACAGGCGCGCCCGGGTCGTGTCTGCGACGGCGAGGATGAAGCCGGGGTACTCGGGGACGGTGATCTGCTTGAGCCCCGGGAAATTGGTCCGCACGCGGCGCGGCGGCGTAGAATCCTCGTCGTCGGACTCGGTCATCTCGCCGAAGTTGACGACCCAGAGCCCCTTGCGCTGCGCCGCGTCCCACAGGTAGGCGTCGTGCGGATTGGCCAGATCCTCACCGCTCGTCAGATCCCACTTGCGCCGGTTGGAGTAGATCTGGGGCCACGTCTTTTCGTTGTAGTCGCCGGCGAAGGCGCGGTCGCTCCACTCGTGCCCGTCGGCCGACACCTCGCCATCCACGTAGAAGTTGTCGAACAGCACCCAGCGGCGCGCGATGGCATGCGCGTTCGGCGTTACGGAGTCGTTGAAGATGGCGAGGCTCGGATCGCCGTTCCCCTGCGGCAGGTCGCCGAACACCTGGTCGTACGTCCGGTTCTCGCGAATGATGTAGACGACGTGCCTCACCTGCGTCGGACGGTCGGACGGTCGGACGGTCGGACGGAGACCCGGGTTCGAGTACGGGCTGAGCGCGTAGGCTTCGCGCGTGTAGCGGGCGAGGGTCGCGGCGTCCGGAACGGGGACCATGGACACCGAGCCCGTGATCACGTTTCTGATGGACTTGCCGTCGGGATTCGCGCCCGAGCCCGACCCCTTGCCGTTCGCGACGTACAGGGTCCGACCGTCGGGCGAAACGGCGAGCGCGGTCGGGTACCATCCGACCGGAATGAGCCCCGCGACGCGCATGTGCCTCGCATCGAGCCGCACGACCGCGACGGCGTTGTTTCCCGCCATCGCGACGAACAGCGTCTTGCCGTCGGGCGAGAGCGCGAGCGCATTGGGGTCGCTCCCGAGCGGCGCGTGCAGGTCGAGCGCAACGGTGAGCTGCTCCACCACCGCTCCTCGTGCGAGATCGATCCGCGCGACGCCGTTCGCGCCCGCCAGCGCCACGAAGAGGTCATGACCACGGAGCGCCAGGGCGGACGGATGGGGACCGACGAAGATGGACCGGCGGACCGGCGGGCTGGCCGACAGGTCGATCACGCTCACCGTCGAGTCGCCCCAGTCACTCACGTAGAGGTGCGCGGAGTCCGCCACGACGGTGTAGGGCCGGTGGCCGATCGCGACGGCGCCGCGCCGGGCGAGCGTGGCGGCGTCGATCAGGTACACCGAATCGCTCAGGTTCCCGATGATCGCCACGAGTCCTCGAGCGGGGACTACCGCGAGCCCTGCCGCGAACACTTTGGCGCTGGTGTCGGCGAGCGTGACGGTGTCGGTCGTCCACCCCGCGCCCCCCAGCCAGGCCAGCCGGTAGACCCGATTGGTCCCGGCACCGCTCGCCCACACCGTGTCGCGCCAGTCGCGACCCGAGCGCGCGAGCCCGAGCCACGCCGCCTTGAGGGGGTACCGCCACGTGATGCCGCCGCCGACCGGATCGATCCGCATGAGACCGTTCTCGCCGTACCCGTTGTTGGTGACGAGGAGCGAGCCGTCAGAGAGCGTTATGAGGTTGAGCGGCAGCGTGCCGACGGCGACTTGGCGGCCCGCCGGACGGATCCGCCACCCGGAGGGGAGCACGGTCGTACCATCGGGCTGCGGGCCGGGCATCACCCGGGTGACGACGAAGGCGAGGCCCGCGAGGGCGGGCAAGGCGAGCAGGGCGAGCAGGGCGCGTCTGAGCATGGGGCGGAATATGGCCGCTCCCATGAGTTGCGGCAGCCCCCTCGCCCAACGGCGCCGCTGTCAGCTGGCCGCGCCGCTCGTCTTCGAGGCCACCCAGTCGAGCAACATCAGGCACGGTACGACAAACGGGAAAATGCCGTACGCGGTGTCGCTCACCGAATGGGAGTGGCGGTCGACGGCGAGGAAGACCTGAGCGCAGAAGATCGCCGCCAAAAGCACGAGTCCGCATCCCTGCCATGAGACGGGGCGGTGCACCCAGCCCCACGCGACAAACCAGCGACGCGACATGAGTTCCTCACTTAGTCCGTATCTAAAAGTACTTTGTAATGCAGAGTATAGCAAGGGAGTCGCAGGCCCCTTAGGCTTACCCGCCAATGAGCGGGCTCATCTTTCATCTCATCCCGCACACCCACTGGGACCGCGAGTGGTATCTGCCGCGCGCCGCGTTTCAGGCGCGGCTCGTCCCCGCGCTGGATGACTTGCTCGAGCGGCTGCAGGCGGACCCGAGCTACCGCAGCTTCCTGCTCGATGGCCAGACCGTACTCGTCGCCGACTACCTGAGCGCGCGCCCGGAGCAGGAGGCCGAGATCAGGACCCTCGTCAAGTCGGGGCGCTTGCAGATCGGTCCGTGGTACGTGCTCGCCGATGAGCTCATCCCCTCGGGCGAAGCGCTGGTGCGCAACCTGCTGCTCGGCGCGGCGGATGCCGAGCGGCTCGGCGGCCGGCTCGACGTGCTGTATTCGCCGGATGCGTTCGGTCATCCAGCGGTGTGGCCCACCCTGGCCCGCGAGTTCGGCATCCGGGCGGGTGTGGTGTGGCGGGGCTTGGGAGGGGAGCCGGGACAGGAGCGCGACCTGTACCGCTGGCGCGGCCCCGACGGGCGGGACGCCCTGGTGTGGCACCTCCCGCCGGCGGGGTACGAGATCGGAGCGGCGCTCCCCGCTGACGGCGACCGGCTGCCCGCGGCGTGGGGCGCGGTGCGAGCCGGGCTCGTCGGGCGCGCGGCCGGGAAGCACATTCCCGTGTTCGTCGGCGCGGATCACCACGCCGCCCACCCCGACGTGTCGCGCCTGCGCGACCTGCTCGCCGAGGTCGAGCCGCAGAGCGCGTTCCGGGTCTCGCGGCTCGATGAGTTCTTTCAGACGGCAGCCGACGGCGCCAAGCCGGCGCCCCTGGCGGGCGAGCTGCGTTGGTCGTACCGCTATGCCTGGACACTCCAGGGCGTGCACGCGACCCGGGCGCCGCTCAAGCGTCGCTGCTCGGCGGCCGAGCTGTTCCTGGAGCGATGCGCGGAGCCACTCGCCGCATTCGC
Source organism: Gemmatimonadota bacterium (assembly GCA_003220935.1). Lineage (GTDB taxonomy): Bacteria > Gemmatimonadota > Gemmatimonadetes > Gemmatimonadales > GWC2-71-9 > 20CM-4-69-16. Next base: position 22,356 of record QHTT01000062.1, read on the forward strand.
CCGCCGTGCCGGGGGAGGGACGGGAGCGGGGCGAGACCGGCGCCCGCTGCTCGAGCTCGCGTGGCGCACCCTCGTCCGCTGTCAGTTCCACGACGCCATCGCCGGATGCGCGAGCGACGACGTAGCGCGGGCGGTCGACGCCCGGCTCACGAACGTGGAAGCCCTCGCGCGCGAGGTGTTGCGCGGCAGCGTGCTCGACCTCGTGCGCCACGATCCCGATGCAGTGCGTGATCGGGCGACCGACCCCCAGCACGCGCTCGTGCTCTGGAACCCCGCCGCCCGGCTGCGGGGTGGCGTAGTGGTGGCCGACGTCACGCTGTTTCGGCGCGACGTGCCCGTGGGACCGCCGTCGGGGCGCGCGCCGCGCCACGCCCAGGGATACCGCCCCTTTGCCTTGGCTGGGCCGGACGGCGGGCCGATCCCCATGCAGCTGCTCGACCGGCGGCCCGGGCAGGAGCGGCTCGACGCCGCTCGACACTACCCGGATCAGGACGAGGTCGACTGGGTACGCGTGGCCTTGCGGGCGCCGAGCGTGGCGGGGCTGGGCTTTGACGCCTTCGGGTTGACGTTCGATCGCCCCGGGCTTACGACCGGGAGCCCCGGGCTGACGCCGGGGAGCCCCGGGCTGACGCCCGGGGCTATAGGCGGCTCGGGCGCGAGGGTGAAAGGGCGATCGCTGGCCAATCATTGGATCGAGGCCACGCTCGAACCGACGGGCGCGCTGGCGCTGCACGACCGGCGCACGGGCGAGCGGTTCTTCGACGTGCTGCGCTTGGAGGACGGCGGCGACGCGGGCGACACCTACACGTACTGTCCGCCGGCACGGGATCGCATCGTGCGCGCCGCGGGGCCGATCCGGGTTCGTAGACTGGCGGCGGGGCCGCTGGTCGCAGCGCTGGAAGCGACTTTCGGGATGCGCGCCGGGAACGGCGTCACGCGGAGACGTCGCGCAAACAGCGTAACGCAAAGTCGTCCCGGGCACGTCGACGTTCGGCTCGTTGTGATGCTGCACGCCGACAGCCCAGCCGTGCGTTGCATCCTCGACATCGACAACCAGGCGACCTGGCATCGGCTGCGGGCGCGGGTGCCGACAGATCTGACCGGCGTTGCCGCCGTCGCGGGCGCGCCGTTCGGATCGGTCGCACGCCCCGCCGTGAGCGTGCGTCCGGCCGACTATCCGCTCGAGACGCCGGTCGCCACCGCACCGGCGCACCGCTTCGTCGCGGCGGCGGACGGGCGACGCGGGCTGGCGCTGCTCGCGCCCGGGTTCTTCGAGTACGAGTGGACGTCGCGCGGGGACCTCATCATGACGCTGCTGCGGGCGGTGGGCGAGCTGTCACGGGGGGACCTGCCGACGCGCCCGGGGCACGCCGGGTGGCCCACCGCCACGCCGCTGGCGCAGTGCCTCGGCCCGTGCCGCGTCGAGCTCGCGCTCGCCCCCGTGCCGCAGGCCGAGGTCGAGCGCGGCGATGTCATCCCGTCGCTGTGGGAGGACGTCTTTCTTCCGGTGCGTGGCTTCTGGCTGCGCGACGCGGCGGAGCTGGCGCCCCCGTCCATCGACATCGCGCTCGAGGGGGCCGGGCTTGTAGTCTCGGCGGTGAAGCCTGCGCAGCAGGGCTCGCCGCTCGTGCTGCGCTGCTACAACGCGACAGGCCGCCAGGCGCCGGGCGCGTGGCGGTTCGGAGAGGGTGTCAAGAGCGCCCACCGCGTGCGGGCCGACGAGCGCGAGTCCACGGCGCTGGTGCTCGAGGGACGGGGGAAAACCGTCAGGTTCGTGGCGGAGCCCTACGAGATCGTGACGATCCTGGTGACGTGAGAGGCGATTGCGGATTGCGGAATGCGGAATGGAAAGGAGCGTCGGGGGCGGATGCACGAGCATCACCTGTCGGTGAGCCGCACGGCCCGCTACTTCACCCTCGGGGAACGCTCGGCGGCGGTGGCGGAAGTCTGGTTCGCGTGTCACGGGTACGGACAGCTGGCGGCGCGCTTCCTGGAAAAGCTGCGGGTGCTCGACGACGGAACGCGCTATCTCGTGGCTCCGGAAGGGCTGTCGCGGTTCTACTTGAGCGAGAGCCCGACCGAGCGGCGAGTCGGTGCGAGCTGGATGACGCGCGAGGATCGCCTCGCCGAAATCGCCGACTACGTCCAATACCTCGACGCGGTGTACCAGGAGGTGTTTGGCTTGCTCGATCGCTCGCAAGTGACCGTGCACGCGCTGGGGTTCTCACAAGGTGTGGCTACCGCCAGTCGTTGGACGGCGATGGGCAAGGCCAGAGTCGATCGTCTCATGCTATGGGGTGGCGAGTTTCCGCCTGATTTGGATCTCACGCTCCCGACGATCGTGGATCGGCTGCGGGCCGCTCGGCTGTCGCTCGTGTACGGGCGGGCCGATCAGCTCATCACGGAGAAGGTGATCAGGCAGATCGCCGATCGGCTCCGGGCCCACGCTATTCCGTATCGGGAAATCCCGTTTGACGGTGGGCACGAGCTGAACGATGGTGTACTCAAAGGTCTAGGTGGTGAGACGGCGAGTTAACTCACCGTCTCAGCCTCTGCATTGGATTCAGTGCGTCCTGTAGCGCGTCCCCCAGCAGGGTACAGGCGACCACTACCAGCACCAGGGCAATGCCCGGCGCCGCGGCCACCCATGGCGCATTCACGAGTGTATCTCTCCCCGATGCGATCATGTTGCCCCAGGACGGCGTGGGCGGCTGGACGCCAAGACCGAGGAACGACAGGCCGGCCTCGAGCATGATCGCGTTGCCGATCCCGAGCGCCGCGGCGACGATGACAGGCGTCAGCGCGTTGGGCAGGATGTGGCGCCACAGAATCCTGGCGCGCGAGAGCCCCAACGCGAGCGCCCCCTCGACGAACGGGCGCGCGGCGAGCGCACGGACCTCGCCCTGGACGAGGCGTGCGACCGACATCCAGCCGGTCACCCCGAGCACGAGGATGACGAGCGCCGCGCTCGGGCGCCACAGCGTCGCGAGCAACAGCAGCAGCACCACGCGGGGGAGAGCGAGCACGAAATCGGTGAATGCCAGCAGCACCGAGCGCACCGGTCCCCGCCAGTAGCCCGCGACCGCCCCCACGGCGAGGCCGATCGCGATCGCCAGCAGCACCGCGAGCGTGCCCACGCCGAGGGAAACCCGAGCGCCGTAGACGAGTCGCGTCCATACGTCGCGCCCGAACCGATCGGTGCCCAGCGGGTGGATCGCGCCGCGAGCGTCCGTGGCGAGTGGCGCGAGGAACCGCGTGGCGACGATGTCGGGTTGCGCCGCCGCGTCTCCGGTCGAGACGAGCGGCGCGGCGAGGGCCGCTGCGACGACCACGATCAGCACGCCGGCGCCGAAGATGGCGCGTCGGTCGCGCAGCAGCCGCTTCACATTGCCTCGGTCTGGTGGCGGATCCGCGGATCGATCCACCCCACCAGCGCGTCGGCGACCAGGTTCCCGACCACCACCAGGATCGCGCTCACCGCCGTCGCCGCCATCACGACGGGGTAGTCGCGCGCCAGCACGGCCTCGACCAACCGGCGACCGACGCCGGGCCATGCGAACACGAACTCCACGAAGACGGCACCCGAGAACAGCGTGGGAACCGACAGGCCGAGCAGGACCACGACGGGGATGAGCGCGTTGCGCGCGACGTGGCGCTGCGCGACCCGAAACGGAGCGAGCCCCTTGGCCAGCGCGGTCCTCACGAACGGCTGACCCACGACGTCGAGCATCGCGCCACGCACGAAGCGCGCGGCGCCGCCAATGCCGATCAGCGTGAGAGTGGTGAGCGGCAAGACGAGGTGGCGCAGCCGGTCGGCGAGCCATGCCCCGCCCGAGAGGAAGTCGCTGTCGAGCCCCGCGCGACCGAAGGCGGGGAGCGCGCGAGCCCAGTAGGTGAATACCATGACCAACATCAGGCCCAGCCAGTAGCCGGGAACGGCGAACAGGGTGACGGTCGCGACGGAAAGCGCCGTGTCGACGCGGCGATGCGCGGTCGCCTGGACCGCGCCCACGGCTACGCCGAGCAGGTAGCTCAGCAGCAGCGACAGGCCGACCAGCTCGAGCGTGGCCGGCACTGCTTCGGCGAGCAGCGCGAGCACCGGCCGCCCGGTCGCGATGCTGGTGCCCCATTCCCCGCGGGCGAAGCGGCCCAGCCAGGCGCCATACTGCACCGCGAGGGGGCGGTCGAGCTCCAGCACACGGCGCTGAGCGGCGATCTGCGCCGGCGTGGCGGCCGGGCCGACCAGTAGCGCCACGGGATCGCCTGGGGCGAGGCGAAGCAGGAAAAAGGTCAAGGTCACGACGCCGGCTACAACGGCGAGGCCCGTGCTGGCGCGGCGTGCGAGTCCGGCGAGCATGCGCCGAATCTCGCGCGCCCCTGCCGCGGCCGCTAGAATGCGGGCGTGCTGCGGCCGATGAGGCGGGTGCTGCTCGCCGGGGCGACGCTGGCGTGCGGGGTGAGCCCCGCGCGTCGCGGGCGCACAGTCATCTATGCCTCCGGCGCCGATCTCCAGAGCGTGAACCCGCTCTTCACGACGCACCCGCTCGCGAAGCAGGTGCAGCGCTACGTGCTGCTCACCACCCTCGCGCGCTACGATTCGGCCCTCGTCCCCCAACCGTACCTTGCGCGCCGCTGGACGTGGTCGGCCGAGCGTACGACGCTCACGTTCCGGTTGCAGCCCGGTGTGAGGTGGCACGACGGGGTCGCCACGACGGCGCGCGACGTCGTCTGGACGCTTAACACCGCCTGCGACTCGGTCACCGGATATCCGCGGCTCAGCGATCTGGCTAACGTCGTGTCCGCGAACGACGCCGACGACTCGACGGTGATCGTGCGGTTCAGCCGGCCCGAACGGGAGCTGCCCGATGTCTTCACCGACCTCGCCGTCCTGCCGGCCCATCTGCTGGACTCGATTCCACGCACGCGGCTGCGCCAGGCGGAGTGGAACGCGCACCCGGTGGGAAACGGCCCCTTTCGCTTCGTCACGCACGAGTCGAACCGGCGCTGGGTGTTCGCGGCGAATCCGACCTTTCCGCCGGCGCTTGGCGGCCCTCCCCAGCTGGCGCGCTTCATCGTGGTCGTCGTGGACGAGCCCACCACCAAGCTCGCCGCGCTCACGGTGGGCGAGATCGACTTCGCCGGGATCCAGCCGGCGCACGCGGCCTTCGTGCGTAGGAACCCCGACCTGGCGGTGCTCGACTACCCTCTCATCTATCCGTACGGCATCGTCTTCAACACGCGGCGCCCGCCGTTCGACGACGCGCGGGTCCGGCGGGCCGTGGCGCTGGCGCTCGATCGCCGGGAGATCGTGGACGGGTATCTCTATGGCTTCGGCACGGTCGCCGACGGCCCCGTGCCGCCGGACGTGCCCGGCTACGTGCCCGGACGCCCGATCCTGACTGATCCCGACTCGGCGCGCCGCCTACTCGGCGGCCGAACGATCGCCTTCGAGCTGCTCACGGTCGGGAGCGGCGAAGCGCCGCTCGAGCAGATGATTCAGGCGCGCCTAGCGGGCGTCGGGGTGCGCGCCTCGATCCGCCAGCTCGAGCTGAGCGCGTTCCTCGACCGCGTGAACCCGCGGCGCCACGACTTCGACGCCGCCGTGGTCGGCACGGCCGGTGATCCGGGATTGGGGTATTTGAGCCAGCTCGCGGATCTTGCGGGCCTGCGCGCCCCGGCCGACCCCGCCACGGCCCAGCGCCTGTTTCGCGATTCGCTCCCCATCGCCTTCCTTTATCATGCGCGGGGTGTGCAGGGGATGAACCGCCGCGTGCAGGGAGTGCGGATGGACGTGCGGGGAGAGCTGCCGGCCGTCACCCAGTGGCGCATCGGGCCGTGAGGCGGCGCGAGCTGCCCATTGAGTTCCGGGCGACGGCGCCAGCGCGGCTCGACTTCGCAGGCGGCTGGACCGACGTGCCGCCGTTCTCCACGCGCGAAGGGGGCGTCGTGGTGAACGGATGCATCGAACTCTCGGCGCACGTCGAGCTGAAGCTCGGCGGCAGCTTGATCCGGCTCGTGGCGGAGGACCTCGGCCAGGAGCTCGAGTGCGCCGACTCGCGCGGGCTCGTCCTCGACGGGCGCCTCGACCTGATCAAGGCGGCGCTGCGCATGTTTCCCGTGCAGAGCGGCTGTACCCTCACCACGCGATCCGAGGCGCCCCCCGGGTCGGGGCTCGGCAGCTCGGGCGCGCTCGATGTGGCGCTTGTGGCGGCGCTCACCTGTGCGCGCGGTGAGCGGCTGGCCGAGCGGGAGATCGCCGAGCAAGGCTGGTACCTCGAGACCGTCGAGGCAAAGATTCCCGGCGGCAAGCAGGACCAGTTCGCCGCAGCGCTGGGTGGGTTTCAGCGCCTCAGCTTCCACGATCCGGACGTCGGGATCGAGCCGATCACCCTCGACCCGGTGTTCGCCGCCGCGCTCGAGCGCCAGACCGTCCTGTGCTACACCGGCCGCTCGCGCGTCTCGGGCGCCACGATCGCGCGCGTGATGGCGGCGTACGAGCGCGGTGACCGGCAGGTAACGGGCGCATTGCGGGCCATGCGGGACCTGGCGGAAGCGATGGCGCAAGCGCTGCGCGCGTCCGACCTGGGGCGCGCGGGAGCACTGTTGTGGGAGAACTGGCGACACCAGCAAGCGCTCGACTCCGAGATGTGCACGCCCGAGATGGCGCGGCTCGAGCGCGCGCTCGCGAACGCGGGTGCGCTCGGCGGCAAAGCGGCCGGCGCGGGAGCCGGGGGGGCGATGTTCTTCATTACCAGCGAGGACGCGCGGCCCGCGATCACCGCGGCGCGGGACGCAGGAGCCACCGTGCTTCCCCTGCGCTGGGCCACGGCCGGCGTGCGCGCATGGTGACAGCGGAAGCGGTGGCGGCCCGAAGGGCGGAGATCGCGCAGGCGCCGGATCTCACGGCGCTGCTCGCGCGCCTCACCGAGCGGGCCGCGCCGCTGCTCGAGCGCCGGCCGATTGTACCGCCGCTCAAAGCCTTGCTCTCGAGCGACGGCGGAATCTGCCCCGACGACGGCACGGCGCTCCTGTTCGATCCCTGGAGCCCAAACCAGCACCATTGCTCGCGCTGCGGCAAGACGTGGGCCGGCGAGCGGCACGACCGGCACTGGGCGCGGTTCCAGCACCTCTGGCTGGCGGAGCGCGCCGCCCACCTCGCGGCGCTGCAGGCATTGGGGGGAAGCGACGCAGCGGGGGTGCGGGCGGCCGAGATCCTCCGGGCTTACGCCCGGAGCTATTGGCAATATCCCAATCGTGACAACGTGCTGGGTCCGAGCCGGCTGTTCTTCTCGACCTATCTCGAATCGATCTGGATTCTGAACTATCTGGCGGCCGCGATGCTGCTGCGGGAGTCAGGTCATCTGGACGAGGCGACGAGCCGGGGCGTGGGGCAGGTGGCGGATGAAGCGGCCAATCTCATCGGCGAATTCGACGAGGGATTCTCCAACCGCCAGACGTGGAACGACGCCGCACTGGCCGCGATCGCCGTGTGGTTCGAGGACGACGATCTCGCGAAACGCGCCATTGAAGGGGAGACGGGGTTGCTCGCGCACCTGATGCGCGGCTTCGGGCGGGACGGCATGTGGTACGAGGGAGAGAACTACCACCTGTTCGCGCTGCGCGGGCTGTTGACCGGCGCCGCGTGGGCGCGCGCGGCGGGCGTCGACTTAGGCGCGGAGCCCGCGCTGGCGGCGCGCGTGCGGGCGGCGCTGCTCGCGCCCGCGCTCACCGCACTCCCGGATCTCACTTTCCCGGCGAGAAAGGATTCGCGGTTCGGGGTCTCGCTCGCGCAACCGATGTATCTCGAACTGTGGGAGATCGGGCTCGCGACATGCGGGATGCGGGATGCGGGAACCGGGATGCGGGACGTCGCGAGCTGGCTGCAGGCGCTCTACCGCGTCCCGGGCGTCGTCCCAGAAGTGTTCGATTCGTATCTACACGATGCTCCCGTCGAACGCATCCCGCATCCCGCATCCCGGATCTCGCTGTCGTGGTGGTCCCTCTTAGAGATGCTGCCGGAGCTTCCGTCCGACGCGCCGCCCTGGGTCCCCGGCAGCGCGCTGCTCGATTCGCAAGGCCTTGCGGTGCTGCGTGCGGGGGAGCGCTACGTGAGCCTGGAGTGCGGCCCACTCGGCGGCGGGCACGGGCACCCTGACCGGCTGCATCTGACGCTCCACGCTGACGGTGTGCACTGGCTCCCCGACGTCGGCACCGGGTCGTACGTGGCGCGTGATCTCCTGTGGTACCGCTCTACCCTGGCACACAACGCGCCGCGGCTGGACGGTGCGTCCCGCGGGGGGAACGCCATGTGTGAGACCTTCGACGCGCCGGGCGACTGGGGCTGGACGCGCGGCCGCAACGGCGATGTCACCCGCACAGTGGTGGCCGGCCCAGCGTACCTGCTCGACATCGTCGAGCTGGCGAGTCGCGAGGAGCTGCAGGATGAGTTCACGTCGCGCGCCCAGCGCTTCGCTCCCGAGACGAAGGGACCGATAACCCTCGAGCTGGCAGCCGATAGCCGACCGCTGACGGCGCTCTTTCTGCTTGAAGGAGAGCTGCTCCGCGCCGAAGGACCGGGGTTGCCGGGGAGCGGCACGCGCGCACCGTTCTACCTGCTGCGCGCGCGAGGGCGCAGCGTCCGGTTCGTGACGGTGCTCGAGCCGATCGGCGCAGCCGCGTTCGTGCGCGGTGTAGGGGTGAAAGGCAGCGTCATCGAGGTCGAAACGACAAGCGGGGTGGACCGCCACTCGCCGTCCCCTCTGGGCTGGGAGGTCACCGCTCCTGCGAGGCGCGTACGACTCAGCGGCGCGCGGGATCCCGAGCCTCCGTTTCAACCACTGATCGAGCTCGATCTCCCCCAACCGGCGGTTGGCGCGGCGTTGCGCGTCGATCGGCCTCCTGCGCTTGACGGCACGGGCGACGGGTTCGATACCAGCGAGCCGCTGCGGCTCGAGCTCGAGGACCAGTATCGCCGCAGCGAGGAACCGTACTCCGGGCCCGAGGACTTTTCCGCGACCGCTCACGTCGGGTGGGACGACGAGGCGCTTTACCTGGCGGTCGAGGTGACGAAGCCCGACTTGTGCTTCCGCGCTGCCGCAGCCCCACCGCTGCGGCTCGACAACGAGCCGGACGACATCCACTCGGACGGCGTCCAGCTCTACCTCCGCGACTTGGAAGGCGGCGACGTCTCCGGTTTTCTGGTCGTGCCCGAGGTGGAAGGTGGGCGGCTAGACGGGGGCGGCGTGCGGGTGCGCGGCGCGGGAGAATCGCCGGGAGCGCCCAGGTCGGTCCACGGCGCCTGGCGGCGCACCGAGCAGGGCTATCGCATCACCCTCGCCGTCGCCTGGCCGGAATGGCAGCGCGCCCACGTCGGCGGCCAGGTCGGCTTCGACCTTATCATTAACGAGATGCTCCCCGGCCGCGAGCGGCGCGCGGGACAGCTCGTCTGGAGCGGCGGTAACGGCTGGGTGTGGTTGCGGGGCGACAGACAGGATCCCGCACGGCTGGGGATATTGGAGCTAGTGGGATGATGCGAACGCGGAAGTCGGAACGCGGAACGCGGAACGTCAGGGTGAGGGCCGCGCGGCGAACGACCCATCACTGCTGTTCCGCCTTCCGCGTTCCGCGTTCCGCGTTTGGTTCTTCCCGCTCATGAGCGTCGTGGTGGTTCTACACGAGCCCCAAGACCTCGTCAACATCGCGCACGTAGTGCGGGCGCTGAAGAACTTCGGCTTTCGGGACCTGCGCCTCGTCAATCCGCGCGAGTACGATGCCTACCGGGTCGAGGGAATCGCGCACCAGACGCAGGACGTCCTGGCGCGCGTAGCGCGCTACGATCGGCTCGAGCGAGCGCTCGCCGACTGTGTGCACGTGGTCGGGTTCACCGCGCGGGAGCGGAGCGCGAAGCGCAACCCCCAGCGCCCGCGCCAGGCGGCGGCCGAGATCGTCGCGCAGGCTGAGGCGGGGCTCGTGGCGTTGCTGTTCGGACGCGAGGACAAGGGGCTGCCGAACGACGCGCTCGACCTGTGCCACCGCGTCGTCACCATTCCGACCAATCCCGCGTACGCCTCGCTGCAGCTCGGGCACGCGGTGGTCCTCATGCTGTACGAGCTGGCGCTGGCGCGCGGCGACGACGCCCGCCCGTTCAAGGCGCCGCGCCGCGAGGCGCCCCCGGCGGCCACGGAGGAGCTGGAGCGGCTGTTCGCCGACGTCGAGGCGGCCCTCCGGGTGATCAAGTTCTTTAAGACGCGCCAAGTCGAAGGCGTGATGCGGACGGTGCGGGAAATCATCCACCGCACCCCGCTCGACCAGCGCGAGGCGAAGCTGCTGCGCGCGATGGCCATCGAGGTGGTGAAATACGGTGAGCGACTGGCGCGTTCCGGGATTCACGTCGACCGGTAGTAAGCGGCCGGACGCCCTGTTCGGTGGCGCCGAGCTGGGCGAGGACGCGAGCGTCCCCGAGCGGATGGTGCGGGCGTCCGGCTGCCGCGTGTGGGACGCCCGGGGTCGCGAGTACGTGGACTACGTCATGGCGCTGGGCGCGGTGGCGCTCGGGTACGGCCATCCGGACGTGAATCGCGCGGCCGAGCAGGCGATCGCGGCCGGCGTCGTGGGGCCGCTCCCTCCCGTGCTCGAAGAAGAGCTTGCCGAGGCGCTGAGCCGTCGCATCCCATGGCTCGAGCGCGTGCGGTTTCTCAAGACCGGCGCGGAGGCTGTGGCCGCAGCCGTGCGGCTGGCCCGGGTAGCCACCGGGCGCGAGCAGGTGCTCGGCTGTGGCTACCACGGCTGGCTCGACTGGTGCCAGGGCGCCGACGGCGTGCCGGCCTCGACTCGCGCTCTGTACGCCGAGCTGCCGTTCAACGACGCCGAGGGGACGCGGCAGCTGATCCGCGAAGCGGGAGACCGCTTGGCCGTCGTCGTCGTGGAACCCGTGGTAGTGGTCGAGCCCACGCGCGAATGGCTCGAGGTGCTGCGGGCGGAGACACAGCGCGTGGGCGCGGTGTTGGTGTTCGACGAGATCAAGACGGCGTTTCGGCTCGCCATCGGCGGTGCCGCCGAGCGGTTCGGCGTGCGGCCGGACTTGATGGTGCTCGGCAAAGCGCTCGCGAACGGGTTCCCTCTCGCGGCGGTCGGGGGTCGGGCCGATCTCATGGCGGGTGTGTCCCGCACCTGGATCTCGTCGACCCTCGCGACAGAGGGCGTGGCGCTGGCGGCGGCGCAGGCGACGCTCGAGGTGATGGAGCGCGAAAGCGTATGCGCGCATCTGCACCGGGTCGGCACGTATCTGTTACACGGCCTGCATCGGGTGCATAGTGAGCACGGGGATCTCGTGACCGGCGTCGGCGGGATCGCCGAGATGTGTTTCCTGCATTTCGCGGCGGAGCACATATCGCGCGAGGTGGCGCGCGGATGCGCCGCGCGCGGCGTGCTGTTCAAGCGGACGGCGTACAACTTCGTGTCGCTGGCGCACGACGAGGCGACGGTGGACCAGACGCTCCGCATCCTGGACGAGGTGCTGGGAGCAGATCCTTCGCGCCTGCGGCGCTCAGGATGACAGAGCCCTCGCTCCGCGAAGGGAAAAGAGAGAAGCACCCTCCGATGCACCGCCCTATCACTCCTTTCTCTTTCCGAACCCGCGCGGCGCTGTCATCCTGAGCGAGCGCGCGACAGCGCGCGAGGGAAGGATCCCAAAGCAGATCCTTCGCGCCTGCGGCGCTCAGGATGACAGGCGCCCTCGCTCCGCGAAGGGAAATGAGAGAAATCTCTAAGCCATCGCCCTCGATGTCACGCTGCCTTCGGCCGCGCCGCATTCGCACAAGAACTGGGTGAGCGTCCTCTCGATCCCGCCGCTCTGCACGTTCCTCCACGAGAGGCCGGTGATCCTACGGACCAGGCGGCGGCACGCCGCCGGATCCTTGCCTGCTCGGAGCGCCGAGCGACACAAAGCGACGCCGTTGCGCTCCCACTCCCATATCCAAGACAGGACGGTTATCCAGCCGGATAGGCGATGCAACGTGGCAGTCCTTCGCTTGAGAGGCGGCGGGCCAGGCGGAAGCGATTCGAGAAGCTGAGGTGGCTCGCCACCCACTGCGCTGTCCCAACCGAGCCGCGCGTGAGGAGCATGGCATCGATTACGGCGCGCACCTCAAACGAGAGGTGGGGCAGGGCGGTGTGGATGAGTGGGGCCAGCTGATGCACGGGGGCGACCTCGGCGAGATTGCGTGGGCATTTCTAGCGCGCAGACTGCGCGCGGTCAAGTCTCGGCGATTGCGTCGTTTTGCCGCTGGTCGAGTGAGCTTCCTCACATCCGACGATCGGACTGCTCCGCGCGCTCAAAACGTCACTGCGGCGTCGAGATAATCGTTCTACGGTGGGTCTTAGCCGATCTCCATGACCTGTGCAAGGGAGACCACCGCCGTGAAGCGCCCGTCGCTAGACCTGCTTGCGCTTGCCACCGTTCTCGCGGGCGCCGCAGACTTGGCTGCCTGCCGGTCAGATGACTACCTCGGGCCGGCGCCGCGGCTTAGCGCCAGCCACATGGTGCTCGGCACATCTACGGTTCCCCCTCCTGTTCACAATGAGGTGGGCATCGACCCTGTTTCGACCGGGATCGACATCCCGGAGGGCGCCGAGGTCACGGTCACTGTTTCCGGTTTGCTGCACTACTCGCTGAATCAGAATCGGCCGCCGTGCAGTCCCCAACCGCCGGTCCAGCCGCCGGGCGGGTTGACGGACGTGGGTCCAGCCGGGTTTCCCGAAGAGCTCTACCCTGAGTGGTTATGCACAGGGCACGGGGTCGTCGCCTGGATCCCGGAACGGAATGCGGGCGTTGATTTCCAGCCCCGCGACCCGTCGGCCGGAACCGTGTCGGGTCGGTTGACCGGGCCCGGTACTCTGTGGGTCAAGCGCTTTCCGGGCTTCCCGGGCAGCTGCTCGAACCCGGACGGTGGTTTTCCGTACGAGCCTGACTACTTCGTCTCGGGTACGCAGACCCTGACGGTAGAGGTGGTCGACCCCTCACTCGGGATCGAGGTTGTCTGCACCGGGTCCGGGGCCCCGCGCGGCAGCAGTGTGTCATGCGAGGCCCGTCCGCAGCCTGCGGGGCAGACGCTCGTCGTGACGGGGTGGACGTTCACCAGCACAGCGGGCGATGTTGTCACCCGACAGACCAGTGACGTGACCTGGACCGGCCAGCTTGTGGTGGACGGGAGGATCGACGTGACCGGCACTTGTTGCCGGGCACCCGGCCTCGGGGAGCGCGAGCGTCACGGTGACCGCACGCGACTGGACGCAGAAAACGGTCAATCACAGGGTTGAGGAGGACACCGTAAGGAAGCTTCCGACCCACCCGGCCCAGCCGGCGGACCTCGGCACGCACGAGCCTTTTGCCCAAGCCTACCTACCGCCCAACGCCCACCCTCAGATTCAGTCTGGTCCGAACGAGGGCATGTTCTACTTTACCGAGGTTCCAGTAGAGGCGCTTTCCCGCATTCGAATCAACCGGATAGCGCTTTCAACAAACAGCGATTTCTACAACCTCCAGCCCAAGAATGCGTCCCCTGGGAAGTGCAAGCGGTCAGACGTGGTCCCGTTCCTGCCGCTCGTCGAGGACCACGAGGGACTGACGTTGAGCCCGACATCACACGCCGGTGTATTCCGCAATGAACTCAATCGCCAGGTTCCGCAGGCGACGGAGCATGTGGTATCGTTGAACGACCTCGCGCTTCTGATAGATCGTGCTGACACCGCCGCGGCACCTGGGATTCAGGCGGCGAGGAACACTTCGAAGGACCAGAAAGATGGCGGTACCGTGCCGCCCATCCCCTACTGTACGTTTAAGTACTTCTAGCGGGGGTCGGGCGCATCCGAAATCGAACAAATGGAGCTGAGCCCGATGAGCAAGCTTCTCAGGTCGTTTCAGGCCCTTGCACTTCTTGAGTTGATCGCGTTCGCTGGGGTGGCGATGGCGCAGCAGGATGGGAGCTGGTGCGCCCCCGCGGAGGCATCTCTTCGCTCGTCAGCCCGTGGAGACACGTATCACCGGGCGATAAGGGACTTGGTGGGCTGCCCCGTGAGCGGGCCGCAGGCACTGGCTGCCCAGTGGGCCCACCCACCAGAGGATACGGTTGCTCTGCAGATCCTGGGGGACGCCAGCGCGACTCTCCGCGACCGGCGCCTGCTGCGGGCGGCGACAAGCGCAGCCCTCAATACGTCGAACAGACGCGAGGTACGGCTGACCGCCATCCAAGCTCTGCTTGGGCAGTTTCATCCGTCACTCAAGGCGGTGTATCGAACTCCGGCGGAGCCGGGCCTGGGAGGCGTGGCATACGTGATGCTTGCGGAGCAGGACCACCCAAACGACCGGCCCGGGGCGGAGCCGCTCCCGCCATCAGCGCAAGACGACGTTCTGAACGTGCTTCGGCAACTGTCCTCAGACCAGGATGAGGTGATCCGCAAAATCTCGGACTACTTGGTCGGGCGGCTCCCATCGTTCCAAGGACCCAAGTAGTATCCGTCCGGTGCACACCGGCCGCGACGAGTAGGGGGGGGCCGTAAAGGTGTCCGACTGTTCGCGGGCGCGGGACTTTCGCTGTCCCTCGCTGCCATTCCCGCGGAGGCGCAGCGGGCCAGCGGCGGCGGCGACGCTTGCGCGGACGCCGTCCGGCTGGTGACTTCCGGAGAAGCCAGCGACACGCATGAGGGGTGGGCACTCGCGCACATCGTCAGGTGTCCTGACGGTCCAGTAGTTATTGCCGCTCGGTGGCGCGGGGCCGTGGACCGACCGGAGGTCCTGGCCCAGCTCAGAGCGTGGAATTATCAGATCCACGACCAACCCATCGCTGAAGCCGCCATCGCGGTCGCCCGCGACCCCAGCCGCCCGACCAACCTGCGGCTGCTCGCGCTGGAGACACTCGTCAGCTATCTGGGTGCGCGCCTGACCGGCCAGGTGGAGTTTAGCCCACGCCTTGGTGCCCAGCCGCCCGCTGCAGATATACCGGATCGTGTATACATCCTGAGCAGAGAGTTGGCGACGGACGCGAACCCTGCGGTTGCTCGCGCGGCTAAGAACAAATGGCAGCAGCTCACGGACGTCGTCCCCCGCCTCGCATCGCTCCTGCCCGGGACGCTGACGCTGGTCAATGTGTGCGGTAGGAAGTTTCGCATCACCAACAGCAGCCGGATCGATCTCTCGACCGAGCTGGCCATCGCCCCGGAACGACCCGCTCTCCAACTACGCATCCCGGCGGAGGCGACGCGCGATATCGTCGTCGCTGCTCGCGACACTGCGCGCTTGCTGTTTGCAGGTCGCGAAGTGGCCTCGGCAGCCACGGGAGGCGAGTGCCGCTGACACGTCGTTGGCTTCGATACAAGGTAGAGGTGCCTAATAGGATTCACTACTGCGCGTCGATTTGGTGAGGGGGAAAGCAACTCGGTACAAAGCTCGCGTGGTTACGCGCCCTGACAGGGCGCGCTCGGGCCGGGGGTGCGCCCTTTACAGGGCGCACATTGGGGCCGAGCCCGGGCTATCAGCCCGGGAACACCACGAACTCCACACACGAGACTCGCTTCGTTGTATTCGCGCCCTGAGAGGGCGCGCTCGGCCGGGTGTGCACCCTTTATAGGGCGCACAGGAGCGCGTCGCGCCGCGTCGTCCCACCTCCCGATCCTCCACCACTACTTCCTCACCGAACCCGTGCTGCGCTGTCATCCTGAGCGAGCGCGCGGAACGCGCGCGAGCGAAGGATCCTTCGCGCCTGCGGCGCTCAGGATGATGGGGGCTTGCGCCCGCCCACCGCCGCACGAAGCTTCGAGCTGTGACCCTCCAGCGCAAGCTCCTGCTGGGCTTCTCCCTGATGGTCCTCCCCACCTTGCTCGTGGGGATCCAGGCGATTCGGACCAACGCGCTGGAGCGGGGGACGCTGGAGACGCTGCGGCAGCGCCTGGCGCACTCGCGCACGTACGCCGAAGTGGAAGACGCCATGTTCAACCAGACGCAAGTCGTCTGGCGCTACCTGAGCGGCGACCCTGCGGCCAAGCGGGAGTTTCCGCTCACCGAGCAGGTGGTGGATTACTGGCTCGATCGCTGGGCTGCGGGGCTTCCTCCGGGGGACATCAAACTCGCGGACGGCGTGCGCAAGATCGAACGCGATATTCGCGCGGTCGCGGGTCGTGTCTTCACGCTGTACGATTCCGGGCAACGCCAGGCGGCATACCTCACGGCGCGACAGGAGCTGGTGGAGCGCCTGCAACCCGCCCTCGCAACGGTGAACCGCGAGATCTACCGCCAGGCGCGCGAGTTCAGCGTCCAGCGAGCCGTCACCCAGGTGGAGGGAATCGTCGAGGCGGAACGCCGCGTCCTCTGGGCGATCAGCTTGCTGGCGCTGGTGGCGGGCCTCGTGGCGTCGTGGCTCATTGCCCGTGGCCTGGCGCGTCCGATCAGCGAGCTGCGGGCGGCCATGGCCGTCGTGGGCGCGGGCGACCTGGACCGCGCCATCCAGCCGCGCTCGCACGACGAAATCGGCGACCTGGCACGCGCCTTCGCGCAAATGACCGAGCAGCTTCGCCAATCCCGCGCGCAGCTGGTGCAGTCCGAGAAACTGGCTTCGATCGGCCAGATGGCGGCAGCGGTGGCCCACGGGTTGCGCAACCCGCTGGCGAGCCTGCGCGCGGCGGCGCAGCTCGCCCAGCGCCGCGTCGAAGCACCCGCCGCCCGCGAACAGTTGCAGGCCATCGTCGAGCAGGTCGATCGTCTCGATCTGCGGATCGCGCACCTGTTGGCGTTCTCCCGGCCCACCCCGTTCCACCCGCTCCGGGAGAGTGTGCAGGCGCTGGTCGAGGGCGCGCTCGCCGGCTTCTCCGAGCTGCTGCGCCAGCGCCGGGTCGAGCTGGTGACGAGCTGTCCGGCGGCGCTGCCTGAGGTTCGGGTCGATCCGATGCGCTTGGAGCAGGCGTTGACCGAGATCGTGTCCAACGCGCTCGATGCCATGCCTGCCCCCGATGGAGGGCGGCTCGAGATCGTGGCGAGGGCCCAGGGGGGCGAGGGCGGCGCGAACGGGATCGTCCTCGAGATCACCGACTCGGGGCCCGGGATTCCCGCGGAGATTCTGCCAAACCTGGGTGAGCCCTTCTTCACGACGCGTCCCGAGGGCACGGGTCTCGGCCTCGCGATCGCGAAGCGCTACGTCGAGGAGGCCGGCGGACGGTTGCAGATCGTCAGCGCAGTGGGTCGCGGCACGACCGTTCGCATCGTGCTGCCGGTCGCCGGCGGTGATCCCGCGCCCGCTGCGGCTGCGCCGCCCGCGGCGACCCCTCCGCCGGTACGCAACCTCGCATGAGCGGCTCGACCGTGCTGATCGTCGACGACGAACACACCCTGGCGCGCTCCGCCAAGGCCTTCCTGGCCGACCATGGCTATGAAGCGGAGGTGGCGAGCACCGGCGAGAAAGCGCTGGAGCTGCTCCCAAGCCTCCAGCCGGACGTCGTCTTCGCCGACGTCCGGCTCCCCGGCATGAGCGGGCTCGATCTGCTCAAGCGGATCCGCGAGTTCGATCCGGTAATCCCGGTGATCGTGTTGACGGCCTACGGCTCGATCGAGGGGGCGGTGGAGGCCGTGAAGCTGGGCGCGTTCGATTACGTCAAGAAACCGGTCGACTTGGAGGAGTTGAGGCTGCTCGCCGACCGGGCGCGCGAGAATCGCCTCCTCAAGCAGGAGCTGTCCTATTACCGCCGGCGCGCGACCCGGGACGTCGGGTTCGAGGGGATGCTGGGCGACTCGCCCGCCATCCGCGCGGTGCTCGAGCGGGCGCGCCAGATCGCCGCGCTGGACGAGATACCGCCCGTACTCCTCACCGGTGAGACGGGCACCGGCAAGGGCCTCCTGGCGCGCGCCCTGCACGCGTCCGGGGCCCGCTCCATGAAGCCGTTCATCGAGATCAACTGCACGGCCTTACCGGCGACCCTGATGGAAGCCGAACTGTTCGGCTACGAGCGCGGCGCGTTCACCGATGCCAAGGAATCCAAGCCCGGTCTGGTCGAGGCGGGCGAGGGCGGCTTCCTCTTCCTCGACGAGATCGGTGATGTCGACCTCTCGGTGCAGGGGAAGTTGCTGCGGGCGATCGAAGAGCGCGCCGTGCGGCGCGTGGGCAGCGTGCGCGAGCGCAAGATCGATGTTCGCATCATCGCCGCAACGAACCGCGATCTCGAGCGTGAGGTGCGCCAAGAGCGGTTCCGCAAGGACCTCTATTTTCGCCTGGCGGTGATCGTGCTGGACGTCCCGCCCTTGCGCGAGCGCGGCACGGACGTGCTGCTCCTCTCCGAGCATTTCCTGCGGGTCTTCAACGCCAAGTACGGCAAGGCGGTGCGCGACATCAGCGCCCCGGCGCGCGACCTGATGCGTTCCTACCCCTGGCCGGGGAACGTTCGCGAGCTGAGCCACGTCATCGAGCGAGCCGTGCTGTGGAGCCGCGGTCCCACACTGGACGTCGAGCACCTGGCACTGACGAGACCCGTGGATGGCGCGCCGCCGCCACGCGCCCACCCGGACGCGGATGCGGGAACGGCGGGCCCGGGGGCAGGCGCGTTGCCGCCAGCGGGTGTCGACTTGGGTCAGTGGGAGAAGTCGATCATCGAGCAAGCGCTGCGCGAGGCTGGCGGGAACCAGACCAAGGCGGCGCAGCGTCTCGGGATCTCGCGGGACACGCTGCGCTACCGCCTGAAGAAGTTTGGTTTGCAGTCCTAGCCCCACTGGGTGATTCCACCCAGATTTGGGGCAGATGCCGCACCACACCAGGCTGGCTCGATCGCCGCGCGTGCCTTCGGTCCGGACCGATTCGCTTACGCGACACCGGGTTGTGGGGCCCGACCCCGGTCCGGCTGGATCTGGCACGACGCCTGCACGGAGTTTCACGACGAGTGGTCGACCACCATCGCTTCAGGAGGAGGAGTCACATGAAGTGGACGAAGCCCGAATTCGAGGTCGTCGAGCTGGGGATGGAAGTCGGCGCGTACGCCGGTACCGCCTGAACCAAGTTGGGACAGATGAACGAGGGGCCGGGTGGTGAACCCGGCCTCTTTACTTTCCTAGAGCTATGCGCGTCATCATCCTCGGCTCTGCGGCAGGTGGCGGGTTGCCGCAATGGAACTGCGGCTGTCGCAACTGCCAGGAGGCGCGTCTCAGCGGCACCGGTCGCACGCAATCTTCCGTCGCCGTCAGCGCCGACGGCGCGCGCTGGGTGCTGCTGAACGCGTCGCCCGACCTCCGGGTCCAGGTGGCGTCGCGTCCCGAGCTCTGGCCGCGCGGCGCGCGCGGCACGCCGATCAGCGCCGCCGTCTGCACGGACGGCGAGCTCGACCACACCCTGGGCTTGCTGCTGCTGCGCGAGGCGACGACGAAGCTCGCCGTGTACGCGCCCCCCGGAGTAGCGGGGCTGCTCGATCGCGAGT
>QHTT01000120.1 GCA_003220935.1 Gemmatimonadota bacterium
CGTGGTAGCTGTAGGGTGCGCCCGGCTGGGCGGGCACGAATAGGACTCCCGCGCCCCCCGTCGCGAACCAGCCGGTGAGCAGCTGGGTGGAGCGGCCGGCGCCGACCGGCTGGCTGAACAGCGCCTCGAGCCAGCGGCGGATGTGGCGCAGCTCGGGCGCCCGGCGGCCGAGCATCGCAATCACGGCGCCGATGCCGTGGGTGGCGCGCAGGAAATGCGCGATCGCGTGGACGCGTTGTGCGAAGATGTAGGCGCGCACGCCCGGCTCGTCATAGAGCAGGGTACCCTCGTACGGATCGGCGGGTGAGGCGTCCATGCGGGGTCCGAAGTAAATGAACACGCGCTGGTCACCGTCCCGGCGCTCGACCACGGCGGCCGCGGCGTCGGCGCCCAGCCGGGCGGCGTGGATCAGGTCGTCCTCGGCGAGGATGCCGACGGCGGCGGTCCATTCGAGCGCGGCGAGCGCCTGGTCCAGTGGGCAGCCGGCAGCGTCCTCATACGCGAGGAGCCGCGGCGCTTCGCCGGCGCGCAGGAAGAAGTGCGCGAGCGCGTCCGCCCGGTCGTCGAAGGTGCGGGTCTGGCGCGAGGTTGCGGGAAGCGTCATTGTGACATTATAACCCTGGCTTCGACCCAAGGTATAGAGGAGCTCTGATGCGCTGCTTGGCCGTGCTGTGCTGCGTCGCCGCGACCGTCGCAGGCGCGCAGCAGCCCACGCCCCCTCCCAGCCCGCCCCCTCCGGACTCGGCTCGGGCCGAATCGGCGCTCGCACCGCCGCCGCCGCCCACGCCCGAGCAGAAGCGCTTCGTCGACGGGCTGCGCACCGCGACCCGTGGGATCGCCCAGCTGAAGGACGGGCTCAACCGCGTGACGCGTACGCAGTCGACGGGCGACAGCGTGAGCCGGCGGCGGGCCGGGCGCTTGCTGGTCGGCCTGTGCGGCAGCGCGCGTGCATTCATGGCGCGCGGCCGTCCCTACATGAAGCCGGCGGTCTATGAGGATTCGACCCGTCTGAAAGCGCGCCGACTCACCGTGCAGATGGATTCGCTCATCTCCTACACGACAAGCTGCGAGCAGACCGCCACCGCGACGCCGGTCCCGGTCGCCACCGAGCTCACCAAGCGGCTGAAGTCGTACGACGCGGTGCTGCGAGATTTCCGGTTGGCGGTGGGGTTGCCAGTCAAGGCGGACAGCGCTCAGACGTCGAGGCGCCAGTAGAGTTGCAAGTCACAAGCCGCAAGCGGTTCACAGGCGAAAGCGGCCAGGAGGAGCTTGGCACCGGTTTCTGGAAACTGGCAACCGCTTGCGACTCGGCGTCTTGTGACTCCCTAGTAACTACGGTACTGGTTGCTGTTTTGGCTCCAGCTTCAGCACCCACAGCCCGCTATTGATGTCGGGCACGAAGATATTGCCGTCCCGCACGACCGCCCCCCACGCGAACGGTGTGTGCGGCTGTGTGCCGGTCGAGTCGGCGGTCAGAATCCAGCTCATCTCCCTCCCCTGCCGCAGTAGATCACCCTTCAGCTCGCCGGAGATGTCGAGGACGCGCGCGCCACCCTGGTAGTTCCCGAGGTAGAGGGTGTCGCCCACCACCCAGACGTTGTGCACACCACCGTCGGTCGGCTCGTACCAGGCGACCTCTCTGGGATGCTCAATGTCGGAGACGTCCACGACGTGGAGTCTACCAAACGTGAGGTTGTTGCCGCCGTTCAGGCCCTTGTACGGCCGCGCCGCGTATACCTCATCGCCCACGAACACATACCGGCCCGCACGCCACGCCGTGTGCGTGCCGCGCACAAACCCTGTCCCCCAGAGCTGCTCGACCCGCGCATAGGTGGCGTTGAGGTCGTACTTGAGCTGGGAAACCAGTTGCGGGCTTTCCGGACTGCCGCCCTTCATGCCATTGCCGACATCGAGGATGATGAGCCCATCGTTCCAGTAGGCGAGGTAGGCGAGGCCGTCCACCACCATGATGTCGTGGAGATAGCGCCCCGCCTCGGTCTGCTGCGCCTCCCAGCGAGCGACCTCTTTCGGGTGAGTCGGATCGCGGAAGTCGATCACCCGCATGGAGCCCGTCGCGTCGTCGGTGATGTACGCACGTCCCTGATACACATAGGCGCTGTGGACGCCGCCTGAGACCGTCTCGGTGTACTCGGCGACCGGCCTGGGGTGGCACGCATCGCTGGCGTCGAACACCACGATCCCGTTCTTGCGGTTCGAGGCGCCTTCGCGCGAGAACACGCCGTACTTGCCGTCCTCGGTCGTCATCACGTCGTTCACGAGGCGGGCGTCGGTCACCATCGAGTCGACGATCCTCGGGCTCGGGGGATCGGTGATGTCGATGGCGTAGACGCGATCGGCGATAGTCGTCATATAGAGGCACTTCCCCGACGGGTGCACCCACGCCTCAGCCGCGCGGTACTTGATCGGCAGGTGCGCCAGCACGTCGATTCCGCGCGTCGCCCGACGCTGCTCCACGCGGACGACCGCATCGGCGCTGCGCCCGCCGAGGCTTCCGGTAACCGTATAGATCCCGGGGGTCTCCGCCACGAACGCACCGGCGGGGTCGATCTGGGCGACGCCCGCGCCGCCGGTCGCCGCTACGGCCCACTCGACCGGAACGTCCGGGACCGCGCGGCCCCTCGCGTCCTTCGCGCTCACGGCGAAGCGGACCACGTCGCCCGTGCGGACCGCGCTCGACGCCGGCTCGACGGCGAGCCGGGTGATCGTGTTAGCGATCACCTGGACCGGAAGCTGGACCGTCGCACCACCCGCCTTCGCGGTAATGGTGGTGCGCCCGGGCGCGAGCGCATGGAGCCGTCCGTCCGCGGTGACGCTCGCGACACGCGGGTTGCTCGAGGTGAAGGACACCAGATCGGCGCGACGGTCGCCGTGCTTCGAGAACGCTACACCAGCCAGTGTCAGCCGGGTGCCGGCGACGACCTTGGCCGGGGCGGGCGTGACGTCGATGCGCGCGGCCGGCTCGGGCAGTACGTGGATCAGGGCATCCCCGAACACCTGCCCCTGCTGGCCGGGTAGATACGCGACCGCCGTGACGCGGACATAGCCGTGGTAACCGCCCTTCACCAGCCCGGTCGAATCGACGTCGCCTTCGGTGCCGCCTGATAACCAGGCGATCTTCGCATCGGCCACCGGTTGACCGCGGGCGTCCAGCGCCCGAGCCGCGAGCCGCACCGTCTGGCCGATCTCGATCTCCGCGGCTGGCGGGGTGATCTCCACTTTGGTGACGGGGAACGACGCCGGCGCCGCTGGCTGCTGCAGCAGTGCGAACACGACCGCGACGTGCATGCTAACTCCTTACGGAATCACAGGTTGAGGTGGCTCGACCCTTACCACCCACAGTCCCGAGTTGATGTCGGGGACGTACACCAGCCCGGCCCGGTAGATCGCGCCCCACGCATTCGCTCCGTTGGGGACGAAGCCGCTCGCGTCTCCGGTGTGCACGTGCGCGTACTCCCGCCCTTGCGCAAGCAGATCGCCTTTCAACTCGCCCGAGATGTCGAGCACCCTGAGGCCGCCCTGATAGTCCCCCATATACAACGTGTCTCCCGCGATCCAGACGTTGTGGCTGCCGCCGTCCTCCGGCTCGAACCACGCCACCTCGTGCGGCGCCGTGAGATCGGCGATGTCGATCACGTGTAACCGGCCATAGGCGCGGCCCAGCCCGATGACGCCCGGGCCGCCGCCCTGCTGGCGCGCCGGGAAGACCTCGTCGCCGACGAAGACGTAGCGGCCGTGCCGCCAGCTCGTGTGCGTGCCGCGGATGAAGCCGGTGCCGCCGGCCAGCTCCACCTTCTTGTACAGCTCGTTCAAGTCGTACTTGTACTGCATCACGAGCTGCGGATTCTCGGGCGTCCCGCCCTTCATGCCGTTGCCGACGTCGAGGATCACGAGCCCATCGTTCCAGTACGACAGCGTCGCGAGGCCGTCGCGCACGTCGATGTCGTGCAGCGTCCGCCCGGCTTCGGGGCGTTCCACCTGCCAGCGCGCCACTTGCTTCGGGTGGTAGGGGTCGCGGATGTCGATCACCCGCATCGAGCCGGTGGCATCGTCGGTCAGATAGACGTAGCCCCTATACACATAGGTGCTGTGGACCCCGCCGGTGACGGTCTCGGTGAATTCGGCGATGGGCTTGGGATGCGCCGGCTCCTCGAACGAGAGAATCACGATGCCGTTCTTGCGGGTGGAAGCGCCTTCGCGGGTCATCACGCCGAACTTGCCGTCCTCAGTCGTCATCACGTCGTTCACCACGCGTGCGTCCACGAGCACCGAGTCCGTGAAGAACGGCTTCGCCGGATCCGAGATGTCGATTGCGTAAATGCGGTCTCCGATAGTCGACATGTAGGCGTGTTTGCCGTCCGGATGGAGCCACAGCTCGGCGCCGGGAAGGCCCTTGAGCGCCAGCCGCCCGACGATCGTGACCTGACGCGTGATGTTGCGAGGCGCGACCTGGACGAACGCCTCCGCCGTGCGCGCGCCAAGCGTGGCGATCACGCGGTAGGTGCCGGGCTGGTCCGCCACGAACACGCCCCCGCCGTCGACGGTGGCGTATCCCTGACCGACGGGCGAGACCGCCCACTCCGGACGCGTCTCGGCGACCGACCGGCGCGTCGCATCGGTCGCGGTGAACGCGAACCGGACGACGTCACCGGAGCGAATCGCCGTGTCGGCCGGGGTGAGCGTCACGCGGGCCACGGGGTTCGGGGTCACCACGACGGTCCAGCTCTCGCTTGCCCTGCCCCCGGCCGCCGTGAGCGTGGCCCGGCCCGGGGCGCGCGCCGTCACCCGCCCGATTGGAGTGACATCGACGACGCCGGGCCGGCTCGACTTCCAGGTGACCCGGTCGTAGCGCCGGTCATTGTTCGCGGCGTAGGGAACCGCTTCGAGCACCAGCGAGGTGCCTGCTAACATCCGCTCCGGTCGGGGTGTGACGGCGATCTTCGCGGCCGGCTGCGGGAGCACCGTGATGCGCGCGAAAGCCACAGTGGACTTCGCCGCCCGTCCCGGGAGCGTCGCCACGGCGGCGACGTTCAGCGTACCGGTGGCGCCCGCGCTCACGAGGCCGGTCGAATCGACGGCGCCCTCGAAGCGGCCACCGCTCGCGAACCAGCGGATCACCGCCTGCGGCATCGCCTGGCCACTCGAGTCGTAGGCCGTGGCGTGGATCCGGACCGTGTCGCCGACTTGGAGGGCGTACTCCCCCGGCTTCAGGTCGACCCGCGCGATGGGCTGCGGCAAGGTGAGCGGCGGCGGGGCAGGCTGCTGCGCGGACTGTTGCCATGCCAGCAGAGCGTAGACGAGATGCAGAGCCATGAGGAACCTCTGAGCCGAGGGCTGGGACGTCAAACACTCAGGGACTGAGCTACGGCGGCCTAGCACGTTATCCCCACCGCCCGGTGCGCGGAAGAGGCCTCGAAATCGGGCCTTTTTCGGGTGGCGGCATACTGTCATTATGGTGGTGCCAGGAGGCAAGCCCTGAAGGCAGTGCTGCTTACTCTATTGACAGGACCCGGCGCACACCCTACGTTTGGCCCCGGTTCAAGCAATACGTGGCACCGTTACCGGTTTGTCTGCGCTCCGCGAGGACCACTTGTCTCGCGGTTTTTGTTTGAGCCCGTCTCTGGTCGCGGTGACCAGGGCCGAACATTTCCGGGGCAGTGCCCCTTAGTGCTGAGGTTTGAACGGTATGGCAAAGGGTAAGGTGAAGTGGTTCAACGACGCGAAGGGCTTTGGCTTTATCGCGCAGGAGTCGGGTCCGGACGTGTTCGTCCACTTCACGGCGATCCAGGCTGAGGGCTTCCGCAGCCTTGCCGAGGGCGATACGGTGGAGTTCGAGGTCGCTCAGGGTCCCAAGGGCTTGCAGGCGCAGAACGTCCGCAAGGTCTGAACGACGCTGATCGCAGGTGACGGGCCCGGGTTCCCCGGGCCCGTTTCGTTTGGGCGCCTTATATTGGGCGCATGACCCCGCTGCGCTTCGTGCTGTGCGCGCTCGCGGCCCCGCTTGCCCTTGCGGCGCAGGCCACGGCCCGGCCCCCCGCGGCCACGGCGCCCCCCACCCCCCCGCCGCCGGCGTACCGCGGCTTCGTACCCGGCATCAGCTATCGGGCGTTCATCGAGCGCGCGCGCGCGCTAGCCGACAGTGACGTGGTGCGCTGCCGGACGTCTCCGCGTACAGCCCAACTCATGGAGTGCGGCGTCGTGATCCGCGACCCAAGCGACGTGGCGCGGTTCTATCTGAGCGGACACTTTGTCGAAGGCAACGCGGACATCGTGGCTCTGTACGATTCTGCGGGGTTCGGCGATGCGCGCGGCGTTGCGCTCGTCAACCGGACGAAACAGGGCCTGACGCGCGTGTTCGGGCGCCCCCGGCCGATCGGCAAGAGCGGATGGGAGTGGCGCTACGGGCGCAAGCTGGTGCGGTTCAGCTGGCGGGGGCGCGGGACGGCGCGCTGGATCTCCGTCACGCTGATCGACCGGGATGTGATGGACCGGATCGACTTGCGGCTTACGGCTTATGGCTTGCGGCCTCCATCAACCGTTCCGCCAACGTTGCGACACCGCTCGCCGCTCCCAGTTGATCGAGCCAGCGCGGCGGGATGCTCGCTTCCCCGTCCCGCGCTCCGAGCAGCGCCCCAGCGACGGCCGCATTGGTGTCGGTGTCGCCCCCCGCCTCCGCCAGGAAGATCAGCGCCTCCTCGAGTGACGGGCGGTGCACCGCGCACCAGATCGCGATCTCCACACAGTGCACGACATAGCCATATTCACTCCGCACCGCGATCGGTAGAGCGCTTTCCTGCTCCCAGGGGACCCGTCGGATGGCCTCGAGCAGGGGCCGGGGGGCCGCGCCCTGCAGCCGGTGCAAGACCTCCTCCACGAAGTACCGATTGCCGTGCAACAGCTCCCGGGCCGCGAGGTTCACCGCAACCGCTCCCCAGGTGCAACGCTCGTCGGCATGCGTGATGGCGGCTTGCTGCGCCGAAACGCGGACCAGCTTGTCGACGTTGTCGTGGTAGCGGAGCGCGACGGGGATGCAGCGCATGACGCTGCCGTTGGACGCCGCCACGCCGGCGTCGTGCGCCGCGCGCCCCGCTTCGAACGGCTCCGTCCCACGCTCGATCAGCCGGAGGGCCCGCTGTGTCGTCAGTCCAATGCCGCGGCCGTCGACCTTCATCCATTTCACCCAGCGCTGCGCTACGTCGTTCGCGTCGAAGTCGCCGCGCTCGGCGAGCGACTCCGCGAGCAGCAGCGTCATCGCCGCGTCATCGTCGAACGGGGAGCCTTGGGGAGACGGTGCCAGATCACGCACACCCTGGGGGAAGGCTTCCCGGATCGCCGGGGCGGTGCCCAAGCGCTCGGTGGGCACGGCGAGCTGGTTGCCGACTACGAGCCCCAGCAACGCGCCGCGCGCCCGGGTGAGGAGTTGGGGATCGAGAGAGTCGCCGATGGGTCGAGCCGTCAAAACGTGAGCAGCACCGCGCCGCTGCGCGAGGCAACGCGCAGTGCGAACCCTTCCCGATCTGCGTGCGGGCCCGCGTAGGGGTGCGCGTTGTTGTAAGCGGCGATGGTGGAGTTTCGGTACAGCCGGTAGTACCCGATGTGGGTGCGCACCGCGCCCTTCGACACCAGGCAATTGCAGCGCACCGCCGCCCTCGTGCCGGGATTCACTTCGATCGTGATATCCGTGGCGCTCGTGTTGGTGACGAGCGGCGCGAAGTAGCTCTGCCCCCCGACTTGAGCGACGATGGGCGCGACCCGCCGCCCGCGGATCCGGTGGAACTCGGGGAGTGGCCCCTCGAGCGGCTCGCCGATCGGCGGGTTGCCCGGCTGGATGAGACGCCAGCGGAGGTCGGCGCGCGGGGTTCCCCGCCGGGGGAGCGCGAGCCGCACCGTCCCCTCCGGCGGCACCGTATCGATGGCGGTCCCGTCCCGCAGAATCTCCACGGGCTCGACCAGCCCGTTGTGCACGAACGCCACCCCGGTTCCGACGAACCCCGCGCCACGCGCCAGCAGCAGCGCCGCCGCCATGAACGCGAGCCCGCCCGCCAGCCACCACCCCAGGCGGCCCGAGTGGGGGCGCAGCTCGCCCGAGCGGCGGACTCGGCGCTCGACCGTCGCCGCCGCGACGAGCTTCCCGGACCCGGCGGCGCGTCCTCGGGCGAGCGCCGCGAGGGCCTCGTCCGCCGTCTGAAAGCGGTCCTCCGGGCGTTTGGCGAGGCATTTCACGATGGCGTCGGACAACCAGCGCGGGATCCGGGCATTCACATCGCTCGCCACGGGGATCGGGTCGGCGAGGTGCTTGCCGACGATCTCGGCGCTGGAGTTGCCGTCGTAGGGTGGCGCGCCGGTCACCATCTGGAAGAGCATCGCGCCGAAGGCGTACAGGTCGCTGCGTCCGTCGAGGTTGGGCTGGCCCAGCGCCTGCTCGGGACTCATGTACTGCACCGTGCCAACGGTGAACCCGGTGGCCGTCTTCGCTCCGGCTCCTGCTGTCGCCCCGGGATCGAGCAGTTTCGCGATCCCGAAATCCACCAGCAGCGCGCGGCCGGTCTTTGCCTCGAGCATCACGTTGTCGGGCTTGATATCGCGGTGGACGAGTCCTTGCGCGTGGGCATGCGCGAGGGCTTGGAGGATCGGCTCCGCGATCTGGAGCGCTTCGTCGGCCGCGTACGACCTGCGCCGGCGCAGCGCGTCGGCGAGCGATTCCCCCTCGACGAACGGCATCACGTAGTAGACGAGGCCCTCGGCGTCGCCCGTGAAGTGGATCGGCAGGATCGCGGGGTGCTGCAGGCGCGCCAGCGCCTTCGCCTCCTGGCGGAACCGGACGAGCATCCCGGGGGTCCAGGCGATCTCGGGGTGCAGCACTTTGCAGGCGAGGCGGCGGTCGAGGTCCTGGTCCCACAGCTCGTACACCTCGGCGAACCCTCCGCGCCCCACGAGCCGCTTCACCTGATACTTGGGGCCGAGCGCGCGGGCGAGACGCTCCCCGGTCGGCCTCACCTCCTGACCGCCGCTCCCTTCCGACGTCCTCACCCCCTGACCCCCTCTCCCTTCGGGAGAGGGGGAACTCGGGGGCAGGGCGGTGACGCGCTCGTTCGTGATCACCGTGGGCGACGGGTTGCCGCACGCGGGGCAGAACGCCGAGCCGGTAGGGATCTCCGCGCGGCACGCGGGGCAGGTGAGGCCAGTCACGGCACGAAAGATTCGCGGTCCGGGCGCCAGGTGCAATGGCGGCGCGGCGTGGGGGCGCAGCATGCTGCGCCCCTACATTATTTTGACCGATGCTCATCCTCCGCATCGGCCTCGGTCTCGTCCTCGCCTACGGGGCGCTCGTCGTCCTCGCGTGGCTGTTTCAGGAGCGGCTTGCGTTCCCGGCTCCCCGCGCGACGGTGCCGGACCCGCGGCGGGTCGGCGTCGCGAACGGGGAGAAGATCGAGCTGGTGACGGACGACGGAACGAAGCTGGCGGGATGGTACATGGCGCCCGTTCCGGTAGGGGCGCAGCATGCTGCGCCCCTACACCCTGCCCCTGGCCTCCTCTGGTTCTACGGCAACGGCGAGAACATCGCGACGATCTGGCCGATTCTACGGGAGTTTCAGCCGCCGCAAGCGGCGCTCCTGGTGGCCGATTATCCCGGGTATGGTGCCAGCGACGGCCGGGCCAGCGAGGCGGGCATGTACGCCGCGGCCGATGCCGCCTACGCCGCCCTTGCGGCCCGCCCGGAGGTCGATCCCCACCGCATCTTCGTATACGGCCGCTCGCTCGGCAGCGCGGCGGCCACGTACACTGCGACCCGTCATCCGGTCGCCGGTCTGATCCTCGAGTCACCGTTCACGACCGCGGCCGAAATGGCGCGGGACGCATACCGTATCCTGCCCCGCTTCATCCTCCGCCTCTCGCTCGACAACCTCGGCAGGATCAAACAGGTGCGCTGCCCGGTGCTGCTGTTCCACGGCACAGACGACCGGCTCGTCCCGGTCCGGATGGGCATGCAGGTCGCCGCCGCCGCGCCCGGCCCGGTCGAGGTGGTACTGATCCAAGCTTCGGGCCACAACGACACCTACGACGCGGGCGGGGAAAGCTATCGGAGGAAGGTGGCGGAGTTCGTCAGATGACCGTGACCGGCACGATGCAGTCCCGTTCTGCGTCGAACCGCCGCTCCGCGTCGTCGAGCGCGCGCTGCACGGCCTCCTGCTCCGCATCGGCGAACTTGCAGCTCGGCGCCACCCGGCCGGTCAGCTTCCGCACCGCGACGAGCGCGCGCGTCACTTCGCACCGGCCGATGTCGGGATCGGTGTGGCCCGCGACGAGCAGCTGCTCGAAGAGGGGCAGGCTGCGCTCCTCACCCAGCACGTACAGCGACTCGAGGATCTTCGGGCCCAGGAACCGCCGCAGCAGCTGGTCGCCACGGATCCGCTGGAACAGCGAGACCAGCACGTCCGCGCGCCCGCTGTAATAGCGCGCGGCCTCGACCGCGGCGGCGACGAACGCGTGGTGCGCGCCGGGGGTCACGAGATAGCGCTCGAACAGTGGCCACGCCGCGTCCGGATGCTGCTCCGCGAGGCCCAGGAACGCGAAGTAGCGGCGAGCGATGGGTGCCTGCGTGTCGGCAACGACGGTACGGAGGCCCGCGACGCCCCAGCGCGCCCCCACGAGCGCCGCTGCCGTCGCATGCTGCCAGCGTTCGAGCTCAGGAACGCGAAAGGTCACGAAGTGGCGGTCGCGAAACGCGCGGCTGCGCTCGAGCACCGCGAGCAGCCGCCGATCCACCTGCGCGAGCGCCGGCTCGATCGCGTCCCTGTCCGACCGGCGCGCAAGCGCCAGCGCCTCCCAGGCCAGCCGGTCCAAGCCGAGCGCGTCCCACACGCGCTCGAACGCTGCCGCGTCGCGAGCGGCGAGCAGCCGCTCCAAGGCGTCAGCGAACCGACACAGGCTCTGGACGACGTTCACGCTCTGAAACTACCGGCTCCGGCGCCGATGGCGAGGGGTCGTTGTCCACACCGGTCTGGAAAACCGCGTGGAAATCATGTTACTCGGATGCGGATAACGTTGCGCTTGCCCTTCGGCCAGCTTAACCTTGCCGCGCGACCCTCACCTCTTGAGGTCACCTGCGGAGGGCCTCTGCGAACGTCAGCTCTCGTCGGCGCCGCCCTCGTGCTGGCGGCGTGCAGCCGCCCGAGCGGCCCCATCGTCATCGGCCTGGCTGGGCCGTTCTCGCAGCCGCGCGGCACGTCCATGCTGCGTGCCGCCCAGCTGGCGGTCGAGCAGATCAACGCCCGGGGTGGCGTGAAGGGGGGGAAAGCGGGGGGAGGCCGGCCGCTCAAGCTGAAAGTCGCCGACGACTCGGGCAGCGAGAACGTCGCGATGCGGGTGGCGGAGCAGCTGTACGCCGATCCGGCGGTCCTGGCGGTCGTCGGCCACTTGAGCTCGGACCCATCCAAAGCGGCGGCCCGCATCTATGGGGGCGGCGCGACCCCCCTCGTCATGGTGTCCCCATCCGCCTCGAACCCCGACCTGGGGGGCATCAACCCCTACTTTTTTCGGATCTGTCCGAGCGACTTGCAGCACGGAACCGAGCTCGCGCGGTTCGCGTGGCAAACGCTCGCCGCCCGCCGCGCCGGAATCATCTACTTGAACGACGACTACGGCCGCGGCGTGCGCCACACGTTCGCCGCAGCGTTCACCCGCCTGGGCGGTGTCGTGGTCGAGGCCGATCCCGCTGTGCCCGAGACGCGCTCGCTCGAGCCGTACCTCTCCCGCATGCGACAGGGAGGGGTCGACGTGCTGATGCTCGCCACCGAGCGCCCGGAGGCCGAGCTCGCGCTCCGAGAGATGCAGGCCCTCGGGCTACGCTGGCCGGTGATCGGCGGAGACGCGCTCACGGGAATCGAGGCCGACGGGGCGCTGGCGGAGGGCGTGTACGTCTCCTCCGCGTACCTGGCGGACCGGCGGGATGAGCGCAACGGGGCGTTCGTGGCCGACTACGCCCGCGCCTACCAGGGGCAGCGCCCGGACCATCGCGGGGCGGGAGCCTATGACGTCATTTATCTCCTGGCGCGTGTGATCGCCGAGGCGGGCCCCGACCGCAAAGCGATCCGCGACAATCTCGTCCAGGTCGGCCGCGGGAAACCCTCCTTCGAGGGCGTGACGGGGACCGTGATCTTCGACGCCAATGGCGACGTCCCCGGCAAGCAGGTCATGATCGGGGTGATCCGGGATGGGCGGCTCGTCACGGAGACCGAGCGCTGATGCGCCTCCTGTTCGACACGATCCGCTCCCGCATCGTGGCGGGGCTGATGCCGCTCTTGATCGGTCTCGTGGGAACGGCGCTACTCGGCGCGGTCACGCTGCGGCAGATGCGGCAGGCCGTCGCCGAGGAACTGGCTGGGCTGCGGGCGTCGAGCGACGTCGGCGGCGGCCTCGTGGCCACGGTGTCGGAGGAGATTCGCACCGCGGAGCAGTACCTCGCCGCGCCCAGCGCCGACGCACGCAAGCTGTTCCAGGCGGCGAGCGATGAGGCATCACAGTACGAGAAGCGCCTCGAGGCGTTCGGGGTGACGAGCGAGGACCGCCTCGCCGTCACTCGGCTCAAGCACCTGCACGCGTCGATCCAGGTAGACTATTCGATCGCGCACGCGCTCAAGGACCTAGGGCGGGATCACGAGGCGCTGACGCAGTTGGCCGCGGTGCGGGCGGACGCGGCCGAGGTGACGCGGCTGGCGCGCGACTTCTCGAGCCGCCAGGCGGCGAAGGCGGCTCAGGCCGCCGACCGGCTGACTGCGGCCTCGAAGGAGCGCGAGAAGGCGCTCTGGCTCCTGCTCGCCGCGATCGCCGTGATCGCGCTGTTGCTCGCACGCTGGGCCCTGCTGTCGATCCAGGGGCCGCTCAGCCGGTTGGTGACGGCAGCCGAGCGGTTCGGAGGCGGCGACCTTCGGCCCGTCACGGTGGGTGAGATGCCGCGCGAGTTCCGAGTGCTGGCCGAGGCGATGCAGCGCATGGCCGATCGGCTGCGGCGGATCGTGGGCGAGGTGGTCGGGGAGTCCGACCTGATCGCGGGCTCCGCGGGAGACCTCTCGGCCACGAGCCAGCAGCTCGCCGCCTCCTCCAGCCAGGTATCCACGGCGATGGTGGAGATTTCGGGGGGCGCGGACCACCAGCGCAGCGAGCTGGGAGCGATGGGGACCGGTCTCGAGGAGCTGCGGCGCGCCGCGGCGGAGATGGCCGAGGCGGCGGACCGCACCGCCCAGCTCGGCGAGGAGATCCGCACGGTCGCAGACCGGCACCGGGGGGACGTGGCCGCCGCCGGGAAGGCCCTGCTCGACGTGCGCGAGGTGGTGCAGACGACGTCCCAACAGGTCGGGGAGCTGGCGCAGCTCTCCGCCGCGATCGACGACTTCGTGGACTTGATCAAGCGGATCTCCTCGCAGACGAACCTGCTCGCGCTCAACGCGGCCATCGAGGCGGCCCGGGCAGGTGAGCACGGCCGGGGCTTCGCGGTCGTGGCGGAAGAAGTCCGTCAGCTGGCTGATGAGTCGGCGCGCGCCGCCGAGGAGGTCACCCGCACGACCGGCCTCATCCGGGAGCACATGGAGGAGGTCAGCGCCACTATGACGGCCGGCCAGGCCAAGGTGCGGGGGATCGAGTCGATCGCGGAGGGGGCGGCGCGGGGCCTCGCGGAGATCGTCGCGGCGATCGAGCAGGTCGAACATGCGGCGTTGCGGGTGCGGGTCGCGGCGCAGGCGAACCGCGCAACCACGGAGCGACTCACGCAGCAGGTCGAGCAGGTGGCGAGCCGGGCAACCGCGCACGCGACGAGTGCCGAGCAGATCAGCGCCGCCGCAGAGCAGCAGGGCGCGTCGACCGAGGAAATGGCGGCCGCCGCGGCGCACATGCTCGAAGCGGCCGAGAAGCTCCGCGGGTTGGTGCAGGGGCTACGGGTGTGACCTCCCCTCCTCGACCCTGACCTCAAGCCTTGGCCGCCTCTCCGTGTCCGCACACCCGGTCTCCCTCGCCATGTTCCCACCCCCTGTCCCCCTCTTCGTAGTCCTCACCCCCTGTCCCCCCCTTCTTAGGCCTCACCCCCTGTCCCTCTCCCTTCGGGAGAGGGGGAACGACAACAGGCCTCTGGAGTGCCTCACGCAGGACTCGTTCGAGGTGTTCGCGCGTGAGGTCCCGATTGCGGACGCGAACCACGCGGTAATTGGCAGCTTCGAGAAATGCTGCGCGGGCGGCATCATAGGTCTGTCGGTCGGGCGCGTCGTGCGCGTCGCCCTCGAGCTCCACGACGAGCCGCTCGGCGTCGCAGTAGAAGTCCACGATGAAGCCGTGGAGCACGTGCTGGCGGCGAAACTTCAAGCCGAGGACGCCCCGGTTTCGCAGCAGCGACCACGCGTAGCGCTCGGCTGGAGGCACTGCTCGACGCAATTGACGCGCCATCGCGAACCTGTGTGCGTTCGTGAGGTGCCGGAGCGGATCCATGGCTCGAAACTCGCGCCCGGGGCCGCTCCGCTCCCAACCGGAACAGCGTGCGAGGGATCAGAATGTTGCGCGACGGAAAGGGACGGATGTCGTTCCCCCTCTCCCAACGGGAGAGGGGGACAGGGGGTGAGGACCCTGGCACGGAGGAGACAGGGGTGAGGACCTTCGACGGAGGGTTGGGTGAAGGACCTCTCACCGAGGGGTCAAAGGGGCTGAGGACCTCCCGCAGAGGGGGACAGGGGGTGAGGGCCTGTGAGGGGGTCAGGCGGTGAGGGCTACTGAGAGCGCATCAGCGGGTGACGTCCACCAGCACGACGGCGCGGGGGCCGACGAGCGAGACAGAGCTGCCGTTGTCCGCGAGTCGGCCAAACGCCACCTGGCCCTGGACGAGCAGCGCCACCTGACCACTCGCCCGGTAGCGCAGATCGACCCCCGGCCGCACCAGCCAGCCCAGCAGCGCCAGGCCCGCCGAGCTCGTGTCGAGCGCGGCGAGCTCGTGACGGAATTCGAGGTTCGGCGCGAGGCTCAGCGCCGGCGAGAGCGTCCGCTCGAGGCGCGCGCCGACCGCGAGCACGTTGGCGCGCGGCACTTGGACGGCGTTCAGGTTGGTCGTGTTGTAGGCGCGCGGCCGCAGGCGATACATGTCATAGGCATAGAGGGCGAGGTTGCTCGACCCCGCGGGGAAGCCGGCGCTCGAATACACCAGGATCCGGTCCCCCGTGATGCTGCGGGAGCCGCCGCGCAGGGTGTCCGCGCCGCTCGCAGTGTAGACCGCGGCCCCGCGGAAGTAGCCGCGCCTTCCGAACGGTCCTTCCACACCGAGCCGCATCCGTCCCTCGCCGCCCGGCTCGAGCTGGCCGCTGCCGGCGATCGGCGTATAGCTCGCATGCCAGCGGTAGCTCGCAGCAACGCCACCCGCCCAACGCTCGCCGAGCCGAAACGCCGTGGCGACCCCGCCCGTCGCCCCGCCGCCCGACCCGAACGTCGGCGTGGTGAAGGCGAGCAGCTCGGTCGCGAGGGCGCTGAGCAGCGGGAGCGTCGAGTCGGACACGGCCTTCTTCCCCGTGGGGAGCGTGGCGACGACGGAGATGATGAGATGGCTGGACACCGTGGCCCAGCTCGCCCGCACATCGGTGTCGGTGACACCAGATACCTCGAGCGTGCCACTCGTGGTCGCGCCCGACGCCCGGGCGAACGCGGCAGAGAGATCTACGGTCAGCCGCGGTCCCATGTGCTGCGCCAGGATCAGCGGCACGGTCCATTGAACGACGTTGGTAAACGCGAAGCCCGAGCCGAAGTAATAGCCGTCGAAGACGACGCCGGTGTTGCCCGCGGTCGAGACCTCGGCCACTGGCTCCTGCGCGGCGATGGGGAGGGGGAGCGGAAGGGGGGAGATCGCCGCGAGGAGCAGCAGCAGAGATGCCCGCCTCACGGCGGCCGCTTGAAGATGATCGTGATGCCGTTCGTGACAGAGATGATCGACGGCAGCCCCGCGGTCTCGGGCACCAGGCGCCGGATCGTGGTTGTGGTCCCCGTCGCCGCGCCGCCCGCCTGCGCGATGGCGTCACCCGCGGTCGGTACGACATCGAGCGTACCGGCGGAGAGCAGCCCGCCAGTCGCGGGCTGGACGGCTGCCGCGGCTTCCCCCAGCGCATCCACGGCCGCGAGGGAGCCGAGCGGATCGGCGCCCGCCTGGCGCAGCGCCGGGGCCGCCGCCGCCGCCTGCCGATCCTGCGCGGCCGTCCGGAAGCTCGGGTCCGCACGCGTCGCCTCACCAAACCGCCGCACTGCGCCGGCGTAGTCACCGCCGTCCATCGCCTCGAGCCCGCGGCTATACGCGAGGAACGCCGCGAGATTGCGCGGTCCCTCCTTCAGGATGCGCTGTCGCTCGGCCTCCGTGAGCTGGATCCCGAGCTGGGCAGCGAGCCCGAACACGACCTGCTTTTCGAGAGCGAGCAGCCGCGGGAACGGCCCCGTCGCCGGCGCCACCGGCCGGACCACGCCGCTGCCGCTCACGACCGACGCCGTGAGCTGGACCGACCCCGTTCCCGCCGGCGGGATCGTGGCGACGCCTTGCACCATGCGCTCGACGCGGAGCAGCTTTCCGACACGCGCTGCCGTCGCCGGGTCTGCACGGTCGCTCGCCCCGAGCTTCAACTCGGCGAGCAGCACGCCGATTTGCAGCCGCTCGAGCAGCCGCAGGGTCCGGATGTAGGCGAGATCGGTGGTGATCAGCTCGGCGAGGCCGCGCGACAGCGGTTGGTAGGTCGAATCGCCCGACACGAGCACCGGCAGCACCGCCACGGTCGCCGACTGCGGCGGCTGCTGCGCGAGCTCAGCCTCGCGTGCCAGCGCCTGCTGAGCCGTCCGCTCGGCCGACGCGCGCAGCGCGAGCTGGGCCTTGGCACGGAGCGCCGCGACCCCGCGAGCGGTGGGGTGCTGCGCGGCGAAGTCGCTGTACGTGGCAATCGCTGCGTCGTAACGCCCCCCCTGCTCCTGGCACCAGCCCACCACGAGCGGTCCGCGGACGTTGTCCGGCTCCAGCAGCTGGGCGGTATGCGCCACCGTGACCGCGGTGTCGCAGCGCCGGGCTGCGGCAAGCGCCGCGGCGAGCCGGAACCGAAGGGCGGCATTGCGAGGCTCGCGCTGGGCCTGGGCGATGAGGGCGGGGATCTCGGGCGGCGCGACTGCAGCGGGCTTAGGGGCGGGTGCACAGGCCCCCGCGAACGCCAGCGGAAAGAGCAGTAGCCGCGTCGTGGTCATAGAGTAAGAGTAGTAAGAGGGAGGGGGAAAGGCGGGGAAGCCGTCAGCGCCGAGACTTCTTCTTCGCCGGCCTTTTCTTCGCCACCTTCGGCTTCGCGGCCTTGGCGGTCTTGCGCCGCGACTTGAGAGCCGCCTGCACCTCGGCGAGCACGCGGTCGCCCTCGTCTGGACCGATCAACCCCCGCCGCACGGCATACCGCACGAGCTCTTCCGCGTCCTCAGCCGAGAAATCGCCGATACCGGCAGCCCCACGGATCGCCTTGACGAGCGCGTCCGCCACCGGGCTGCGCAGCACACTGGCGATTCCAGGGAGGGCCTCGAGCAGCGAAGAGATCTGCGACCCGCCGAGTTCGGCTGGCATGAAGCAGGCTGCTCCGGCGCTGAAGGTCGCGCCAAGCTACATCCCGCCTTCGGGACCGTCAAGGATTTTTGCGCCAACTAGCGTTGTGGTGCGCGGTTACGGCGCTGGCGCAGCGCCTGCACAAGCGCGCCGGGAGCGCGCCGCGAGATGATCAGATCGGAGTGGGAGAGGAGCTCGCCCAACACCGTGCGAGTGCGCTGGTCGAGCGGCATCTCGAACCGCAGGTCGAGCTGGTATTCCGAGTTGTCCGGACCCTGGCCGGAGAGCGTGAAGCCCTGGCGCTCGGGTTTGACCTGATCGACCTCGATTTCCGCCAGTGGCTCGTACTCGCTGCCGTCCATGGCAACCTCCGGTTCCCGTGAGAGATACGCCTCGCACGGGGGGTGTCAAGCCGGCGCCCTGCTACGGCGCGCCGCGTTGCCGCCCTTCCAGGGGTGGCTACATTACGATTTTGGAGGTGCAAGGACGTCGTGGGGCGACGCGGGATCAAGGAGTACCGGGCGCCGGAGGCGCTGGCGCTGATCGCGGCAGACCGGGAGCACACCCCCCTGGTCTGCCCGTCGTGTGGCACCCGCTCGATCGTGCGGTCGCCCCGGCGGCGAGGGGGGGTGAGGACGGTCCCGGCTGCTTCGGAGCGGATCACCCTCACCTGCCACGGCTGCGGCCGCCACGCGTCCTACATCGAGCGCGGCCCGGAGCCCCCGCGCGATCAGACGATGGACCCGCGTGCGGCCCACGTCTGAGGCCGGCCTGAACGAGAGGGGAGACTGAGGAGCGGTGGCCGGCGACGCCATTCAGATGATGGGCACCGTAACCGAGGTCCTGCCCAACACCACCTTCCGGGTAAAGCTGGAGAACGGCCACGAGGTGCTGGCGTACGTCAGCGGGAAGATGCGCAAGAACTACATTCGCATTTTGCAGGGAGATCGGGTCGCAGTCGACCTTTCCCCGTACGACCTCACGCGCGGAAGAATAACCTACCGGTACAAATAGAAGGCGTCACGCAAAGACGTCGCACAAGAGCGTAGCACAGAGGCGTCACGCGACAACGTAAGAGGCCGGGATCGCTCCCGGCCTCTCGACGTTTCTGCGCGACGCCTTCGCGTGACGTCTCTGCGAGACGGTTCTGCTCGACGTCGTTACGTCGTTAGAAGAACAGCATGAACCCACCGGACACGTCCGTCTGCTTGGTCCCCGGCGCCAGGCCTCCGATTTGACCAGTGGTGCCTTCCTGCGTGCCCTCGAACACGAGCTTCAGGGACTTGGTCCACTGGTGATAGATGCCGAGGGTGTAGGCATACAGGTTCGACCGCACCAGCTCGTTGCCGTCACCAGCGGGTGCCGCCGTCGCGTTGTTCTTCAAGCGGCTGAAGCCCCAGCTGGCGCCGACGGTCGTCTTCTTGTTCAGGGTATAGCCCAGCTGCACGTATCCGCCGTCTGACGAGCGCAGCTCGGTGCTGGTCGCCGCAGTGCCTGCCCGCTCGCCCCCCCCGAATAGCAACGTCGTGCCGACGCCCTTGCCGATGTAACCGGTCACGACGACCGAGAGGTCGGAGAAGTCACCGCGGACGCCGGCCGTGCCGCCCACCGAGCTGGCTGTCTGACCAGCGGTCGCCGCGTTCGACGTGCTCTGCCACAGGCCGCCGGCCCAGAACATGTACTTGTTCTTCCCAGACTTCTGGTTATAGGTGAGCTCCGCCTCGACGCGCGGGATCTTCGTCACGACAAACGCGCACGTGGCAGGGACCGTGCACAGCCCGGTGGTGGGACTTCTCTCACCTTGTAGGTTGCTGGGCTGGAAAGCGCCGATCGAGAGCTGCGCTGGTCGGCCGGCTCTCGTGCTATAAGTCAACTGGGCATCGAAGTTAGGATACAGGTAGCCGTACCCGATCCGACCCAGCGTGGTGCCGCCGCCCTGGCCGCCACCGATCCCCACCGCGCCCACGCCAAACAGGGTCATGTCGTTGAGAATGTTCTGACGGCTGAACAGGCCCAGCTCGCGACCCGCCAAGATTTGGCCCCACTGGCCGCCGACCGTCAGGTACACCTGGCGCATGTCGATCTGCGCGCCCGCCTGCGTGCCGTTGCCGAAGTTGTCGTGCACGCCGCCGCCATTGTTGATCTGCGGCGCGAACCCGAAGTGTACGCCGAGATTCATTCCGGCTTCTTTCCCCTTCGCCTCGAACGTGGCGAATGCCGGGAGCAGCCCGGTGCGGACGCTCGAGTTCGCCGGACCGCTATTGTTGACCTTGCTGAACACCCAAAAGGCGTTCACGTTGCCCGCGAAGGAGAACGACCATCCGTTGGACATCTGCATCGTGAGCTGGGCGTTGGCCGCCGCGGGCAGCAGCAATGCCACAGCTACCAACAACAGCGCGAGACGCTTCATACGAGAATCCCTCCTTGGGAGTTTGCCTGCTCACCTACCGCTCGTGCCCTGCAAATGCGCCGATTGCGGCGGCGCCAGGTACGTCCGAGTGGGACCGCGATCTCCCACCAGTCATGCTCGTCGAGCTGCGTCTTGATGTGACCGAAAGGAAAGCGGAGCGCACCTCCTCGCAAGCGAGTCGATTACGTCTTTCCGCCGGGGCTGGCCGCCAGAAACGGCCGCCGAATTGATCCCGAAACCTCGAGGCGAATCCACATCCCGGCCGCCCCGTGGCCCGGAACCCCGCAAAATATTAGGTAGGACCCCCCCCTATCCGCAATAAAGCGAATGTCATCCGTCTGTTCTGAGATCAGTCCCTGCTCCAGGCGAACCGTCATCGCGCGGGCAAAGGCGGGCGCAACTGGCCCTGTGGGAAGGGGATGGGTGTCTAGCACCACCTCGGCGGAATGGGGAAGCATTCCATCGTGATTCCGAAACTGCAACACGACATTCCACCCGAGCGGCACCGTCAGGGTGAGCCCCCCGTCCCGGAAGCCGTTGAAATTGAGGGCCCCGTTGAGCCCCGTCAGACCCGCCACGAGCTCGAATGTGGCGGTCTTGGTGACTGTATCAGCCTGCAACCAGGACGGGTCGATGGGCTGGATCGGCACCGTCCGCTCGCTTTGACCGTGCAGCGCACGCGGCGCGGCCGCGCCGGTCGCCAAGGCCAGCATTACGGCAGCGGACAAGATTTTGACCATCTAAACCTCGTGTGGGAAACAATTGGCCCGTTCCCTCGTCGGGTCGGGGTCTCCCGAAGCGACT
Organism: Gemmatimonadota bacterium; assembly: GCA_003220935.1. Taxonomy (GTDB): domain Bacteria; phylum Gemmatimonadota; class Gemmatimonadetes; order Gemmatimonadales; family GWC2-71-9; genus 20CM-4-69-16. The sequence goes on from QHTT01000120.1 coordinate 20,811, forward strand.
GCGTATTTTTGTCGCGCAGGGAGACCCCGACCCGACGTGGGCCGGGGTGAGGCTACATGCCGGCCTTCGGCAGCCCGAACACGAACACGGAGTTGCCGAGCGGGTAGCTGATCTGGAAGTTCCCGCCCGCGGCCACGGCGACGAACTCCTCGCCGTCCACCTGGAAGACGGACGGCGCGGCGTTGGCACCGGCGCCGCAGTTGAACTTCCACAGCACGGTGCCGGTCTTGGCGTCGTACGCCTTGAACCAGCCGTTGCCCTCGCCCGCGAACACCAAGCCGCCCGCCGTCGCGGTAGCCCCACCCATCATCGGCAGCTCGGTCTTCACGGTCCAGGCGATCTTCCCGGTGTTCAAGTCGATCGCATTGACGTTGCCGTACTCACCCGAGTAGCCGCCCTTGTCGTCGGGGATGCGCACGAAAGCACTGCCGAGCCACAGCCGGCCGTTCTCCCAGGGCGCGTAGTGGACCTTGTAGTGCATCGGCTGGTGCAGCCCCACCGTGTACGCGTAACCCAGGTCGGGGTGCACGGCGATCGGTGACCACTCCTCGCCGCCGTTCGCGCCCGGGAGCATGAAGACGCCGTCTGCGGTGGGCTGCGAGTACATGTTCTGCTGCGGCACGAACGCCGCCGAGCGGCGGATCAGCTTGCCGGTGGCCGCGTCGAGCACGTAGACGAACCCGGTTTTCCCCGCCTCGACCACCGCCTTCTTGCCACCCACCGTCGCGATCACGGGCGGACTCACCGCATCGAGGTCCCACACGTCGTGCGGCACCTCCTGGTAGCCCCACTTGAACTTGCCGCTGGTCGCGTCGATCGCCGCGATCGACTCGGTCCAGCGGTCGTCGCCGGGGCGGATGGAGCCGTCCAGGTCGGGCGACGGGTTGCCGATGGCGACGAACAGGGTCTTCGTGGCGTCGTCGTAAGCCGGCGTCATCCACATCGAGCCGCCGCCGTGTTGCCACGCGTCGGCGTACTTGGCGGAATCGGCCTTCTCCTTCGCGATGTCGCGCTTCAGATCGTCGCCCTCGGGCGTGGTCTTGGACCAGGGGCCCCACCACCCGCCGTCCTGGGGCGACGGGATAGTGTACCACGTCCACACCGGCGCGCCGGTCGCCGCGTTGAAGGCCTTCACGTAGCCGCGAATGCCGTACTCGGCGCCCGAGGTCCCGATGATCACCATATCCCCGATCACGAGGGGGGCCATCGTCTCGGTGTAGCCGGCCGCCGGCCCGTCGCCCACCTTCACGGCCCACTTCTCCTTGCCGGTCGTCGCATCGAGCGCCACCAGCTCGTCGTCCAGTGTGCCGAGAAAGACCGAGCCGCCCGCCACCGCGACCCCACGGTTGTTCGGGCCGCAGCACGCGGTGCTCACGGACGCGTTCTTGTGCTCGTACTGCCACAGCATCTTCTGGGTCCGCAGATCGAAAGCGCGCACGATGTTGTTCGGCGTCGCCGGCGAGGTGATGTACATGATGCCGTTGACGACGATCGGCGTGGTTTCAAAGCTGCCGAGCGTGGTGGAGCCGTGCGTATAGACCGCGCGGGCGACCAGATTCTTCACGTTCGCAGTGTTGATCTGCTTCAGGGGGGAGAACCGGTTGTTCCAGTAGTTGTGGCCGTACATCAGCCAGTTGCTGCTGCCCGCGGCCTGGAGCAGCATGTCGTTCGTGACGAAGCCCCGCGGCACGGCCGCGGGGTCGGCGGTCCCCCCCGAGCCCTGCCCTGCCAGCGGCGCGGCGACCACCGAGGCAACGGCTACGGTCGCGCACCAGCGAGCCCAATGCGTCATACCCACCTCCGTTGAAGGTTGTGGCGGGTTACTGCCCCGCGCCCAGCGAGAACCCGATGTACACGTTGCGTCCGGGAGCCGGCTCATAATACCGTCCCGGCACGAAGCTGCTACCCACGCGGATCGCGGTGGCGTTGATCGAGACCGATCCGACGTACTTGCGGTTGAAGAGGTTGTTGCAGCCCAGGAACGGCCGGAACCGCACGCTCCCGAGCGAGCCCTCCCAGCCGAGCCGCAGGCTCGTCGTCCACCACGGGCTCGTCCGCATGTTGAGCGTGTCGTCGACGAAGAAGCTGGACGAATGCGTCTCCTCGAGCTCGGCCCACGTGCCGCGGGCCCAGGTGGGCCGCGCCTTCACGACGAGGTGCAGCCAGTGCTTGGGGATGCCCGGGAGCGCGCGGTCGTGCAGGTCGTGGATCGTGGTGTCGCGCGGCGTGACCGTCGTGTCGACGGAGATGATGCGAAACTGGTCGTAGCGATAGTCCGCGAACGTGTACGCGGTCTGCAGGCTCAAGCCCGAAGTGACGGCGAGGTCGGCGCCCAGCTCGATCCCGCGGTGGCTGGAGCGCCCCGCATTCTGGTAATACACGCGCTGCAGCGTATCCGGAAACGGGATCAGCTGGTCCCGGACCCGGGCCTGGAACAGGGCCAGCGAGTACTCGAGCCGCGTGGTCACCTCGCCCCGCATGCCGAGCTCGTAGGTCGTGGCCTTCTGGGGCTGCAAGTCCGGATTGAACCCGCCCGCCGAGCCTGGGCGGTTGGTGAGCTCGGTCGTGGTAGGCGTCTCGAACGAGGTCCCGACGTTGGCGTAAACCGTGACCGCGTCGGACGGCGTCAGCGCGGCACCGAGCGAGCCGGAGAGCGCGTTCATCAGTCGCCTCCCCGAGTCGTCGGGATTACTCGGCGTGACGAGCCGATCGTCGACCGCGAACTTGACCCAGTCGTACCGCAGGCCGCCGGTGACGGACAGGCGGGGGGCGAGCTGGAGCGTGAGCTGCCCAAACGGACCGACCTCGGTCACGTGCTCCAGCTGGTCGAGTGTCCGGACTGAGCTGTCCGGCCGGCCCGCGCTGTTGCCGAAGTTCAACCGGTCGTCCCGCTGCCGTTGCAGGTCGAAGCCCGCGGTGATGCGCGCCTCGTCGCCGTCCAGCCGGGCGAGACGGGTCAGGCTGAAGCGCGCTCCATAGGCCGAGCGGCTCAGGTCGATGTAAGCGAAGGTCGTCGGATTCTTGAGGTCCCGCCTCAGCCCGAACAGGGTGAGCGTGGCCTCGCCGCCAGCGGCGAACGTATGGCGCAGCGTCGCTCCGCCCTGTGCTTGCCACACGTCCTTGCCCGCGCGCAGCGTAATGTTGCGCGCCGCAGCCGAGTCGGGGTTGGCCGCCATTTCCTGCGCGGTGAGCGAGCCGGGATTGTCGGCGCGCGGATCGTTGCCGTAGTCCGCCACGACCGCGAGGGACCACGCGTCCGCGAGCGGGAAGTGAAACCGCCCGTTCAGGTTCCGGATATCGGCGCGGCTGTGCTGGCGCTCACCGTTGTACGCGAGCTGTGACAGGGTGACGAGCCCGCTGCCCGAGCCCGCGCGGAACTGGGTGCTCGTTGCCCATTTGTACCACGTGCGGTCGCTGTAGGGATTGAAGATGTTCAGGTCGTGCCGATCGAACGTGCCGCCCGTGAAACGGATCTCCTGCACTACCTGGCGCGGCGCCGCCGGGTCGCTCCAGATGCTGATCACGCCCCCCGACGCGTTGCCGAACAGCGCCGACGACGAGCCGCGCAGCACCTCGATCCGGTCCGCGGCCCCGAGCTCCACGTTGGTGAGCTGGCCCTGGCCGTCCGGCAGCGTCTGGGGGATGCCGTCGAGCAGCACCTTGATGCCGCGCACGGCGAACGCCGAGCGCGCGCCGAACCCGCGGATCGAGATGCGCTGGTCGAGGGAGAAGTTGTATCGGTTCGCCGCGTACACGCCGGGGACCGTGGCGAGCGCCTCGTCCAGGCCCCACGTGGGGCGGGCGCGGCTGATGTCGGTCTTCTCGACCAGATGGACGGCGAACGGAATCTTGCTGATCGGCGGATTGGCGCGGGTGACGGAGACGACAGCGGGCGGCAGGGTATAGACCTTCAGGCTGTCGCGCGGCGGCGTGGTGGTGTCCCGCTGCTGCGCGGCCGCGAGCCGCGCAAGCGCGCTACACCAGACGGCCACAGCCGTCGCACGCCGGAGGGTTACGAGCTGTATCACCGCACGGATCCTGAGCAAGGGATGGGTTTTAACCACCCCGCCAGGGTGCGTCAAGGGACCCAGCAGCGCGGTGGGGCGCGGCTCAGAACCGGTAGTCCAAGCCAACCTGGATGGTGCGCGGGGCTCCCGGGGTAAAGTTGAGCTCGGTCACGGGCGCCAGCTCCCCCGGCAGTCGCGATGTCGTGGCGAATTGCGCTTGGTCACGTGCGCTCAGGCCGCCGGTCGACGTGATCTCGGGGCGATAACCGCGCCGCGAATCGGCCTTCGGGTCGCCGCGTCGAGGACCGAGCCGCCCGCCACGGTTCCGTCCTGCGCGGACAGCGAGGGGGAAAGCAACACCGCGGCCCCGACCAGGACCTGCACCCGCGACACGAGCCAGTCCGCGACGGCAATCATGATGGCCCCTAGCGCGCCTCGTGCAGCTCCCCCAATGCCTGGGGGTCGAGCAGGCTCGGTCGCGCCAGCACGACTTGCAGGAGCGCTGCGGACTCAGTGTCTCGGCCGAGGGCCTTGAGAATCCGCGCACGGTGGTATTCGATGGTCGGGCTCGGTGCACCCCAGCTCCGGGCCCGGTCCGACGCGGCGAGCGCCTGCGCCGGCTCTCCGCTCCGGAACAGCACCCAACTGAGCACGTCGTAGCTCTCGACGGCGGGGCGCCGGGCGACGTCACGCCGGGCGATCGCGAGCGCGGTATCGAGCGTCAACGGCCGTTCTGCGTAATACAGCGCCAGCGGGTGGGCGTACAGCGCCTCCGCGCCGGGCGCCCGCGCGACACGGAGGAAAGTGCGCTCCCAGCCTTCCGCCGCAGCCGGCTCACCGAGCGCCCGGTGCACCTCGGCAAGCCGGAGGTATAGATCGGGATGGGCATCGACCGCGATTCCCCGGAAGAGACGCGCTGCCTCGGCCCAGTCTCCGCGAGCGTAGGCAAGATCGGCGAGCCCTTCAAGTGCAGCTCGGTATCCCGGTTGGACGTCCAGCGCGCGGTGATACAGTGCTGCGGCGGACGACTCCCCCTCGCGGGTGTGCTGAACCTTCGCGAGCTCCGTCAGACACCAGGCCACGGCCTGCGGCCTGACCTGGGCTCGCGCGAGCTGGCGGCAGGCGTGGTCCAGCGCGTGATAGGCGCCGTCCAGGTTGCCGCGCGCGGTGAGCATATGCGCGAGGCGCAGCTGATAGGGCATGCGGCCGGGCGTGAGCCTCGCCAGCGCGGATTCGGCGACGGCATAGCGGCCCGTTGCCATCGCCGCGTCGAACAGCAATCCGAGCGCCTCTTGGTTCCTCGGATTCCAACCGACGGCCCGCCGCGCGGCCCAGTGCGCCTCCTGGAACTTGTGCTGGGTGAGATAGACGAACCCGAGTCGGGCGTAGGCGCCCGCCGTGTCCGAAACGAGAGGGATGACGGAGCGCGCCACCGCTTCGGCCCTCCGCACGTCCGCAAGGTTCGCAGCGACCTGAAAGCGCATGAGGTAGCGCGCGACGAGCTGCCCACCGATCATGAAGTTGTCGCGGTCCTGCGCCAGCCGTCGCTCGAAGAAGGTGATGCTGCGGGACGTGATCCCCGTGTCGCCGGCAGCAAGCACCGCGGAGCGAGGTGCGAGGGCGCGCGAAGTCGCAAGTACGACTCCGAGCACCGCCGCACCACCGAGCAATAACGACCGAGCCGGGGTCACTGGACGTGCGGTCCCGCGAGGTAGGGGAATGCGGCCAGGAACGGCTCGTCGTTCGCGTTCACGTGGTCGTCGTTGAGGGCGGCGTTGGACCCGAAGATGAGATGCAGCTCCGCCGTAATCACATCGTCGCTCAGCGTGCGTCCATTCAGGAAGCCCGTGGGCTGTGACAGATCGATCGGCTGGATGTCCGGCGTCAGAGCATCCGCCAGGGCGTTTGCCGACGCGGCGTCCTGCCCGAACGCCAGCAGCTTGGCCACGATCAAGCTCTTGAAGTTCGCCTTATCTCCAGCAGGTCCCGCCTCGTTGTATGCGTCCTTGAGATCCGTCGGGATGAACACCGTGGCAATCGCCGGCAAGCCGAAGCGGTCCTCCTGTCGCAGTTCTTGGTGCATCAGGACGCCGGCGTCGACGCGCGGGCCCGACAGGGGGGGGTATGCGCTGTCGCAGCCGGCCACCATAAGCAGCCCCAGCGCGACGAACGGGAACGGGAGCGGCCCGAGAATCCTTGCTGTGCGTTTCATGTTCGGTTTCTCCTAAGATGGACGGGGCCTAGAACTGCTGCCGGCTGGTGGTGCCCCAGACGCCGAGCTTGGTGCCGCCGAGCAACGCGCTCGGGAGCTCGACGACGATCGCGAGCACGTTGGTTCCCGCGAACGAGTCGACCCCGGGGTCCCGGAACGAGGTGGCTTGCCCGGCGATGATCTTCTTGAACTGAACGAGGTCGAAGAAGAAGGGATCGTCGCGCACTCCGGCGAACGCCGTCATGCCGTTGCGCGAGGCGATGATGGGGCTCGCTCCGTTGGTGACGGGGACCGTGGTCGTCTCGGGCCCATCGATGACGCGGCTGGTGGCTCCGGTCACGCGCGGCGCGGCCGGGCCGCGGAAGTGCATCACTTGGTGTCCGCCGTTGCCCGTCACGAATGCCTGAATCACCAGATCTTCGACCGCGTCCCCGTTGTTGTCGATCTTCCATTGGTACAGCACGTTGGGGTCAAAGAAGGTGGTGCTCGCTTCGGACGGGGGAATGAAGCCGGACACGGTCATCGCCAGGACGACGTTGTCAGGGTTAGCGGGGCTGCGAAAGGTGTACAGGTCGGCGATGTCGGCGGCGTGGTCCGCGGCAAGCAGCGCACTGTCCTTGTGGTCCGACGCCTTGATCCAACGCGTCAGGCCGATGGCCGCAGCAGTCGCGAGCAGCAGGCTCCACGCGATCACGCGGCCGCGCGACCGGGATGCAGCAAAGCGGAGCATGGTTCATTCCTCCTGGAAAAAGAGAACGGGCGTAGAGCGTCACCGTCTCTACGCCCGCCGGCGCTGCGCGGATTGCCGCGGGCTAGCCGCCCTGCCAGGCTCCGACGAGGAACGGTTGCTGGGTGGGCTGCGCCGAGCCGCCCGCCGGCTCTTCGGTCACGGCGCTCAGGTCGGGCTTGAAGCCGGCAGGCATCTGTAGGGTGATCACGGCCCGGCCGCCAGGCAGCGTGTTGAATGTGCCGACGCTCACCGGGGCTTGGCCCTTCTTGATGGCCCACAGCTGGTAGGTCCGGCCCGCGGGGGCGGGCGGGAGATCGAACGCGGCCACGACGACGAGACCCCGCGCGCGGTTCCAGTAGAGCCGCATAGTCGGTGCCTTGCCGGTGGCGGCGAGATCCGCGGTGCCCACGGTGGAATCGAGTATCGCCCCGACGAGCCGGTCGGCGCTGTCGAGCCGCGCTCGCATCGCCACGAGCGCGGCGCTCAGCTCGTCCCGCGCCGCGCGTTCCCACCAGTAGCCGTAGCCCGCGGCGACCGCCAGTACCAGGGCGGCGGCGGCAGCGAGCCAGGGCCCGACAGTCCGGCGCCCGGCGAGCGGCCGCACGTGGCGCGCCTCACGCAGGACACGGTCACGTAGCTCCGCCGGAAGCGCCGCCGCTGGAGCGGCGTAGGCCAAAGCTCCCGCCACCTCGCGGAACGCCTGGACATCGGCGCGGCAGATCGCGCACTCAGCGAGATGCGCTTCGAACGCGGCGCGCTCCGCGACGGTGAGGGCGTCGAGGGCGAACGGCGCGGCGAGCTCGCGGTAGCCCTGGTGGTCGGTCATGGTCCTTCTCTCGAGAGCAGCTGAGCAAGCGAGCCGCGCAGCTTTTCCATGCCGGCGCGCATGCGCGTCTTGACCGTCCCCAACGGCTCCTGCAGCTCGGCCGCGATCTCGGTCTGGGTGAGCCCGCCGAAGTACGCCAGCTCGATCACACGGCGCTGCGGCTCCGGCAGCTCGGCGAGCGACCGGCCCACGAGTTGCCGCGCCTCCAGCCGCTCGACCCCGCGATCCGGGGCTTCGCCCGCCGCGGCGAGTGGAGCCGCGAGGCCCTCGCTGCTCTGGCCGGCAGCCCGCTCCAGCGCCAGGGCCCGCCGGCCACGCGCGCGCACCAGATCGAGCGCCCGTGTGCGCGTGATGGTGGCCAGCCACGCTGCCACGCTCCCGCGGCCGGGGTCGAACTGCGCCGCCGTGCGCCACGCCTGGCCGAGCGCGTCCGCCACGATCTCTTCGGCGTCAGCCCGCTCCCGCGCGATCGCGACGGCGAGCGCGTACAGGGTGCTGGCGTGACGATCGTACAGCTCGGCCAGCGCCCGGTCGTCACCCGCCGTCATGCGCTCCACGAGCGCCCTGTCGGATTGGCTGGCCACGGGCTCGAACCTGTGCTCACGTGAGGAGTTCCGCAACGCGCCCTGGAAATGCTACGGCGAGCCGAGGGGAATGGATTGGACCTACTGCGGCCGCCGCAGGAGCCGGTTCCACCGGATGCGCAACGGGTCGGTCGCGACGCTGAAATAGATGATGACCGGTCTGCCCACGATGTGCGACCGCGGCAGGAAGCCCCAGAAGCGACTGTCGTAGGACTCGTCGCGGTTGTCGCCCATCACGAAGTAATGCGCCGCAGGCGCCACGATGGGGCCCCAGTCGTGGGTCGTCGGATGGTAATGCGCCGCGTCCCGACCGACGTAGTGCGGCAGCTGCCAGGCGCGGATCTGCGCCAGGCGGAAATCCGGCTCCCGGCTCTGCTCCAGCAGGTGCAGCGCGTACGGCTCATCCAGACGCCGGCCGTTGCGGTACACCGTGTCGTGCACCATCTGAAGCGTGTCGCCCGCCACGCCGATCACCCGCTTCACGATGTTCAAGTTCGGCGTCGAGTCCTCGACCGACCGGAACACCACGATGCCGTCCCGCGCGGGCTCGGCATAACCCGGCACGCGGAGGAACCGCAGGCCCGTGAACGGGATCTCCAGCGCGCCCCCGTAGACCGCCTTGTTGACGAACAGGAAATCCCCGACGAGCAGCGTGTTTTCCATGCTGGCCGACGGGATGCGGAACGCCTCGATCAGGTACGACCGCAGCACGATCCAGATGACCAGGGCGACCGCGATCGAGGTGTCCCACCCCTTGAGCTTCGCCCGGAAGGCGCGGACTTGCTCGCGCACTACGGCCGCTCTCCCTCCACCCAGTCGGCGATGAAGATGTTCGTCTCGTGCGGTGCGGAGCCGTGGCGGTTCGACGCCCACACCAGCTGCCGGCCGTCGGGCGAGAACATCGGGAAGGCATCGAACTCGGGGGACGTCGTGACCTGCGCCAGCCCGCTGCCGCCCAGGTCGACGAGGTAGAGATCGAAGTTGCGCGACTCGGGGGTGCGGTAATTCGACGCGAAGATGATGCGCTTGCCGTCAGGATGGAAATACGGCGCGAAGCTCGCGCCCGGCAGGTGCGTCACCTGCCGCTGGCCGCTCCCGTCCGCGTTCATCACCCAGAGATCCATCTGGAGGGGGCGCACCAGGTGCTGCGCCAGCAGCGAGCGGTACTCGGCCGAGTCCGCCGCCGTTGCTGGATGGTAGGCGCGGTACACGATCAGCGTGCCGTCGGGCGAAAAAAACGGCCCTCCGTCGTACCCCAGCGTGCTCGTGAGCCGCCTCAGACCGCTGCCGTCCACTCGCATCGTGTAGATGTCCAAGTCGCCGTCACGCAGCGACGTGAACACGATCGTCTTGCCGTCGGGCGAGAGCGTCCCCTCCGCGTCGTATTCCGGGTTGGCCGTCAGGCGGCGCGCCCCGGAGCCGTCGGCGGCGGCCGTGTAGATATCGTAGTCGTACAGGGCCCACACGTAGCCGCGGGAGTAATCGGGACGCGGGGGGCACGCCGCGCCGGAGTGCTGGGTACTCGAGTAGAAGATCCGGCGATCGTGATCGAAGAAGTAGCCGCACGTGGTGCGTCCCCGCCCGGACGACACGCGGTGCAGCGCGCCCCCGTCCGCCCCCATCGCGTACATCTGGTCGCACTGCTCGTCGGGCCCTTGCCGCTGAAAGATCAGCAACCGTCCCGATGCGGAGAAATACGCCTCGGCGTTCTGCCCGCCGAAGGTGAGCTGCCGCAGGTTGCGAAGATGGAGCTCTCCCGAGTCCGGCGCGAGCGATCCTTGCGTGAGCGCGATCACCAGCACCAGGGTCAAGGGCATAGGACTCGCAAGCTAGGGGGCAGCGGGAGTGCGGGCAACCATTAGCATAGCGCCTCGCCGAGCACACCCTTCAGGGTGTGAACGGTGCGATTAGATTACACGCTCATGCCCGACCCGAAACGCCGCCCGCAGCCGCCCCTGATGGACGCGCTCGGTAAGCTGTGCACCGATGGTAAACAGCTCGCCGATTACCTGTGGCAGGTGCCCGATGACGCCGGGGTGCGCCAGCAGATCCTCGGCATTCTCGAGCAGATCGCCACCGAGAGCGCGAAGCAGGGCCGCCGCGAGATGCCGCGCATCTGCGAGGACCTCAAGACGGCGGCCAAGTCGAGTCCCAGCCCCCAACAGGTGGACCTGCTCGTGAACGGGTTCGACCGATTGGTCGGGTTGTGGCAGGGCGCAAAGTCGGGCCTGTTGTGAACCCGCCGCCGCGGGCGACCAGGGCGGGGGCTACCGAGCCGCTCCCCGCCAGCCCCCAGGCCCGCGACGCCTCGCTCGATCAGCTGTGCATCAACACGATCCGCACGCTCGCGATGGACGCGGTGCAGCAGGCCGACGCGGGCCACCCGGGCACGGCGATGGCGCTGGCGCCGCTCGCCTACGTGTTGTGGCAGCGCCACCTGCGCTACAATCCGGCCAACCCCGACTGGGTCGGGCGCGATCGCTTCGTCCTGTCGGCGGGGCACGCCTGCATGCTGTTGTACGCGGTGCTCTATACGCCGGGCGTCGAGGCCACCACCGGCCCACTGGGCCAGGGCGTGGGCAACGCCGTGGGCATGGCGCTGGCGGAGGCGCATCTCGCGTCGCTCTTCAACCGCCCCGGCCACACCATCGTGGATCACTGGACGTACTTCGTCGCGTCGGACGGCGACCTGATGGAAGGCGTCTCACACGAGGAGTGCTCGCTCGCGGGCCACCTGAAGCTGGGCAAGCTGATCGGGATCTACGACGACAACCGCATCACGATCGACGGCAAGACCGACCTGACGTTCTCGGACGACACCGCCCGCCGCTTCGAGAGCTATGGCTGGCACGTGGAGCGGGTGGCCGACGGCAACGACCTGGAGGCCCTCGACGCCGCGCTCGCCGCCGCGCGGCGCGTCACCGACCGGCCGTCGCTCGTGATCGTGCGCACCCACATCGCCTACGGCAGCCCGCACAAGCAGGACACGCCGGAGGCGCACGGCGCGCCGCTCGGCGCCGAGGAGGTGAAGCTCACGAAACAGCGGCTCGGCTGGCCGAGCCTCGAGCCGTTCCACGTGCCGGACGAGTCGCTCGCGCACTGGCGCCGCGCGCGCGACCGCGGCGCGCGCGGCGAGACGGAATGGCAACAGCGCTATGACGCGTATCGCACGGCGCACCCCGAGCTCGCCGGAGAGCTCGAGCGGCGGCTCGCCGGCCGGCTTCCCGAGGCGTGGGACGCCGACCTTCCCGCCTTCGCGCCCACGGACGCCCAGGCCACGCGCGCGGCGGCGGGCAAGGTGCTGAGCGCGCTCGCCGCCAAACTGCCCGAAGTCATCGGCGGCTCGGCGGACCTCGCAACCTCCACCAATGTGGTGTTCAAGAACGGCGGCGACGTGGCGGCTGGGAGTTGGAGCGCGCGCAACATCCATTTCGGCGTGCGCGAGCACGGCATGGGCGCGATCATGAACGGCCTCGCCCTGCACGGCGGCGTGCGGCCCGTGGGCTCCACGTTCCTGATCTTCTCCGACTACATGCGACCGCCCATCCGCCTTGCCGCGCTGTCTCGCCTGCCCGTGATCTATGTGTTCACGCACGACTCGATCGGCCTCGGCGAGGACGGGCCCACCCACCAGCCGATCGAGCAGCTCGCGGGCCTCCGGGCGATTCCCAACTTCGTCGTGATCCGGCCCGCCGACGCGACCGAGGTAGTGGAGGCCTGGCGCGCCGCGATCCGGCACGCGGGCGGCCCGGTCGCGCTCGTCCTCACGCGGCAGAAGGTCCCCGTGATCGACCGCGCCCGCTACGCCCCGGCCAATGGGCTGCGCCTCGGCGCGTACGTGCTGGCCGACGCTCCGGGCGGAACGCCCGCCGTGATTCTGATGGCGAGTGGCTCGGAGGTCGAGCTCGTGCTGGGGGCACACCAACAGCTCGCCGCCGCCGGGATCGCGGCGCGCGTGGTGAGCATGCCGTGCATGGAATTTTTCGCGAGCCAGCCGCGCGAGTATCGCGAGGCGGTGCTGCCGCCGTCCGTCCCCGCCCGGCTCGCGGTGGAGGCCGCCGCGCCGCAGCCGTGGTATCGCTGGGTGGGCGATCACGGCGCGGTGCTGGGGCTCGAGCGGTTCGGCGCGTCCGCGCCGTACCAGCGGATCTATCGGGAGGTGGGGCTCACGGTGGAGAACGTGGTGAAGAGGGCGAGAGAGTTGCTGGAGTGAACCCCGGGCCGTCGGCCCGGGGTCAGCCGCGCACGGACCTCTCCCGAGTCGGCTGACCCCGGGGCGGCGCCCCGGGGTCCATTCCCAGCCGGCCCAGTACCCGCCGCGCCACCTCCCGTCCCGACTTCACGCACGCCGACACTCCCGCTCCGTCGAACGCCGCGCCGGCGAGGTCGAGCGGCGCCAAGCGGTGCAACCGCTCGCGTACGCGGGCCACCCGCTCGGCGTGGCCGGGCTGGTAGCGCGGCAGCGCCCGGGACCAGTGAAAGGCGCGCCCCCACAGGGGGGCGCCCGTCACGCCGAGGATGCCGCCCGCACCGAGCCGTCCGCATCCGCCGCTCGGACGAACCCGGTTCCCTCGCGCGCTCCGGTGATTTGCTCGCTCCGGTACGCGAGCGACACGGTGACGCTCGGTGCGTACGCCACGCCGTCCAGCTGCCGCGCCTCGAGGACGCCAGCCGCGGCGACGAGGCGTGCAGCCGCCCAGGCCGGCACCGCGAGGATGACGGCCTCCGCCTCGACGTGCGAGCCGCCCGTCACGGCGAGCCGCCAGCCGCGACGGCTGGGCGCGAGCCCCGCGACTCCCTGCGCGGTCCGAACCGTGGGACCGAGTCGAGCTACGAGGGCCTCGACAATGTCCGCCATCCCGCCTGCCAAGCTCCGGAACCCGTAGTGTAGGGGCGCAGCATGCTGCGCCCCTACATCCAACGCGCCCTGAATGTCGAGCAGCTCAGCCGCCCGCCCCAGGGGGAGCGGCTCGAGCCGCTTCCCCGTCCAGACCATCGCGCCCTGAGCCAGCTGGTCCACCAGCCGGTCCCCGAGCCCGAGCTCGCGGGCGAGGGCCTGAATGTCGCCCTCGCTCACGAGGAAGCCGTCGGGCCCGCCCTCCACGAGGAAGCCGTCACGCCGCTCGGTCAGCACGACGCCGCCGGCGCGTCGCTCGCTCTCGAGCACGACCACGTCCGCTCCCGCCCGCGTCAGCTCCCACGCGGCCGCCAGACCGGTGAGTCCGGCGCCGACGACGACGCACGTCAAACCCACGCCCGCTCCGCCGCGGTGCGTCGCGCCAGGTCTGCGAGCGCCGCGACGAGCCGCGCGTTGTCGTTCAACGAGTCGGTGCGCTCGAGCCGGACACCCAGCCGCTCCGCGAGTCCGCGGTACGCGATGTCCACGTCGTACAACACCTCCACATGATCGCTCACGAATCCGATCGGGACGATGAGGAAGTCCTTTCGTGTGGCGGCGAGCTCGGTCATGACGGCGCCCGCCTCGGGCCCGAGCCACGGCTCGGGCGTGGCGCCGGCGCTCTGGTAGGCGAAGCGCCACGCGCCGACTCCGGCGAGCCGGGCGACCGCGGCGGCGCTCGCTTGCAGCTCGTCCGCGTACGGGTCCCCCGCGGCGAGGATGCGCTCGGGCAGGCTGTGGGCGGTGAACAGCACCTGCACGGCGCCCGGCGCGGGGAAGCGCTGCAGCGCCTGCCGAACCCGCTCGGCGACGGCCTCGAGGAACTGGGGGTGGTCCCCCCAGCTCCGCACCAGCGCCAGATCGAGGCGGCCGCGCGTAGCCTCGAGCAGCTTCTTCTCGTATGCCCCGACCGACAGTGCCGAGTAGTGCGGTGCGAGCACGATCGCCACTGCGCGACGCACCCCCCGGGCGACCATACGATCGACTGTCTCGGCGATGAACGGATGCCAATGCCGCATCCCGACGTACACGGGCCACGTGGGCCCGAGCGCGTCCTGCAGCGCCCGCGCCTGGGCCTCGGTCCGCTCCCGGATGGGCGAGCGCCCGCCGATGCGCGCATAGCGCTCCGTGATCTCCGCCACGAGCTCCGGAGGCGTCGCCCGGCCGCCGCGCACGTCCCGCAGGTACGGCTCCACCTCCTCCAGGCTGCCGGGCCCGCCGTACGCCATCAGCAGCACGGAGACGCCCCCCGCTTCAGCCGCCATGTACCCAGTCCACGACGCGCTGCAGCGCCTCGACCGGCGTCTCCGGGAGCACGCCGTGCCCGAGGTTGAAGATGTGGCCCGCGCGGCCCGCGGCCCGGTCGAGCACGTCGCGGACTCGCTGCTCGAGCTCGGGGAGCGGCGCGAGCAGCGCCGCAGGATCGAGGTTCCCCTGAATCGCCCGTTCGGGACCGATGCGCTCCCACGCGACGTCGAGGGGAATGCGCCAGTCCACCCCGATGACATCGCCGCCCGCGCGCGCGAAGTCGGGGAGGAACACGGCGGTGTCGGTCCCGAAATGGATCACGGGGACGCCCGCCGCGCGGGCCAGCTCGAGCGCCCGCTGACTGTGGGGAAACACGTACGTCGCATAATCCGCCGGCGCCAGGCAGCCGACCCAGCTGTCGAACAGCTGCAGTGCCCGGGCGCCGGCGCGCGCCTGGGCGGCGAGGTAGGCGCCGACCAGCTCCGCGAGCCGCAGCATCAGCTCGTGCCAGGCTCGGGGCTCGGAGTACATGAACCGCTTGGTCAGGGTGAAGCTGCGCGTCGCGCCGCCCTCGATGGCATAGCTCGCGAGCGTGAACGGCGCGCCGGCGAAGCCAATGAGCGGGACGTGCGGGGGAAGGGCACGGGCCGCGAGCCGCACCGCGTCCATCACGTACGCGAGATCGGTGGATGGCTCGACGCGCGGCAGCTCGAGGACCTGGGTCGCTTCATGAATCGGGCGGGTGATGTGCGGTCCCTCGCCGGCCGCGAAGCTGAGGCCGAGGCCGAGGGGCTCGAACGGCAGCAGGATGTCGGCGAAGAGAATCGCGGCGTCCACGCCTAGCCGCTCGACCGGCTGGAGGGTGATCCGGGCGGCGAGCTCGGGTGTGTGACACAGCTCGAGCAGCGAGTGCTTCTGTCGCAACGCGCGGTACTCCGGGAGGTACCGCCCCGCCTGTCGCATGAACCACACCGGCGTGACGTCGGTGGGCTCCGCGCGGCACGCTTTCAGGAAGCGACAGTCGTCAGGGGCGGGGGACAACCGTGGGCTCGCGCGCCTCGGCCGGAGCGATGAGGACGGTGTCCCCTTCGAGCTTGACGCGATACACCGCGACCGGCAGCGCAGGCGGGCCGGCGAGCACCTGGCCCGACTCGAGCGAGAAGACCCCTTCGTGCCAGGGACACGTCACGGTGCAGCGCGCCGGGTCGAGCGTCCCCTCGGACAGGCTGGCGCGCGCATGGGTGCAGCGGTTGCCGATCGCGTGCACCGTGCCGTTCACGTTGAACAGCGCCACCGCTTCGCCGGCCACGTAGACGCGGCGGCTCGCCCCCGGCGGGATCTCCTCCAGAGTGCTCACCGGCGTGTAGCCGTCGGCGCGCGCCGGGCGCCGGGACAGCGCCTGTGCCGAGCCGGCGCCGCCCAGGGTGTCGAGCAGGTCCCACAACGACATCTGCACGCAGGTGAAGGTCGGCGTGTCGCGCAGCGTGTAGGACGATGCCCGGCTTTCCCGCAGCTGCATGACGAGATCGAGGAAGTCCGCCGGGCTATCCCCCTCGAACGCCACGATGAACTCCTGATCGTCGAGCCCGTAGGAGTACGTCGTGTTGAGCCGGATGGAGGGGTACTGGCGGCCGACCCGCACGTGCTCGTCCATCATCGCCTGGCGCTCCGGTTTGGGGAGCGCGTACCAGGCCCTCGTCTTCGTGAACGGATAGACGAACAGGTACCGCGCGTCGCTCGGGCGGATTTGCAGGCGGGACGGTTGGCCGGGCGCTTCGGGGAACTCGTAGATCGAGCGCCGCGTCATCGCCAGATAGCTGTACGGCAGCGCGAGGTAGGCACCCAGATCGGTGCGGTTCAGCGCCGTCTGGAGCGACACCAGCGAGTCCAGGTCCTCCGCCACCTGCCACAGCAGGAAGTCGCAGTCACCGCGGATGCCGACGAGCCCGTAGGGCCGGAGCAGCAGATGCCCGTTGAAGCTCTCGATGGTCTCGCCGAATTCGATCTTCGAAGCCGCCTGGCGCTCGGCGGAGAGACGGCGCCACGCGGTGTCGAGCTTGTAGAAGGCGAAGCGGACGACTTGCCGCTTCTCGGGAGGCTTCGAGCTCATGGGACAAATCTAACGCGGAACGCGGAAGTCGGAACGCGGAACGTCAGGACGGCCTTTCTGTTCCGCGTTCCGCATTCCGCGTTCCGCGTTGCTCCTTCCAAATCTTCTTCAGCACCAGCGCCCCGATCGTCCCGAAGATCAGCAGCGGCGTGAGGGCGAGCAGCACCGCGGCCCAGAAGTAGAGCAGCTCCATCCCCGGATCGTCGCCGTGGACCAGGAGCAGCGCAGCGAGGATCATCGCCCGAGAAAGCGGTTCAGATGTCGCAGGTAATACGACAGCCCGGCCGCGAACGCGACGAAGATGGCGGCGAGCGCGAGCGTGACCGCGCCGCGCGACTGCCAGTAGTCGACGCCCGCCCACGTCGCGAATCCCGCGCAGAAGACGATCGCGGTGGAGATCAGCAGGCGATGGAAGGGGATCATGAAGGGGCCGCTATGCCACCGTCTTGTCCAGCACCATCAGCGTCAGCAGCGCCGGCAGATAAATGATCGAGACGAAGAACACGCGCCAGGCGCGCGCGGTCGTGACGGCGCGGGTCATCGCCATCGACGCCCCCGTGTACGCGAGCCCCAGCGCCAGCGCCCCGAAGAAGTACAGTGCACCCGTCACGCCCAGCAGGGTCGGCAGGAGGC